>CAZUWX010000001.1:0-3365 GCA_964624205.1 uncultured Chitinophagaceae bacterium
TGGATGCCGGTGTGTATCGTCAGGTGGTATTGAACGACGAATCCCTGATGGAACGTATCTCTGTCCGTGGTGACGGACGGATCATTGTAAAAGGAGGTGGAGATTTTGCAGCGATAGCGCTTACTCCCGGTCTGCCGCTTCGGCCCGAAGCCATGCGGAAGATCCGGGATCTTGTGAAAGCAGGCGCAACATTGATCGGTGAACGCCCGGTGCCAACATCTTCAAGCCTCGAAAATTACCCAGCCTGCGACAAAGAGATCGCCGCGCTGATTGAAGAGTTGTGGGGAAAGTCCGGCGCGGAAACAAGGGGGGAGCGATCCTTCGGAAAAGGCAGGCTGATTATTACCCCGGATATTTCCAGGGCGATGGACGCGCTGACAGGCGGGCCTGATCTGCAGTTTGGAGGCGCCTCGCTGCAGGTGCTGGCGTCAATGGATTTTGTACACCGGCGCGATGGAAATACGGATCTTTATTTTGTATGCAATACCGGAGCGGAAGCGGCCGATGTGGATATCGATCTCAGGGTGAGCGGCCTTACCCCCGCACTTTGGGACCCGGTGACCGGCGAAATAAAGCGGATTGGAAATGCCCGGCAGCAAAACGGCCGGACAAAATTGACCGTTCATTTTGCACCCCGGCAGTCTTTTTTCGTCGTGTTCAGGAAAGAACAGGAGGCAAAAGACGCAGTGCAACCCCTTATGCTGCAGACCACCCAATTCAAAACGATCAAAGAACTTCAGGGTAGCTGGGCGGTTCATTTTGATCCAAAATGGGGTGGCCCGGGCCCGGTAGAGTTTAAAAAACTGGAAGACTGGAGCACGAAGGGGGAAAAAGGTATCCGCTATTATAGCGGAACGGCGGTGTACCGGAAATCGTTTGATCTGCCCCGCCGGACGCTAACAACAAATGAGCTGTATATCGCACTCGGTGAAGTGCACGATCTTGCCCGCGTTTCGGTAAATGGCCATGACCTCGGCGTGGTATGGTGTGCACCGTGGAGCGTGAAAGTACCCCCGGCCATACTTAAGACAAAGGGAAACGAACTCAAAATAGAGGTAGTGAATACATGGGTAAACAGGTTGATCGGTGACGAACAGGAGCCGGAAGACTGTGAGCTGGTGGAATGGAATCCCGATACGAACCGCAAGGGCAGCTATGACCTGCATGTGGGGTCAAGGGCGCTGAAGGATTTGCCCGAATGGGCGATCAACGGTACACCGAGACCTTCGAAGGGAAGGTATACGTTTACAACCTGGAGGTTCTACGATAAAGCAGCGCCCTTGCAGCCGTCGGGGTTGATCGGGCCGGTTAAAGTAGTTACTGCTTCGGGCAAAAGATAGTTATCGCCCCGAAGGCAAAGTTTCAAGATTTTTGATCAGAATAAATTAGGTTGTAAAAAAGCTCGCAACCGGCATGATCTGAAAAACTGGAAAAGGAATATGGAAACAAGGAAAGAGTTTATAAAGAAAGCGGCGCTACTGGCAGGCGGATTTGGGATGCTGGACAAATTACCGGCCTCCATTCAAAAAGCACTTGCCATCAATCCTGACCTGGGCAGCACTTTTCTTGATGCCGAGCATGTTGTGATCCTGATGCAGGAAAATCGTTCTTTCGATCATAGCTATGGAACCCTTCAAGGTGTGAGAGGATTCAACGATCCCCGTGCAATTAAGCTGGCCGACGGCAAACCGGTATGGTGGCAGACCAATATGGCGGAAGAGACTTATGGCCCTTTCCGGCTCGATATTAAAAATACCAAAGCTACCTGGATGGGATCCCTTCCCCATAGCTGGGAGGATCAGGTGGATGCCCGCAATAATGGTTATCATAACCGGTGGCTGGACGTAAAAAAATCTGCGAATTATCCGGGAATGCCTTTCACGATGGGTTATTATAACCGCCAGGATATTCCCTTTTACTATATGCTTGCAGATGCTTTTACGGTCTGTGACCAGAATTTCTGCTCTTCTCTCACCGGTACCTATCCCAACCGCCTCTACCTGATGAGGGGCAGTATCCGGGAAAAACAAATCCCGCTTTCACAAGCACTGGTATTGAATGAGGATACTGATTTGATGTACGGCACCACTTTCCCGGAGCGACTGCAGGATCAGGGCATATCCTGGAAGGTTTACCAGAATGAACTGGGTATTCCTACCGGCTTGAATAGAAACGAAACAGTCTCGCTGTCTAATCTCAGGTGCAATGTGCTGGAGCGTTTTCCGCAGTTCAATTCTTATTGCTCTCCCACTTCGCGGGCGTATCTGGAAAAGATGGTTACCGAGTTGCCGAACGAGATCAGGGTACTGGAAGAGCAGGCGCTTACAGACAGCGATCCGGCTATAGCAAAAACGATCGTTCAAAAAAAGAATCAGCTTAAGACCATTCTTAAGCAGTACGAACGTTCTACGGAAGCCTACTGGAATCGTCTCTCCGAAAGGGAAAAAGACATACACCGACGAGCATGCTGTACGAATATATCAGATCCCCATTATCGGGAACTGGAGACGCTCAGCTACGGACAGGGAAAAGAACAACAATCAGTAGAGGTTCCTAAAGGAGATATATTTTACCAGTTTAGACAGGACGTAAAAAATGGAAAGCTTCCTACAGTTTCCTGGCTTATTGCGCCGCTCCAATTCTCAGATCATCCCGCGTCTCCCTGGTATGGCGCCTGGTATGTTTCGGAAGCGCTCGATATCCTCACCCAAAATCCTGAAGTCTGGAAAAAAACGGTCTTTATTCTGACCTACGACGAAAACGACGGCTATTTTGATCACATACCACCTTTTGTTGTTCCCGATCCGAAGAGGCCGGATACGGGATTGACCTCCGGGAGTATCGATCCTGCTGTTGACTTTGTGGAATTTGAACTGGACAAAAGGAACAAACCCGTCCGCAGGGCACGGAACAGCCCTATTGGTCTTGGCTACAGAGTACCGATGGTGATTGCCTCCCCCTGGAGCCGGGGAGGTTGTGTATGTTCAGAAGTTTTTGACCATACCTCCGTCCTCCAGTTCCTGGAAAAGTTCCTGAGTCAGAAAACAGGGAAAAAAATGGAACAACCCGAGATCAGTTCCTGGCGAAGAGCGATCTGTGGCGATCTCACTTCTGTATTTCAGCCTTATAATGGTGAGAAAGTAAATATTCCTTTTCCCGCTCGGGATGAATTTGTTGCGGAAATACATAGTGCCAAGTTTAAGGAGCCGCCGGCAGGGTTTAAAAAACTTTCCGATGACGAGATCAGGGCAGTTGTATATGGCTCCTACAACTCGTTGTTGCCAGCCCAGGAAAAAGGCGTGCGTCGCTCCTCCCCCCTACCGTATCAGCTATATGCAGACGGAGCGATAGATAATGAACGGAGG
>CAZUWX010000001.1:3465-115576 GCA_964624205.1 uncultured Chitinophagaceae bacterium
TAAAGAAGGTGTTCCTGACGGAAATGTGGAGATTAAGCTAGTCAATGTTAAGGATAGGCTTTCGGTGATAATAAAGGATAACGCATACGGGCAACCCGGGAAAAAAAGAATGGTGCGGCCGGGCAGGAACAACAGCTTTGTGATCGATGCCAAGACGAGCTTTGGCTGGTATGACTTCAGTGTGCTGGTAGATGGGGCGCCGGATTTTGAAAGGAGATGCGCAGGAAGAGTAGAAACGGGCAAATGGGGATATACCGACCCGGTGATAGGGGGTACCGGCACATAGCGATATTGATTTTGAAAGAGGAGGTCTTCTTCCGCTTAGACAGCCAGGAGAAGCTCTTACAATTTTTTCCGCAGCTAAGACTAATATAAAAGGACAAACAACATATGATAAACTATTTTAGAAAGCTACTTGAAAGCTTACGGTCGGGATTCGCCAATACTGGTATTGTTTCAAGCCGAGGGGGTATAGTCTGCTCAGGCCGGAACGTTTCACTATTTATGGCTTGTATGTTGACCTTAACAACAGGCGTAAATTTTCCTGGCCGGCTGCTGGCACAGACGCATCATGTAACACAGCGCCCACCAAACATTGTGTTGATCTTTGTGGACGACCTGGGATATGCTGAGTTGGGTTGCCACGGAAACACACAGGTTCCTACTCCCAACATTGATGCCCTCGCGGCAAACGGTGTTCGGTTTGCATCCGCTTATGTAACCTCGCCCTTCTGCGCTCCTTCCCGGGCGGGAATGCTTACGGGTAAGTTCCAGACCCGGTTCGGGTATGAATTCAATCCTGTAGGCGTGCACAATGAAAATCCTGCTGTTGGATTACCCCAGGGGCAGCAGACAATTGCTCAGGCTTTGTATAATAAAGGATACACTACCGCCCTGATTGGAAAATGGCATCTTGGTGGCACGGTTGAGTACCACCCTATGCGTAAAGGCTTTGATGAATTTTTCGGTTTTCTGCATGAAGGGCATACCTACGCTTTTCCTGAATGGAAGAACGTCACTTCGCTCTACCCCCGCCGGACCCTACCGGATGGATCAAAAGGCGTGTGGGTGAATGGAAAAACCGTCTACTCGACTCAGAAAGGAGGTTATATACCCATTTATGATGCCAACAATCCCATTCTGCGCAGCAGCCAGCCCGTGGTAGAGGAAGCTTACCTTACCGATGCTTTTACCCGGGAGGCAATCAGTTTTATCGAGCGAAAAAAAGATCAGCCTTTTTTCCTTGAAGTGGCCTATAATGCAGTGCATACTCCCACGCAGGCGGCAGACCGGTACATGAAGAAGTTCGGGCATATTCAAAATATCGAGGAAAGAATATTTGCGGCGATGCTGAGCAATTTAGACGATGGGGTGGGAGCGATTGTGAAAAAAATACGATCCGCCGGCCTCGAAAACAACACCCTGATCATTTTTATGAGCGATAACGGGGGGCCGCTCATTGAACGGGCTTTAAGCAATGGCATCTTGCGGGCGGGAAAAGGAGAAATGTACGAAGGAGGGATCCGTGTGCCGTTCATCATGCAGTGGAAGGGAAAGATACCTGCAGGACAGATCTACGACCAACCGGTAAGTTCCTGTGATATTTTTCCTACGGCGGCAACGGCGGCTGGCGCCCTGGTGCCCCAAGGCCTTGACGGCATAGACCTGCTACCGTATCTGTCGGCCAACGGGGCACAGCAGCCTTTACGTCATCTGTTCTGGCGCATGGGAGAGCGGGCGGCGTTGCGGTCAGGTAACTGGAAGTTGGTGAGCAGCTTGCCAGACAGGAAGGAGTGGGAGCTGTACGACCTGAGCAAGGACATCAGCGAAAAACACAACCTAATCTCGCAATATCCCGATAAGGCCCGGGATCTGGAAACGATCTGGCAAAAACTAAGCGATGAAATGGCAGAACCCATTTTCAGGTATAAATAATAGTAAAGGAAATAAAAAAATAATCGGATGCGTGTTGACCATATGAACAGAAGACGATTTACCCGGCTAATCGGCCTGGGTGCCGCTGCAACGGCGGTGCTTTCTAATATACCACCTGCACTTGCAGGGGTGGCCGGCGGAAAAGCGGCGGAGATGTACGATGCGGATGACCTGCTGGAGGGCTTTATTCACCTCCCTCCATCGGCCAGGCCCTGGACGTTTTACATGTGGCTCGACGGCAATGTGTCTCGCGAGGGCATTACCAGCGACCTGGAGGGGTTGAAGAAGATAGGCATAGGCGGGGTGGTGATCATGAACCTTGGATTGCCCCCGAATGAAGAAATCCTTCCCGGCCCCGTTCGTTTTATGACCCCGCAATGGAGAGGATTGATAAAGCACGCAATTGCCGAAGCGAATCGGCTGGGCTTAGAGGTGGATATGAACAACGACGACGGGTGGAATTCCGGCGGCCCCTGGATCACTCCCGAGCTGGGTATGCAGAAACTTACCTGGAGTGAAACGCCGGTTACTGGCCCGGCAAAGATTACTACAAGGCTGGAGCGGGGCTCGACCACGCTGGATACTTATCGCGACGTAGCTGTGTTGGCTGTGCCATCCCGGAAATTGCCGGAGATCCCGTCGGGAGCGCATACTACTGTGCATAACGGGCCGGAAAGCTGGGTGCAGCAGGATTTTGGCCGAGTCATCAACGCGCAGTCGCTCGTTATTTCAAATCAGAAGATCAAGCCGGGATATGTAGGACCCGCATCCTGTGAAATAAAAGTTTCTGACGATGGTGTTCATTTCCGCAGTGTCAGAACGTTCGAGACGGGATGGATCGCTTTTACTGCTCCGAAGAGCACGGCCATACGCATTGGAGAAACCAGTGCCCGTTATTTTCGTATTATATTCCGCGACCCGGCTATCGATGCGGGAGATATAAGCTTTCGTATGGAAGCTGGGGCGGTGGTGGATCACTGGCAGATGAAGGCCGGCTTCAGCTATATCCGGGAGCACGGGGGCGGATCTCCTTTATATGCCATTCCACTGGAGTTTCCTCAATCCATGAATGGGAAGTTTCCGTCTGCTGAACAGGTAATAAATCTTACTGAAATGACCAGGGCAGACGGTGTGCTCGAGTGGAGCGTTCCGCAGGGGGAATGGTCGCTTCTTCGTATCGGGTACACACCGACCGGCATGAAGAACGGGTATGCTACGCTGGAAGGCAAGGGTCTGGATAGCGATAAATACAACCGTAAGGCGCTGGAAGTGCATTTGGCGGGGATGGTGGATAAACTGCTTGACGACGCGGGGGAGTTGGTAGGAAAGAGTTTGACGGTGCTGCATACCGATAGCTGGGAATCACTTACGGCAAACTGGACTGCCGACTTTCCCGGCGAATTCAGAAAACGCAGGGGATACGATCTTCTCTCCTGGCTGCCCGTTATGGCTGGTGGAAGGATCATAGGCAGCGTGGAAGAAAGCGAGCGTTTCCTTTGGGATATCCGCCGCACTATCGCTGACACGTTTATTGACAATCATCTAAAATATTTCCGCGAGCTGGCCCATAAGCGGGGGCTTTCCTTTTCCTCAGAGTCTTCAGGCCGGCAACAGTTCCTGTATGATCCGATCGCTTTCCAGGTTACTTCGGATATACCTACCGGTGAGTTCTGGAACACACCGCAGGAGCAACGTCCGAGACCAGACTGTAAAGCGGCTGCTTCGGCTGCACATGTGGCTGATCGTAAGATTGCGGGGGCGGAAGCTTTTACCCAGAACCAGAAAAACGCCGGTACCTGGCTGGAATCACCTTTTTCACTCAAGGCTCTTGGCGACAGCGCCTTCTGCTACGGTATCAACCGCCTCTATTTTCATCGCATGGTGGCCCAGCCCAACCCCGACCAAAAGCCGGGAATGACCTGGCCCAAGGTAGGGATTAACTTCGACGTGTCGCAAACCTGGTGGAACCCCGCCGCTGCATGGGTTACCTATCTGACCCGCTGCCAGTACCTCTTACAGCAGGGGAGGTTTGTAGCCGATGTAGCCGTGATTACTGAGGAAGGGGCTCCTTCGTCGCTGATCAGGCAGCTCCATGACCCGGTAGCAGCGGACGACCCTTATGATACGTCTACGGTGACCGAGAGTGTATTGCGACGGTATGATATGTTGCCTTTCCTGCCTCCGCAGGGATATGACTATGACTTTATTCATCCGGAAGGTGTGGGAGAAATGGAGGTGGTAGACGGAAAACTCACGCTTCCGCACGGCATGGGCTATAGCGTGCTGGTATTGCCTCCTGGCAGGCGGATGACACTTCGGCTTGCCGAAAATATATTAAGACTGGTAAAAGCCGGAGCAACCCTGGTAGGAAACAAACCGCAAAAGTCGCCCTCCCTTAGCGATTTTAAGGAGGGTGATATAAAACTACAGGCGATAGCCCGTGAGCTGTGGGGTGAGAGCGATCAAAAAATGCGCAACGTAGGTCGGGGACGGGTCTTTGCGGGAAACGCCACGAAGGAAGCATTGGAGGCTTTGGGGCTACTGCCCGATTTTGACTATGATAACGCCGGACCCGCACAGTCGTCCGGGCTGAAGATCGATTATATTCACCGGCAAACTGAAACGGCCGATATTTATTTTGTTTCTAACCAGCAAAACGAAAAGGCCTACCTAAACTGCCGGTTCCGTGTAAGCGACCGACAGCCGGAATACTGGTTCCCCGATACCGGAAAAACTGTGCCAGGCAGTGGAGTTCGGGCGAATGGCCGCACCGAGCTCCCTCTCCGGCTCGATCCGGCAGGATCGGTGTTTGTTGTATTTCGAAAACAGGCGGGTACGCACACCGCTGGTTCCCATCGTTTTTTGGAAAGCGAAGTAGTGCAGACTGTTGAAGGGTCCTGGACAGTTCATTTTGAGCCGGTCTGGGGCGGCCCTGAAGCATACCATATGCCAAAACTATATTCCTGGACCGATAGCTCGGACAACGGCGTAAAACACTACTCCGGAACAGCCACCTATAAAAAAGAGATTGTCCTTTCCCGGAAACTCCTGAAATCGGGAGGTGTTCTTTTCCTTGACCTGGGAAAGGTAAAAGAGATCGCCAGTATAAGGCTCAATGGTAAAGAGTTGGGCGTGCTTTGGAAGCCTCCCTTCCGCGTGGAAATACCCGCCGGAACAAAACCGGGCAAGAGCCTGCTGGAGATTGAGATAACGAACCTGTGGCCTAACCGGCTGATCGGAGACGCTGGGCTACCGGAAAAAGAACGGCTGGCAAAAGTGAACTGGAACCCTTACCAGCCGGAAATGCCCCTGCTTGAGTCCGGATTGATCGGGCCGGTGACTCTTCAGATTGAAAAATAAATATGGAATTAGCATACTTAAAAATGTAGAAATGATTAACAATTTGAAAATTGGACTTTTTGGGATCGGGAATGAAGCTTACTGGGACCAGTTCGAAGGCCTGAGGGACAGGCTGGTCGGCTATATCGGCGAGGCCGAAAAAAAGATTGGCGTTTATGGTGCGGAGGTGATCAATCTCGGCATGATCGATTCTCCCGAAAAAGCATTTGAGGCCGGGCACCGCTTCAGGAAGGAAGACGTCGACCTGATTTTTCTATATGTAACCACGTATGCCCTTTCTTCTACGGTGCTGCCAGTGGTGAAGCGCGCCAAGGTGCCCGTGATCATACTGAATTTATCTCCCTCGGCGACGATCGATTACAAATGGTTCAATAGTTTAAAGGACCGGACCCGGATGACGGGCGAATGGCTGGCCTATTGTGCGGCCTGCCCCGTTCCCGAGATCGCGAGTGTGTTCAACCGTTCCGGTATTCCGTTCTATCAGGTTACGGGAATGTTGCACAACGATCCCCTGGCATGGAAAGAAATTGAAGAATGGATAGCTGCGGCTAAAGTGGCCAACGACATGTATCATAACCGTATGGGCGTTATGGGCAATTATTACGGCGGCATGCTGGATATATATTCGAACATGACGCTGCATCTGGCAGCACTTGGCGGGCACATCGAGATCATCGAAGTAGATGAACTGTCCCATATCCGGGAAAACGTAACCGATGCGGAGATTGAAAAAAAAGTAGAGGTGTTTTCTGAGGTCTTCGAGGTACAGGATGATTGTTCACCTTTCGAGCTTCGCCGCGCTGCCCGCACTTCCATTGCCCTGGATAAACTGGTGGAAAAATATTCTCTCGGGTCGATGGCGTACTATCATAAGGGCACCGGCAACGCTGCAAACGAAGATACCATGAGCTCGGTGATATTGGGCAACTCCCTGCTGACGGCAAACGGTGTTCCGGTGGCAGGTGAGTATGAGATCAAGAACGCACAGGCGATGAAGATTATGGATGCTTTTGGCGTGGGCGGGTCCTTCACCGAATATTATGCCATGGATTTTGATGATGACGTAGTGCTGATGGGGCACGACGGGCCAGGGCATCTGGCTATTGCCGAAGGGAAGATCAAGGTGCGTCCGTTGCAGGTGTATCATGGGAAGGTGGGCAATGGGCTTTCCGTGGAAATGTCTGTGAGGCTTGGCCCCGTAACAATGCTTTCTGTTGTGGAAACTGTAGACGGAAAACTGCTATTCCTGGTGGCGGAAGCCGAATCGGTAGCGGGCCCCATACTTGAGATCGGCAATACCAATAGCAGGTACCGGTTTTCTATCGGGGCCAGGGATTTTGTCAACCAGTGGAATTCCTATGGCCCTGCACATCATTGCGCCATCGGAGTAGGCCATATTTCATCTAAAATAAAAAAACTGGGCGATATGCTTAACATCCCTACTATCCGGGTTTGCTGATCACATGCCTGCTTGTCATACCATGAAATTAACTACAAAGAACAAACGCAAAATTCGCGTAATCCTATTACTTACGGTTGTGATAACGGCGTCGTTGTTCGCCTTCCGTAAGCCGGACAGGCGTCCCAATATCATCTTTCTGCTGGCCGACGACCTACGTTATGACGTATTCGGTTATATGGGGAACGCGATTATTAAAACGCCCAACATCGATGGGCTCGCGAGAGAAGGTACGATGTTCCACAACGCCTATGTTACCACCGCTATCTGTGCGATAAGCAGGGCCAGTATTTTCAGCGGTCAATATGCCTGCCGGCACGGCATCCTTGATTTTGTAACCCCTTTTTCCGACTCCGCAAGAAAGAACACTTATCCGGAGCTCATGCGGCGAAACGGCTATTTTACCGGCTTTATCGGTAAATATGGAGTAGGAGCAAAATTGCCTGCTACGGAATTCGACTACTGGAAAGGGTTTGGCGGGATGGGAACATATCATCATAAAGATGCTGCGGGCAATTACAAACACCTCACCAACCTGATAGGCGACCAGGCGGAGGAATTCCTGCGGATGAAGAAGAACAAACCTTTCTGCCTGTCGATAAGTTTTAAAGCACCGCACGTAGAGGGAACAAATGTATTTGCTCCTGATCCGGTCTATAATTCCTGGTACGAGGACGACAGTATCCCGTTGCCGGTCACGGGGGATGACCGTTTTTTTAATCTTTTCCCCGAAACCTTCAGCGTGGGGAATGAGGGCCGTGAACGCTGGCAGGTTCGGTTTTCCACGCCTCAATTGTATCAGGAGAACGTCAAAAAATATTACCGTCTCGTGACTGGCATTGATGAAGTGGTGAGGCGTATCCGCGCACAACTGGAGAAATCCGGGCAGGATAAGAATACTATTATTATGTTCACAAGCGACAATGGGTTTTATCTCGGCGAACACGGACTCGCCGGTAAATGGTATGGCCATGAGGAGTCCATCCGTGTTCCGCTGATCCTGTACGATCCGACACTTGTTGCAAAAGGAGCCCGGATAAGGAAAGAGATGGTTCTGAATGTGGACATGGCTCCCACTATGCTTGATTATGCGGGCATACCCATTCCTTCAGGGATGCAAGGGCATAGTTTACGGCCCCTGGCTGAAGGTAAAAAGATGGAATGGAGGAAGGAGTTCTTTTATGATCATCTATTTGCTTCTCCCAAGGTGTACATTCCAAAATCGGAGGGGCTGGTGGGAGAAGAATACAAATACATCCGCTACTTTAAGCATGACGATTCAGCCGATTTTTTTTACGAGGAGCTATTCAACACCATTATTGACCCTTATGAAACCGACAATCTTGCCAACAGGCCTGACAAGGCTGCAATAAAAAACGACATGATAAAAAAAATGAAGGAATATAGTACCGAATTACGGCAACCCATAGCAAAAAAATAGGTGCATGAAAAACAAAGCGAATATCGGGTTGTTACCCGCAGTGTTTCTGCTGATCTGTTTTTTGATGACGTTTGCAGCCTGCAGCGAGAAAAAGCAGGAGCAGCCTAATATTATATTCCTACTGGCCGATGATCTCAAAGCGGACGCACTGGGTTTTATGGGTAACGCCATAGTCCGGACGCCCCATATAGACGCGCTTGCCGGCAAGGGTACCGTATTCCGGAATACGTACGCTACTACCGCTATTTGTGCGATAAGCAGGGCGAGTATCTTCAGCGGGCAATATTCGATCCGGCACGGTATCCGCGACTTTACTACTACTTTTTCCGATAGTGCGTTTGCGATGACCTACCCGGCACTGTTCAGGCATAATGGCTATTATACCGGGTTTATCGGCAAGTACGGGGTAGGCTCACCGCTTCCCAAAGACAAATTTGACTATTGGGAGGGATTTGGCGGGATGGGTGCATATTATTATAAGACCGGCGAGGGAGATTCAATACACAGCACCGACAGGATAGGCAAACAGATGATCACTTTCCTGGAAACTCGCGACAGGTCGAAGCCTTTTTGCCTGTCGGTGAGTTTCAAGGCGCCTCATACATTGGATGGCAGCACGGTACACAACGGCTTTATTTATAGCCCTGAATTTGAGAGCTATTATACCGACGATTCCATTCCGTTCCCTGCCAATGGTGATGACAGCTATTACCTTTCTTTCCCCCCGTTGTTCCGGACGAATGAGCAAGGTGTAGAGAATGAAGCGCGTAAACGATGGGAGCTCAGGTTTTCTACAAAAGCGAAATACCAGGAAACAGTAAAAGCCTACTACCGGTTGATTAGCGGAATAGACAAGGTAGTTGGAAACCTGGTAGACGAGCTCCGCAAACAGGGGGCGGACAAAAACACCATTATTGTATTTACGGCGGATAATGGATTCTACCTTGGCGAGCACGGACTCGCTGGCAAGTGGTACGGTCATGAAGAATCTATTCGCATTCCGCTGGTTGTGTATGACCCCAGGGCTGACGGGAGCCGGAGGGTTCCTGTCAGCGATGCCATTGCGCTTAATATAGACATGGCTCCCACCCTTCTTGAGTATGCCGGCATACCAGTTCCTCCCGGTATACAGGGAAAAAGCCTGCGGTCCCTGATGGAAGGTGATACCACGGGATGGAGAACGGAGTTTTATTACGATCATCTCTTTGACCCTCCTAAAGTGCATATCCCCAAATCTGAAGGGATAGTGAGAAAGAACTACAAATATATCCGCTACTTCAACGGTAATAATCCGGATGATTTTTTTTACGAGGAACTATTTAATACTGCACTGGACCCTTCGGAGATACATAACTTGTCCGAAGATTCGGGTATGGCCGCCTTGAAATCTCAACTCGTCGGTCAAATGAAAACATACCGACAACAACTGAAGTAAGGGGGAAGCAATTAAATAATATATTTTAAAACAAGTGTATGAAAACTCAGTTAACATCATCTCAGGTTGAACAATATCGCCGGGACGGGTTCTTACTTGTGGAGGATTTTCTAAGTCCCACTGAGCTGGAATATTGGAGGGAAGCTGTAACAGAGGCAGTGGAACAACGCGGAGGCAGGAAATTGCCAAATACCGGTGTCAAAACCGGAGAAGATGACGGAATTAACAAAGAAGCAGACTATTTCGGAAAGGTCTTTGACCAAATGCTTAATCTTTGGCAGACCAACAACAAAGTGGCAAAGATCATGCGGAACAGGGAGCTGGGCCGGATGGTGGCGGAGCTTGCCGGGTGCGACGGTGTGCGTATCTGGCACGATCAGGCACTCATCAAGCGGCCATGGGCCAATCCTACTTCCTGGCACCTTGACACGCCTTTCTGGTCTTTCACCGATCGCCGTGCCCTGTCAATCTGGGTAGCCCTGGACGACGCCACCCCTGAGAACGGATGTCTGTATTTTATCCCCGGGTCTTATCACCATACTACTTTTGAAAACCCGGGTATTGGAAAAAACATGGACGCCGTATTCGATTTCTATCCCCAGTTCAGACAATCGCCGTCGGCGGCCGTTCCAATGAAAGCCGGGAGCTGTTCGTTTCACAACGGGCTGACCATCCATGGCGCGGGCGCAAACATGACCAATGGATTCAGACGTGCGATGACCTGTGCGTATATGCCTGATGGAGTCGCGTTTAACGGCATACAAAATATACTATCTGATGAACTGGTGGCAAAACTCAAACCGGGTGATCTGCTCAACGACGACACACAAAATCCCCTCATCTATTCAAATTAAATTCTAACATGCAGGTCATTTTAGGCGTTATTTTTCATTTTATTGGCGGTGTTGCTTCGGGTAGCTTTTATGTCCCCTACAAAAAGGTGAAGGGGTGGTCATGGGAAAGCTACTGGATCGTAGGTGGTCTGTTTTCCTGGCTGATCGTACCCCCGCTGGCTGCGTATCTGACCATTCCCGGCTTCGGCGAGATCATCAGCAACACGGCAGGAGACGTGCTGAAGCTGACGTACACCATGGGCCTGCTTTGGGGAATTGGCGGACTTACCTATGGACTTGGCGTACGTTATCTCGGCATGTCGCTGGGTAATTCTATTGTATTGGGTTTTTGCTCCGCTTTCGGTGCTTTGTTACCGCCGATAGTTTATGATTTTTATCCCCGCGCCGGTAAAGAAAGTTTCTCAGACATGTTGGCTACTGAGGGCGGTCGCTGGGTGTTGCTTGGCGTGTTGGTATGCTTACTGGGTATTTTTCTTTGTGGCAGAGCAGGTATGCTCAAAGAAAGGGAACTAAGCGACGAATCTAAAAAGGCGAGCGTTCAGGAGTTTAATCTCGCAACCGGCATTATCGTTGCAGTCATTTCGGGTATTCTTAGCGCCTGTTTCAATTTTGGGATAGAAGCTGGCAAACCGATGGCAGACGTGGCCAACACAGCCTGGAAAGCCACCCATTCGGGAGAAGGGGAGTTTTTATTCCAGAACAATGTGAGCTATGTAGTGATCCTGTGGGGAGGACTTACCACCAATCTGGTGTGGTGCATGTTCCTGAACAGCAGAAACCGCAGTTTTGGGGATTATACAAATCCCCGTACGCCGTTACGCCGGAATTATCTATTCTCCGCTCTGGCAGGAACCACCTGGTTTTTACAGTTTTTCTTTTACGGAATGGGAGAGAGCAAGCTGGGTAATGGCGCCAGTTCATGGATATTGCATATGGCATTTATCATACTGGTGGCAAATATCTGGGGATTGTTGTTAAAAGAGTGGCGATCGGTTAGCAGGAAAACGTTTATGACATTTGTCATGGGTATCCTTTCCATCATTCTTTCCGTGCTATTGGTGGGCTACGGAAATTCGATTTAACGACTGTTATTCTAACATTCCAATAAAACATTTACACATGAGAATAGAAAAGGAACATATCCACGAACACAACAGCGCCCGGTCGGCGAAACATCGCGCCCGAGTAGATCATACTTTCTCCGATGTTCCCGGCGCAGAGAATATTATCGGGAAACTCATTGATTTTCAGATTGCCATACCTAGTTGGGCGCTGGGTACCGGTGCCACGCGATTCGGCAGGTTTCCCGGAGGGGGCGAACCCCGTTCGCTGGAAGAAAAAATGGACGATGTGGGATTGCTCCATGCCCTGAATCAATCGAGCGGCGCCATCTCGCTTCATATTCCGTGGGATATCCCGGAAAATACGGCTTCCATAAAAGAGCATGCGGCTCAATTGAACCTTCGGTTTGATGCGGTAAATTCAAATACTTTCCAGGATCAGCCGGACCAGCGGCACAGCTATAAATTCGGATCCCTGCAACACGTGGAACAGGAGGTGCGCAAACAAGCTGTGGATCACAACATCGAGGTGATACAACATGGCATCGCGCTTGGTTCCGAATCGCTGACCGTTTGGTTGGCCGACGGATCCTGTTTCCCCGGCCAACTGAACTTCAGGAAAACATTTCAGCGTACGCTGGAAAGCTTGCAGGAGATCTATGCAGCCCTGCCGGACAACTGGAAAATGTTTGTAGAATACAAGGCCTTCGAACCGAACTTCTATTCTACCACCGTCGGGGATTGGGGCCAGTCGCTCCTGTATGCCAATAAGCTTGGTCCCAAAGCATATACGCTGGTCGATCTGGGCCATCATCTGCCTAATGCCAACATTGAGCAGATCGTATCCCTGTTGCTGATGGAAGGCAAACTGGGTGGTTTCCATTTCAACGATTCCAAATACGCAGACGACGACCTTACTACGGGAAGCATAAAACCTTACCAGCTCTTCCTCATCTTTAATGAGCTTGTAGAAGGAATGGACGCCCGGGGTATGAACCATGCGGACAGCCTGGGATGGATGATCGATGCGGCACACAATGTAAAAGACCCGCTCGAGGATCTTCTGCAATCGGTAGAAGCCATTATGATCGCTTATGCGCAGGCGCTGAGTATCGACCGTCAGTCGCTTAGTGCGGCGCAGGAAATAAATGATGTGGTTCGTTGCCAGGAGTTACTCCAGCACGCATTCCGTACCGATGTTCGACCGCTTGTAGCAGAAGCTCGTCTCCGGGCAGGCGGCGCACTGGCTCCTCTTGAATTATTTCGCGAAATACAGGTCAGGAAACAGCTAATCAAATGCCGCGGGGCAAAAACGGTTGCCACGGGTTTATAAACAGTCGGATAATCTTACTTATTGAGTATTGCTGCAACAGGTATACTGTGCTGCGGCACCTAATTCTTATAAATTTTAGTATGATATGAGGCGCTTAAATGGTATTCTTCTTTCGGGGCTTGTCGTATTGTGGAGCTGCTCCGGCGACCACGGCGTAAAAGCCGACGGCCCCGACCTTTTTGAAGGTGAGGAGTTCAAAAAAAACATACGCAGTACCGAGCCCCTGGAGCCTGAGGCCCAGCGGCTCATGTTCAGGCTTCCTCCCGGTTTTGAGATACAGTTATATGCTTCAGAACCGATGATCGGTAAACCGATGAATATGAATTTCGATGCTGCCGGCAGGCTTTGGGTGACCCAATCGTACGACTATCCCTATGCTGCCGAATCGCAAACCGGGTCAGACAGGATCACGATCCTTGAAGATACCGATCAGGACGGCCAGGCAGACAAGTTTACAGTGTTTGCGGACTCGCTGAACATCCCCATCGGCATTTTCCCCTTTAACAGGGCGGCGGTTGCCTACAGCGTACCAGGCGTGTATCGGTTTACCGATACTGACGGGGACGACCGGGCCGATAACCGAAAGACGCTGTTCGGGCCGTTCGGTTTTCAGGATACGCACGGCATGGTAAACAATTTTGCGCAGGGATATGATGGCTGGATATATGCCTGCCATGGCTTTGCCAACGTATCTTCCATTGCCGGTACTGATGGCGATACTATTCGAATGGAATCCGGTAATACTTTTCGGTTCAGGCCTGATGGGAGCCGGGTGGAGCAGACGACATATGGTCGGGTCAACCCCTTCGGTATGGTATTCGATGAGTTCGGTTATATATATTCCACGGATTGCCATTCATCACCGTTGTATCAGTTGATTCGTGGCGCTGAATATCCTCAATTTGGTAAACGGCCGGAAGACATGGGGTTCGCTCCTGTCATGAAGCGGCATGAAAATGAATCCACCGCTCTCGCCGGAATTGCTTATTACGACGCCAGCCAATTCCCGGAAGCCTATCGCAGAAATTTTTATATCGGTGATGTGGTGACGAGCCGTATCTACCGTAATTCGTCCCATTTCGAGGGAAGCAGCCCTGTGGCTAAACGGGAGGAGGATTTTATCAAAAGCGAGGACCCCTGGTTCAGACCCGTAAGTGTTTTGTTGGGTCCTGATGGTGCATTGTATGTTGCGGATTTTTACAATAGGATCATAGGGCATTATGAGGTGCCCCTCGATCACCCCGGGAGGGATAAGCTTAGGGGCAGGATCTGGCGCATTACCTATAAAGGGAATAGTGCATCGCCGGGCAATCTTGCTACCGCCCCCATGCAACGCCTTCTCGAAGCATTGTCTGATGAGAATATAACAGTTCGGATGACGGCGGCCGGGCAGTTGGCAGACAGGATCGGCAAAGATGCTGTACAGCCGCTACTGGATGCCTGGAAGAAGGGTGCAGGTAACGAAACGGCGCTACCCCTGGTACTTTGGACCCTCCACCGGCTCAATGCACTGCCCGACGAGCTGATCGAAGAGGGCCTGAAACATGCAGATCCCCTTGTAAGAGTACACGCTGTAAGAATTGTTCATGAACGGCATGCCGCCAATAACTTTCGCCCGCAACTGGTTGCCGCCCTCGACGACCCAAACCCGCATGTGCAAAGAGTAACCGTTGAAGCGCTTGCCGAAGATCCCGAGGCCGGTTCCTTTGCTGAACTGTTGCAGTTCAGCAACCGCATCCCGAAAAAAGATACACATCTGGCGTATACTACCTGGCTGTCGCTACGGAATATGCTGAGGCAGCCCGAAGTACTGGCAAAAGTACAGTCGAAAGCGTGGGATAGCGCCTCTAATAAAAGCCTGGCAGACGCGATGATTGGCGTTCCTTCCCGGGATGCAGGCATGTTCCTGGCCGCGTACGTAAAAAAAGCAACCCCCGCTGTGGACAAGCTGTCCGCTATACTGCAGCACGTCGCACGGTATGCCGACGTTTCCGTCCTGAATAGTACGATCGTGTTGGTACGGGAAAGAATAAAGCAGGATCTGCCTGCTGAGCAAAAATGTTTTAACGCTATTGTGCAGGGAATACAGCAGCGGGGGGGAACACTTCCTCCCGATATAAAACCCTGGGGGAGCGCTATTGCTACAGCAATCTTGAAAAAATATTACGGTGCTCCCGGGAAGGATACCGGCGCGATCGCTTTTAATAGGCAGGAAGTGGATGAGCAACGAGCTGCTCTGGAGCTTGCGGGCAGGTACAAGTTAGCGACCCTGCAGCCGGAGTTGGTCGCCTGCCTGCATACCAATATTACCAATCACGTCATAAGAGCTGCTGCTATTCGGGCGCTGATGCAGATCGATCCTGATAAAAATGCGCCGGTTGTGCAGAAAGAGCTAGCTAAACCTACCACACCTATTGAGCTGAAGCGGCAAGCTGCGGACGCGCTTGGTGAGTTTGAGCATCCTGCGGCTACAGCATTGCTGCAGCAGCTAATTGACACGGCTGCCACCCTGCAGTTTAGGGTGGCGCTTGCCCTATCCAATACGGCTGGAGGAAAAGACATTCTGCTCCAGGAAATAAAATCGGGCAACATAGATAAGAGAACGTTGGTGCAGCGGCGGGTAAAACAACGCATGTTGCTGAACGTTTCCGAAAAGCAGGCGGAAGCTTACGAAGCATTGGTGAAAGAATTTATCGCCAGTGATTCGGTAAAAAATGAATTGATCCAGGCACGCCTGCGGACTTTTGAGCCTTCCGCCAGTCAGGTATCGGAAGGCCGGCAAGTCTTTGTCAGCAACTGTTCCATTTGCCACCAGGTGGGTGGAGAAGGAGGAATGGTTGGGCCGCAATTGACGGGTATCGGGAACTGGGGCTCTTATGCCCTTACTGAAAAGATAATGGACCCTAACCGAAACATTTCGAAGGCTTTTGCAACCTATACAATCCAAACCCGCGACGGAAAAATATACACGGGACTATTAAGAAGAGATGAAGGCAAACTGCGGGTCTTTGCGGATGTAGGGGGCGAAGAGTTTTCGCTGCCGATTGATGAGATAACCACACAAAAAGCTGCTGGATTTACCCTCATGCCCGATAATTTCGGAACAACCTTGTCGGAAAATGAATACCATGCGTTGCTATCGTATCTGGTAAGCCTAAAATAAAGAAGCGGATATATATACATCTCTTTTTGTAACATAGGAACGTGTTAGAAACGTTTTGCGGGAGCTTGCCCTGCTTCTTCCCGACTTTGTGATGCTATTGATTGCCGGCATAGTTGTATGCATCGGCCGCTATTGTTATATTGCGACCTAAGCCGGAATTATATGGCCATAAAGACCAGGGGGCTGGTGCCAAGGTTATGGCGAAAGCTTCGGAGAATTTTATTGATCCTGCTACTGCTTCATTTTGTGTATATCCTTCTGCTGAGGTGGGTAGATCCTCCTGCCACACTCACCCAGTTATCGAGTCTTATAAGCGGGAATGGGCTAAAACGCGACTATGTGGATTGGCAGGATATCTCCCCAAATATAAAGTTGGCCTTTATAGCAGCAGAGGATCAAAAGTTTCCCGATCATTATGGCTTCGACTGGCAAAGCATCAGCAAGGCTATGGATCATAATAAGCGTAAGCCGGATAAGATCCGCGGCGCTTCCACGATCAGTCAACAAGTGGCCAAGAACGTTTTTCTGTGGCAGGGCAGGAGCTGGATAAGAAAGGGGCTCGAAAGCTATTTCACGCTTATGATAGAATTGGTGTGGGGGAAAAAGCGTATCCTGGAGACCTATTTGAATGTGGCGGAAACCGGCCAGGGAATATTCGGTGTAGAGGCTGCCGCACAGCAATATTTTAAAAAACCTGCCAAAAATCTCACCAAAAAGGAAGCGGCGATGATAGCGGCGGCTCTTCCCAATCCCACGCGCTATACGATAGTGCCGCTTTCCGGTTATATTTCGAAGCGTTATCCCTGGGTGATAAGACAGATGGATAATCTTGAGGCGGATCCGGAGATACTCGAATTGATACACTAGCTGGGGCCATAATTTTGAAATGTGGCCAATTTTTGACGGTGACGTGAACACAATGGCGCTTTCGTTATTCTACTTTCAGCTCGAAGCCTGAACTGTTAAGGGACGGCATGGAAGGCACCACACTACTAATCACCAATTTTGCTGTATAGCGGCCGGGTGCCAGGGAGTGCAGGTCAAAAGTTGCCGTGCTTTGCTGCACCGGCCGGCGGATGTTTTCCAGTTTCAGGGAGGAGGGCAGGTACGCGACAATATTTTTTCCCCTTAGTACAACCAGGCTGATGTTTGCGGTATCTCCCAGCCAGACTGCTGATTCGGAGGATCCGGGGATATGGGTACGGAAACGCAGGGTTAGCCGCCTGCCGGTGATATCGGTATGTATCCTGTCTGTCGTGATCCTCGAAAAGGAAAAATAGCGGGGTACCACCCTTGCCGCATTTTCCCCAAGCCGGGCTCCGGGCAGCGTGTCAGTCAGCCAGGGGTGTTGCCGGCTACCCACCACATAAGCGGGCTTGCCGTTCAACTGGTTTTCAATGGGCCAGAAATTAAAATTGTTCCTTCTGTAATGAGGCGTGTTGAGAGACATTGCCATTTGTTGACTATAGAACATGTATTTGGAGGGGCGTTGGTACGAATCGATAAAAACTACGGGCAATTCTCCCGCTTTGTTCCGGATCTCGTTCACCCAGGCGCGGTTGCCGTGAATTTCGTCTTTTGGCAACCGCCATGAGGGAGGGAGATCTGCTACCATCATGATCCTCGCCAGCAACACCAGGAAGGCAGTGGCCGGTGCGGCCAGGTATAGCCATCGCCGCCATTTTAGATGGGATGACAGGCGTTGGTGTGCCAGTACGATCAGTCCCACAAACCCCGGGATGGTCCAGTTGGCCTCGGCTTTTCCCTTAAGCGTGCACACCAGGAAAAAGAGGAAAATGCCGGCAAATGAGTACTTCAGCGCTTTTTCAGTTGCGGAAACAGGGCGGTGTTTCAGGGCCGCCGCCAGCAGCAGCCAACCGGCCAGTGGCCCGGTGATCAGTAGTTGACCGAGTATATAGGAGAGCGTGAACCGGAACTGGTAGGCGTCGGCATTCCGCTCGAACAGATGAAATCTGACGGAGGGAAAGTTGTGCTGATACTGCCAGTAAAGATGGGGTGCGAAAAGGAGGGCGGCGAACAACAGGGCCAGCCAGGCCCGCGGCTGTTTGAACAGCCGGATATTAGACAATGCCGTAAACAGCACAATCAGCACTGCGTGATATTTGGTGTACAGCATGAGGGTAATGGAGAGGCCCAGCAGCAAGGTATTGAGGACCCCCGGGCTCCCGGTGAAACGCCTGTAGGCAAGGAAAAACAGGGCCACAAAAAACATCAATGGTGTGTCCGGCACAGCTAACATTCCCCCGAGCTGCGCGATGGCCAGGGAAAAGCAGATGGCGTAGAACAAGGGAGCGTTTTTTTTAAAGGCGAGTTCTTCCAGCAGCAGCAGTGTGCCGGTGCTTAGCAGGATGCAGAGCAGGCGCACGCCGAGTTCGTTCTGGAAGATCGTATATCCGGCGCTGATCAGCACGGCGATCATGGGAGGGTGGTCGAAATAGCCCCATGCGGGGAACGCTGCGTACACCCAATAATAGGCTTCGTCGTCGAATAGTTCAGTAAAAACTGCCTGCAACACATGCAGCAGTAGCCAGGAGCCATAGAAAACAACCCGGTGGTGCTCCGATAAAAATACCTGTACTCTTTTCAACACGATGCTGCCAGCGGTTAGTGAGACATACCGATACCCTCAATCGCCGATATAGCGGAGTGCAACCTTTCGGCGTAGCCACCCCTTATTTCGGTCCACGGTACGTGCTGGTATAGCAGATCGCTGCGATAGATATGAAATAATTCCCGTCGTGTTGCCGGATCGGGATATTCTCTGAGTTCGTCGTGTACCCAGGGAAGGTCCGGCGTCATGAGAAAATAGAGATCATATGTGCGTGTCGCGATCTGATCGAGTATCCATTGATGACATTTTCCGAACACATACTCGCACCACACCTTCATCACGTACATATTGGTATCTATAAATAACATGCCATTGGAAAGTCGCCGGGAGTATGCATCTTCCAGAGCGAGCTGACGCTGGGCGATCTTCAGGAGATCGTCATAGGTATAGTGTGGCCCCCGTGTCCGGAGGTATTCCCGGGCGTATTCGGGCACCCATAGCGTTTGGTACCGGTTTGCGAGTTGTTCGCAAATAGTGCTTTTGCCGGTGGACTCCGGGCCGTTGATGACAACTTTCCTGATCATGCAGCAATGCCATAAAAAAACCTTTCTGCGTGAGAAAGGTTTTGAATATGATGGAACGATTTTATTATTATTATTCGGCTTCTGCCACCACTTCCTTTACTTCCGGTATCATTCTTTTCATCATGCCCTCGATCCCCGCTTTAAGGGTGATCATGGAAGAGGGACAACCCGAGCAGGAACCCTGAAGCATAAGATTTACAGTTCCTTCGGTATAGCTCTTGAACTGGATAGCGCCTCCGTCCATTTCCACGGCCGGCTTCACGTAGTTCTCCAGTAATTCCTTGATCCTTTTCACTACATCGTCGTCATCTGCGCTCACCGTGTTACTGCTTTCGGGTTTCAGTGCCGCCACTTCCTCCTCATTGATCACTGCCCGGTTATCTTCCAGGTATTCTTTCAGGAATTGACGTATGGTGGGGATCACATCCTGCCATTCGGTTTCGTTGGTCTTTGTGAGCGTTACAAAATTGCTGGCGATAAACACTGCCCTGATAAAGGGGAAACCAAAGAGCTCCGTGGCGAGAGGGGATACTCTTGCACTCTCGACTTCCGGGAGGTCGATGCTTTTACCCGGATACAGGAGTTTGTTGGCCACAAATTTCATGGTTTCCGGATTCGGTGTCATCTCCGTGTAGATGCTGATAACGGGATTGCCTGTTTTGATCATATCTCACAATTTAACTGCAAAAATAACGAACCGGCGGCAAATAGCTAGCATTTTGGGAAATCCTTAGTGATTGCAGTCGTCCGAATGCGCATGATTGTGTACCTGGCAGGACCTGTAGTTCATCAGATGGGCCGCGATGATCAGCAGCACGGCTCCCGGCAGCAGCCAGTACTGGAAATTATGCCATACCTGTTTGGCCACCAGCAGCGATATCCCTCCCAGAAAAATCAGCAGCGGAGCAATGCTGTGATGGTGCTTCCGGTAGCCGTGCCAGAGCGAATAGCTGCCAATTGCCGTGGCCAGCAAGATCATAAAGATCTCAAACCCTTCATTTTCAATGATATCAAGGCCTAGAACCGGAAGAGATGTCAGGATCAGGGGCAGAATCGCGCAATGGATCGCACAGGCCACCGAAGTGGCGATTCCCAAGGCGTCCCAGTTGAACCTGCTTTTCATCCGTTCTTTTTTGTTTTTTTGATGGTCGGCTTGGCCGCCCCATACACCGTTTTATGGCGCAAATATAGCTATTTCATGATCAATGCAACGAAGTTGCAATAAATAATAATAAAACCTTCGTCGTACCTTTGCAGCATGAGCAGGAAAGCTAAATTCTATACCGTGTTTTTCGCGGTGTTGGTGTTGGGTTTTTTCTTTACGCTGAAAGCCCTGATCCCCGGGTACGGGGAGCGTCGTTTCCAGGTGCTGAACGACGTAAAGCCTTTTTCTTTTATCAGCCAGGAGGGTCGACAGATCACCCAGCAGGACGTGGCGGGCAAAGTGTATGTGACGGAATACTTTTTCACTACCTGCACCGGCATCTGCCCTATTCTGAACACCAATATGAAAGACATCTATGAGGAATTCAGGGATGAGCCTGATTTTATGATCCTTTCCCATACGTGTGACCCGGATAACGATACGGTTGAACGGCTGAAGGAATATGCCGATTCGATGCAGGTGGATCCTGCCAAATGGTTGTTCCTGACGGGGTCGAAAGACAGTCTGTACAATGCCGCGAGGGTGAGCTACCTGCTTGACGACCCCAAAAACAATGTGCGGAATATTGACGAGCAGTTTTTGCATTCGCAATTCTTTGCGCTGGTCGACAGAAACGGGAAAGTGCGGAAGAAAATATACGACGGGTTGAAAAAGAAAGAGCTGAAAGAGTTGGAAAAGGATATTGCGACCTTGTTGAAGGAACCCGCCGGCACCCAATTGGGTCAATAAACTTTCACTCAATGAGAGTAACCATGCAGAAAAAGACGGATGACATATCGGTGGATGAGATGCTGAGAAAAAATCAGTTGAGCGTAACGGGTAGCCGAAAAAGTATCCTGGAGCTGTTTCTTGTCAGCGACGGGGCACTGGCCCACGCGGATATCGAAAAGCAGACGGGCGAGAAATTTGACCGGGTAACGGTGTACCGTACACTGCAATCCTTCATGGAAAAGGGTATTATACACACCATACCCTCATCTGACAATTCGATCCGGTATGCGCTGTGTAAGGACGACTGTTCTGCAGGGCATCACCACGATAACCATGTTCATTTTATATGCAAGGTCTGCGATCGCACCGTTTGTCTCGACGGGGTGACCGTTCCCGAGGTAGACCTGCCTCCCGGATTTGTACCGGCCGACCGGCAGATGATTGTTACGGGGATGTGCGGCGAATGCCGGCAGCAGGGCCGTTTTCGGGACGTTTCCTGAGCAACCGGATTTTAGTGCCTTCCCACTCTTGCGCCGGAGGGCCGGGCTAAAAAACAAAGCCCCGATGTAGAAACACCGGGACTTTTGGTTAAGGCTCTGATTAGTAGCTATTTTATAATATTGTGGAGACGAAAACCGTCTTTTTTATCTGTTCCGGATGTAAAGATATATCGCCAAAAGCGACTTTCAATACCACTTTATCGGTATTTTTTAATTTAACGATTCCTATACGAGTCATCGCGCACGGCCTGCAAATTGCGTTTTAATTCCTTTCCAGCTTGGTCATTTCTTCGTTAACAAAATCCATCAGGTCCCGGATATAGTCAGGGGAAAAGTTAAACTGCAAACCAGCCGCCCGGTAAAGATCGGGAAGCGTTTCCATCCCACCCCTGTGCAAAGCGTTGACATAATTATCAAGTGCCTGTTGGCGGTCTTTTTTGAACTGTTTCCACAGCCCGATGGCGCCGAGCTGGGCAATGCCGTATTCAATATAATAGAACGGCACTTCGAACAGGTGAAGCTGTCGTTGCCAGGCAGTCTCGCGATATACTTCCAGGCCGCTGTAGTCCAGCTCCGCAGAAGAGAATTCGGTCAGAATCGCCATCCATTTTTCCGTTCTTTCCTGCTCGGTATGCCGGGGATGTTCGTAGATCCAGTGCTGGAATTTGTCGATGGTGGCGATCCAGGGGAAGATGGTAATCACCCTTTCGAGTTCTTTGAATTTGGCCCGGACGAGGTCGTCAGGGTTATCAAAAAACACATCCCAGTGGTCCATGCTGAAAAGCTCCATGGCCATGCTGGCCACTTCGGCGATCTCCATGGGATATTCTTTGAAGGCGCTTAATTCCAGGGGGTGGGTCAGGAAGGAATGGATGGCGTGGCCGCCCTCGTGCACCATGGTGGTGACGTCACTGACCTGGCCGGCTGCATTCATAAAAATAAACGGGGCACCTGTTTCGGCCAGGGGGCAGTTGTAGCCGCCGGGCGCTTTTCCCTTCCGGCTGTCGAGGTCGAGCCGGTTCATCTCGTCCATCTTTTTCAGGCATTCGGCAAAAAATGGCCGAAGCATTCCGAAGCAGGTGATGGTTTTCTGGAGCAGGTCTTCCCCATTCTTGAATGGGTGAAGGGGGGCGATTCCGTCGGGCTCCGCTTCGAGGTCCCAGGGTCTGAGCGTGGTCAGACCCAGCTTTTTGCGTTTATGGGCGTAAATCCTGTCCACCAGGGGCAGCACATGCTGCTTCACCGCTTCGTGGAACTGGAAACAATCCTCTTTCGTGTAGTCGAACCGGCCCAGCTCCCGGAATTTATAATCCCGGAAGTTTGCGAACCCTGCGTTGGTGCCGATACGATGCCTTTTTTCGATCAGGGAGTTAAATAGATGGTTCAGCTCGTTGCGGTCCTGTAACCTTCTCTCGTTGATCTTTCGGTAAACCTCTTCGCGAAGCGCCCGATCCGGATCTTCGAGAAATTTGGCTGCCTGCTGGAGCGTGTATTCCTGTCCTTTGACCGTCACGGTCATTTTTCCCGAGATCACGCCGAATTGTTGCTGCAATACATTCATTTCGGCCTGGATGGGAATATTCTCCTCCCGGAACAGCTCGATGCTCTTACGGATATTCCGCAGGTAGGTGTAGAATTTTTTTTGATCCAGCTCTTTTAGTAGCGGGGATTCGACCAATTTCCGGTTCAGCTTGTCCGCATAGGGCTGGATATTCGGCTGGATCTGCATACAAAAGAAAGTAAAGGCTTCTTCTAACGCCTTGTTCTCGGTGTCGCAGGTCATATTGATCTGCCTCCAGCAGGCGTCTTCGCTCACTACAGCCTCCAGCTCACTCATGTCCCGCAACCATTTCTCCAGGTCGGTACGGGAATGTAGCGATCGCTCAAGTAATTCGCGGAAATAAGGTTCAAGCGCCTCCCAGGTAGTAACGCTGAAATCTTCCGGCAGATAATTTCTGGGTAATTTTTTTATGTCGGCTGTCATCTCCATGCTGCTCAGATTGTACAAAGTGATCGGGGCACCGGGGTCTTATTTTTTCTTGGGGGCAGCTTTTTTCGGAGCTGCCTTTTTAGCCGGTTGCTCTTCTTTTTCGTCGTTGGTCTTGGCCTTTTCGGATTTGGGTGCAGATTTTGCCTTCACAGCGGTCTTTTTGGGTGCAGCCGCTTCTGTATCATCGTCCGATTGGTTTACCGGGGCGGCGGCCTTCGTCTTTGCAGCCCCCTTTTTAGGTGCGGCCGCTTCTTGCTCCTGGTCCGCAGCTTTTGCCGTTTTTACTTTTTTGGCAGCCGCCTTCTCATTGGTCGCCTTCCCGTCGGTTGCCGGCGTTTCCGCTGTTATAGCGGCCTCCTGGTCGGGGTCCTCCGGTTCAGGTTGGCTGAGTTTGATCTCCACCTCGTTCTTTTTCAGGATGCCGAACCATTTGACCATCTTCTTGAGGTCGCTTGCGTACACTTTTTCAAAGTCGAGGTCCGGATATACTGTTTGAAAATATTTCTTCAATCCTGCTCCATCTTTTTCATCGGGTAGTGTATTCCCCTCTTTTTCCATCGCCTGGAAAATTTCTGCAAGATTTACGTTATCCCGCACCGTAAACACTTCGATGGTTTCGAGGTGGGAGAAATTGTGTATTCTGGACGACACAAATTTTGTGTTTTTATCTTCCAGTGAGCGGACAATAGCGCCGTCATTTTTGCTGCTCAGGAGCTCGAACAAGCCCGGCAAGCCCGTTACCGCGATGATTTTTCCGTATTCCATGTAGTTACCTTTTTGAGGGAGTGCAAGATAAATGATTTTCCCCGCATGTTTTGAGTTGGCTTGACGTCCAAATAAAATTGAAATATGCATCAGAAAAATATATTATTCGTAGTTCTTCTTTGTAGCGCGCTCGTTAGTCGTTCCCAGGCGCCAACCTATTCGGTAGCCGGAAACCTGCGAGATGCGGCTGACAGCTCCGCCGTTACGGGGGCTACGATCCTGTTGAGTTCTACCCGGGACCCTGGGCTGCACCGGTCGCTTGTGTCGTTGCCGTCGGGGGATTTCGAATTCCGGAATATCGTTCCCGGCGAATACGAGCTGTTGGTCAGTTCCGTGGAGTTTGTCACTGTGGAACGGCGGGTAGTAGTCCGGGACGGCCCTGTTCAACTGGGCCGGCTGTTTTTGAAAAGAGACGCCACCCTGTTAGAAGAGGTGGTGGTGGAGGCGGCGATTCCACCGGTACGGCAGAAAGGTGATACGCTTGAATACAACGCCAACGCGTTCAAAGTGAATCCCGATGCCAATGCCGACGACATGATCCGTAAGATGCCGGGCATAACCGTAGAGCAGGGTGTGGTCAAAGCCGGAGGGGAGGACGTCCGGAAAGTGACGGTGGATGGCCGGGAGTTTTTTGGGGATGACGCTGTTGCCACCCTTAGAAACCTGCCCGCCGAGATCATCGACAAGATCCAGGTGTTCGACCGGTTAAGCGATCAGGCACAGTTTACGGGTTTCGACGATGGGAATACTACCAAGTCGATCAATATTATTACAAAAGCGGATATGCGTAACGGTCAGTTTGGCCGTTTGTATGCGGGTTATGGAACCGACGACCGCTATGCGGGAGGTGGGAATGTTAGCTTTTTCAAGGGCAACCGCCGGCTTTCGCTGGTGGGTCTTGTGAATAATGTAAATCAGCAGAATTTTTCCTCAGAGGACCTGCTTGGGATAAGCAGCCAGGGGGGTGGCCGCGGAGGACGCGGCGGGGGTCGTGGTGGCGGTAGTGGCGGGAATTTTCTTGTCGGGCAAGAGAGCGGCATCAGCAAAACCAACGCTTTGGGAGTGAATTTTTCCGATGTCTGGGGGAAAAAGGTGGAAGTGGCCGGCAGCTATTTTTATAATAACAGCAATAACGTCAACAACGACCGCACCAGCCGCGAAGACCTTCGCATCGGTGATTCCAGCCAGTTGTACGACGAGAGCCGTTATTCTACCACGCGTAATAACAATCACCGGCTGAACCTGAGGATCGAGTACAAGATCGACTCTAACAATACTTTGCTGATCACCCCCCGGGTGAGTTTCCAGGACAACCATTCTTTCAGCGGCGTAACCGGCTTTAAATCGGTGAAAGACGGCAGCCCGATCAGCCAGACCGACCAGACCAACAACCGGAATTCGGCCGGGTTCAGCCTGAGTAACAATATACTTTTCCGGCATGCTTTTGCCAAGCGCGGGCGCACTTTGTCCGTGAATCTTTCCACCAGCTTCAACTCGCGTGATGGTGAATATTACATTGACGCCCTGAACCGGTATTACAAGGGTGACATAGCTGCCGACTCATTGCAGCAGCAGCTCACGGATCAGTCCAGCGATGGCTATCGCATCAGCACCAATATCGCCTATACCGAACCGATAGGCTCGAACGGGCAGTTGCAGGTTAATTATCAGCCTTCCTGGTCAAAGAATAATTCCGGGCAACACACTTATAATTATGACGATATAATCGGGAAATACACCATTTTCGACCATGATTTTTCAAACGTGTACGACAATACCTATAAAACCCAGAATGGCGGCATCAGCTATCGGATCGGGAATCGCGACAATATGTTGTCTGTGGGCGTGTCTTACCAGCACGCTGTGCTGGCGGGCAACCAGGAATATCCTTCCATTTCCCGGGTGAGCCGGTCGTTCAGTAATATTCTGCCCAACCTGATGTGGCGGAAAAAGCTCTCGGAAAAAAGCAATCTCCGGCTGATGTACCGGTCGGGCACGGACGAACCCTCGGTGAGTCAGCTTCAGGAGGCGGTGAACAATAACAACCTGCTGTTCATGCGTACCGGGAATCCCGATCTCAAGCAGGAGTATTCCCACAGGCTATCGGGTCGGTACACTTTCACCAATAGTGCGAACGGACAGAGTTTTATGGCCAATGTATACCTGCAGCAGACCAGTGATTATATCGGGAATGCAATCTTCAATGCCACCACCGATTCACTGCTCTATAATTCGATCGTTTTGAACAGGGGCTCCCAGCTTTCCAAACCCGTGAACATGGACGGATACTGGAGCATCCGTTCTTTTTTCAATTATGGTATGCCTTTACGGTTCATCAAATCGAATCTTAACTGGAATGCGGGGTATTCCTACTCGATGACGCCGGGCCGCATAGACAAGGAAGAGAATCTGTCCAATACGCAGAACTACAGTCTCGGTGCCGTATTAGCCAGTAATGTGAGTGAATACGTGGACTTCACCCTGTCCTATTCGGCGAATTTCAACACGGTAAAAAATTCTATCGATCCGGGCCGTAACGACGACTTTTTCAGTCAGTCAGCGGGCTTCCAGGTCACACTTTTGAGCAAAGCGGGTTGGTTTCTTCAGAACGACGTAAGCCAGCAGTCGTACCGTGGCTTGTCGGAAAGCTATAACCAGAATTTCACGTTGTGGAATGTTGGGGTGGGTAAAAAATTCCTAAAGAATCAGAAAGCCGATCTCAAGCTAACCGTTTTTGATCTTTTGAAACAGAACCGAAGCATAAACAGAACAAGCACAGTCTCTTATATAGAGGATCGGCAAACCCAGGTATTACAACAGTATTTTATGCTTACATTTAGCTACCGGCTCCGAAATTTCGGAAAGGCGCCCAGCCGCAGGGGTGGTGACTGGCAATCTCCCGGCGGAGAGCGGCCAGGGGGCCGGCCAGCCATGGGTGATCCTGGCGGCCGCCAGGGTGGGTCCCCTCCTCCTCCTTCCGGAGACCGGGTTTATTAGTTAGTTATTTTTCGTAATATCGTTCCCTGCAATAGCACAGTTTTGAATGAATGGAATTTAATTGAGCAACTGAAGCGGGGTGACGAGTCTGCTTTTAAACAAATTGTGGATTCCTCGCAAGGTCTGGTCTACAATACAGCGCTTGGGATTGTTCAGCATCCAGAGGATGCGGAAGACGTTGCACAGGAAGTCTTTGTGCAGTTGTACGAGTCGATCAGGTCTTTCAAAGGTGAGTCTAAATTGTCGACCTGGCTGTACCGGATCACGATTTCCAAGGCAATGGACCATCTGCGGAAGAAAAAAAGGAAGAAGCGCTTTGCTTTTGTGCAGAGTTTATTCGGGCAAAACGAAGAATTGGTGCATGACCCCCCTGATTTTGCACATCCTGGCGTGAAATTGGATAATAAGGAAAAAGCCCGGGAATTGTTCCTGGCAATTGGGAAATTGCCCCCAAAGCAGAAAACGGCCTTCACCTTACACCGGATTGAGGGCCTTAGTTACCAGGAGGTCAGCGAGATCATGCAGCTAAGTGTCGCTTCCGTAGAGTCGCTCTTGCATCGATCCCGAAAAAACCTAAGGCAATTGCTCGAAACCTTTTACCGTGAAAATGGCGAACAAACCTGAAAAACCATGGATAACACAAGTTTTTACCCTATTTCACGTCTAATATTAAGCTATGACAAAGATGCCAGACATTCAACGGAAAATTGAGGACGCACTGGGGAGCCTGGATGGGATCCAGCCGGCTGCACCCTCCCCGTTTTTCTATACCCGGCTTATGGCCAGGATAGAGAAGAAGGAGAAGAATGTATGGGAAACATGGAGTGGAGTGGTTTCCCGGCCTGCGGTGGCGTTGTCCACCCTGGTGTTGGTGCTTTTTTTCAATGCCCTGGTGTTGTTTAAGGGAACTACATATGGAGCCCAGCAATCACCCGAGTACCAGGAGTTGTCGATGGCAGACGAATATAATCAGGTAACGGCTTTTTTTGATATTGAGAGCCTTCAGCCATAAAACTGATCCTGTTGCGGATTGCCTTCGGGGCAGGAGCCGCTCGACCCCTGGAAACCAAAGATTTAAAGGATGAACAATATTAAAAAAAACAAGACCCTTCTCTTTATTATAGTTATTCTTCTGCTTACCAACGTCATGATGCTGATATTTTTTTTCAACATGACGGGGGCTCCCAAATCTGAAGAGCCCAGGCGGATTAGTTTTACAGACCGGCTAAAAACGCAGGTAGGGTTCAGCGATGAGCAAATAGAAGCCTATGAACCCAGAAGAAACGTATTCTGGAAAGAAATGCGGCAAACGTTTGATAGTATCAAAGACACCAAAAAGAACTTTTATTATATGGTGTATGATCCCTCTATTCCGGATTCGGTTATCGTGGAAAGATCGGAGGTAATCGGAGACCAGCAAAAAAATCTTGATCTTCTGGTGATCCGGCATTACAAGGACGTCCGCACACTCTGTACTCCCGAGCAGCTTCCCAGGTTCGACTCGTTGCTACCGCCGATCATTGAGCGAATGGTTAGGCCCGGCAAAAGATAATCAGCTTACCAATCCCCGCATTTTCATTGCCTCTTCGATCTCTTCCAGTCTGAACGGTTTCGACACATAATCGTTCATGCCGGCAGCAATGCATTTCTCTTTGTCGCCGGCCATCGCATCCGCCGTCAACGCGATCACCGGCACATTGCACCAGGGTTCGGGCATGGTGCGGATCTGGCGCGTGGTATCAAATCCGTCCATTTCCGGCATATTGACGTCCATGAATATCAGCACCGGCATCTCCTTCTGCAATAATTCAAGTGCGCTTCTGCCGTTATCGGCCCGAATCACAGTAAATCCCATCCTGGCCAGCACCTCATTGATCAGCATCATATTGATCGGATCATCTTCTACCACCATCACTTTTTCCGAATCTCCTATCTGTTTAATTATCGGTGTGGGTGGAGCAATTCGTTCATTCTCTTTGGTACTAATAAACAATGAGCAAAGCAGGCTGTATAATTCATACATTTTCACTGGCTTGGCAAGTAGTCGCGGGGTACTGCTCCCCGGTGTATCGGGCTCGAGTACATTACCCTCCAGTGGTGATAGCATTAAAATATGCTCCCCTGTTTTGCCTGGCAAGAGGTTGTGGATGGTTGCTGAAAGGGTCAGGCCGTTCATGCCCGGCATGTGGTAGTCGGTGATCAGCAGGTCGATCGATTCGCCGTTTTTTTTCATGCGCTCGATAATCATCAGCGCCTCTTTGCTGCCCGAAGCAGCTATCCAGCCGATATCCAGATAATCGAGTATTTCCTGCATCAACCGGCGGTTGGAGGCGTTGTCATCGATGATCATCACTTTTTCCAATGGCGGCTTATATTCGTGAGAGATCCGCGGTTGGCGGCTGACTACCTGGATAGGCAGGTGCAGTGTGAACTTGCTTCCGCGTCCGGGGATGCTTTCCACGGTGAGGTTACCATTCATCAGCTCGGCCAGGCGTTTGGAGATGGTGAGGCCCAGGCCGGTGCCACCGAATCTCCTTGTGGTTGAGCTGTCGGCTTGTGTAAAGCTCTCGAATATCTTGCCCATCTTCTCTTTGGTGATGCCGATGCCGGTATCTTTCACCGCAATCTCTATGTCGAGGAAATCGAGTCCGTATTTCCGGTAGACAGCGCCCGCAGGCACAACGGAAACAAATATTTCTCCTTCCTGGGTAAACTTGATCGCGTTTCCGAGAAGGTTTGCCAGGATCTGGCGGATCCTGACAGGATCGCTGTTGAATTGCGATGGGAGGGCCGGATCGATATGGCAGATCATTTCGAGTCCCTTCTCATAGGCTTTGACGGTGAGGATGTCTACCGTTTCCTCCACCAGTTCGTCGAGTTTGATCGGCGTGTTATCTATCAGTAGTTTACCTGCTTCGATCTTGGAGAAGTCGAGTATATCATTGATGATCTCCAGCAGGCCGTAGGCGGATTTCTTAACGTTATTCAGATAATCGCGCTGTGATTTTCTCAGTTCGGTGGTCAAAACCAGGTCGGTAAAGCCGATAATGCCGTTCATGGGAGTTCTTAATTCGTGGCTCATATTGGCCATGAATTCGCTTTTGGCGGTACTGGCCTTCTCCGCAATATCTTTCGCCAGCACCAGTTCGCGCTCCATCTGTTTTCTTTCAATTGCCGCAGCGAGTGTGGAGGCAAACGACTGCAATATTGAGAATTCGGTGATGGTCCATTCTCTTTCCACCTGGCAGTCGCAGAAACTAACAAAACCCCAGAAATAATTCAGGGTGAAGATGGGCAGAATGGCGATCGACTTTACTTGCTCCTTTTCGTAATGAGCGATCAGGGAAGGCTCCGTGAGTTCCCGTACATTGCAGCAATAAATGTCTTCGCGTCGAAGGGTTTTGATCATTTCGGATTCCTCCATCAGCGGCTGTTGCTGCATTTTCGGGTTGTTGTGCAGCAGTTCTCCCACAAAGCTATCCCAATGCACGAGTTGGCTGGTATAGCAAATCTGGGTGGCCGGGTCGATGGTATTCCTGTATACATTTACGATGTCGACATTCATTTTGATACCCAACAGTTGGATGGCTTCTCCGATCGCATCTTCGAGGCTGTTGTTGATGATCAGTTGGTGGGTGGCTTCTGACATTGCCTGGAGAAGCAGGTCTTTTTTTCGCAGACTTTCTTCCGTTTTTTTCTGCTCCGTGATGTTGTGTACAAAGCCCAGCACGCCCCAAACATATCCCTCGTTGTCCAGCAGTGGCACCTTCACGGTGCTCATAACCTGCGACCTGCCGTCCAGGATATAGGGTTCTTCCATGATAAATTTGGCTTTGCCTGTTTCGATGACTTCCCGGTCGTCGGGCCAGAAGCCGTTAATACCCTGTGAAGGATTGCCCTTGACGAGTTCTTCGGGGAAACCCAGCTCAAGGTCGTTTTTACCTTTGAAATCCTCAGGCTCGATATGCAGACTGTCGCTGTACGCCTGGTTTACCAGCACGTACCGGTGACCGAGGTCTTTTATATATATCCAGTCGGGCGTAGAGTCTATCACGGTGCGCAATAGTTGCTCCGATTGCCGCATTTCGCTTATCAGTTGTTCTCTTTCTGCCTCCACACGCTTTCGTTCGGTTACGTCGCGGGAGGTGCAGATGAATTTCACTACCTCATGGTTGTTCATGATGGGCTTGAGGATGGTTTCCAGCCAGATATAATCTTCGTCTTTGTTCTGGATGCGATAGCAGAGGGTGATGGAGTCTGTTTTGCTAAGCTTTTTGGTGTCGAGCCGGGGCAGAAATTTATAGAGGTCATCGGCATGGATCAGGTCGGTGATCAGCTTGCCCTCAGTTTCTTTCTGTGTGTAGCCCAGTACTTTTTCAACCGAGGGTGAAATATAGATCACCTGCCCGTCGGCAAGGTGTTCCGAAATAATGTCTTCCGAGCGTTCAGCGAGCAACCTGAATTTCTGTTCGTTATCGAACAGTGCTTTTTCCGCTTCTTTTTTTGACTCCTCGGCCAGGATCTTGTCGGTCACGTTGAGTCCGATGGCCTGGATTTCGGAAAGAAATCCGGAATCATTCTGCAGGCTGATGAACTCCCATTCGGTCCATAGAAACTCGCTGCTTTTGAAAATGGGTTTCCGGATGAGCAGTTTGTAAATGGTGCCGGGATGTTTCCAGCAGTCGTCTGCTATCTGTCTGCACCGGGAAATGTCTTTTGTAAAGATGCTGGTGCTGAATTCTGTTCCGATAAGTTCTTTTTCGGTGTGACCGAAGGTTTTAAGGAATTGGGCGTTTGCAAAGGTGATGGATCCCCGGCGGTCGATGCGTATCAGGTAGTTGGTCTGGGAATGTAGAATAGAAGACAGGTATTTTTGTTCGTTGAGCAACCGGTTCCTGGCTTCCTGTAGTTCGCGAAAGTTCCTGCGGTTAGACTTAAACAGCGGCTCGAGTACCAGTACGGCCAGCAGTACCAGCGTCACCAGCAGGGATATGAGTTTGCTGGTGTTGATTGCAGAGCTTTCACGGGCCTTCTGATCCATGATCGTTACCAGTGTATCGTTCAATTCTTCCATCAGGGGCGCCAGCTTTTCTTCGTTGTAGAGAAGCTGTTGCATATATAGGGCCCGGTTGATGGCCAGCAACATCGAATCCGCGTCCGCTATCTCGTCTCCTACAGCAAGAATACCCCGGACGTAGGTCTGGGTTTTAGCGAGTACTTTTCTTACCTCGAATATATTGGCGAGGTAAGCTGTAGGGGATTCCTTGAGGTCGCCGCGCAGCACCACCTGGTTCCGGCGGAATTCGCGCAGATCGTTTTTAAGATTTGCTTCGATACTGTTTCGGCCCCTCTCGTCATCGGAGAGGTTGAGCAATAGCATCGCATCTTTTACGATTATCTGGCTGAGCATGCGCTGGCGGCCTGCATAATGGCTCATCTGCGCGATGTTGCCGTTTTCGGCCGATCTGGACTGGATCAGGAAGTAGCCGAAGCTGTTGAACCCAATGATCAGGGCGATGATCACAACGGCTATCTGTGTTAGCTTCCGGAAGGGACTGTACATGTTATTCAGGGGCTTTGCTCTCCTAAATAACTGGAAAAGTGGTATTTATATTGTAAAAAAGCCCGCGGCCCCCTTTTTTTTTGCTAATAATCAATTAATTGCTCTTCTATTGTTTCGGGAATCTCGCGGAATTCATACTGCTGGTTGCGTAGCTGCGGTTCGAAGCCTGCTTCCCGGATGGCGTCCTGGATACTCCGGTAGGTGAACCGGTGGGGCGCTCCTGCGGCGCTGACTACATTCTCCTCGATCATGATGCTGCCGAAGTCGTTGGCTCCGGCTTGCAGGCAGAGTTGGGCAGTTTGTTTTCCCACCGTCAGCCAGGAGGCCTGGATGTTTTGTACGTTGGGAAGCATGATCCGGCTCATTGCGATCATACGGATATATTCCTCCGGCGTGGTAAGGTTATGTACGCCACGGATCCGTGCCAGCAGGGTGTCTACATCCTGGAAGGTCCAGGGGATAAAAGCCAGGAAACCCTTTGCTCCCATGGGTTTTTTTGACTGCACTTCCCGCAGCTTCGCCAGGTGTTCAAATCGTTCGGTAACGGTTTCTACGTGCCCGAACATCATGGTAGCCGAAGTGGTAAGCCCGGCTTTGTGTGCCTCGTGCATGATGTCGAGCCATTCCTGGGCCCCGCATTTTCCTTTGGAAATTAACCGGCGTACCCGGTCGGTGAGTATTTCGGCTCCCGCCCCGGGCAGGGAATCGAGCCCCGCCTCTTTTAATGCCTTCAGCACTGCTGCGTGGGTGGATCTTTCCAGCTTGGTGATGTGGGCAACCTCGGGTGGCCCCAGGGCGTGCAGCTTGAGGGCGGGATATAGTTCTTTCAACTGGCGGAATAGATCGGTATAAAAAGAAAGGCCCAGGCTGGGGTGGTGCCCACCCTGCAGCAGGAGCTGTTCGCCGCCGTAGCGGAACGTCTCTTCGATCTTCCGTTTATAGGTGCCTATGTCGGTGATATAGGCTTCGGCGTGCCCGGGAATGCGGTAGAAATTGCAGAATTTGCAGTTAGCGATACACACATTGGTTGTGTTGACGTTCCGGTCAATGATCCAGGTTACTTTGCCATGGGGCACCTGTTGTTTTCGGAGTTCGTCGGCTATGTACATCAGGTCGGTGAGGGGGGCATTTTCGAACAGATGCACACCTTCCTCCACCTGCAGCCATTCAAAACGCAGGGCTTTTTCGTATAGTTCATCAAGATTCATAGTAGACAAAATATATGCAAAAGTACTAAAGGGGATTTACACTGGTGGGTGACTCAGCTCAGCTAAAAAGAGTAACTTAAGGAATCAATCCGCGGATTGCATGATCGGTGGCCGTTTTATGTACGCCGGAGGGTAATTTGCGGGTAACCGGCCGGCCTGGCTTAAACCGGAAAACTGATATCGCATGGCATGGAAAACAGTGCTCGCCGCGCTTTTTATTCTTGCTTTCGGCCGATCCACGGCACAGGAGGAGTTCGTAGCCCCCCCTTCCAGCTTCATCACGGAATTTCCGTTTCGTATGCTTACGGGCGGTGTCATCATTCTCAAAGTGAGCCTCGGGGGCTATCCGGATTCGCTTAATTTTATTCTGGACACCGGGAGCGGCGGGATATCTCTCGACTCCTCCACGGTTGCACGGATGGACATTCCCAACCAGCCTAGTGACCGCACCATACGCGGAATTGCCGGTATCCGCAAGGTTCATTTTGCATACGATCATACCCTTCACCTACCAGGCCTGGCGGTGAGGAATCTCAATTTTCATATTAACGATTATGATCTGCTCACGAGTGTCTACGGCCTAAAGATCGACGGTATTGTCGGTTACAGCTTTCTTTCCCGGTATATCGTGCATATAAACTATGACAGTATGCGGATCGCAGTGTACACGCGCGGTACGGTGAAGTACCCGAGGGGGGGATTCCTGATAAAGCCGATCCTTACCAGCATTCCGGTGGTAGGTGCCACAGTAAGGGACGAGCGGCAGATAAGTTCAAGATTCTATTTTGACACAGGTGCCGGCATGTGCCTGTTGTTGTCGACCGAATTTGTTGAAGACAGCGCCTTGCTGCGGCCTAAAAAAAAATGGTACAGATCGCAGGCGGAAGGGCTGGGCGGCAAGGCCGCCATGAGACAGGGAGTAATCCGGCAGATAAAACTGGGGCCATATAAGTTCAGGAACGTGCCGACCTATATTTTCGACGACGACTACAATATCACCTCCTATCCTTATCTGGGGGGACTAATCGGCAATGACCTGCTTCGCAGGTTTAACCTGATCCTTAATTATGAAAAGAAAGACATGTACCTGGTTCCGAATTCTCATTTCAGGGAACCGTTCGACTATTCCTATACGGGGCTGGGTATGTACGTGATCGACGGTATGATACAGGTAGTAGACATCATGGAGGGTTCGCCGGCCGAAAAAGCGGGTCTGCAACCCGACGACATATTGGTTGCGGTACAGAACAATCTGAGCCGGGATATCCAGGTGTATAAGAACCTGATGCAGCATCCGGGCCAGAAGGTCAAGCTGCTGGTTTCCCGGAACGGTTCGCTGCTGGAGTTGACGATGAAAGTAAAAAGCCTGATGCGGCGTTGAATGGTTAATCAGGCACAATTAGTCATCCGAATTCATCCTTCGGTGCTCAGATCTTACCTAGGCAGGATTGTTTATTTTCGCCCCCTAAATTGTTGAGATGCCTGTTCTTTTATCGCCGCACCGTATCCTTACCGATTATATCATACTGGAGATCCTTCATATTGACAGGGAAAACAAAAAAAACAACGCGGTTCTTCCGCTTGATAACACCGGATTGAGAAAACTTTATCCCGGCCTGCCTAAAAACGCACTTGACCTGTTTACCTGGTTTACGTGTGAAGGCATACGGTTCACCCGCCAGGAAATAAAAAAAGCTTACGAGAGAGGCCAAAGCGACGAACCCTTCGCAGCATACGCCGAAAAAGCCATCATACGCAAACTTCATGAACTTTTTACCCGGCTGAAACCCTTTAACCCTATGATGAAATGGTATCACCGGGTAAAAACAGGCAGCGCCACATTCAGGACTGCTCCGTGTGCATTCAGCGCTTACCGGCCCGAGCTTTTTTTTGAGGTGGTTCGTGAGGGGGAAAAACTATTTATCGAAAGTTTTGTATCGGTCAACGGCGCATCATATTCCATCGGCGATTTTGCGCGATATCATTTTCTGCTGGAGAGCCGTAATGAGTATTTCCTGTTGTCGTTCAGGGATTACCGGACGCTGGAGTGGTTACGCGACTGCAATCCGGAGCAGTACGCCGGAGTTCCGGAGGAGCTGGCTTCCAAGGTACTGGCGGTGCTGGAAACCGATTATCCCGTAAATAGAAATAATCATTTTGTTACGCATCGTGTGGAAACCGCTCCGCAGCAAAGGGTGATGCTCAGCGAGATCAGCAATGCTTTCCTGGTCTTAACGCCGCAGTGGGTGTACGAAGGTTTTCTGCAGGAATACCCCTGGGTCTCCTCCGTTGAAGTTGTTCGTGACGGGGAAGTATACACGATAGTGCGCGACAAAAACGCCGAAGAAGAATTTTTACAGTCGCTCGAGCAGCTTCACCCCAATTTCTCCAGGCAACTGAACGGTTATTTTTATCTTTCTTTTGCGGATGCGCAGAAAAAACAATGGTTCCTGAAAGTGTATCACCGGTTGCTTGATCAGGACGTGGAGGTGGTGGGCATGGACATGCTGCAGCATTTCAGATACAGCCCGCACAGGGTGAGCACGGAAATGGAGATCGTGGAAACCCGGAAATCGAATTTGCGCGTGCGGTTGACTGTGTCGTTCGGAAAGGAGGAAGTAACCCCTTCGGAACTACGTAAAACACTGCTGGCGGGTCAGCGTGCGGTGCTGCTGAAAGATGGAAGCCTTGGCGTACTGGGCGAGGAATGGATAGGAGCATACGGTATGCTGCTGAAACATTCGCGGGTCGATGGCCACCTGCTACTGGTTCCGCGTTGGCTGGCGATCACGGCCTCTTCTGAAAAGAGCGGTGAACGGCAATTGAGTGGCGTGCTGAAAAAAGAATGGTGGCAGAAATGGCATTCCTGGCAGCATGAGGACCGCCACCTCTACTCCTTGCCGGACGGGGTAGTGGTTGAGCAGCTTCGTCCGTATCAGCGAAAGGGGTACGAATGGTTGCAGCTCCTGGCGGAAGCGGGCGGGGGAGCCTGTCTGGCGGACGACATGGGCCTGGGTAAAACCCTGCAGGCGATCTGTTTTCTGGTCAGCCGGCTGGAATCGCGACCCGGGGCCAGGCACCTGGTGGTTTGCCCCAGTTCGCTCATCTACAACTGGTTGGGGGAGTGGCAGAAATTTGCTCCCGGAATAACCTGCAGGGTGTACCACGGTGCTGGCCGCAGCCAGGAGACCTTGCAGGATGAGCATATCCGTGTAATTATTGTCAGCTACGGGATGCTGCGCAGCGACATCAGCCCGATAGCCGACCTATCGTTCGATACGGTGGTGGTTGATGAAAGTCACAATATCAAAAATCCGGCTGCACTGATCACGCAGGCCGTCAACCAGGTGCCCGCCCTCGTCAGGGTTGCGCTGAGCGGCACACCCGTAATGAATAACACGTTCGATCTTTTTTCACAACTAAGCTTTTTGCTGCCGGAGATGTTCGGTAGCCGGGAATTTTTTAAGCGGGAATATGCCGACCCGATCGACCGCTATCGGGATGAAGAAAAGATAAAGGCGCTCCGGAAACTCACCGCACCCTTTATTCTGCGGCGAACCAAAGAGCAGGTGGCTACCGATCTTCCCGAAAAAACAGAGAACGTGCTCTGGTGCGAAATGGGGCCCGACCAGCGGTTTGCGTACGAAAGCATAAAAGAGAACATACGAAGCAGTCTTTTTCTCGAAATAAAACAGAATGGTTTCAGCTCGGGCAAACTTTCAGTGCTGCATGGCATCATGAAGCTGAGACAGGTCTGTAATTCCTGTGAGCTGGTAGAGCAGGAAGACCTGTTCTCTTATGAGTCTGTCAAAACACAGATACTGATCGAAGAGCTGCTCAATATTACCGTTGCCCACAAAGTGCTGGTATTCTCTCAATTCACCAGGATGCTGGACCTGCTCGAACGGGATCTGTCCAGGCAGGGGTTGGTATACTGCCGGCTGGATGGGCAGACGGCCACTGCCAAAAGACAGGAACTGGTGGATCATTTCAATAGCGAAGGTGGGGAAGAAAAGATCTTTCTGATCAGCCTGAAGGCAGGCAATGCAGGACTGAATCTCACGGCAGCCGACTACGTATTCCTTTTTGATCCCTGGTGGAACACGGCTGTCGAGCAGCAGGCGATCGACCGGACCCACCGCATCGGGCAAACCAAAAACGTTTTTGCTTATAAAATGGTTTGCCGCGGTACTATTGAGGAGAAGATCATTCAATTGCAACAGCGCAAAAGCAAGATCTCAAAAGAGCTTATCGGCGGGGAAGATGGGTTTGTAAAAACGCTTACTGAGGAAGACGTGGCTTTTCTGTTCGAGTAGTGGCCGCTGACGGGGTGCACGACGCTCAAATTGGGCCGGATATGGCCTGTACCTTCCGAAATGGGCATTTATAACTAATTTGCAGCCCTTATGATACAATTCAATCGTTTTACGCTTGATAACGGACTCAGGGTGATCGTGCACGAAGACGCTTCCACTCCCATGGCAGTGGTAAATATAATGTACGATGTGGGAGCGCGCGACGAAGACCCCTCCAGGACCGGTTTCGCACACCTTTTTGAGCACCTGATGTTCGGCGGAAGCATCAACATAGCCGATTTTGAAACTCCCCTGAACATGGCCGGCGGAGAGAACAATGCCTACACAAGCAATGACCTTACCGATTATTATATACAGCTTCCGGCAGAGAACCTGGAAACAGCCCTTTGGCTGGAAAGTGACCGGATGATGTCGCTGGCTTTCAGTGAAAAGAGCCTGGATGTACAGCGGAAGGTGGTGATCGAAGAGTTCAAGGAACACTACATCAACAAGCCCTATGGGGACGCCTGGTTCCGGCTGCGGGAAATGGCCTATAAGGAGCATCCCTACCAGTGGATGACGATCGGGAAAGACCCGAGCCATATCGAAAATGCGGCCCTGGACGATGTACAGCGGTTTTTTTTCAAACATTATACGCCGGCGAACGCGATCCTGGTGGTGGCCGGCAATGTAAAGACCGGGCAGGTAAGATCGCTTGTGGAAAAATGGTTCGGTGATGTTCCCCCCGGGAAAAAATACAGCCGGAAACTGGTGCAGGAGCCTGTGCAGCAGGCGCCCCGGTATCTTGATGTGAAGGCCAACGTGCCATTGGACGCGCTGTACAAATGCTGGCATATCGATAGCCGTTTAGAGCATGGGTATTACGTAGCTGACCTGATCACGGAACTATTGGGGGGAGGAAGCTCCTCACGGCTGTTTCAGAAACTGGTGAAGGAAAAGCAGCTTTTCAGCAACATCGAGTGCTACCAGTTCGGGGCCATCGAAAAAGGCCTGCTGGCAGTGGAGGGCAAGCTTGTGAAGGGGGTGCAGATGAAAGATGCGGAAAAGGCCGTCAAAGAGGAACTGGATAAATTGCGGAACGAGAAAATCGAAGCCAAAGAACTGACAAAAGTGATGAATAAAACGGAGTCAGCCATTGCGTTCGAGGATATGAGCGTGATGACCCGGGCGAATAATCTTGCCTTTTATGAACTGCTGGGCGACGCGGACCTGTTCAATAGCGACCGGGAAAAATATTTCTCGGTTACTGCCGAAGATATCCAGCAATACAGTTGTTCCATCTTTGACGAGAACAACTCCAGCACCCTTTATTACTACAGCGAAAACTAATCAGCAAAGAAAGCAGCTATTATTATGCCCAACAGAATAGTGCCCCCACCTATCAAGGCCCCGGTAGACTTCGATGTACAACTTCCGCCCTACCGGGTGGTTACGTTGACAAATGGTGTGGAGGTGTACCTGATAGAAATGGGTACCGAAGACACCATGATGATAGATTGGGTGTTTTACGCAGGCAATGGTTATGAGCCACAAAAATCCGTGGCCGCCGCAGTTAACCAACTCCTGAAAAACGGCACTTCCCGGCGAAGCGCCTATGAGCTGAATGAGCATTTCGATTTTTACGGCTCCTATCTCAGCAGGCATTGTTATAATGAAACTGCGGAACTGGTGCTGCACTGCCTCAGCAAACATGCCGGCGCGTTAGTGCCCGTTGTGGCGGAGATCATCGCAGACAGCGTGTTCCCTCAACAGGAACTGGAAATATATGTCCAGAACGCTAAACAGCGGCTGGAGGTAAATCTGCAGAAATGTGAATTTGTGGCGTCGCGGCTCATCGATGCCTACCTCTTTGGTGAGGAGCATCCGTATGGTAAATACAGCGACCTGCCCGACTATTCGGCGCTTGGCAGGGAACAACTGGTGGCTTTTTATGATCGGTACTACCGCAACGGGAACTGCGTGATCTTTGTAGCCGGTAAACCGCCCGAGGGATTAGTGGATATGCTGGAAAAAGAGTTTGGGACTTTGCCCCTGCGATCGCACAGGGGCGCCGGGAAAGACATAGTATATAAGTTAGCGCCTGCTGAGCAGAAAAAGAAGCTGGTTATCAATGACCCCCAGGGCGTGCAGGCTGCCGTACGGATCGCCCGGCATTTCCCCAATCGTCACCATCCCGATTTTCAGAAGGCGATGGTGCTGAATAATATTTACGGGGGATTTTTCGGGTCAAGGCTTATGGGAAATATCCGGGAAGACAAGGGGTATACATACGGTATATACACCTATCTGCTCAACCATATTCACCAGAGTGGGTGGATGGTGAGTACGGAAGCCGGCAGGGACGTGAGTACGGCTACGGTGAAGGAAATATATGCAGAGATGGAAACGCTTCGCGTGGAGCGGATTGAAAAGGAGGAGCTGGAGATGACAAGAAACTTCATGATCGGCACCATCGTGGGGGACCTGGACGGCCCTTTTCAGGTGCTGGCAAGGTGGAAAAACCTTATATTGAACGGGCTTGATGAAGCATATTTTTATAAAGCTATAACTACCATTAAAACAGTTTCTGCCGAAGAATTGCAGGAGCTGGCGAAAAAATATCTTGTTCCGGAAGAGTTTTATGAGCTGGTTGTGATCTAAATTCTTTAACACCAACCTCTGTGTATGTACTTCGATCGTAAAAACCTGTCAGACGGGCAACTGCTTGCGCTTTACCGGAACATGGTGTTGTCCAGGATGATCGAAGAAAAAATGATCCTGCTGCTTCGGCAGGGTAAGATCAGCAAGTGGTTCAGCGGGATTGGCCAGGAAGCCATTTCCACCGGCATTACCCTGGCACTTCTGCCTGACGAATGGATCATGCCCCTGCATCGCAATCTTGGTGTTTTTACCGGCCGCGGCATCCCGCTGCACAAGTTGTTGCGGCAGTGGAGAGGCGGCAGGGACGGCTTTAGCAAGGGCCGGGAAAGAAGTTTTCATTTTGGATCCCGTGAACATCATATATGTGGGATGATATCCCATCTCGGTCCCCAGCTTGCGGTGGCGGATGGAGTGGCGCTGGCTCATAAGCTCCGGCGTGAGAAAAGGGTTTCGGTTGCTTTCACGGGAGAAGGTGGAACCAGCGAGGGAGATTTTCACGAAGCGTTGAATATTGCAGCGGTGTGGGACCTGCCCGTGATTTTTGTAATTGAGAACAATGGTTATGGACTGAGCACGCCGGTGGAAGAGCAGTACCGGTGCGAAAGTTTGGTTGAGCGGGCAAGAGGTTACGGGATGGATGGCATTCGCATCGATGGCAACAATGTACTATCTGTTTACGACACCATCACAGGTATCCGGGATTACTGCATACAGCGGCAAAAACCCTATCTGGTAGAATGTACCACCTTCCGCATGCGCGGACATGAAGAGGCGAGTGGCACAAAATACGTTCCGGACTACCTCTTCGATATCTGGCAAAAAAAAGATCCTGTTCAGCGTTTTGAGGAGTACCTGCTATCTGCGGAAGTGCTTTCGGAGCAAGAGGTGTACGATCTGCGGGAAACATTGAAAGATGAAATAGAACAGGAGGTCTTAACAGGGTTCGGGGGCGAGGCGGTGGAGCCGGATAGCGGAGAGGAATTGGATGAAGTGTTTGCAAAGACCACCGAATATTCTTTTTATGAAGTGCCCGAAATAAGGCCGCGGGGAACGCCGATCCGGTACGTCGATGCAATAAGAGAAGCCCTGCACCAGTCGATGCATGCGCATCCCGATCTGGTGATTATGGGGCAGGATATTGCTGCCTATGGCGGTGTGTTTAAGGCTACGGAAGGGTTGGCGGAAACCTTTGGTCGTGAAAGAGTGAGAAATACCCCCCTCTGCGAAAGTGGGATACTGGGAACTGCCCTGGGGCTGAGCCTGGCAGGGATTAAGTCGGTGGTGGAAATGCAGTTCGCCGATTTTGTAAGCGCGGGGTTTACCCAGATCGTTAATAATATTGCCAAGATACATTATCGGTGGGGGCAACAGGCCGACCTGGTGATAAGGATGCCTGCCGGGGGTGGCCTTGGGGCGGGGCCCTTCCATTCCCAGAGCAACGAGGCCTGGTTCGTGCATACGCCTGGTTTGAAGGTTGTCTATCCCGCCACGGCCGCCGACGCAAAAGGGCTGCTCATTGCCGCCATCAACGATCCTAATCCCGTGATGTTTTTTGAACACAAGGGTTTATACAGGGGTGCGGAGGAGGAAGTGCCGGCAGGTTATTACGAAGTGGAGATCGGCAAGGCGCGGCTCGTGGAGGAAGGGGAGGACGTTTCTGTCATCACCTATGGCATGGGTGTGCACTGGGCGCTTGAATATGCCTTACGGCATCCCGCGTCTTCGATCGATATTCTTGACCTGCGGACCCTTCTGCCGCTGGATTATGCCGCTATTCGGGAGTCGGTAAAAAGGACCGGTAAGGTGCTGGTGTTGCACGAAGCCACCCTGACGGGGGGAGTAGGCGCAGAGATTGCCGCCTGGATCGGCGAACATTGTTTCGATTATCTCGATGCACCCGTGATGCGTTGTGCCTCGCTCGATACGCCTGTTCCATTCAGCCGGACGCTGGAAGAGAATTTTCTTGCGGTCTTCCGCCTGGAAGCATCTATGCAGCGTTTGCTGAGTTATTAAACATGTTCGCGTAACCGTGGGCGGTTACCTTAACCTCCAAACGCATGAGTTCCGGCTTTCACCTGCCCTTCCGGTGTTGACCCGAAACCGGGGGATTAGTCGGTGAGTGCACTGTACACCATTACCTTGAATTTTTGAGCAGCCTCAGGTGCCGGATCATTCCAGAGCTGCCTGTAAAACAAACCGATAATTTTTTCCTGGGGGTCTGCCCAGTAAATAGTAGAAAAAGCACCGCCCCAACTAAATGTATGTTCCGGCACGGGGGTAAGTGCGCTGCCCGCTTCCGTAACCACGTTGAAGCCGAGGCCGAACTTATTGTTTCCGAGAAAAAGGTCGCCGATCTGGTTCATGGTCATGATCCTCACTGTATTGCGCGAAAGGATCTGCCGGCCGTTATAACTTCCGCCGTTCAGCAGCATTTGCAGGAAAATGGCGTAGTCGTATAGAGTGGACGACAGGCCGGCTCCGCCCGAATAGTAGGTGCCGTCGTATTGGGGATAGTTGGTTCGGATCGGGCCATGTACCCGTAACACTGCGGGAACTTTGATCAGTTTACCGGTGGAGTCGGGCATGTAGGGAATGACGAGCCGGTTCTGTTTGTCTGCCGGGAGATAGAAATAGGTATCCTGCATGCCGAGCGGTTCGAAGATTCGGGTACGGAAAAACTTGTCGAGGGATACCCCCGACAGGATTTCGACAAGGTATCCAAGCACGTCGGTGTTCAGGCCGTAGGTCCACCGCTCGCCTGGGTTGTGTAACAGCGGCAGCGATCCCAGGCGCTGGATATCTTCTGCCAGGGAGGTGCGGGTGGTACCAAGGCCTGAGCTGATCCGGTTCTTGGCGTAAATGGCCACTGATTCCGGGGAGCCTATCTGGGCATATCCGATCCCTGAGGTATGATTAAGCAGGTCGCGAATCGTGATCTCCCGTTTGGCCGGCACGGTGGTATAAGTAGTGTCTGCTGCATTGAAGGACTGCAGCACCTGGGGGTTTTTGAAGGAATGGATGTATTTCGATACGGGGTCGTCCAGCAGAAACTTTCCCTCTTCATACAGCATCATCACGGCCACACTGGTGATTGCTTTTGTCTGTGATGCTATCCGGAAAATATCGTTCCGTTTGAGCGGCGTCTTATTTTCATAGTCGTTATACCCCACGGCGCGATAAAGGATGATCTTGCCGTTTCGGACCACCAGGTAAGCCGCCCCGGTCATCTTTCCCTGTTCGATGTATTCTTTCATCACCTTGTCGATCCGGTCCAGCCGTTCGGGCGAAAAATGTTGCGATTGGGGAGTAGCTTCGGCAAGTGTATCCTGTGCAATGACAGCCTGTTGAAAAAACAGGCTCAGCCACGCGATGATCAGTAATCTTTTCATATAATTATATAGTATAAAGTACTCATTTAACCGGGCACAACCTGTTAGGGTTCACTTGTTTTCAGCCGGTTCAGCATATCGGTATAGCGCCGGTAATGGCTGTATGATTGTTTGATATACTCCTGTAGCTCATAATCGGTGGTGTTTTCTACGAATTCGACCGTAGGCCGGTAGTGCCGGATAAAGTCGTCCAGGGCCTCCCCTTTCAGGCCGGTGAGCTTGATGATAAGAGAGCGGCTGAAACGGGAATCGATATAGCGCTCTTCCTCTTCCTGCAGCAGTCGGCTCTGGAACGCCAGCATACGCCTGTTTTTCCGGAACTGGAACGACTGGATGAGCTCGGTGAGATCGAGTCCCACGCCGCCGGTTGCCGGGTTGATGGAACTGCCCAGTCCTGGTTTCCTGAAATTAAAAGCCTTTGCATATTCCTCCCGGTTTCGGATCGAATCGAGACGATAATTGGGGGCCATTATACGTACTTCTTTCAGTTCCAAGGCATTTACATGCAGGGAAACGTCGAAGTGCTGGCCCGGCGGCAGGGAATGAACCGCGAATTTAGGAGTCGGTCGGTTCAGGTAAGAGAACCAGATCGAATCGGTTTCGTTCAGTATGATCGAGTAGTGCCCCATAGAATCAGAAATGGTGCCCACGCCGGAGTTAGAGAGAATGCTGACGGCCTCGAGCGGGACATATTTGGTGATATCAAATATGGTTCCACTGACCTTCACCTGCCCCCAGGTGGCTGCCGGGGCGGCCAAAAAGCCGGCAAATGTTATCGCAATGGCTATTTTATGTAAAATCGTACGCAATTGGGGGCTTTAGGAACGTGATATTAAAAAAAAGCTGCCATGCTTCTGCCGGCCGTGGGGGTTTTAACGCCGATTTTGCAGGTTGATCACTTCTTCGATCACCTTCGGGAAATACCGATGCTCTAGTTTATGCACCTTATCGGCAAGGGATTCAGGGGTATCGGTGGGTTCGACCGGGCAGCTTGTCTGGAAAATGATATCCCCGTTATCATAGTGATCATCAACATAGTGGATGGTGATCCCCGTTTGTGAATCGCCGGCTTCTTTTACGGCGGCGTGCACCCTGGTGCCATACATGCCCTTACCCCCGTGGCGCGGCAACAGGGCCGGGTGGATGTTGACGATGCTGCGCGGAAACGCCGTGATCAGCACGTTGGGCACTTTCCACAGAAACCCGGCCAGGGCGATAAAAGTTACACCGTATTCCTGTAATACCGGCAGGTAAGCGTCTTCATAAAGAAAACGCTCTCTTTCTATGATCAGGATCGGGACGTTTTCCCGGGCGGCTATCGCCAGCACACCCGCGCCCGGCCGATTACACACAACCAGCCCCACCCTGATCGAGGAATGCCCGTTAAAGTACCGGATGATCTTTTCTGCATTGGAACCCGCTCCTGAGGCAAAGATGGCAATGATGGTCATGGCCAAAACTACTGGAAAATATTTTGCAAAAGCGCCTGACAATTAGATGACAATTTGATCGGGAGGGACTGGCAAAATTTCATGATTTTGCCTGTAACTCAAGCCCGTATTGGGCTAAAATTTTTTTAAACATGTTGATATAATGTTAAAATCCTGGCTTATTTTTGCAGCCAATTGCTAGGAGATTTTTCCACATAATTGAATCAGATTCAACTGATATGATTGATTATCGTCCAGGTGTTAAGACTCTATTCCAACTTCTTTTTATACTCGCATTGACGTCTGCAGGTCAATTGAAGGCCCAGGATGGAGCTGCCATTTTTCAGCAGAACTGTGCATCATGTCATGCGATTAACAAAGATCTTACCGGCCCACGGCTGGCCGGAATGGAGGAGCGTGGCCCCTGGGGCGACCGGTCGAAACTCTATGCATGGATACACAATCCTGCCAAGTTCATGCAGACGGATCCCTATACGCAGGAACTGAAAAATTCGCACGGGGGTGTGGTGATGACTGGTTTTCCGCAGCTTTCGGAAGCGGAGATTGATGCTATTGTGGATTATGTGAATAAAGCGGCTGCCGCAACGCCGCCTCCTGCTGCGGGAGTGCAGCCGCAAGACACTGACGGCGGGGAAAACAATTCTATTCTTTATGGTATCCTCACCCTGATCTTGGCTGTAGTGGCCCTGATCATGTTGCAGGTAAACAGCAACCTGAAAAAACTTACGGACGACAAAGAAGGTGTGGAGTCGCAAGAGCCGATTCCTTTTTACCGGAATAAGAGCTATATCACCCTGCTGACACTGATTCTTTTCGTCATCGGTGGATATTACATAGTGAAGGGCGCCATAGGCCTGGGAAGACACCAGGACTACCAGCCCGAGCAGCCCATCTATTACTCCCATAAAGTGCACGTGGGCGACAATCAGATCAGTTGTCTGTATTGCCACGGCGGCGCTTTTGAGGGGAAGCAGGCGAATATTCCCTCGGTTAACACCTGTATGAACTGCCACATGACCATCAACGAATACACCGGGGGGCAATTGTTCCGTGAGAACGGCCAGGAGGTGGACGGAACTGCTGAAATACAGAAATTATATGAGTACGCGGGATGGGATCCTTCTACCCGGCAATACACCGGGGAAGGGAAGCCTATCGAATGGGTGAGAATCCACAACCTCCCCGATCACGTGTATTTTAACCATTCGCAGCATGCGGTTGCAGGCCAGGTGCAATGTCAGACCTGTCACGGAGAAATTCAGGAAATGCATGAGGTGAAACAATATGCAGACCTTAGCATGGGATGGTGCGTGAACTGTCACCGGGAAACCAAGGTGAATTTTGTTGACTCATCCGGCACCAAGGGCAATCAGTTTTACAGCATTTACGAGAAGTACCATGAGGAGATTAAGTCTGGCAAGCGCGACGGGGTTACGGTTAGTGAGATAGGTGGTACCGATTGTCAGAAATGTCACTATTAAGGGATAATTGGGCAAGGGCTCGTGAATTCATTTCAACCTGTATGATCCGGATTATGTTCATCTGAATTGCACAGGAAAAAAAATTAATATGGCGAACAAGAAATATTGGCAAAATTTTTCGGAATTCAATGAGAGCGAACAACACCGCAATCTCTCTGCCGATGAATTTAAGGAAGACCTACCTGTTATTAGTCCCGATGCCGGTAGAGAGCTGGAAAGTTCAGGCGCTACCAGACGGGATTTTCTGAAATATCTTGGCTTCAGCACTGCTGCGGCGGCTATTGCCGCCAGTTGTGAGACCCCTGTTCACAAAGCAATTCCCTTTCTGCATAAGCCTGACGATGTAGTTCCCGGTGTGGCTGATTTTTACGCAACTACTTTTGTCAGCGAAGGGGAGTCTATCCCGGTTGTGGCTAAAGTACGGGATGGAAGGCCGATAAAAATTGAGGGTAACACCTTCTCTTTCTTTACTAAAGGAGGGACTTCGGCAAAAGCCCAGGCTTCCGTGCTAGACCTCTATGACACGTCGCGCCAGCGTTTTCCGATGGGGAGCGGTAGCGCCATCTCCTGGGAGCAACTAGATAAAGCCGTTACAGAGGAGCTGCAGGCTGCGGGGCCTGTGGTATTGCTCACTGGAACCGTTACGGCACCGTCCACCCTGCAGATCATCAGCGAATTTTTAGCCAAATACCCAGGTTCGAGGCATGTGCAGTATGACGCAATTTCTTACAGCGGCATGCTGCTGGCCAATGAGGCCACCTACGGCAAGCGGGCCCTGCCCTCCTACCGATTCGAAAACGCCAACGTTATTGTCAGTCTTGGGGCTGACTTTCTCGGCACCTGGCTGGATCCTGTTTCTTTTCAACGCGGTTTCACAGCCAATCGCAAGATCAATCCGGACAATCCCCGGATGAGTAAGCATTACCAGTTTGAGAGCATGATCAGCATGACGGGTGCCAATGCCGACGAACGTTTCACTCATAGGCCCTCCGAGGCTGGCGCAGTGGCCCTTGCCCTGTTAAGCGCAGTGAACGGTTCGGGGATCAATGGTATAGCCAGTCCCAAGCTCAAGGCCGGCATTGAAAAAGCCGCTGCGGACCTGCGAGCTGCCAATGGTGCCGCGCTGGTGGTAAGCGGAAGTAATGACGTGAATGTGCAGATCGTGGTGAATGCCATAAATGCAGCATTGGGTGCAAATGGTAAAACGATCGATTGGGGAGTAACGCTTCACACCAAGCAGGGGATCGACAATGAATTTGAGGCGCTGGTAGGCGATATGGAAGGCGGCCGGGTGGGTGCGCTGATCATCCATGACGTAAACCCCGCGTACAACTATTACAATGCGCAACGATTTGCTGATGCGCTGAAAAAGATAAAATTATCGGTTGCCCTCAGCTATAAACTGGATGAAACAGCAGAGCTGTGTAAATACAGCGCTCCCATTCATCATTATCTTGAAAGCTGGGGCGACGCCGAACCCCGGTCGGGCTATATCAGCATGATGCAGCCGACCATCTCTCCGCTGTTCTCTACCCGGCAATTTCAGGAATCCCTGCTCAAATGGTCGGGCAGTACTGCTGTCTTTGCCGTATACTTCAGGAATTTCTGGACTTCCAGGCTCGGGGGGAGCGGCGACAACTACAATAAAGCCCTTCAGGACGGTGTGATCGAACCCGGCGCCAATGCTGAGCCTGTTCCCGGAACATTCAGTGATGCCGGCCTGGCTGCTGCAGCGGCAGTGCTTGCCCAGGCTCCGAAAGGCGGTGCTACAGAACTCGTATTATACGAGAACCTGGCCATGGGCGATGGGCGTCAGGCCAACAACCCCTGGCTGCAGGAACTTCCGGACCCCATTACGAAGGCGGTTTGGGATAACTATGTGATGGTATCGCCGAAGTTCGGCAGGGAGGTATTGGGCATAGACCTCAGTAAACAAAGAGATGCCGATAAATATGAAGTGCATCCCGACCGGGCGGTTCTGAACGTGGCAGTAGGAAATAATGAGGTGGCACTACCCGCGCTGATTGTGCCGGGGATGAACGATGATACGATCGCGATCGCCCTGGGTTATGGAAGGAAAAGTGCCAGCGGAAAAGACGAAGACACCGCCATCCGCATCGGACGTGCAGTAGTGGGCGCCGGCAAGAATGTGTATACGCTGACCTCCTACAATGGCTCCACGGTCAACAGAATCGCCCCCGAGGCCACTGTTACGGTTACCCGCGAGTCCTATAAAATTGCGCAGAATCAGACACATAACTCTTACGAGGGCAGACACAACGTAGTGCAGGAGCTGACGTTCGAAGATTATAAAAAGAATCCGACCCGGGTGCTGGACGCCCGTGCAAAAGAGCTGGAGCCCTGGGGAGGGCTGGAGAATTTTGAAGCAGAGGGTTCGCCCTATCCCGTGTATGAGAAGCCGGGAATAAAGTGGGGAATGTCCATTGACCTGAATGCCTGCTATGGCTGTGGGGCCTGTGTGGTGGCCTGTAGTGCCGAGAACAATGTACCGGTAGTTGGAAAAAATGAGGTGTTGCGTTTTCACGATATGCACTGGCTGCGGATTGACCGATATTTCAGTGGCAACCCGAGCGATCCTGAGTCGATCCAGACCATCTTCCAACCGATGCTTTGTCAGCATTGCGATAATGCTCCCTGCGAGAATGTATGTCCGGTGGCGGCTACCACCCACAGCGATGAAGGCATCAATCAGATGGTGTACAACCGCTGTATCGGAACTCGCTACTGTGCCAATAACTGCCCCTATAAAGTACGGCGCTTTAACTGGGCCGACTACACCGGTTCGGACAGTTTCAAGGATAACAAACCCACTTCGGGCGTGGGTGCGCTGAACGATGCAGTTTTGATGATGAATGATGAGCTGACAAGGATGGTGCTGAATCCCGATGTAACCGTGCGGAGCAGGGGTGTGATGGAAAAATGTTCGTTCTGCGTACAACGTCTGCAGGATGGCAAGCTTAAAGCCAAAAAGGAGAACAGACCGATCAACGACGGTGACTATAGTGTGGCTTGCGCTCAGGCTTGCCCTGCAGATGCGATCATATTCGGAAATGTGAAGGACAAATCGAGCGAGATCAGCAAAACACGGGCGGAGAACAAGAACAGGCTGTTCTATGTGTTAGAGCAACTGCATACGCTGCCGAACGTGAACTATCTCGCCAAGGTGCGGAATTCTCCGACAGCAGGAGACCTCCATAGCGAAGAACCAGCCACTGCGACCCCGTCAGCACACGGGCCGGCGGCACATTAATAAAAAATAATTAGAGTAAGCAGTAGCAATACGCGGTACGAACAAAGCTCAATATTATGGCATTATTGAAATACGAATCACAGACCAGACCCCCGTTAGTGGATGGCGATAAAAACTATCACCAGATTACGGAGGATATTGTCCGCCCTATTGAGGCGAGACCGAGCCGCTTATGGTGGATCGGGTTTCTCATCTCAGTGGCGCTGCTGGGATTCGGCGTTTATTCTGTTACTGAGGAAGTAATATATGGTGTGGGGCAGTGGAATCTGAACAAAACCATCGGCTGGGGTTGGGACATCACCAACTTCGTTTGGTGGGTGGGTATCGGGCATGCCGGCACACTTATCTCGGCCATCCTCCTGTTATTCCGCCAGGGCTGGAGAACCGGCGTAAACCGCGCGGCAGAAGCGATGACCATTTTTGCTGTGATGTGCGCCGGCCAGTTTCCCATATGGCATATGGGACGGGTGTGGATGGCGTTTTTTGTATTTCCTTATCCCAATACACGTGGCCCGCTGTGGGTGAACTTCAACTCACCCCTGCTCTGGGACGTGTTTGCGATATCGACCTATTTCACCGTGTCGCTGATCTTCTGGTATTCGGGACTCATTCCCGACCTTGCCACCGTACGCGATCGCGCCAAGCTGAAATGGAGAAAACGGATGTATGGGCTGCTTTCCTTCGGATGGACTGGCTCCACCAAGCACTGGCAAAGGCATGAAAGCCTTTCGTTGGTACTCGCTGGACTGAGTACCCCACTGGTACTTTCGGTACACACCGTGGTATCGTTCGACTTTGCTACCTCTGTGATACCCGGCTGGCATACTACGATCTTCCCTCCCTACTTTGTGGCGGGTGCCATCTTTTCGGGCTTTGCCATGGTGCAAACCCTGCTGCTCGTGACCCGGAAAGTCCTGAATCTTAAAGAATACATTACCCTCGAGCATATAGAAGTGATGAACAAAGTGATCGTGCTTACGGGCTCTATCGTGGGTATTGCCTACCTGACCGAGCTGTTCGTCGCCTGGTACAGTATCAATCCCTATGAAGGATGGGCCTTTATGGAGAATCGTGTGAATCCGTTTAGCCCCTATGGCTGGTCGTATATACTGATGATGAGCTGTAACGTGCTTTCCCCGCAGATATTCTGGTTTAAGAAAATGCGACGAAACATCACGGTGACCTTCTTCCTGTCGATCATTGTGAATATCGGGATGTGGTTTGAGCGGTTCGTGATCATTGTAACGTCCATTTACCGCGACTACCTGCCGAGCAGTTGGAGCACGTATTATTCGCCCAGCATATTCGAGATCGGATTCTATCTGGGTACCTTTGGCTTGTTCTTCACCTGCTATTTCCTGTTCTCTAAGTTCTTCCCGGTTATAGCGATTGCGGAGATCAAACATATCCTGAAAAAATCGGGCGGGCAGTATAAGGCGAATATGACGGCAGTGGAAAACGAGACTCCGGAAGGATTGTATCAAACGGTACACGCGGGAGGAGGGCATTGATCGGAAGCCGGTACAAAGCCAGTACCGGAAGGTTAAATCTTTAATTTTCAATTTCAGTTGAAATGGGTATAAAAAAATTTGTTGTTGGATGTTTTGAAGAGGAAGACACGCTGTTTGAGGCCGTAAGAAGGGTTCGCAAGGCCGGCTATAAGCTTCACGACGTGTACACTCCTTTTCCGATCCACGGACTCGACAAGGAAATGGGGTTACGCGACACCAGCATTCATACGGCCGGCTTCATCTACGGCATTACCGGCACTACGGTAGCCTTGGCCGGCATGTCCTGGGTGTTTACGGTAGACTGGCCGCTGATCATAGGCGGCAAACCTCACTTTGCCCTGCCAGCCTGGATACCGATCATGTTTGAGCTGACCGTGTTGTTTGCTGCTGTGGGAATGATGATCACCTTCTGTTACCTCTGCCAACTGGCACCCTTTGTGCGAAAGCATCATTTTCATCCCAGGGCTACGGACGACAAGTTTGTAATGGTGATCGACGGTTCCCGGAACAACGAGGAAGAAGTGAGCAATTTCCTGGGTGGGCTCGGTGCAACGGAAATAAACGTGCAGCATGCAGAAACGGGATGGTGGCTTGGAACATACGATAAGGAACAAAAACTGCTCGGGCAGGAGGCGGTGTCTCATTAAAACTTGACAGACAAAAGAATTACTACGGATGAAAAAATTATCGATCATATCTGTTTTTACGCTGGTCATTGCGGCTTGGGGCTGTTCAGATGTCAAGAGATCACCCAACAGGGTCTATATGCCGGACATGGCCTATAGCAGGGCGTACGAAACCTACGCCCCCACCGATCATCTTGACTCGCACGGTATCCGATACAACAGGATGCCCGTGCCAGGTACCGTGAAAAGAGGGGAATTTTTCCCTTTTCCGCTGAGCATTGATCTTCCAGGAGACACTACCAATTATTCGCTTTCCCGCCAGGTACAAAATCCGATGCCGGCGCTCAACAAAGTGCAGATGGTGGAGGCCGAGCGTCTCTATCTGGTGAATTGCGGTATCTGCCATGGTCAGAAACTGGACGGGAACGGCCCGCTTTACAACGGAGGCAACGGCCCTTATGCTGCTGCGCCCAAAAACCTGATCACCCTGGATATGCCAGACGGACAGATGTTCTATTCCATTACTTACGGCAAAGGCCAGATGGGACCCTATGGGCCGCAGCTCAGCACTACGCAGCGGTGGATGATCATACATTATATAAACGCAATGCAGAACGGATCGAACGGAGGAGATGCCGGCGCCGCGACCGGAGATTCGGCCGCGAAATAGTAAATAAGCTACAAAGTAAAAAAGTTGAGCATGTCAGTTAAAGAATTTTTTGAGGTTCCCCGGCGATACAGGAATTGGTCATTGGGACTGATCGGAGTGGGTGTGTTGTCGCTTTTAGTGGGATTCCTGCTATACGGGGCGAGTGATGATATCCATCACAAAACGCGTTTCTGGGCGACCCTGATGCATAACAGCATTTACTTTTTAAAGATCACTAATATCAGCATGTTCTTTATCTGCGCCTCCATCCTGGGTTTTGCAGGCTGGCACACCTCCTTCCGGAGAGTGCCCGAGGCCATTGCCGCGGCCGTACCCGTGGTGGGTATCATCACGCTGGTGATCTTGCTGGCCATTGTTATGGGGGGATCACATATGTCGCATATTTACCATTGGACAGACGCAGCAGCTGTGGAGGCTGACCCCATCCTGAAAGGCAAGAAGGGCTTTCTGAATATTCCCTTTTATATCACCTGGACCGTGCTGACAATCGGCTTTTGGAGCTTTTTGGGCTGGAAAATCAGGAAGCTTTCTTATAAGACGGACGAGGGTAAAATGAGCGTGGAAACCGGCAAAAAGCATATTTGGAACGAAACGGTCTGGGCCGCTCTTTTTATTGTGTGGTTTGCGCTCACCGCCATGTCGGTTACTCCGTGGTTCTGGCTCATGAGCATCGACGCCCACTGGTACTCGACCATGTATAGCTGGTATACGTTCGCCAGCACCTTTGTTGGAGGCCTGTCACTGATGTTGCTTTTTGTGGTGTACCTGAAAAACAACAACCGGCTGGAATTCACCAATACAGAACATATTCATGATATCGGGAAGTTCATATTCGCCTTTTCCATATTCTGGGCTTATCTGTGGTTCTCCCAGTTTATGCTGATATGGTACGCCAATATTCCGGAGGAAACCACCTATTTCAGGCCGAGAGCAACGGGAGCTTACAGCGGAGTATTCTGGTTCAGCCTCATCATCAATTTCCTTGCACCACTCCTGATATTGATGAAGCGCAGTTCGAAGCGCAACTATGCCACGATGACCATCCTCGCGCTTGTGCTCATTTTCGGTCACTGGCTCGATTTCCATCAGATGATCTTTGCCAGTGTTGCGCCGGAACACGTGGAGATGAACCTATTCGATTTTGGTATTGCATTGGGCTTTATAGGAGTTATTATGCTGGTGGTTGGACGTGTCTGGAGCAAACATCCGCTGATACCGAGAAACCATCCGTTTATGAAAGAAAGTGTTATTCATCATACTTAATGTATAATTCTTGTGACCAGGTGTTTATACCCGATTATGTGTAAAAATTTTTGAACCTCATGTCTACAACTGCAGTTTTCTTATTGGCAATACTGGCGCTCGGCTTCCTGATCACTTTCCAGATAGCGAAGGCAAGTGAGTATGTATCGATACTTAAGGGCGAAAAAAAATCGTTCGAACAAAGTAACAAGATCAATGCCTTCCTGATGGTGCTGTTTCTGGTACTTGGACTGATCGGTATTTACTGGTGCCATGAACTGTATTATAAACACACCTTGCTGCCCTATCCCTCAGCCTCCGATCACGGGGAGAAGATCGATACGATGATGTTCATTACTATCGCGATCACGGGCATCGTGTTCTTTATCACACAGATACTGCTGTTCTGGTTCTCCTATAAATACCAGTACAACGAAAAAAAGAAGGCCTACTTCTATCCTCACAATGCAAACTGGGAGATACTGTGGACGACGGTTCCTGCCATCACCCTTTGTGTATTGGTAGGTTTTGGTCTGTATTACTGGTTCCAGATCACCGGCGACGCCCCGAAAAATGCAATGCAGGTGGAGATCACCGGCAAACAATTCGGTTGGATTTACCGTTACCCGGGCAAGGACAATGTGTATGGGAAAAAATATTACAAGAATATCGACGAAGTCAATGGGAATGACCTGGGACTATTGTGGGATGACCAGTACGGCCATGATGATATCGTTACCACGGAAGCCATGTACCTGGTGAAGGACCAACCTGTGAAGATCAATATCTTTTCCAGAGACGTAATCCATGACGTGGGGCTGCCGCATTTCCGTATGAAGATGGACGCTGTGCCCGGTACCCCTACCACTATGCACTTTACACCGAAGTACACAACCGAGGAGATGAGGAAGATAACGGGTAATCCGAAATTCGAATATGAGATTGCCTGCGACCAGATGTGCGGGAACGGCCATTACTCGATGAAGGGCATCGTGAAGGTGGTGACCCCCTCGGAGTTTATTCTGTGGAGGGCTAAGCAGAAACCAAAATACCTGCAGAATTTTCCGGAAAAGGACCCGGCAAATAGTCAGGCGGCCGCAGATACTACAAGTGCACCGACACCTGTTGAACCGACCACTGCCAAAAGTGAATAACCCCATGGAAAAGGAACTGATTAATATTATAAAAATTTTCTCATGAGCAATGAAGCAGCAATGCATGGTCATCCTGAGGTGGTAACGACTCATGAAGTCCACCACGATGAACACCACGTGCATCATCACAAAGAGACATTCATCACCAAATATGTATTTAGTCAGGATCATAAAATGATCGCCCGTCAGTTTCTGATAACGGGTATGATCTGGGCGATTATCGGTGGATTAATGTCTGTTTTGTTCCGTCTGCAATTGGGCTATCCCGACCAGAGCTTTCCGTTCCTGGAAGATATTCTCGGAAGATGGGCCAAGGGGGGTAAGATAACGGCGGAAGCTTATTATGCGCTCGTTACCATGCATGGAACTGTGATGGTGTTTTTTGTACTCACGGGTGGCCTGAGCGGAACCTTCGCAAATTTCCTGATCCCCCTGCAAGTGGGGGCCAGAGACATGGCGGCGCCCTTTCTGAATATGCTGTCTTACTGGGTTTTTGTGCTTGCCAGCATTGTGATGATCTCTTCTCTGTTCGTACAGACCGGGCCTTTCAGCGGTGGATGGACGGCTTATCCTCCTCTCAGCGCTTTGGGCGATGCGTCGCCCGGCTCCAAGACGGGCATGGACCTATGGCTCACGAGTATGGTGCTGTTTGTGATCTCGCAATTATTGGGGGGATTGAACTATATCTCCACCATTCTGAATATGCGTACCAAGGGTATGAGCATGACGAGGCTTCCGCTCACGATCTGGGCATTGTTCTTCACTGCTGTGCTGGGTGTGCTTTCGTTCCCGGTACTGCTTTCCGGTTTTATCCTGTTGATATTCGACCGGCAAATGGGCACAAGCTTCTATCTGTCTGATATTTATATGGCTTCCACACAAACCGCCTTGCCGAATGAAGGGGGAAGCGCCATCCTTTATCAGCATCTGTTCTGGTTCCTCGGGCACCCCGAAGTGTATATCGTTATCCTGCCGGCTATGGGTATTGTGTCGGAAGTACTGAGCGTGAATGCCAGGAAACCGATATTCGGATACATGGCGATGGTCGGGTCATTGTTTGCCATCTGTGTGCTCGCCTTCCTGGTCTGGGCGCACCATATGTTTGTCAGCGGTATGAACCCTTTCCTGGGTTCTGTATTTGTATTGCTGACCTTACTGATCGCTATCCCCTCGGCCATCAAGGTATTTAACTGGCTCACCACCATCTGGAGGGGTAACCTGCGGTTTACCCCGGGGATGCTTTTCAGTATAGGATTTGTAAGTGTGTTCATTTCGGGCGGCCTCACGGGTATATTCGTCGGTAACTCTACCCTGGATATCCATATCCACGACACCTATTTTGTGATCGCCCACTTTCATATTGTGATGGGTGTGGCCGGTTTCTTTGGCATGTTTGCGGGGGTTTATCACTGGTTCCCCAAGATGTATGGAAGGTATATGAATAATACGATGTCCTATATCCATTTCTGGGTAACCATGATCGGGTCCAACCTGATATTCTGGCCCATGCACTACGAAGGGCTGGCAGGCATGCCCCGGCGGTATCTGGACTATTCGAACTGGGAATCTTTTAATCAATTTGAAGGATTGAACAGGTTCATCTCGATCGTGACCATTGTTGTGTTCGCCGTTCAATTGTTGTTTGTGTTCAACTTCTTCTATTCTATCTTCAAGGGAAGAAAGGTGACCGTGAAGAATCCCTGGAGCTCGAATACGCTGGAATGGACTACACCAATACGGCCTGGTCACGGAAACTGGGAAGGAGAAATTCCCGAAGTGCACCGCTGGCCTTATGACTATAGCAAGGACGGAAGAGAATTCATTCCTCAAACGGAAGAAGTGAAGGCCGATGAGAGAGAGCATTAAAAATAATAATGCTCCCGGAGATCCGTCAACAAGTTCTTTTACAATAGCGAGCAAGATCAGGGATTACATGATGCTGATCAAGTTCAGCCTCAGCTTCATGGTGGTCTTTTCGGCAGTGGTCAGCTACCTGCTGGCGCCCAGGGTGGTGGAGTATGACTGGTTGATGATCATCCTGCTGTTTGTGGCGGGTTTGCTGGTCACCGGCAGCGCAAATGCCGTAAACCAGGTAGTGGAGAAGGATACGGATGCATTGATGATGCGCACGGCTAAACGACCCCTTGCCGCCGGAAGAATGACTACTACCGAAGGATGGGCCTTTGCAATCATTGCGGGTGCGGTGGGGATAGCGCTGCTGGCGTATTTCTTTAATGTGCTCTCGGCAGCGATTGCGGCGTTCAGTTGGTTTGTGTACGCCTTTATGTATACCCCACTGAAAAAAGTGAGCTCTGTGTCGGTGTTGCTGGGTGCCGTGCCGGGTGCGTTACCCTGTTTAATCGGGTGGGCCGCGGGGCAGGATGAGTTGAGTATGGGTGGCTGGATATTATTTGCGATCCAGTTCTTCTGGCAGTTTCCCCATTTTTGGGCGATTGCCTGGATAGCTCATAAGGATTACACGAAAGCGGGGTTTAAGCTGATGCCGTCCAAAGAGGGGCCAACCAAATACTCGGCGATCCAATCCGTGATTTATTCACTGGTGCTGGTGCCTGTTGGAACTCTTCCTTATCTTTCGGGTATGAGCGGATGGGTGAGCTTCTGGATCGTGCTGGGCGCAAACCTCTTTATGGTTTGGCAGGCTGCAAAGCTGTACCGGAAAATGACCACCGCAGCGGCGAGAGGAGTGATGTTTGGGAGTTATATCTATCTGGCGGTGGTTTTCCTGGCGCTGCTGGCGGATAAAAATATTTAACGGCAATAAATTAAAAACGTGATCAGCGCAACAGTGAGTACACAGAGAAAAAAGATTCATCCCCACAAGTTTACCCTTTGGGTGGCGGTGGCCAGCATTATCATGATGTTTGCAGGTCTGACCAGTGCCTACATCGTGAAGGGCGGGCAGCCAAATTGGGCAACTGTGGAGATGCCTTTGGAATTTTATTATTCCACTTTTGTGATGCTGGTCAGCAGTGTTACCGTGCAGTTGGCCCTGAAGGCTTTTAAAGAGCGGGGCATGAAACAGTACCGTCGGATGATAACGGTTACGGCAGTGCTGGGAGTGGCATTCGTCGTGTTGCAGTTTCTGGGTTTTCTTGAGCTGTGGGGAAAGGGAGTCGATTTTCATGGATCGGGCGCTGGTCAGTTCCTGTATATAATATTCGGATTGCATGCTTTGCACGTGTTGGGAGGGGTTGTAGCCCTGCTGGTGATGTTCTTCAAGGCATTCAGTCCCAGGATCCGTAACTATAATCCTATATCGATAGAACTGGCCAGTACGTACTGGCATTTTGTGGATGTATTGTGGATTTACCTGTTCCTGTTTTTTATGTGGACCCTGTGAATTTAAAAAAACTTAATATTAAAATAGCAACATGGCAGCAGACGTAGCTACAGCGAATCAAAATTTGTGGGCAGGAGGGAAAAGCCCCTTTAATGTGGAGTACGGCAAACTGATGATGTGGTATTTCCTGATGAGCGATTCTTTTACCTTCGGCGCTTTGCTTGTGGCATATGGATCCGTTCGGTTCTCCACGCACGCCTGGCCCGATCCCAATCATGTGTTTTCCTCTTTCCCACTAATGGGCGATGCCCACCTTCCGCTGGTTTTTGTGAGTCTGATGACTTTTATCCTGATCGCGAGTTCCGTAACAATGGTACTGGCTGTGGGGGCCGGCCACTCGAATAACAAAGCGGGGGTGATCAAATGGATGATATGGACCATTCTTGGTGGTCTCGCCTTCCTGGCTTGCCAGGCGTGGGAATGGACACATCTTTACCATCAGGGCGCCTGGTGGGGACTCAATCCTTTTCCCAATTTTGATGGATCAGCGTCTACCGCCAACTTCACTAATTTCTTTTTTACCATCACCGGTTTTCATGGATTCCATGTGACCACCGGTGTGATCATGAATATCATTATACTGATCATGACGATAAACGGCACTTTCGAGAGGAGAGGGCACTATATGATGGTCGAAAAATCGGGGCTATACTGGCACTTTGTGGATCTGGTGTGGGTGTTTGTGTTCACGTGTTTTTATCTGTTTTAAAAATTAAGCGAACTTATTAATATCTGATTATGGCAAATATGAATACAGGGGCGCATACCCATGAGGAAGAAGCGGGGCACGGCTTTAATACCAAAGTGATCTGGAGAACGTTCTGGATACTGCTCGTGATCACTTGTGTAGAACTATCGGTGGGGATGTTCGTAGCTCCTCAGTTCCCGCACCATACCAAAATCTGGTTTAATATCTTTTATATCATCCTTACGGCTGCCAAGGCCTTCTATATTATTGCCGAATTCATGCACCTCCGCCATGAACTGAAAACCCTGATCATGACAATAGCCCTTCCGGCCATGCTGCTCATCTGGCTGATAGGGGCACTGCTTTGGGATGGGGACGCCTTTAAAAGGGGAAGGAATGATATGGATCCGTATTTTAAGGAAATAAAGATGGCCACCCCTGCACCCACTCATCACGGCGGTGAGGAACATTTAAAATAGGGTCGTACCTTCGCGGCTCAATATAAGTCGTGAGTAAGAAAGCGCTGATTGCATTCTGTATTATTGCCCTGCTGCCTGTTGTGGCTTATCTTCTTGTTAAAGAAGCCAGCGACCGTTCGCTGGTTATGCCGAAACGTTATTTTGCCGACACGGTCATAAATCGTGTGGAGCGGGGAAAGACCTTTTCCGACACAGTTTGGCATAGTGTCGCAAACATCAACTTAACCAACCAGCTTGGAGAAGATGTTTCACTCGACGACATCGCGGGCAGCATCATAATCGCAGACTTCTTTTTTACCAGGTGTCCTTCGATCTGTCCCACACTAACCCGGAATATGAAGGAGCTGCAGGATGCGATGAAGATGAAAGATCGCCGCCGGATGATCGAAGCCAATTATGTCCGCTTTATTTCATTCAGTGTAGATCCCGAAAGGGATTCGGCAGCGGCTCTAAAAAAATATGCCGACCGTTTCGGAGTGAATCATGATTCCTGGTGGCTGCTTACCGGCCCGAAAGATTCCATCTATAATTTTGCTTTTCAGGAACTCAAGATCGGCCTGCAGGACGGCGAAGGTGTCGATTCCAATTTTATTCATACCGAAAAGTTCATATTGCTGGATAAGGACCGGGTAGTACGCGGATACTACAACGGTCTGGATTCCGCATCCCTATCGAAGCTGGCGGAAGACCTGACTTTGCTGATGCTCGAAAGAGACCCCAAAAAGAAACGTTCAATTTTCTAGAATCCCCAACCCGTATGCTCGAACCGATATTGAATAAGAACAACAGGAAGGCAAAACTGCTGATCTATCTTGTTTCTGCTCTCGTTTTCATCACCATAGTAATTTTGGGCCGGGTGCAGGTACCAACCAGCGGCTCCTTCGACATACACATTTTTGCCCGGATAAATGCCATTATCAATTCGGCAGTTTCTATCCTGCTGATAGCGGCCCTGGTGGCGGTGAAGAGGCAGAAATACAAACTCCACCGGAATATCATGCTTACAGCTATCGTGTTATCCAGCCTGTTTCTGGTGTCGTATATTTTTCACCATCTTTTTGCCGGAGACACCAGTTTCGGCGGTCAGGGCACTATCCGGTACGTATATTACAGTGTCCTGATCACGCATATCCTGTTGGCGGCTGTTATCCTGCCCTTTATCCTGTTTACTGCATATCGCGGGATGATTGCCGAATGGCCCGGCCACCGCAGGCTCGCACGCATCACCTGGCCGGTCTGGCTGTATGTTTCAGTGAGCGGAGTGCTGGTGTATTTGTTGATCAGCCCCTACTATACCTGAGTTATACCAGCTCCCTGGAAGGATCCCAGAATAATTTGCCGAAGTCCTGTACCTGGTCGTCCGCTACCTTGATTCCCTCACGTTCCAGTAACCGCTGCATCTCATCCGGTTTAGAAAAGTGATGTTTACCAGTTAGTTGGCCATTGCGATTCACGACCCGGTGGGCGGGAACACCTGGGCGGATATGTTGGGCGCCATTCAGGGCCCAGCCTACCATACGTGCCGATAACCCAGTGCCTGCACAGGCTGCTATGGCACCATAACTGGTTACACGCCCCCTGGGAATTTGCCGTGCGATTTCATACACCTGGTCGAAAAAAGAGGTTTCCCGTTTCCCGGAGGGTTTTACCACGGCTGGCTTTTCCCGCAGCACGCTGCTTTTTTTTCTTTTTTGCATACGATCAGTTGATGGGTGGATCGGTTCTTGCCGCCCGGAGTGCCGAGCGCCTGGGTTCCGGTACATTAATGTAATCAAAGGGGCAGTGCCTGCAGCCATTTCCGCAGCAATAACCTCTTTGCAGCAGAAATTCCGCTGTAAAAACGGTCAGCCCTTCTTCATTCGAATAAGACTCAGGTTCCTCGTCTGTCGGCTTCCTGTTCAATGATGATCGTTTTTAATGCAGCGTCAAGGTCGGGCAATGGTTCGGCGGGCAGGGCAAAACGAATATAGTGCACCCGGTCGCTTCGGGAAATGTCCAGTTGCTCGTAGTGTGTCCGGATCAGCAGCTCTGGTTTCAGCCCGGTTTTCGCATATACGTCGTCTTCATCTTCCAATATCGCCAACCCATATACTTTCGCCACCGTCTTTGTAAAACGGTAAAGTTCGGGAGAATCCGTTTTAAGATGAATAAAACCACCTTCTTTGAGAATGCGTTGATAGAGCCGCAGAAAACGGGGATGGGTCAACCGCTTGCTTGCCTTTGATGTTCTCAACTGAGGGTCGGGGAAAGTGATCCACACCTCCGATACTTCGCCCGGGGCAAAGTATTGCTGGATCTTATCGATCTGGCTCCTGATAAACCCCACGTTCGATAAACCCTCCCCGAGAGCAGTTTTTGCGCCGACCCAGAGCCGGTTTCCCTTGATATCCATGCCGAGATAGTTTTTCTCGGGATACAGTCGCCCGAGCCCCACCGCATATTCTCCCTTACCACAGGCCAGCTCCAACACCAGTGGGCGGTCATTCTTAAAAAAATCGCCCCACTGCCCCTGCATCCCTTCGGGATATTCCAGCACATTCGGGAAGGTTTTTATCTCAGCAAATCGCTTTAGTTTCTTTTGCCCCATGAACTGGCAAAAGTAGAATATCATTCAATACATTCGCAAGAAAACCATCATCATGAAGCTTTCCACTAAACTGATCCACGGAGGCATTGAGCCGGATCCTTCTACCGGCGCGATCATGACCCCTATATTTCAAACATCGACCTATGTTCAGGAAGCTCCCGGAAAGAACAAGGGATTTGAATACGCGCGTTCCCAGAATCCGACCCGGCAGATCCTTGAGGGGGCGCTGGCCATTAGTGAAAACGCAAAATTCGGATTGTGCTTCAGTAGCGGAGTTGCTGCCACCGACGCGGTGATCAAACTCCTGCAACCGGGCGATGAAGTGATTGCCGGCAGCGACATGTATGGCGGTACCTATCGGCTGTTTTCGAAGGTCTTTGAAAAATTCGGGATAAAGTTTCACTATATAGATATGGAGGCTACGGTTATCGTAAACCATATAAACGACCGCACCCGGTTAATATGGATCGAAACGCCAACGAACCCGTTGCTGAATATTGTAGACATTCAGGCCATAGCGGATCAGGTGAAGGGCCGGGACATACTGGTGTGTGTAGACAATACGTTCGCTTCTCCCTACCTGCAGCATCCCCTTGATCTCGGGGCGGACCTGGTGGTACACTCCGCCACCAAATACCTGGGTGGTCACAGCGACGTGATCCACGGCTGTATCATGATGAATGATCCCGACCTGCGTGAGCAACTCTATTTCATTCAGAAAAGCTGCGGTGCGGTGCCGGGGCCACAGGATTGTTTTCTGGTGCTGAGGGGATTAAAGACCCTGCATCTCCGCATGGAGCGGCACTGCGAAAATGGCGAGAAAGTTGCCCGGTTCCTGCGGGAGCATCCGAAAGTAGGGAAAGTGTATTGGTGCGGATTTGAGGATCACCCCGGCTACGCGATAGCCAAAAAACAGATGCGGGGTTTCGGCGGAATGATCAGCTTTACACTGAAGGACGAGAGCGAAACGGCCGTTCACAAACTATTGACATCCACCCGGATATTTTCGCTCGCCGAAAGCCTGGGCGGAGTGGAATCACTGATTAATCATCCGGCTACCATGACCCATGCATCTATTCCCCGGGAGGAACGGTTGAAAAACGGTCTTTCCGATTCACTGGTGCGGCTGAGTGTAGGAGTGGAGGACGCGGAAGACCTTATCGCAGACCTCCGGCAGGCAATTGAAAATAGCTAATATGCTAAACTGTTGCGCGTGAACCGGGTGGCTTTAAAGGAGTTCCTTGACAGGAAGGTGGAAGAATATAATCAGCCGGCTTTTATTGCGGAAGACCCGGTTCAGGTTCCTCACCTGTTTACCAAAAAGCAGGATATTGAGATCGCGGGGTTTTTTGCCGCGACCTTTGCCTGGGGCAACCGGGCCACTATCATTCGAAAATGCCGGGAGCTGATGCAGCTTATGGACGGGAGCCCGCACGAATTCATCACCTGTCATAAAGAAAAGGACCGGAAAAGGTTTGAGGGATTTTGTCATCGTACTTTCAATACAACCGACCTGTTGTATTTTGTTTCTTTTCTACAGCATCATTATCGGAAACACGCTTCGCTTGAGACCGCGTTTTATCCGCGCCAGGGATTTCCGGGGCCGTCTCCCCGGGGGGAGGTGGTGGAGCAGTGCCTGGATCATTTTCACAGTTATTTTTTCTCACTGGAAGACGTGCCGGCGCGAACGCGCAAACACGTTGCAGCTCCGGCCCGGCATTCGGCCTGCAAGCGACTGAATATGTATTTAAGATGGATGGTCAGGAACGACCGGAAAGGAGTGGATTTCGGGATCTGGAAAAAAATACCCGTGGCAGCGTTGATCTGCCCGCTGGATCTGCACGTGGCCCGCGTGGCCAAAAAGTTCGGCCTCCTCAGCCGGCCGAAATCCGATTGGCAGTCGGCCCTGGAGCTGACAAAAAACTTACGGGCCTTTGATTCGGAAGACCCTGCCAGGTACGATTTTGCTCTCTTTGCCCTGGGAGTGATCGAAAGATTTTAATATTCCTTTGCTACCTTTGAAAAAACACACGACTATGCCAGGATTTGAAAAGTTTGGGGAGGAAGAAAGAAAGGAAGTGGGCGAGGTGCTGGAAACAGGGATCATGATGCGATACGGATTTGAGGGCGCACGGAAAGGCCGCTGGAAAGCAAAAGAACTGGAGCAGGCAATCAACCGGAAATTTGGCTCGCAATATGCCCAACTGGTGTGTAATGGCACGGCCGCGCTGACCACGGCGCTGGCGGCTCTTGGCGTCGGCTACGGCGACGAGGTGATCCTACCCTCCTTTACGTTTGTGGCCAGTTTTGAGGCGGTGCTGGCTACGGGTGCCGTGCCGGTGCTGGTGGATATCGACGACACGCTTACCCTCAGTCCGGCTGCCGTACGAGATGCGATCACACCTCGCACCAAATGTATCATGCCCGTGCATATGTGCGGAAGCATGGCCGACCTGGACGCCCTGCAGCAGATTTGTAGGGAGCATCATCTTTTATTGCTGGAAGACGCCTGTCAGAGCATCGGCGCCACCTACAAGGGGAAATTCCTCGGAACGATCGGCGACGCCGGCGCATTTTCTTTTGATTTTGTAAAGACGATCACCTGCGCGGAAGGAGGAGTTGTGATGACAAATAAAGAAGCCGTGTATGTCTATTGCGATGGGTACAGCGACCATGGCCACGACCATAAAGGGGTAGACCGCGGTGCCGATCTTCATCCGTTCACGGGCTATAACTACCGCATCTCCGAACTGCATGCGGCGGTGGGGCTGGCGCAGATCGGGAAATTGGATCAGTTTCTGGCAACTCAGCGGCAACATCATGCGGCGCTGAAAAAAATCCTCGAAGGTGTGCCCGGTGTCAGCTTCCGGAGAATTCCGGATCCGGACGGCGACAGTTGCACTTTTCTGAGCTGGTTCCTGCCAACGGCCGAAGCAGCTCGCGATGTGGTGGCTGCACTACGGGAAAAGAAAATCCTGGGCGGCAATTTTTATTGGTTCGATAATCACTGGCATTACATCCGTAAATGGGATCATCTGAAAACAGGGGCCGGCCTCCAGGCACTCCACCCTGAACTCAAAAAAGCAGTGCTGCATCATGCAAATAAAGATTTCTCCGCCAGCGATTCCATAATGGAAAAATGTATTTCTACCCAGATACTTCTCTCCTGGACACCGGAGCAGGTAAAAGAAAAAGGGGAAGCCCTGGCACTTACTGTTAAAGAAGTGTTACAGGTCGGCGTTTAATACCTATACCCTGTGAAATTTATCCCCCAACGATTGCAGTGCCAGCCTGTTTTGTTGTAAATTACGGCCTGGTTTTTGTGGTGCGGCGCAGCTCTTTATCGGGGGCTCGCTCGTATTAACCCCTCAAATAAAATATGGCACTTAGTCAGAGTTTACAGCAAAAGCTGCTCCAAAAATTATCTCCCCAGCAGATTCAGTTGATGAAGCTGCTACAGGTGCCTACTGCTAATCTGGAAGAGCGGATAAAGGAGGAGTTGGAAGAGAATCCGGCGTTGGAGCAGTCGGAGGAGGATGAATATGATGACCAGTTCAACGAAACCGATGACGAATTTGAATCGGACGAGGAGTTTGAAGCGGAGGGTAGCGCGGATGAGTACGAGAACATCGATATCAGCGAATATGTTGCGGATGACGACGGCGAGATTGCAGAATATAAGATGCGGGACGACAATTATCCCGAAATAGACGACAATAAGACCATTCCTTACCGGATAGAGACCTCTTTTCATGAGCATCTTCAGGAGCAGTTGGGAATGCTAAAACTGGATGAAAAGCAGAAGAAAATATCCGAGCAGATCGTAGGGAGTATCGATGATGATGGCTACCTGCGGCGGGACACTACGGCCATTGTGGATGATCTGGCTTTCCGGCAGAATATCGAAACAAATGAAGAGGAGGTAGAAGCCATCATCCAGATGATCCAGCATTTCGATCCCCCCGGCGTTGCCGCCCGGAATCTTCAGGAGTGCCTTCTGCTCCAGTTGAACCGGCATAAGCTGCAGCGTAAGGAGGTGGAAATGGCGATTGAGGTGCTGACGCAATATTTTGACGAGTTCACAAAAAAACATTACGATAAGATCCAGCGGGGGCTTAATCTTTCCGATGAAGAACTGCGGGAGGTTGTGAACCAGATCATACGGCTCACTCCCAAGCCCGGGGGTAACTACAGCGGCGTCAGCAAGGCGGAGAGCTATATTGTGCCCGACTTTTTCATATTCAACAACGGCAGCAAGCTAGAATTGACGCTGAATTCGAAGAATGCGCCGGATCTGAGGATCAGCGAAGGTTACCGCGACATGCTGAAGGAGTACGACAAGGGTAGCAAAAAAGACAGGCGCCAGAAGGAAGCGGTGCTGTTCATCAAACAGAAGATTGACGCGGCCAAGTGGTTCATTGATGCGATAAAACAACGTCAGCATACGCTGACCAGCGTGATGGAGACGATCATGGAATATCAGTTGGAGTTTTTCCTGACAGGCGACGAAACCACCCTTCGCCCTATGATCCTGAAAGACATTGCGGAGCGTACCGGCCTCGATATTTCTACGGTAAGCCGCGTGGCTAACAGTAAATTTGTACAAACGGAATTTGGCACTTACCGGCTGAAGTTTTTCTTCAGCGAATCCCTGAGCACGGACAGCGGGGAGGAGGTCTCCACCCGGGAAGTGAAAAAGATACTCAGTAATTTTATTGAGGGCGAAAATAAGAAAAAGCCGCTGAGCGATGAGAAGCTGACAGAACTCCTCCAGGAAAAAGGATACAATATTGCCCGGCGGACCGTGGCAAAATACCGGGAACAACTCAATATACCTGTTGCCAGACTGCGAAAAGAATTATGACCGGACAACACCATGAAACCCCGGGGCCGAATCCACGGAATCTCCCCCTGCCCCTGCGTTGGATGGCCGTGGGATTATCCTATCTCTTTCACCCTCTTTTTATCCCCGTTTATGTAAGCGGCTATCTGTTATTTATGCACCCGCTGCTGTTTGCCGGGTACGACCTGCCGGCCAGGACGCGGTTGCTGGCGAGTGTTTTTGTCAATCTTTGTTTTCTGCCTGCCGTAACCGTTTTTCTGTGCCACCGGCTGCGTTTTGTAGAAAACTTTCAGATGAATACCCGGAAGGAACGGATCATTCCCCTTGCCGCAGCCATGGTTTTCTATTTCTGGTGCTGGTTTGCCTTGAAAAACTTCAACACCCTGCCCGAATTGTTCCGCCAGTTCCTGCTGGGATGTTTTATCACTATTATCGCCGCCTGGCTGGCCAATATTTATTATAAGGTAAGTCTCCACGGTCTTGCAGCCGGCGGAATGGTCGCCTTTCTTTCGATCCTCGTATTTTCCGGTATTGGCGACAGCCCCCTCTATGTGGCTTTTGCGATCCTGATTGCAGGCGCTGTTTGCAGCTCCCGGATGCTGCTGGGTGCCCACCGGCCTGCAGAAGTATATTCTGCCTTTATTATAGGCTTTTTTTGCCAGTTGCTGGCCAGTTGGTTCTAGTTTTTACACCATATTCCTGCAGTATTAATATCCAAAATAGTTAGTTTTTTTCTACTAAATAAATTAGTGTTGATAAGATAATTTTCTCTACATTTGACAAATAATTACTTTACCCGTTAAATTTCTAGCACATGTCAAATAATGAAAAACTCAAAGCGCTGAAGCTCACGATGGACAAGATCGACAAGGATTTTGGGAAGGGGAGCGTGATGATGATGAATGAGAAATCCCAGGATGCGATTGAAGTGATCTCCACCGGTTCTATCGGTCTGGATACAGCGCTGGGGGTTGGTGGATTACCCAAGGGGAGGATCGTGGAAATATATGGCCCGGAATCATCCGGTAAAACCACCATTGCGATCCATGCGATCGCTGAGGCGCAGAAAAAAGGCGGGATGTGCGCAATCATTGATGCGGAGCATGCTTTTGACAGCTTGTACGCGCGGAAATTGGGCGTGGATGTAGACAATCTGCTGATCTCCCAGCCGGATTACGGCGAACAGGGCCTGGAGATTGCAGACCGGCTGATCCTGTCGGGAGCACTGGATGTGGTGGTAATTGACTCCGTAGCGGCGCTGGTGCCCAAAGGAGAATTGGAGGGGGAGATGGGCGACAGTAAAATGGGTTTGCAGGCGCGATTGATGTCGCAGGCTTTGCGAAAGCTTACCGCCACTATTAATAAGACCAATACCATCTGTATATTCATCAATCAGTTGAGAGAAAAGATCGGGGTGATGTTCGGTAATCCGGAGACCACAACCGGAGGAAATGCGTTGAAATTCTATTCTTCCATTCGACTGGATATCCGTCGGATCAGCCAGATAAAGGATGGTGACGAGGCCGTGGGCAACAAGGTGAGGGTGAAAGTGGTAAAGAACAAAGTAGCTCCTCCCTTCCGGAGTGCGGAATTTGATATCGTTTTTGGCGAGGGTATTTCCAAAACCGGAGAGATCGTTGACATGGGGGTGGAACTGAACATTATACAAAAAAGTGGTTCCTGGTTCAGTTATAACGAAGACAAGTTGGGTCAGGGAAGGGAAACTGTGAAACAATTGCTGCGCGACAATCCCGGTCTGACTGACGAGATTGAGGGTCGGATCAGGGCTAAATTAAAAGAGCTACAAGAGGCGTAATTTTTTTGATGGGTTAGTAAGTATAGGGCCCTCCGTTCCCGGGGGGCCTTTTTTTGGTGTGCACTGGCCAGATTTTATGGAATAGCCGATACAGCCATAAAACCTGGAGTGATGAAAGGATATTTCAGCAGCTTCTTTGTTATTGTTTTATGTATGGTGCTAGTGCTGGAAGATAGCAGGTTCGGACGAGAATGTTGATTGGGAAGAAAAATCAATTAAAAAGAGCGTTTGCGCTTAATTTCGGGTATGCCAACTATCCGCTTGCATACCTTTCGCATTTGCGAACCCAATTCACCCTTTTATAAGCGTGACATTTATAAGAGGATCGGAATGGCGCTTCTTTTTGTCGTGATAGCCGGTGCTGCCAGTGCTCAGCAATTACGGCCGGGCTTCGACAAGCAGGAGTATATAGAGACTTTAAAAATAAATCAGAAAGCGCATATAGCGCTCGACAAGTGGACTGAACCAGGCGAAGTTGCTGAACCGGAGTATTACGCTTTTGTATATCGTTCAGACCGCGTTGCGTTTGATAATATCTGGGACCTTTGGATCCACAAGTCGCGGCCGGTGGCTGTTATAGCGGTGCAGGGAAGTATACCCACCGCAGCGAGTTTCCTGGCCAACCTCTATGCGGCCATGGTGCCTGCAATAGGTGAGCTGCAATTAAAAGCGGATTTTCGGTTCCCTTATCACCTGGCCGATCATCCTCAGGCCGCCGTGCATGTGGGTTGGTTGATCTCAATGGGCTTTCTCTCGGCCAGTGTGGAACAGAAAATTGATTCCTGCTATAAGTCGGGCATTAAGGACTTTATCCTTACTGGTCATAGCCAGGGCGCAGGCATCACCTACCTGCTTACCTCGCACCTTCGGTGGCTGCAGGCGGAGGGGAGATTGCCGGCGGATATCCGATTTAAGACCTATTGCAGCGCGGGACCCAAACCGGGCAATTTATTCTATGCATATGATTATGAAAACGCGGTCAGCGGAGGTTGGGGATTTAATGTGGTGAACACGGCCGACTGGGTACCGGATGTTCCATTCTCCATCCAAACGGTGGGTGATTTCACCCCGGTGAATCCTTTTCATGGCGCAAAGTCGGCCATAAAAAAACAAAAATTTCCGCGTAACCTGGCACTCCGGCATATCTACAACCGGTTGGATAAGCCCGGAAGAAGAGCACAAAAAAACTACCAGAAATATCTGGGCAAGATGGTGTCCCGAATGGTAAAAAAGCAGCTGCCGGAATTTTCGGTACCCGCTTATTACAACAGCAACTACTACGTGAGAACGGGTCCTACCGTAGTGCTACACCCCGACGAAGCCTATTGGAAGGTATATGATAATGACCCGGACAAACCCGATATCTGGCGACACCACCTGCCTGCCGGCTATTTGTTGCTGGCGGAAAGACTGCCCGCCACAGCCATTGACTCGCATGGCTTGTTCTAGGTCGAAGAGAGTAGCCTGATCCGACAACTCAGTTCAATGCCGGAAAATCTGAATCGGATCAAATATTTGGCAATCATTTCTAAAGTAGCAGTTATATGCTGGGCTTCAGATTGGTCGCCCTACAGTTATTGTAACAGTGTCGCAAATGCCCCGCTAAATTGCCGCACACCCACCCTTCATGGTCTGAATTTTTCTGTCATTTTTGTACGGTATAATTTATCGCAAACCCAACAAAATTAATTTTATGTCAAATAACAGTGTTTCATTCCACAGAGTGTTAAAAGCATCTCCTGAAAAAGTTTTCCGCGCATTTACGGATCCAACTGCGATGGCGTTTTGGTTACCTCCTTACGGTTTTCTTTGTACTGTACACGAAATGAATGTGAAAGTCGGAGGAACATACAGGATGTCGTTCCATAATTTCTCAACCGGTAATGGGCATTCATTTGGTGGGGAATATGTTGAGATAAAACCAAACGAGTTCTTAAAGTACACCGACAAATTTGAAGATCCCGGCCTGCCAGGAGAAATGACCACTTCAGTATGGCTACAAAAGGTTTCTGTAGGTACCGAGATTAGAATTTCACAAGAAGGCATTCCTTCGGTGATACCAGTAGAAATGTGCTACCTGGGCTGGCAGGAGTCGCTTGAAAAGCTGATGAGGCTGGTAGAGCCTGAAATCCCAGATGCATAATGGTTGTGCTTCGGTGAATTGAAACCCAGAAAACAAAAACAGCCTGTAAACCAACGATTTACAGGCTGTTTGTAATCAAAAGAGGCTGTAGAGGGAGGACTCGAACCTCCACGAGGCAGTTAGCCGTAGTACAATGTTTGTGGTGGTCAACCCCAGTCGTCCTGATTGCTCAAAACGGCATTATGCTACGTTTATCCCGTTATCCTCACCCCCGAGACAAGAGGGCATGTCTGCCAAAAATTCCATCACTCCACAATCTTAAAAGAACTTGACTGTGCAATATTAAAGAATATTGCGGATTACTTGTAAGTTTTCCAATAAATATTTGGAATATTTAGAAAATATGTAAATATTTACAGTATTATTTTAATAACCTCAAAAACCACGATTGATTATGGCCCAAAAATTAAATCTGGACAAACTTGATCTTCAGATCATCCATGAGATGATGGCTGATGCCGAAATTTCCTATGCAGAGCTTGGAAAGAAATTGTTCGTTTCGGGAGGAACTATTCATGTGCGTATTAAAAAACTTGAAGAAGCAGGTGTGGTCAAAGGTACCAGATTGACCGTAGATATCAAACAATTGGGCTTCGATGTGATCGCTTTTATCGGTATTTTTCTTGAAAAAAGCTCACTTTACGACGCCGTGGCCCGGGAACTACACAAGATCCCCGAGGTCGTTCGCCTTAACTATACTACCGGCAACTACAGCATGTTCGCAGAACTGGTCTGCAAAGATATCGGACAGCTCCGGCACGTGCTGCACGACCAACTACAGAAAATAAAAGGCATCGAACGAACGGAAACGCTGATCTCGCTGGAGGAAAGCTTTTCACGAAACGTGCAGGTTTTTTCAGAATGAAGCAAGTGGGTTGTTTATCCTTATTAGACGACTGCCAGCCCGCACCCCGCGCACCCTGGATGGAGCTGCCACCCCTCAGCGGCGGGTTACTGAGCGCAAACCTGCTGACCCGAGGCTACTCTTTCACCTGCAGGGCGTCGCGGAGGCCATTGCCCAGCATGTTGAAGGCCAATACCAGCAGCATGATGGCCAGGCCGGGCGCCAGGGCCAGCATGGGATTTTGGGTAATGATGAAATTGTAATTCTCTTTGATCATCAAACCCCAGCTCGGCTGCGGGGGTTGTACGCCCAGGCCCAGAAAACTGAGGCCGGCTTCAATGATGATGGCAGCAGCGAAATTAGAAGCCGCCACCACAGCTACAGGGCCGGTGATATTGGGAAGAATATGCCTGGTGATTATTCTCGGCGCAGCGAACCCAAGCGCCCGGGCCGCCTCAATGTAGTCCAGGGTTTTTATGCTCATCACCTGACCCCTGACGATTCGGGCCACATTTACCCAGGTGGTCAGCCCGATGGCAATGAACACCTGCCAGAAACCTTTTCCCAACACCAAAGTGATGGCAAATACCAGCAACAGGGTAGGGATACTCCAGATCACGTTCACCAGCCACATGATCAGCTTGTCGATGCCACCACCAAAATAACCGGCAGCGGATCCCAGCACCACCCCCACCAAAACCGAAAGCACTACCGTCACCAGCCCCACTGCCAGACTTACCCGCACTCCTATCGTCAACCGGCTGAGTATATCGCGACCGAATTTGTCAGTACCCAGCAGGAAACGGTGGTGGGTAATGTATTGGGAGCTGTCGCCGGAAAATAACGATACAGGATAGGCGATCCTTTGGCTAAGCCCTTCGTCGATATACCGCTCTATGACCACACTGTCGCTGCGCCACTGGAGATTTTGTACAGGGATGTATTCAACCGTATCCCTTGCGCCATGAAGGAGACGGGAAAAAAAAGATGCGGCTGTGCGCGTGTGAGATGAAACAGGGGCCCCGCCCACCTCATCTCCCGGATTTGTTGCCGAAGCAGGTGCGGATAGACGAGAGGCGGGAAGTTGTAGGAATTGCTGGGAAAACCCGGGCTTGCGGCCTCCTATTTCAAGGATCATACGGTTGGCATCCGGAGAATGATCCCAGGCAATGAAATAAGCGAATACGGCCACAACAACACTCAGGAGAATTACGATCATCCCAAATCGCGCGCCGGCACTGGAAAGCAGGCGGCGCCATATATTCCGCTGGTAGGAGGTGAGCCAGGCCATTTCTGAAATTACAGCTTTGCCGGTTTTGTCCGGGTGCTATTTTTAATGATCCTTCCTTTCCACCGGTACGAACCGAAGCTGCCCAGCCAACCTGCGACGAGGGTGTATAGAATGTGAACGGGCTGGAACAGCGCAAAATATCTCATCAGCTTTTGCTGCCCGAAATAAATGGCCACTGAATTTACAAAGGGGAACTCTACCACCAGTTTGGCAATACTGAATAATAAAAGGAAGGTCCACCATTTCGGCTGCACAAACGCCGCTGTCAGCAACGCCACAAAACAAAGATTACACAGGTAGGTGATCAGCAATACATAGAATATTTTTTTGTCTTTATAGTGCAGCGACTTGCTGGCCCACCGGATCCGTTGGTTAAAAAAATCCTTCCAGCTCTTTTCGGGCGCGGTTTTTACGGCCGCACCGCTACTCTTAAGATAATACACCGAGCCGGGTTCCGACGCCTCGATCTTTTGCATTAACAGCATGTCGTCTCCCGAAGGGAGCGCGTCAATATGCTCAAAGCCGTTTAGTTTCAGGAAGGTCTCGCGCGTATAGGCCAGGTTAGCACCGTTGCCCATAATATGCATCCTCCTGGACAGGGCTGCGCCCGTGATCCCCTGAAGGGAGAGAAAGTCCAGGCACTGAAAAATCCCGATGCAGGTATGATTGTTATGCATCAGCACGGGAGCTGCAATGCAACTTGCACCGGACGACTCATAGAATGAGGCAATAGTGCTCACCCAGGTGGCCGGCGGGATACAATCCGCATCCGTAGTCAGGATCAGCTCTCCTGACGCCAGGGCCACGCCTGCTGAAATGGCGCTTTTTTTTGAGCTGGTGCCTGCCGGTAAGGTCGCCAGGCGTAGATCCAGGCCCGGCGGGGAAAGCTCGCGGGCTAACTCCAGGGTGCCGTCTGTAGAATGATCGTCTACAATCAGCACTTCATAACGGTGCTGGGGATAGTCTTGATCAGCCAGGCATTTTAATAGATTTTTTATGTTGGCGGCCTCATTCCTCACCGCCACGATCACCGAAACAGCAACACGCGCCGGCTTATCGGGGAGGTACTCGGGAATGGCCTTCCAGACCCGTCGGTAACGGTCGATCAAAAAACCGTAGACTGTCAGCAGCAAAAAGAATATGAGCAGAAAAAGGGCCATACAACAGGGTCTTGATCCGTGCTATCCTCCGTACCACCATGCTTTTGGAAGGACTGGGGATGCCGGTGTTTAGTCGTCAACAGAGTTGGAAAATACAGATAATAATATTAAGTTTGGATAGTTGTATAAACAACTATATGTCAAACAACCATTTTAGAAAAGGGGAGCTGTACAGCTTTATAACCGGGAAAGCCTCGATTGCCATCGCCAGGCGGTTACAGAAGAAGTTTAACGCGGCGGAGCTGAACCTCACCATTGAACAGTGGAGTGTGCTGTACCAGCTATGGAAACAGGATGGGAGAAGCCAGCAGGAACTGTGCGAGCGCACGTTCCGCGATAAACCCAGTATCACCCGGCTGGTAGACAATCTCGAGAAGCTGCAGTTGGTGAAGCGCGTGCCCTCTGAATCTGACCGTCGCATTAATCTGGTATTCCTCACCAGGCAGGGCAATCTCCTGGAAGAGAAAACGATGGAACTTGCGGAAGAAACCCTGAATGAAGCGCTGGTAGGAATCTCGCCGGATAATGTTAACTTTTGTAAGGAAATATTACAGCAGGTGTACAACAATCTTAAATAACGTTTTAAATTATAGACATGAGCACCTTACAGCAGCAACCGGTCACAAAAGGCGGCGAATGGTTGGTTCGTGAAAGCGATCCTGAAGAATCCTTTATCCCCGAAGCATTTAACGAGGAACAGCGGATGGTCAAAGACCTTTGCCTCAGTTTCCTGGACACCGAGGTGCTGCCCCTGATCGACCGGATCGATAAACTGGAAGAGGGCTTGATGCCTTCGCTCGTTGAGAAGGCAGGCGACCAGGGTCTGCTGGGTGTTTCCATTCCGGAAGAATATGGCGGTCTCGGCAAGGATTTTATCACTTCGACGCTTGTGAATGAAGGCCTGGGAGGAGGATACTCTTTTTCCGTAGCAGTGGCTGCCCACACCGGGATTGGCACCCTGCCAATCCTGTATTTCGGAAACGAAGAACAGAAACAGCAATACATTCCCAAATTATGCACCGGTGAATGGAAGGGCGCCTATGGCCTCACCGAGCCGAATAGCGGAAGCGACGCCCTGAGCGCGAAAACAACCGCCACGCTGAGTGCAGATGGCCGGTATTACCTGCTCAATGGTCAGAAGTGCTGGATCACTAACGGCGGGTTTGCCGACGTATTCACCGTTTTTGCAAAAGTTGACGGAGAACAGTTTTCCTGTTTTATCGTGGAAAAAGGGTTTGAGGGGTTTGTACAGGGCCCCGAGGAGCATAAGATGGGTATCAAGGGCTCGTCGACAGTACAGCTCTATTTCCAGGATTGTAAGGTGCCCGTGGAGAATGTGCTGGGCGAGATCGGGAAGGGACACGTGATCGCGTTCAATATTCTGAATGTAGGGCGGCTCAAGCTGAGTGCGGCTGCACTGGGTGGTGCAAAAAGATGTCTCACCGATTCGATTGTATACGCCAACACACGGGAACAGTTTAAAACCGCAATCGCCAATTTCGGGGCTATAAAGAATAAGATCGCAGAAATGGCTGTGCGTATATGGGTGAACGAAAGCGCATTGTACAGGACCGCCCACTGGATCAATGAAAAAGGCCATGCGCTGCTGAACGAGGGCACCCCCTATAATGAAGCGAACCTGGGCGCCGCAGAAGAATACGCCATCGAGTGCGCCATCCTCAAAGTATTTGGAAGTGAGATGCTCGATTTTGTGGTGGATGAGGGAGTACAGATCCATGGAGGAAACGGGTTTAGCGACGAATACCCCATTTCCAGGGCTTACCGCGACAGCCGGATCAACCGGATCTTTGAGGGCACCAACGAAATAAACCGGTTGCTGATCGTCGACATGCTGCTGAAACGCGCTATGAAAGGAAGGCTCGACCTGATGGGGCCCGCAACGGTGGTGTCAAAGGAATTGCTGGGTATCCCGGAATTTGACGATGCCGGCGAGGAATTGTTTGCGGCAGAGAAAAAGACGGTGTTGCAGTTTAAGAAGGCTATCCTGTTGACCGCGGGGGCCGCGGTGCAGAAACTGATGACCCAACTCGAGACGGAACAGGAGATCCTGATGCACCTGGCTGATATGGTGATAGACACTTTTAACGCGGAAAGCGCCCTGCTCCGCGCTATAAAGCTGGCGGAGCAGAAAGGGGAATCCGCCTGCGGGCATGAAATCAACATGATGCGCGTGTTCCTCTACGACGCTGCCGACCGCATAGGTAAACACGGCCGCGACGCGGTGAACGCCTTCGCCGAGGGAGATGAACAACGGATGATCCTGATGGGATTAAGGCGGTTTACAAAGACAGACCCGCTCAACACAAAACACCTGAAAAGGCAGATAGCGGAGCAGTTAACCGCCGAAGGAAAATATCCGCTTTAAAGAAGCGCCCACAGCCCCGGTTTTAAACTTAACTCCTGCCATAGCATGGCCTACGTTGCTGTTATTGCCACACCTCCCCAACCCCGGGGCATTATTTATAGAGCGGCCGATGGGATTCGGACGGGTTCCGGTATATTTGCGGGAAAATATAATTGATATGACGATCAACAACATGTTTATCCACCATGTTTATTTCTGGCTCAAAAACCCTTCCAGCAGCGAAGATTTTCAGAAACTGGTGGATGGATTGGAGCAATTAAGCAAGGATAGCAATATTAAAATGTTTCATATAGGTATCCCGGCAGACACCAACCGGTCCGTGATAGACCGTTCATATGCCGTTTCCTGGCTGCTCGGGTTCGACGATAAGGAAGCTGAAGAGCGCTACCAGGTAGGCCCCCTGCATATCCGGTTCGTAGAAGAGTGTGAGCCGCTCTGGGAAAAGGCTGTGGTGTATGATTCCGTAAATATTTAACAGCGTCGACCGGTAAATCGTCGTCCCCTGCGTATGATCAGGTCTTGGTATAAGACTTCGTTAATATTTAACCGGGTCCCCAGGCGGTAGTCTGGCCACCACGCTTCGGATTCATTCAGATTTCCGCATTTAACAAACTGATTCTTTTTTCCGAATACGAAATGTCGTAATTCGTATATACTTTTGCATATTATGAGTGAAGTTTTGTCGCCCCCCGCTCCGACCCTTACGTCTAAGGATTTCATGACCGACCAGGAAGTGCGCTGGTGCCCCGGCTGTGGAGATTATTCCATCCTGGCACAGGTTCAGAAGGTGATGCCGGCTATAGGCGTTCCCCGCGAAAACATTGTGATCATTTCCGGAATAGGATGCAGCAGCCGGTTTCCTTATTATATGAACACTTATGGCATGCACTCGATCCACGGGCGCGCCACCGCCATTGCCTCGGGGCTTAAGGCCTCGCGCCCGGACCTGAGCGTATGGGTGGTTACCGGCGACGGGGACAGCCTGAGTATCGGGGGAAATCATCTTATTCATCTGCTGAGGAGAAATTTTGATATCAATATTCTGCTCTTCAACAACCAGATATATGGCCTCACCAAAGGCCAGTACTCGCCGACCTCGGAACTGAAAAAAGTGACAAAGTCCACCCCCTTCGGAAGCCTGGACCACCCCTTTAATCCCCTGGCGCTGGCAATGGGTGCCGATGGCAGTTTTATTGCGCGCTCTATGGACCGCGACCCGAAACATCTGCAACAGATGCTTTCGAGGACACATCAGCATAAGGGCGCATCCTTCCTGGAAATTTATCAGAACTGCAACATTTTTAACGATGGGGCTTTCGAGGAGTTTACGGATAAGTCTACAAAACCCAATGAAACACTTTTCCTGGAACAGGGAAAACCACTGGTGTTCGGCGCACAGCAGGAGAAAGGAATAAAGCTCGATGGCTTCCGTCCTGTGATCGTGGAATTGGGCAATGGCGTTTCCGCCGATGACCTGTGGATACATGATGAAAACGATTTCTATAAAGCGCAGATACTGGTCCGCATGTTTGACGACCCGCATATAGAAGGCCACCTTCCCCGTCCCTTCGGTGTGTTCTATGAAGCAGAAAGGATCTGTTACGAAGAGCATATGCACTTGCAGATTGAGGAAGTGATCACCAGCAGGGGGAAAGGCGATCTGGATCGGCTGCTGCGCGGAAAAGAAACCTGGACCATCGCCTGATAGCCCCAGCCCAAACCGGCCTCCGTGTCGAATCCAACACTGACTACCCGCTGTCCGGGGCGTCCCAGCGGCGGTACCACCGTCCGATCTGAGTTGGCGCTGACTACCCGCAATCTGCCAGTTCCTTCACTAATATATTCCGGTGCTTTTTGCCCATCGCCTGGTGGCGCCTATTGCGCAGCGCATGGGTATAGATGACCGCCACATGCCGGTACACCAGCCTTGGCATCCGCAGGATGTGTGTTTTCGGGCTGTGTCCTTGTCACTGCTGCCTGACGATAGCAGGGAGTTCCATATCCTGGCGACCGGTGCGATGGAGGGTAGCAAAAAAAAATGCCAGCGATGAAAATCGCCGGCCTGTGCTTACCTCTGAAACCACAAAAAGAAAGACGTTAAGCTATTAAATTCGATTTAATTAATATTGTTAAGGATTCGGCAGCGTCAAATAGACGACGATAACACGGAACCCGTTTATTGACAGGGTTACCATCGGTAATTTTTATTGAGGGGTACGGGTTTGGTCTTATTCGAAGACCTGATTTCCGGAATCAGGTTGATACTATGAATTCCGGAATAAAAGAATTGTTCAGAAGATTGGATTTGTATAGCAATAATGGTTATTTGTTGCATAAACCATTAGCGACATGGTAAAAGTAAAGACGTTTTTCTAATAAATCAACAAAACCACCAAAGATTTTTAATTTTATTGATCCTGTTCAAACCTCTTCCGGAAGCTTCGATACTTTTTTCAATACAAGCGCTTTTTTTGCAGCCTGATACACTTTATCTTTTTTATAACCGTACCACCAGTGCGGTACCGTCTTTTTCATAAGGGTATCAATATTACGCATGCCTACCAGGTTCCAAAGCCCTTTTGCAACACCCGGAATATTGCGCTGGATGGCCCGCAGACTCATGGCGAATCCGCTATCGATGTATTCCATGTGGTGCCAGTAACCGGCCGGCATGAATAAGGTATCACCGTGTTCAAGGATCACCTCATAGCCCCTGGCCAGCTTCAGTGCGGGGAACTGCTCATAGTCGGGCCTGCCGTTGTTCAGGTGATAATTGCTGAAATCGGCCATGCTCAGCACTTCGAACGGTTTCCTGTACAACTTATGCTGCTCCTCATGAGGGAACAACAACACTCTTTTCCGTCCAATAAACTGGGTATGAAGGATATGCGACATGTCGATGTCAAAGTGCATATGGGTGATGCTGGACGCGCCGCCTACAAATAGCATAGGAGCCCTTTTCACAAATCCCTTCATCAGATTTTCCGGCCAGGTGAAATCCCGCGTAAGCTGAGGAGCATGGCTGAAGATATTAAACAAGAAGATCCGCCATTCCACCGGGCCCTGCTTCACCATGTCTATGTATTCTCCAAAGCTGACATAGTCGTCGGCTTTGTTAATCGGAGTATAGGCATCGCTTTTGATGTTGTTATAGATGCCAACTCTTTTGCTGCCTACGATATTTTTGAAGTAATCCCAATTCCATGTATGGTAGGCCGGCCATTGTTTGGCGAGATCGGTAAGTACTATAGGAATTCCAGACTGATAATAGTGCTGTTTGAAATCCTGGTCATTTATCTTGCCTATCTTCTCAATAGGTTGGAGCCGCATTTTTGAAAATTTGGTCAAAGTTAATATTAAATTGTGCATATGTTCTTACATGTTCATCCGCAGAATCCTCAGGAAAGAAATATCAGGGCAGCCGTAGAAATACTGCTGAAGGGAGGTACAATGATCTATCCAACGGATACCATATATGGTCTCGGTTGTGATATTCATCAACCGAAAGCTATCCAGCATATCTGCCGGATCAAAAATATAGATCCCGCCAAAGCGCAGCTTTCTTTTGTTTGCTATGATATGAGCGACCTGAGCAAATACATTAAAACGATTTCCACTTCTACCTACCGGATGCTGAAATACTATCTTCCTGGGCCCTATACGTTTATACTGCCGGCAAGTAAAGAAGTACCCAAGCTGCTGAAGAGCAGGAAAAATACAGTGGGGTTACGTATACCGGATAACCAGATCGCGAGAAATATTGTGAAAGAATTGGGTCGTCCTATCCTCAGTACCTCGTTGCCTGGCGAGATGGTGGAGGAATACACAGATCCCGAGTTGATCCATGCCAATTTCAGCAAACAGGTAGATCTGGTGATAGACGGCGGCGTCGGGGGGGTGACCCCTTCCACGATTATCGATTGTACCGGAGATGAGCCGGTGATGGTACGTAAAGGCCTGGGCGAATGGGAGCCAGCAACCTACTGATTCACGCCGCCGGCAACCGGAAGCCCTGTTTCTGCTTTTGTTTCTTCCGTTCCGTCAAATTCCAGGACTGACTGGGTAAAGGCTCCCTTCCAGGTAAAGCTGCGGCGATGATAGGGCGAGGGGCCAAACGCCGCCAGCGCTTCCCGGTGTTCCCGGGTTCCGTATCCCTTATTGGTGTTCCATTTATATAACGGATACTCTTCATGTAATTGCCGCATAAAATCATCGCGATAGGTTTTTGCGAGGATACTGGCGGCGGCAATTGAAGCATATATGCCATCTCCGCCTATGACGCACTGATGAGGTGTTCGCCGGTATTTTGTAAAACGATTGCCGTCTATTAGTAAAAGCTGCGGTCGTTTTTTCAGCTTGTCCAGCGCAAGATGCATGGCTTTAAAGGAGGCTTTCAGAATGTTGATGCGATCTATTTCTTCGTGATCCACCCGGGCAACGCTCCAGGCAATGGCCCGTTCCTCTATAAAAGTCCGTAACTCGTTGCGTACAGGCGCCACCACCTGCTTGGAGTCGTTCAGCAAGGTATGATGGAAATCAGGAGGCAGCACCACAGCAGCAGCAAATACGGGTCCTGCCAGGCATCCCCTTCCTGCCTCATCACAACCCGCTTCCGTTTTTATGTACTGGTGACAGATCTTCAGCAATCAATATTCGTTTTTTCAAAAATAAGGGATTTTGTTTTGCCTGGTTGGCTTCATTATACACCGTTTCCGGCAGGTAAGCTGGAACATCGTGGCGGTGGGAAGACCGTTCTTTTGCGGGCCAAACCCTACCTTTGCTCCCGTTATGAACAGATCAAACGGTTCGTCAAAACCGGTTGCCGTATGGATTGCGATCGGCGTGGGGATGTTGCTCATCCAGATAATACTGGGCGGGGTCACCAGGCTAACAGGCTCAGGCCTGTCGATCACTGAATGGAACATCATCACCGGCGTGATCCCGCCGCTGCACGAGCAGGACTGGATGACCGAATTTAATAAGTACAAGCAGACCCCGCAGTTCCAGTTGCTGAATATCGACTTTACACTTTCCGATTTTAAATTCATTTTTTTCTGGGAATGGTTGCATCGTTTTTGGGCCCGGCTGATCGGGGTGGTGTTTGTTGTGGGATTTGTTTATCTCGTTTCGCGCCGGTCGCTGAAACAGTCGATGATCAATCCCCTGCTTATCCTGTTTCTGCTGGGGGCAATGCAGGGGGCTGTGGGCTGGATCATGGTTGCCAGCGGACTCACCGGCGATGCAGTGTATGTGAAGCCCACCCGGCTCGCCCTTCATTTTATTTTTGCGATTGTGCTTATCGCATATGCGTGGTGGTTTTTCCTTCAGTTGACTGTAGCGCGCACCCAGCTTATCCGATCCCGCCCCATCCGGAATTTTACCGGGTGGATAACCGCCCTCGTTGTGCTGCAGTTGATGTTCGGCGCGCTGATGGCCGGACACAAAGCTGCAACAGCAGCACCCACCTGGCCGGATATCAACGGTGCGCTGATTCCCGGATATATGTTTAACGATCCGCATTTTTTCATGAATTTTATAGAGAACAAGATCACCGTACATTTTATGCACCGTATGCTTGCCTACCTGATCTTGTTGCTGGCGCTGCTGCTTACTTTCCGGATGTACCGGGTGGAGAGCGGCACTACTGTATTCCGGAAGATCAGACCGCTACCGCTTGTGCTGGTGATGGTGCAGGTGGTGCTCGGCGTGCTGTCTGTGATTGTCAGCCCCCGCATCGTGCCCAACCGCTGGGGAACATTTGAATGGTTTGCGCAATTGCACCAGGTGACGGGCATGCTGCTGGCATTGAGTCTGGTTTCGCTTTTATACGTGGTTAGGAGAAGATAATAAGATTTGTTACTTTAGTTACGGCTTCTCCACTATCAAACGGAGCATGATAAATTGTCACACAGGGGAATGTATATGCGGAGTTCCATCCGACCATTGAAAAAACAAAGAATGTACGGATGAAAGCTTTTATAAAAGGATTATATCATTCCTTCCCGGTTCAACTGGTGCTTTTGCATTTCAAAAGGTTCCAGATATTATTGCTGTTCTGGTTTTTGTTGTTCAGCACGGTGGGCGGAAGGTTCATGAACAGCTACGGTGCAGATTCGCTTTTTCTGGCCCCTGAATACCTGGGGGAGGTGGGGCCTGCCAGTGCGGCTATCATGGGCCTGGCCATTGCGATTTTTATCATGAGCTGGAATATTACTACGTTTATCCTGTTCAGCCGCCATTTTCGCTTTCTCGCTACTACGTCCAACCCCTTCCTGAAGTATTGTATCAACAACGCCCTGATCCCGCTGCTGTTCCTGGTGTATTATTTTTTCAGGGCCGTTAATTTTCAGAGCGAAAAAGAATTGATGCCGGTTGCCGCCATCGCACTGTCGGTGGGCGGTTTTCTGCTGGGTCTCACCCTGCTTGTTGTGGTCTCCTTCCTTTATTTTTTCCGGGCCGACCGGTCGATCATCAGAACCCTGGCTCCCGTAATGAGCAATCCGAAATTATTTAAGCAGCTATTCAGGCCTTCTGAAGCAAAAATTTATCAGAGCCGCGTGATACGGGTGGAGTGGTATCTGAATGCACGGTTCGGGTTAAAGAAAACCCGCGACGTAACACATTACAGCCGGGAGTTTATAGAAACCATTTTCAGCCGCCATCATTTTGCAGCGGTGATGAGCATCTTTGTGGCTTTTATGTTCCTGATCCTGCTGGGGTTTTGGCTCGACAGCCCTTTCTTTCAATTGCCCGCCGCGGCCGGCATCACAATCTTTTTTGCCATCCTGATCGCAGTTTCAGGGGCTTTTTCCTATTTTCTTCAGAACTGGAGCATCCCCTTTCTGCTCGCGCTCGTCATCGTGCTCAACCTGCTGTACAAATACAATATCATTGATCCCAGCAACAAAGCATATGGGCTAAACTATACAAATAAGGACGAGCGGCCCGGATACGACCCCCAAACCCTCAGGAGCCTCTGCACCGAGGAACAGATAGAAAGGGACAAACAACAGATGATTGGCATACTCGAGAAATGGAAGGCGAAGCAGGGCAGTTCCCGGCCCTACCTGTATATCATTAACACCAGCGGGGGCGGCAACCGGAGCGCCAATTTTACGATGAATGTTTTGCAGCGGCTCGATAGCATCGCAGGCGGCGGGCTGATGGACAAAATATTTTTGATCACCGGCGCATCAGGTGGCATGCTGGGGGCTTCCTATTACCGGGAGTTGTCGGCCCCCGGCCGCAGCCATCTCAACCCACAGGATAAAAAATATGTGGACGATATCTCGCTCGACCTGCTGAATACCATCTTCACGTCTTTCGTGGCGCGCGACCTGGTGTCGCCGGCCCAGTCTTTCCGCGTGGGTGAATATGAGTATGCAAAAGACAGAGGTTATGCGTTCGAACAGAAGTTGGATCGTAATACCCGCGGATTGATGAACCGTCAACTAAAAGATATCGAGGAAGACGAAAGAAATGCCCGCATCCCCCTGATGATGTTGAATTCTGTAGTGACGCGCGACGGACGGAAAATGATCATCAGTACCCAGCCGGTCAGCTTTCTGATGAAGCCCGTGCCGGACAGCTCCTCCTTGAGCACGGTTGATCCGGACGCCATCGACTTCCGGGCGCTTTTTGCGCACCAGGACCCGATGAACCTCCGCTTGCTGACCGCCCTGAGGATGAATGCCACTTTCCCCTATGTGCTGCCCAACGTGTGGCTCCCCAGCCGGCCGGTGATAGACGTGATGGACGCGGGGCTCCGCGATAATTACGGTCCGGAAACGGCTGTCCGTTTTGTACATGTGTTCCGCGACTGGATCGAAAAAAATACCGCAGGTGTGGTGATGATTCAGATCCGCGACCGGGTGACCGGCGGATGGGATCATCCCTACGAATCGACCGATATCACGGAACTTTTCACCAAACCCCTGCTGATCCTGCAATACAACTGGTATAAAATGCAGGACTATAACCAGAGTGGATTGTTGAGCGTGACGCAGTCCTTAATGGGCAACGCCTTTCACCGGATCAGTTTTCAATACGTGCCGAAAGAGGAAGACGCCGGGGCTGCCCTGAACTTCCACCTTTCAAAAAGAGAGAAGAAGAATATCTATGAGGCGCTGGAGAGCGAAAACAACCAACGCTGTTTCGAGTGGTTTTTACATTTGCAGGAAATGCCTACCGGGGCGGCGGTTGAAGAAGACGAAAAGCCTTAGGCAGTACCCGGATATCTACCACCGGGGCGGAAGGCCGGGGCTCTCCGTCGATATGCAGCGGTGCGAGCTGTTCATTGTAGATCGTAGCCGCGGGCGCCTGCAGATAGAGTATGTTCCGGTCAGCAGTGTGGTCGTCCAACAACTGGGGTGCGTTGATGCCGGCGATCTGCTTTAACAATGCAAAGGGAAGGGCGGCCCGGTTCATCTTTCTCACAATTACAAAATCGATCAACCCGTCTTTCAGGCTCGCTTTCGGAGCGATGGTCACGTGATTGCCAAACTGGTTGCTGTTCGCGATCACCACAAAAAATGCATCTGCCGGGATAGACCTCTCGCCGATCCGGATAGTGAAGGAGTAGGCGCTGAGCCGGAAATAGTGCAATAACGAAAGCCGGAGATAAGTGTACAATCCGCGTTTCTTCTGCAGCGCAAAACTGTGCGCGATTTTGGCGTCGGATCCCAATCCGCACATCATGCAGGAAAATACGCCATTGATCAGCAAGCCGTCGACCGCGTCTGCATAACCCTGGAAAACGATATCGAGGGCTCCTGGTATATTGTAGGGAATACCGGCGGCGAGGGCCAGGCCGTTCCCCGAACCCATGGGGATGATGCCGATAGCAACATTGTTACCCAGCAGGTGGGCGACGACAGTGCTCACGGATCCGTCACCCCCGCAAACGATGACGTCAGAAATACCCTCTTCCCGGATCCTGGAGGAAAGATCCGCATAATTACCGTCGCGCCGTGTATCCATTATTTCAAAAGGAAGCCCGGCTTTGGTGGTTTTTTGCGTAATAAGCTCCCTTAGCGTGCCTTTTCTTTTGGTGCCCGAGATCGGATTGACGAGATATAGCAGCTTACGGCTCATGGGCTCAACCTTGTTTATTTGACCAGGATCATCGTTGCGCCGAATAAAAGAAACGCCGCCGCGGTATACAGGCCGAGTTTGTCCACCGGCCCGCCGACCAGTGCATTGACCGCCAGGATAATGCCCAGGATAAAGAAAAATACCCCTATTATGAAACTAAGCCGGTTCAATTTATCAAACATGATACATCATTTTGGTGACAGCCATACCGGCTAAAAGAAAATAATATTCAGCAGTAATGTGATCGCGATCAGCAGGATGGCCAGCGGGACTACCCGCTGGTACCATTTCCCTTCCGTATATTTCGGCTTTTCGGTAAGGGAATACACCAACCCTTTCAGCTCAGCCTCCGGCTTCGGACGGGTCGCAAGGCTCACAAAAATAGTGGTGAAGAAATTCACGATCCACGAAACAGAAGCCACGATAAATGCCTGTCCCATCCCGCTCTTGACCTCATACAGCGGATAGATCCATGCGCCCTTACCCTCTGCCAGCGTGAGGCCATGTGTGAGAGCCGCGGCTACGGTGCCCATCAGCAGCCCCCAGAAAGCGCCGTGACCGGTAGCCCTTTTCCAGAACATGCCCAACAGGAAGGTGGCAAAAAGGGGGCCATTCACAAAGCCGAAGACGAGCTGCAGAAAATCGTTGATATTGTTAAACCCTCTTGCTATATAGGCAGTGATGATGGAGAGCAATATGCCGGCAACGGTGATGAATTTACCTACCAGGAGGTAGTGTTTGTCGGATTTCTTTTTGACAAAATAGGCCTGGTAGATATCAAAAGTGAAAACTGCGTTGAAGGCCGTTACATTGCCTGCCATCCCGCTCATGAAGGAGGCGATCAGCGCCGTGATACCCACGCCGAGCAATCCGCTCGGATAGTAGTGGGCGATCAGTGCCGGGAGGGTCATGGTGTAATTCAGGTCGCCGTCGGGTGCAGTGGGTATAGCAAAACCCTTCGACTGCAGGGCCGGTTGCATCAGCGCAATGGCGATGATCCCCGGAAGCACTACAATAAGGGGCATAAGCATTTTGGGTATGGCGGCCACGATAGGGGTACGCTGGGAGTCGCGCATATTCCTGGCGATCATGGCGCGCTGTACAACCAGAAAATCCGTGCACCAGTAGCCGAACGACATTACAAAACCGAGGCCGAATATCAGCGACATAAAATGTAATCCCATGGGGTTTGCATCGGCATCACCCATGTATTTCCAGGCGTGTACCATCTCGGGCGACAGTTGCTGCCGCACGTGCTCCCAGCCGCCTGCATCCTGCAAAGCCACAATCACCAGCGGAGAAAGCCCCAATACGATCAGGAAAAATTGCAACACTTCGTTGTAGACGGCACTGGTGAGTCCGCCGAGAAAGGTATAGGCCATCACTATGCCGGCGGCTACCCAAATGGAAACATCAAAAGGCCATTGAAGGATCACGTCCAGGATCATTGCAAGCGCATACAGCGAGATGCCGGAAGAAAAAAGAGTCATGGCCGCAAACGAAATGGCATTCAGTCCGCGCGTTTTTTCGTCGAATCGCAGGGATAGGTATTCCGGTACGCTCCGGGCCCGGCTGCCATAATAGAACGGCATCATGAACACACCCAGGAAAACCATGGCGAAGATGGCGCCGACCCAGTAAAAATGGACGGTCATAATACCATACTTGGCTCCCGAGGCCACCATGCCAAGCACTTCCTGCGCGCCCAGGTTGGCAGAAATAAAAGCCAGGCTGGTGATCCAAAGAGGGATATTCCTGCCGCTACTCAGAAAATCATTGCTCGACCGGATCCTCTTTTTGATGAGAACGCCAACACCAAGCACAAAAACGAAATAAATGCCAATGATAAGGTAGTCGACAAATTCGAGCTTCATAGCAGTCGTTAAGGGTTGCAATGTGGGTTTGCCGTCACAATATATTTTTTTATTCGGCCTTATCTCCCATTTTCTCCAAAAATCCCGGTGGGGCTTCGTTTTTTGATAAAAAAGGTGGAACTTTAGCGTTAGCTTTTAACTACTAAACGATTAGCTATGGCCGGTGTTCAGTATAACCAGTTATCCGAGAAGGAAATCAACCCGCTTGGAAGTCTTGATGAATGGGAAGACGCGGTTCTGGAACGGTATCCCGAGCCCCATGTTCCTGCGAAGTCAAAAGAAGCATACAGGAACTATGAGGAGCCCGCCAGGGATTCCGTAAGGGAATTCTACCGGCTGAACCACACCTATCAGACCTATGATTTTGTGCAGGCGAAAAAAGCTGAATTCCTGAAATTCGATAAAAAGGAAATGCCCGTCTGGGAGGCATTTGATTTTTTAAACCAACTGGTGGACGATTCAGATCCGGATACGGACCTCGACCAGTTTCAGCACCTGCTTCAAACCTCAGAAGCCATCCGGGCCGATGGGCATCCGGATTGGATGGTGCTCACCGGGCTGATGCACGATATGGGTAAGGTTTTGTGCCTCTTCGGAGAGCCCCAGTGGGCGGTGGTGGGAGATACTTTTCCCGTTGGCTGCGCTTATTCCGATAAAGTTGTGTACCCTGAATATTTTAAGGATAACCCCGACTATCAGCGGCCCGAGCTTCAAACCGCGTCAGGGGCGTATGAAGACGGGTGTGGGCTGCGCAATGTACATATGTCGTGGGGCCATGACGAATACGTCTACCACATGATGAAGGATCATCTTCCTGAAGAGGCGCTTTATATGCTGCGGTTCCATTCTTTTTATGCCTGGCACCGGGAGGGAGAGTACGAGAACCTGCTGGATGATCACGATCGCGAAATGCTGCAGTGGGTCAAACTTTTCAACCCCTACGATCTTTATTCAAAAGTGCCCACTCCTCCGGACTGGAAACAATTGAAACCCTATTACGAGGAGCTGGTGAAAAAATACCTGCCCGACACTATCCGGTTCTAACCACAGACCCCGGCAACTAGTCCACGCTTAGGACAAAATGGGCCCCCAATAACTCTTTTCTTCGTACCTCGTAGGGGACTGGTAAGGGATTTGTAAGGGTCTGCGGAGATAAATGCTTGGAAATTAACGCTTTTGCTGTCTAAACCCCTATCAAACCCTTACAAGTCCCGGAGCAGACCGCCATGGGGGCCTTTCAGGGTGACACATACACATAGATGGGCGCGCCGGCTGGTTTTCCTCTTTTCGCTTGGTTGTCCTGGCATGCGTTCCCCTTAACTGACTGATTAGCAGTTTCAACGAAAATGGACCGGCCGGCTGATGTTAAATCTTTTCTTCTCTTCGCAATTAATCCCGCCAAAGGCTTGACGGACCGTTGTTTTGACGTAACTTTGCGCCTCCAAATTTTTATATGAATATTCGTAATATAGCTATCATTGCCCACGTTGACCATGGTAAAACGACGCTGGTGGATCGGATCCTGCATACCACCAAAGTGTTCCGGGAAAACCAGGAGTCTGGCGAGTTGATCATGGATAACAACGACCTGGAAAGGGAACGGGGCATCACCATTTTCAGCAAGAATGCGGCGGTCTGGTATAAGGATGTAAAGATCAATGTGATCGACACCCCGGGCCACTCCGATTTTGGAGGCGAGGTGGAAAGGGTGTTGAAGATGGCAGACGGCGTTTTATTGCTGGTGGACGCTTTTGAAGGGCCTATGCCGCAAACCAGATTTGTTCTGCAGAAGGCCCTCCAACTGAACCTGAGGCCTATCGTGGTGATCAATAAGGTGGACAAGCCAAATTGCCGCCCCGATGAGGTGCACGACGCTGTGTTCGAATTATTCTTTAATCTCGACGCCACAGAAGAACAGCTTAATTTTCCCACTATATACGGATCTTCCAAGCAGGGCTGGATGAACACCTCCCTCACCCCTGCAGAAAATATACATCCGCTGCTGGATGCCATCCTTCAGTATGTACCGGCGCCTGAGATCGGCGAGGGTACTACCCAGATGCAGATCACTTCGCTGGACTATTCTTCTTTCCTGGGCCGAATTGCGGTGGGCAAAGTGAGCCGGGGAGTTATCCGGGAAGGCCAGTCCATCGTTCTTATCCAGGCAGGTGGCGTCATCAAGCGGTCAAAGGTCAAGGAACTCTACACCTTCGAGGGCATGGGTAAAAAACGGGTGTCGGAAGTGGCTTCCGGCGATATCTGCGCTGTGGTGGGCCTGGAAGAGTTCAACATCGGCGATACGATTGCCGACCCCGAGAATCCCGAGGCCCTACCGGTGATCAGTGTGGACGAACCCACCATGAGCATGGTGTTCAGCATCAACAATTCACCCTTCTTTGGTAAAGACGGCAAGTTTGTCACATCCCGCCATCTGCGGGACAGACTGATGAAGGAGACGGAAAAAAATCTTGCACTCCGGGTAGAAGACACGGATAGCGCCGACAGTTTCGCTGTATACGGACGGGGTATTCTTCACCTTGGCATCCTGATCGAAACCATGCGCCGCGAAGGATTTGAGTTGACAGTGGGGCAACCCACCGTGATCGTCAAAGAGATCGGGGGAAAAAAACATGAACCATTCGAGAACCTGGTGGTAGATGTACCCCAGGAGTTCAGCGGAAAGGTGATCGACCTGGTTACCCAGCGTAAGGGCGAACTGCTGGTGATGGAAACCAAGGGAGAGATGCAGCACCTTGAATTCGAGATCCCTTCCAGGGGATTGATAGGGCTGAGGAGCAACATGCTTACCAATACTGCAGGCGAAGCCATCATGGCGCATCGTTTTACCGAATATAAACCCTGGAAAGGTTCCATTCCGGGCAGAAACAACGGCGTGCTGCTGTCTAAGAACCAGGATCGCACTACGGCATATTCCATCGATAAGCTGCAGGACAGGGGAACCTTTTTTGTGGATCCGGGAGAAGAAGTGTATGCGGGTCAGATTATAGCCGAACACATCAAACCGGGCGACCTCGTTGTAAACGCTACAGAGGCCAAAAAGTTGACGAATCACCGCGCCAGCGGTAGCGACGACGCCGTCCGGATGGCCCCCAAAGTACAGATGACCCTTGAGGAATGTATGGAATATATCCAGCAGGACGAATGTATTGAGGTTACTCCCAAAGTAATAAGGCTAAGAAAGGTTATCTTGCAGGAAGAAGAGAGAAAAAAAGTGCAGAGAAGCATGGCGGCGTCCCAATAATTTGGCTTTGATCCGGTTTCGCTGCACATCGGAACCGCCGCGGATCAGCAAATTTGTGAAGATGATGTATTCAGCAATGAAAAGGCGTTTACGTATTATAGTTTGTATGCTCACTGCCGTTATGCTCACTACGGTGGCCAGTGCACAATGTTCGATCTGCTCAAAAACCGCTTCCCAGATGGGAGAAGAAGCCAGTCGTGGGCTGAATGGCGGCATTCTTTACCTGGCTACCGCCCCCCTACTCATCGCCGGCTATATCGGCTACAGGTGGTGGAGGAACAACAACGATGGATGATAATAGCGGGTAACCCAACCCAGGGCCGGGGTTTAGGACGCGATAGCGGCGAAATAGATATAAGAAAGGGCAAATCGTAATTAAGCAGGTTCGCGCTAGACCCCGAAGAATTTGTGCAGATGGCTTTCGGCCTGAAGTCCCAGCCATTCTTTCCGGTGCTGCTGGAAATCGTCGAAGTGCAGCCCCTCTATCTGTTGGGGGGAGAAATCAAGCAGCCGGTCTGCCGGTTTTTTTACCACCACCCCAAGCCCGTGATCAGTGTCCAGCACAAACGCCGTCAGATCATTTCTTAGGCTCCGTATATGGAGGATGGCCTTCCAGACATCTCCATTCCAGATACCGGTAAAATTCCTGGCCTCCCACTCGCGAAAGCTGCAGGCGGATTCCGGCGTAAGCGGATTACAGTCGTGTATTATGATAACGCCGTCGTCCGATAAATACTTTACCGTGTTCTCGATATCCCTGAGTGCGTAGGCGTACTCATGCATGCCATCGATCAGGGAGATCTCAACGGGTTTGTTTTTCAGCAGCGCCGGCGCATCGTCACGGAAAAAATCGTCGCTGGGTTTGGGGTAATACCGGTTAAAGAGATTATAGGGGTTCAGGACGCTTTTTCCCAGTTTTCTCAGGGCGTCGAAGCGAAACTCGGGATCGACTGCTATTTTGAAGTTGCTTTTAATACGAAAAAAAATATGCCCGTTGAATACGCCAATCTCGAGGTAATTGTTGAGCTTCTTTTTTTTCATCAGGAGCTGAATGATTGCTAGCCGGTCCATATCTAAGTCTCGAAAGTATTAGTGGGTTCAAATTTAGTATCTTCCCGGCGGAAAGATAACCGATTTCATTTTATGCCCCACAATATTGTTACCAGGAAACGCTCTCAGGTCAATTCCGATGAAAAGTTCTCCATTCTTATTCCAACCTGGAACAATCTTGCGTACCTGCAGCTATGCATCAGGAGTATCCGAGAAAATTCCCACTTTAAACACCAGATAATCGTCCACGTGAACGCGGGCGTCGATGGTAGCCTGGAATGGATCCGTCAGCAGCCTGACATTGATTTTTCCTACACTGAACACAATGCCGGTATTTGTTATGCACTCAACATCGGCCGGTCGCTCGTCAACACCGACTACATCGTATATATAAATGACGACATGTATGTTTGCCCGGGCTGGGATCTTGAACTTTTCCGGGAGGTAGAAGCCATAGGGCACGACCGCTTTTTTCTTTCAGCAACGGTTATAGAACCGGCGGCAACCAGCAACTGCGTGGTCGAGAAAAACTATGGAATGGGTGTGGAGGATTTTCGGGAGCAGGAGCTGCTGGATAATTTTCTTTCGTTCGAGAAGCCCGATTGGCAGGGCGCTACCTGGCCGCCCAACATTGTGCATCGTGATACCTGGGATCTTGTTGGCGGGTATAGCCCCGAATTTTCACCGGGAATGTATTCGGATCCTGATTTTTCTATGAAATTGTGGATAGCGGGAGTTCGGTTTTTCAAAGGCGTTAGCAGGAGCCGGGTGTATCATTTCGGATCAAAGTCTACTCAGCGCGTGAAGAGGAATAGGGGATACTATACTTTTATCTCTAAATGGGGTATGACGTCCAGTACGGTTACAAAAAAATATCTCCGGAGAGGCCAGCCCTTCAATGGCAGCCTACCCGATCCCGAAACCACGCCCTGGCTGGAACTGAAAAATCTCTGGAAACGATTGTGGACTTCTTTGAGAGGCCGTAGCTATAGTTGCTAAGCCTCTGCCGAACCCCGTTGGAGCTGCAGGTAAAGTTTCGTTGGGAGTGGAGTTTCGGGTAACTCCTCAATGGGAACGGAGTTTCAGGTAAGGCATCAGTCAAAACCATCCACCATTTTATAAAGATTAAAATCCGGTGCGCTATACTGTTTGCGTATCTCCGCCTCCATTTCCTTTTTGTCTACCCTGCCAAGCAGCTTTTTCAGCACGAGCTGCCATAGGCGTTCCGTAAGCAGGGCAATTTTTTTCTCTTCGTTTCCGCCTGCATCCGACAGGTGTTTTTGCATGGCGCCCATTAATTCGGTTATCCCCTCTTTGCGGGTGGCCGTCATCGGTACCAGCGGCCGTTCCCGTCCCATTTGCCGGCATGCCGACCGGAGGTGATTGATGAACGTACCGGCTCCCGGGCGGTCGGATTTATTTACGACGAAAATATCGGCGATCTCCATCAAACCTGCTTTCATAGCCTGTATGTCGTCACCCCCCTCCGGAACCTGTACCACTATCGTCAGGTCTGCCAGTCGTGATATACCAATCTCGCTCTGGCCCACGCCTGCCGTTTCAATCAGTATCTGGTCGAAGCCGCCGCTTTTTACCAGATCGGTGATCTCGATGATGAGCGGGTGCAGCCCTCCCAGTATGCCGCGGGTGGATAGAGATCGGATAAATACGCCGGGATGATCGTGCCAGTTTCCCATTCGGATACGGTCGCCCAGCAACGCCCCGCCGGTCATTGCAGACGACGGATCGATGCATAGTACGCATACGCGCTGGCCCGCTTTGATATATTCCCCGATAATCAGATCCGATATTGTGCTTTTGCCGGCTCCGGGTGGACCCGTGATGCCGGTGATGGCAACCGTGCTGTTATGCGGAAGTAGCCGGAGCAGTTCCTGTGAGCCCGGCGACTGATTTTCTACGAGCGAAATCGCCCTTGACAGCGATCCTTTGTCTCCTCCCCGTATTTTTTCGAGCATAACCTCCCACATGCGGCGAATTTACCGATTAGCCACGATACAGCGTATTTGATACCTTTACGGATGTTTATTATTGGCTGATGACGAACTTTATTCCCATATTCCCGCTCAGCATTGTTGTTTTCCCCGGCGAAACGGTCAATCTGCATATATTTGAACCGCGGTACAGGCAGCTCATTAGAGAATGCCGGGAGGAGAAAAAGCCGTTTGGCATCCCGGTGGTGCTGGATAACAAGCTGCAGGAGATGGGTACCCTGGTGAATATTGCCAGGGTGGTGAAGGAATACGATAACGGGGAAATGGACATCCGGGTCAGGGGTACAAGGGTGTTCCGCAGCCTGGAAGTGATAAAGATTGTTCCTGACAAATTATACAGCGGCGCAATTGTCAATTATCCGCATAATCTGAACAGGGGTAACGAAGAACTAATGGCGGCGATTTTGAAGGCAATGATGGAGATGCACCGGTTGCTGAGTATCAGCAAGGATTTTAAAAAGCCCGTTCAGCAACTGAGCTCTTATGATATCGCCCATCATGTGGGTCTCTCCATTGAAGAAGAGTATGAGCTGCTCGGGCTGCTGGTGGAGCTGCAGCGGCAGGAATACCTGAAGCGTCACTTTCGCAGGGTGTTGCCGGTGCTTATACAAATCGAGCAGCTAAAGAAGAAGGTAAAGCTCAACGGTCATTTTAGGAACCTCGAGTCGCTCGACCTTACTATTGATTACCCCGATACACCTGAAGCGTAAAATGCCGGTTCTTACAGAAAGACTTAAGAAGACGATCTTGTTCCTTTCCTTGCTGGCGGCTGTGGTCACGATCCCGCTGTACAATAACCTTAATAGCATAGCCCTGGTATGCTTCGTGGGGGCCTGTGCCCTCCAGTTGCCCCGAAAAGAGCTGGTACAACGGCTGCGGCGGGCCAGGTTATGGATGCTGCCCGCCCTTTATTTCCTGCTATTAGCAGCCAGTTATTGCTGGGACAGTAGCGGGGGTTTCAGCATCAAGTTCCTGGAAAGGTACGCCACACTGTTTTTTATTCCGGTGGCCATGGCTGCCGCGCCTCCTTTTCCGAAGAAATGGATCCGGGGGGTATGCATGGCCTTCGTACTGGCTACTGCAGCCATCTGCCTGGTGTGCCTGATCCGCTCGTATATTGAGTTCGGTCAGACCGGCGACTACCGCGTGTTCTATTATCATTATCTCAGCGGACAGGTAGAGCTGAACGCCATCTTTCTTTCCAGCTACTGCCTGGCCTCGATTGTCTGGCTATTGTATTTTGGGTTTGGAAACGGCCGGTGGCCTTCTCTTTCCGTAACCCTGCTGACAGCCGGGCTGGCGCTTTTTCTTTCCGGAATGATATTTCTTCTTTCCTCGAAGCTGAATCTTTTTCTGCTGGGTTTGATGCTGATGGTGCTCATTCTTTATATCGGGCGGGCCGCTAAGAGAATGGCGATTGCCTGGATCCTCATCGGTGCAATGGTAATCGGGGGCATTGCGGCCGTGTATAACCTGTCTTATCTAAAATGGCGCCTGGACGTTACCGAATTAAAAGAATACCAGGGCGAGCAGGACAACAATAACGGGCTGGCCATCCGGGTGTTGATGTGGAAATCAGCCCTGGAGCTTATTGCAGAACGCCCCTTGCTGGGTTACGGATTAAAGGGCGCCAGGCTTGAGGAGCTGGAAAAATTCAGGGAGAAGAATTTTATGCTGGGTTATACCGAAGGCTACCATAGCCATAACCAGTTTCTCGAAACCACGCTGATGACCGGATTGCCGGGGCTGGTATTATTTACAGGGATGCTGGTGCTGGTGTTCTTCCGCGCCTTCCGTTTCCGGAACCTGCCGTTACTGCTGATGGCGGTACACTTCCTGTTACAGTCGCTGATCGGATCGCCTTTTGAAGTGCAGCAGGAACTGGTATTTTTTATGTTTTTTATATTTTTCTTTTATTATCATCCCCCTTCACCGGGTAAACCGCCCATCACAGGATAAATATGCGCACCACACTCTGCTTTGATTTTGGGAATACCCGCTTAAAATGTGCCGTCTTCCGGGATGCAGACCTCTCCGAAGTGCTGACGCTCGAGAACGATGCGGACGACACCATCAACAGGCTGGTAGATACGTACCGGCCCGACCGTTCTTTGCTTTCGTCGGTAGTGCACCATAATCCCCGGATGGAGTCCCTGCTGACGGCTGTCTCTGCTTTTCATAAGGTGGATCATCATTCGAAACTTCCCATCACGGTTCCCGTAGGCAAGCCAGAAACGATGGGAGCCGATCGGCTTGCTATGGCGGTTGCCGCCAGCATTGCGTTCCCCGAAAAGAATAACCTGATAATAGGGCTGGGTACCGCTATCACCTACAACTTTGTCAATAAAAAACGCGAATTTCTTGGAGGAGGCATTTCTCCGGGGCTCGAAATGCGACTCAGATCCCTGCAAACTTTCACCGCCAAGCTGCCGCTGGTGGAGAAAAACTGGCTCTTTCCTCTCATCGGCTACGACACCCGCACCAATATCCTCAGCGGCGTGATCCTGGGAATCGGCGGAGAGATCGACCGGATGATCGATCTTTACGCCGAAAAGTACCGGAACCTTAACGTGCTGTTAACAGGGGGTGATTCGGCTTATTTTGCACACCATATTAAAAATAAGATATTTGCAGACCTCAATCTCATCTTTAAAGGCCTGTATGCTATCAGCGAGCTCAACAATGTATAAAAAAATCAAGCTTTTAGGAATTTTCACATGGCTCGCTGCAGGTGTTCTTCATGCGCAGACCGACAATTCCCCCTATTCGCGGTATGGCCTTGGCGACGAACTGCCAGGCAGGAATATTATGTCCCGTGCCCTGGGAGGCCTTTCTGCGGCTTATGCCGATATCCTGACCGTTAATTTTTCCAACCCTGCCTCCTATTCCCGGCTAAAACGCTCCACGTTCGATTTCGGCGTTGAGCTCGATTCGCGGGTGTTGCGGGTGATTGACCCCCCTCAGAAATATTCCTCCACCACGCCCACCATCTCCTATATTCAGTTGGGACTTCCCCTTAGCAAGACAAAGAACTGGGGCATGAACATAGGCTTAAAGCCATTGACGCGGGTGAGCTATAAACTGGAACGGAACGAGCGGCTGGCAGGGGTCGACAGCCTGCAGTCGGTCTTTGAAGGCAATGGCGGATCCTACGAAGTGTACACCGGCACCGGTTTCGGAACCAAGAATATTTCCATCGGCTTCAACGTGGGATACCGGTTCGGAACTAAATCGTACGATTCCAAACGGCTTTTCATCCCCGATTCTGCCAGCGCGTTTTATTATCCTTCGCTTCATAATACCCGGGCCAGTTATGGCGGACTGTTCGTGAACGGGGGTATGCAGTACACTGCTTTGCTGAATCAGAAAAACATACTCCGTATCGGTGCCTATGGTGCGCTGAAAAGGGAACTGAACGCCACGCGCGACGAGATCGTGCAAACCTACAGCGAATCGGAAGCGGGCATCGATAGCATCGACCTGATCTCAAAAACCAGCGTGTCGGGCAAAATTGTGTACCCCGCATCCTATGGATTGGGAATTATCTACCACAAGGGCGAAAAATGGTTGATCGGGGTTGACTTCACCCAAACGCAATGGAGCGAATACCGCTTCTTTAACGAAATGGATTCCGTGCAGGACACCTGGAAATTACACGTGGGAGGCCAGGTGTTGCCGAATCTCGCCAATGCCAAATCGTACTGGGGAAGAGTGACCTACCGGGCGGGCTTTTCTTTTGGCCAGGATTATATCAAGGTGCAGAACGACCTTCCGATATGGACCGGCAGCGTTGGGCTCGGGTTACCCATGCGGCCCCCGTCTTTCACTAACCAGTACTCAATCATCAACCTCTCGCTGGAATTCGGCCAGCGCGGCAATAACCTCAACGTGGTCAGAGAGAATTTCATGCGTTTATCATTAGGGCTCACGCTGAGCGATATCTGGTTTATCAAGAAAAAGTACGACTGATGTTCCGGTGGTTCCGATACTGGAGCTACATAACAGCTTTCCTGACCGGCTGCTTTTTTGTTTATTCCTGTGAGAACGATATCCGGGAGGTCGATGAACTGCTGAAAAAGAACGCAGCTATCGAAGAGGCCCTTAACATCACGAGTTTTATGAGCCAGGAAGGAGCCATGAAGGCCCGGCTGACCGCGCCGTATATGTTACGGCATCAGGCGGATTCGCCATATGTGGAATTCCCCCGCACCCTGCATGTGGATTTTTATAACGACAGTCTCGAGATCGAGAGTGTGCTCGACGCCCTCTATGCCCGCTACCGCGAATACGAGGGCAAGGTGTTTCTGCGCGACAGCGTGGTGGTGATCAATTTATTGAAAGGCGATACCCTGCGAACGGATGAGCTTTGGTGGGACCAGAAAACGGAGGAATTCTATACCGATAAACCCGTGCGCATCCACCAGCCCGATAAGACGATCTTTGGGAAGGGATTGAGGGCCGCACAGGATTTCAGCTCCTACGATATCTTTCATATCACCGGCGTGGTGCTGACCGATTCCGAAGGCCTGCTGGAATGAGTAATGCCGGGATCCAATCTGAACTACCTCGGATAAACATACAACCACAGCGATACCCGGCCTTGCAGCTCCGAAATAACCAGATGGCTAATATAACAACAGCCCCGGGGGTTCCGGGGCTGTTAAAAACTTTGTACAACCTTAACTACTCTAGCTTGGCCATCAATAGGTACAAATTTTAAGGTTTTTCACTGGATTAAACTGGACATTGGATATTTAGTTTCTCTGTTGAATGGTTGCGGACGCATGGTTTTAAATGGACTTTGGATTGGTTTTTCGGACTGGATCTTGGGTTTTTACAAGATACTGGTTTTATTATCCCTCAAACCATTCAATCGAGAATACAAACATAGGGAGTTGCAGCAGCGTTTGCAAGAGGGCAATTACTTCATTTTTACGGTTCGGCAAATACTGCGGGGATGGTAAATATACGTCTGATTGCCGCGTAAAGCCCCTTCTCAGACCGGGCTGCAAAGCCGTACATTTACACGGGTTCTCTGCAAGAAAGTCCGACCGCCTCCTGGCACAGGAAGCATAAACCCGTATATTTATTACCTACCCGCCAAATAGAAAGATCATGAGCCTGAAAAACAAAACAGCCCTCATCACGGGAGCGAGCCGGGGCATCGGCAAAGCCATCGCACTCAAACTCGCCGCGGCCGGCGCCAATATTGTGATAGCGGCAAAAACGGAGTCGCCGCATCCGAAGCTGGAAGGAACCATTTATTCGGCGGCGGACGAAGTGAGAAACGCCGGAGGAGGCGGAGTGCTACCGGTTCCGGTCGATATCCGGAACGAAGAAACCATACGATCGGCAGTGGAACAAGCGGTAGCGAGATTTGGAGGGATTGATATACTGGTGAATAATGCCAGCGCCATTGACCTGTCTCCCGCCGAGCAAATTGTATCCAAACGGTTCGACCTGATGCAGGCCATCAATGTGAGGGGAACCTTTTTGATGTGCCAGGCGTGTATCCCCTATCTGAAACAATCATCGCACGCCCATATCCTGAATCTGTCCCCACCGCTCAACATGGACAAAAAATGGTTTTCCGGGCATCTTCCTTATACCATAAGTAAGTACGGCATGAGTATGATTGTCCTGGGCCTGGCCGGGGAACTCGAAAAATATGAAATAGCGGCGAACGCCCTCTGGCCCCGTACCACCATCGCTACCGCCGCCGTGCGTAATCTGCTCGGTGGGGAAGAGCTGATACAAAGGAGCCGGAAGCCGGATATTGTAGCTGACGCAGCGTTGTTGATATTGCAACAGGCGCCACGCGTATGCACCGGCAATTTTTTTATCGATGAAGAAGTGTTGGCCAAACACGGCATAAATGAATTCGATCAGTATGCAGTGGACCCGGCGATGCCATTAGCGCCGGATTTGTTTCTTTAGACCGATTCTTGACGGGAATGGATTAATTTTGTAGGATGCAAGATTACCTTACAGGATTGAATGAGAGACAGCGCGAGGCGGTGCTGCATAAAGACGGTCCGCTGATGATCGTGGCGGGCGCGGGAAGCGGGAAAACAAAGGTGCTCACCTCGCGGATCGCTCATCTCATGGCCTGTCATAATATAGACGCATTCAATATCCTGGCGCTAACCTTCACCAACAAGGCTGCAAAGGAGATGAAGGAAAGGGTGGAAAAAGCGCTGGGTAATACCGAGGCCCGCAACCTGTACGTGGGTACTTTCCATAGCGTGTTTGCCCGGATATTGCGGGCTGAGGCGCCGCGGCTGGGCTATCCCTCTAATTTCACCATTTATGATACGGACGATGCCAAGGGCGTGATCAAAACCGTGGTCAATGAGTTGAGCCTGGATGATAAACATTATAAGCCTGCGACGGTCTACAACCGTATCTCCAGCGCAAAAAATGCACTGGTCAGTCCCGCCGAATATGCGCAGGACTATAACATCCAGCAGGAAGACATACGCAGCAACCGGCCGATGATCGCCAAGATATACGAAGCGTATGCCAAACGATGTTTTAAGAACGGCGCCATGGATTTCGATGACCTGCTCATTAAGTTCTACGAGCTGCTCCATGGTTTTCCCGACGCACTGCATAAATACCAGCACAAATTCAAGTATATCCTGATTGACGAGTACCAGGATACTAACCCGGCCCAGTACGAGATCATCAAGCTGCTGGGAGCGGCTCATGAAAATGTTTGCGTGGTGGGGGATGATGCCCAGAGCATTTATAGCTTTCGCGGTGCTACGATCCAGAATATACTGCAGTTCCAGCAGGACTACGACGATGTAAAAGTTATCAAGCTCGAACAGAATTACCGCAGCTCGCAGAATATTATCAACGTCGCGAATGAGGTGATCAGGAATAATAAGGGGCAGATCCCTAAGAACTTGTGGACAGAGAATAACGAGGGCGAGAAAATACGGCTGGTGCGCACCATGACCGACAACGACGAAGGAAAGTTTGTTGCCGATACCATTCAGGAGCAGAAGTTGCGCAACCACTACCGCAACAACGATTTCGCCGTGCTATATCGCACCAATGCGCAGAGCCGCGCGTTTGAAGAGAACTTACGCAAGATGAATATCCCTTATATCATCTACGGAGGGCTCAGTTTTTACCAACGCAAGGAGATCAAGGATTTTATCGCTTATCTGCGGCTGATGGTGAACCCCCGCGACGAGGAAAGCTTAAAGCGTATTATTAACTATCCTACCCGGGGTATCGGCAAAACTTCGGTGGATCGCGCCATACTGGCTGCCAACAATCATGATATCTCCATGTGGGAGGTATTGGAGAATGCTGCCCAACACGGTTTCCGGGCCGGGACGCTCGAAGCGATCAATGATTTTGTGCTGATGATCCGTTCTTTTTCCAGCATGCTCGGCAACCGCAACGCCTACGAAGTAGCCCTGCATGTTGGGAAACAGACCAATATAGTGAAAGAACTATTCAATGATAAGAGCACGGAAGGCGTAGCCCGATACGAGAACATCCAGGAACTCCTGAACTCCATAAAAGAATTTACCGAAACCCCCGGCAATGAAGACGGGGAAGTGGGCGACAAAAGCCTGGGCGCTTACCTTCAGCAGATCACGCTGCTGACGGATGCCGATAATAAAGATCCGAATGCAGATTCGGTAAAACTGATGACCATCCACGCCTCCAAAGGGCTGGAGTTTGCCTGTGTGTTCGCGTGCGGACTGGAAGAAATGCTGTTCCCCAGCGGGATGTCGATCAATAGCCGCGATGATCTGGAAGAAGAGCGCCGCCTGTTTTATGTAGTGATCACCCGGGCTAAAAAAGAGCTTTGGATCACCTACGCCAACACCCGCTATAAATTCGGCTCGCTGGTTCAGAATGAACCGAGCCGTTTCATTAATGAGCTGCCCGAAGCCTACCTGGATAAAAGTTATGCAGGTGGCGGCGCCCGGAACCGGCAGGGTAGTTTTTTCGGTAGTTCGGGCGCTTCCGCCTTCGACAGGATGCACCGTGGTACTAACAATGCGGCGGCGGCGGCAAAGCGGTATGGCCCTCCACCCTCATCGTCCACCACCCCCTCTTATATAGGCACCCGCCCCGCAACCAAAGCCGTGGAACATGTGCCGTCACCCGACTTTGCGCCAAGCGATACCTCCGGTTTGGAAGCGGGTCAGCGCGTGGAACACCAGAAATTCGGCTTCGGAGAAGTGCTGAAGCTGGAAGGCTCTGCCCACAATCCTATTGCAACCGTAAAATTTGACCTGAACGGGGAAAAAAAGATCATGCTCAATTATGCCAGGTTGAGGATCCTGTAGATCCGGGCTCAGCCCGGCAGGCAAAGGCCGGGGACGAAAGGTAGCTGCTCTCGCGATTGGCACAGATGCTGGCGTTCCGGTGCAGGCTGGAGCGCTTCGGCTGGATTATTGTATCTTGGTAGTATTCTGAAGTATGTCTGAAGCATGAAGCCATTGATTGCCCTGCTGTTATGCGTAAGCGGTTTGCTGTTGTCATCATCCTTACGGGCTCAGTTCTGGAAAAAGAACAGGGTGAGGCCTTCGGCTAATTTCACAATTCAACAACTGGCGCCGGGGGTGTGGGTAGCCATCCACAACAATCACTTTGGCCGGGCCATTTGCAATGCCGGCATCGTTGATCTGGGCGACAAGACCCTGGTATTCGATCCTTTCATGACGCCCGCAGCAGCCCAGGAACTGAAGGAGGTGGCCAGGAAACTGACGAAAAAGAAGGTTTCGCTCGTAATAAACAGTCATTATCACAACGATCATATCCGCGGCAACCAGGCTTTCCTGCCCAATGCAATGGTTATCACCACCGCAGTAACCCGGGAATTGGTCAACAGCATTGAACCCGAGGAGCAGAAATGGCAGAAACGATACGCCCCTACCATGCTGCAGGCATTGAAAAAGCGGATGACCAATGGCAATGCTTCCGATCTGGATGAGATGCCTTACTGGATCGGGTACTACGAGGGTCTGATAGAATCTTCCGATCACTTGTATATTGCGCTGGCCGATCAAACTTTCGAGGATTCTCTCTGGATCGAAGGCAGCCAACTGAGTGTTAAGCTGGTGGAACGCAGGAACGGGCATTCACCGAGCGATGCAGTACTGCTGATCCCGCAGTTGGGCATCGCTTTTATGGGAGACCTTCTCTGTAACGAAAGGCATCCCTGGATAAGCGACGGCAATGTTGACGGGTGGAAAGAATCGCTGCGGGTGTTTTACGAGGATACTTTATATCATACCTATCTTCCCGGTCACGGGAATGTGTCGGGCAAACCGGCGCTTAAATTGTTATACGACTACCTTATGGAGCTGCAGCAACTTTGCGACGGCGCCAAAACAGAAGCTGCGCAGACGGCGCTGATGAACCGGCCCATTCCCTACCCTTTTAACCGGTGGACCTGTGGCCGCTTCTATCAACCTAACCTGCAGTTTCTCATCAATAGCGCCCGGGCAGAGGTGCAGGACACCTCGAAAAAGGAGGATGCCAGGAACCTGCCGGTCCCCTGAACATCCGGGGCATGCTTACTTGAGCGGAACTGTTTCAGTCAGCGATCATTCTTGTTTAGATGTTTTCTTCCAGCGCTGCCACTGTCTTCTTTTCGCTGCCGACGAATATTTTTTTCCCGTCCACCACTACCGGCCGTTTCAGAAATGTGTATTCTTTCAGAATCAGGTCGCGATAGTCTTTTTCGGTCAGCGCTTTATCTTTCAGTCCCATATCCTTGTACTTGATGGCACGCCGGCTGAAAAGGGCCTCATAACTGCCGGCCATCTTCTTCAGCTCTTCCAACTGGGCGGGCGTGATCTTTTCTTTCTTGACGTCCTGTAGCACGAATCCCTTTTTTTCGGCTTTGATATTGGTGAGAATATTTTTACAGGTGCTGCAGGTACTAACGTGATAGATCTTTTTCATCCGTCTATATTTGTTTGTTCAATGGTTGGATGGAACTCCACCCATACATTGTCTTGTGTGCTAAAACCAGTATGGGCTCCGGTTCATCCGTTTGTTTTTGTTTTTTAATGTCGAATGGCACTCCGCCTGGCATTCCCGGTTAGCCGCACAACAAAGGCGCGATATGTATCGCGCCCCGTCAGTATTTGGAATTTTCGACTATTATAATTGTTTCAACTTTATGTTCTTGTACCAAACGTGGTCGCCGTGATCCTGGAGTGACAGCTTGCCGGTTTGAAAGGTCCCGAAAGAAGGCCAGGCTTTGAATTTGCTACCCTTCACGAGTTCCTTCCAGGCATCGTCCCACAGGGTTGTTCTTACAACGGTGCTGCCGTTCAGGATAAACTCAAGCGTTGAATTCCTCACGACGATCTCGGCGGTATTCCACTCGCCTGCCGGCTTCACCGTTTCGGGAGAAGAAGATATCAGGTCGTACAAATCTCCTGCGCGGTGCTTGATGATTTTGGCGTCGGGATGGGAAGCATTATCGAGCACCTGCATTTCGGGGCCGGTGTGATAATCTCTTTCGAAGCGGGGTTCTTCCTTTACGCCGAACATGATGCCGCTGTTACCACCCTCGCTGATCTTCCAGTCTGCTTTAAAATGAAAGTCGCCATACTCACTATCGGTAACCAGGGAGGGCCCGTTAGCCGTTGGTTCGAGGAAGATCGTTCCGTCCGTCGCCTGCCAGCCTCCGCCGTCCTCATTGAGATAAATGTGCCAGCCCGACAGGGTTTTTCCGTCGAACAGGAGTTGCCACCCGTCTTTCTTTTCCCCGTCGGTGAGGGTGTTGTCCGATGATGCAAGTACGTCGGTATTCATGGATGAGTCGTTTTCTATATTGGAGGCGTCCGGTTCGGGGGCAGTGCCACAGCCAACGACCAGGGCCACAATAACGGGGAAGAGCAACCGCATAGAGACTATGTTTATTTTTTAAGAGAAAGGATATAATGTACCATTGTTTTGGCGTCTGCATCGGAGAGGTCGGGGTGGGGGGTCATAGGTATATTTCCCCAGTTGCCTGTTCCGCCTTTCTGGATCTTATGGATCAGTGTGTCTATCACCGCATCCGTCGCTTCGTATTTAGCCGCTACTTCTTCATAGGATGGTCCGATCAATTTGCGGTCGATCGCATGGCAGGCCATACAATCACTTCCGGCAATAAGTTCCAGCGCTTTTTCTGCGTCAGCCGACACCTGGCCTGCTGCCGGTGCGGGTGTAGTATTCTCAGTGGCGGATGTGTCTGGTGCTTGCGCATCTCCTCCTTCGTTCGAACCGCAGGCGTATATCAGCGCGCTTGCAAATAAAATAACCAGTAGCTTTTTCATTTTGTCTTATTTGTTTTTGAGTTTTATTATGTTTTTTCTGTCAGGTCTCCAGGCGGCGGTCAGGCGTCGAGACCCAACACAGAGCGATTGAAATTTTCATCGCTGCCGGTGCCGGCGAAGTCGTCAAATGCCTTTTCTGTAACCCTGATAATGTGTTCGGCGATAAACGGTGCTCCCTCTTTTGCTCCCTGTTCGGGGTGTTTGAGGGCGCATTCCCATTCCATCACTGCCCATCCTTCAAAATCGTAAGCGGCGAGTTTGCTGAAGATCGATTTAAAATCCACCTGGCCGTCGCCCAGGGAGCGGAACCGGCCGGCCCTGTTCACCCATCCCTGGTAACCGCCGTACACGCCCTGTTTTCCCGTAGGGTTGAATTCTGCGTCCTTTACGTGGAACATCCTGATCCGCTCGTGGTAGTAGTCGATATAGGTCAGGTAGTCCAGGCATTGCAGTACAAAGTGGCTGGGGTCATATAACAGGCAGGCTCTTGGGTGATCATTCACTTCTTTGAGGAACATTTCATAGGTTTCGCCATCGTGAAGGTCTTCTCCCGGGTGGATCTCATAACAAAGGTCTATGCCATTCTTTTCATATTCGTTGAGGATCGGGGTCCAGCGTTTTCCCAGCTCCCGGAAACCGGTCTCCACGAGTCCTGCAGGGCGTTGCGGCCAGGGGTAAACGGTCTGCCAGAGCAGCGCGCCGCTGAAAGTGGCTGCGGCTTTCAGTCCCAGGTTCTTTGACGCCTGAGCGGTGTATTTCAGTTGCTGAACGGCCCATTCCGTTCTGGCTTTGGGGTTATTATGGTATTGGGGGGGGGCAAAACCGTCGAACAGGGCGTCGTAAGCGGGGTGTACTGCCACCAACTGGCCCTGGAGATGTGCGGAGAGTTCCGTTACCTCCAGGCCGATCTCGTTGATCTTGCCTTTCCACTCGTCTGCATAGGTCTTACTTTCCGCCGCCTGCTTCACATCGATGCAGCGCGGATCCCATGTCGGAACCTGTATGCCTTTAAAGCCGATCTCTTTGGCCCACTTGCTAATGCTGATAATATCATTGAAAGGGGCCGTATCGCCCATGAACTGCGCCAGGAATATTCCCGGTCCTTTTAATGTTTTCATTCGTTTATTATTTCTCTTTTCAATTGCCGAATGGAACTCCGCATATGCATTCCCTTATGTAGTAACGCCCGTAATGCTCCGTTTCATTCGTCTATTATTTATTTTCTGTTGGTCGAACCGGGCTCCGGTCAGGATCACACAGTGTGTTTGGTCCATTTCTCTTTGGATGCCGCCGAGGCCACCGCGTTATCGATGAACGCCATTCCCCGGATCCCGTCTTCGATTCCCGGAAAGTCGAGATGCTCCGGCTTGGGTTCTGTGCCATCGATACGGGCAGACAGGGTAAGGGCAAAGTTCCGGTAGATATTGGCAAATGCTTCCAGGTAACCTTCGGGATGTCCGCCGGGCGTGCGGCAGTTGGCCAGCGCGATGGGAGACAGGAAGCCGGTGCCTGCCCGCAGTATTTGTGTGGGCTGTTCCAGCCATCTTACGATCAGCGTGTTGGGCTCGTGCTGTGCCCATTCGATCCCGCCTTTTTCTCCATACACACGTATCTTCAGCGCATTCTCTTCACCGGCTGCCACCTGCGATACCATCAGCACACCTGCTGCGCCATTTTCAAAACGGAGCAACACGTTTCCATCATCGTCGAGATGTCTTCCCTCCACCATGATATTCAGATCAGCGCATATCTCTGTTATCTTCAGTCCGGTTATATATTCAGCAAGATGGGAGGCATGTGTTCCGATATCGCCGATGCTGCCGCTTTTTCCGCTTTTCTTGGGATCGGTTCTCCAGGCCGCCTGGGCATTTCCTTCTCTTTCGCTGAGTTTGCTGAGCCAGCCCTGGGGATATTCAACATACACTTTCCGGATCTTTCCCAGTGCACCGTCTTTCACCATTTGCCTGGCCTGCTTTACCATCGGATATCCCGAATAGGTATGTGTGAGGCAGAGAATCAGCCCGGTTTCGTCGATCTTTTTCTTCAGTTGTTTTGCTTCGTCGAGCGTAAAAGTGATGGGTTTTTCTATTACCACATGAAATCCGTTATCAAGCGCTTTCATGGCAGGTGCAAAATGCGCAAAGTTGGGAGTGACGATCGTCACGAAGTCCATTCTTCTGTCTGCGGGAAGTTGTTTTTCCTTTTCGATCATCTCCTCAAAATTGAGATAGGTACGGTCTTCCGGAAGAAACAGCGATTTCGCCGAATCCACTGCGATTTCGGGATTGATGCTCAGCGCCCCGCAAGATAATTCTATCAGTCCGTCCATATTGGCCGCCAGGCGGTGAACTGCCCCAATAAAGGCATCCTTGCCTCCTCCGACCATCCCCATGCGTAATTTTCTGTTCATGAAAATCTAATTAGAAGAATTAATGAATAATATGCGCTAAAAATAAAGCAAATTGAATTTATGAATGTATTTTTAGCGCAGGTGAAATTACGATATAGAATCCTTTGAAAAAATATTTTATACGCTGCGAGTCCGATTTGTGCGAAATCTTCGAGTTTTCCAAAAAAAATAAGTATATGTTCACAATTCGTAATTATCCTTAATACTTTACCAGCGAATGAACACAAATATACCACGCCGGAGCCTTTTAAAGAACCTTATGGGTGGGGCTGCTGCCGTTTCTGTGCCCGGAACACTGACGTCTTTCAGCACACCCGATCAAAATCCCGTTCAATTGAAAAAAAATATCAATCACTCGGCCTGCCGGTGGTGTTATTCGTCTATTCCTATTGACGAGCTTTGCGCTGCTGCAAAAAAAATGGGCCTGACCGGTATAGATCTTGTCGGGCCGGCGGACTGGCCAACGCTAAAAAAATATGGGCTGGTTTCTACGATGTGTAACGGGGCCGAGATAAATCTCGTCGACGGGTTTAACGACCCGCAATTCCATGCCACCCTGATCAAAAATTACAGCGAGATGATTCCCCTGGTGGCCGGGGCGGGGTATAAAAACCTGATCTGTTTCAGTGGTAATCGTCGTAATATTGATGACGAAACCGGATGGAACAATTGTGCGGAGGGCCTGAAAAAGCTGATCCCGCTGGCTGAGAAGCACAAAGTGACACTGGTTATGGAACTGTTGAACAGTCGAGTGGACCATGAGGATTACCAGTGCGACAAAACCCCCTGGGGGGTGGAGCTGGTTAAAAGAGTGGGCTCGGAGCATTTTAAGTTGCTGTACGATATTTATCATATGCAGATCGACGAGGGCGACGTGATCCGCACTATTCGGAACAACCATCAGTATTTTGCACACTACCACACGGGTGGGGTGCCGGGGAGGAACGAGATCGACGAGACCCAGGAACTCTACTATCCGGCAATCATGAAAGCGATTGTGGAAACAGGATACAAGGGATATGTGGCCCAGGAGTTTATACCCAGTGCGAAAGACAAGCAGGGGCAACTGGCTGCGCTTTCCAGGGCTGTGCAGATCTGCGACGTGTAAGCGGGAACATCATACGATCGTAAGTGTAAATCATGTTTTATGGCAGACAATATTTATGACGCTATCGTAGTGGGTTCGGGTATCAGCGGAGGTTGGGCGGCAAAAGAACTGGCAGAAAAAGGATTGAAGGTGATTATGCTTGAGCGCGGACAGAATATCGAGCATATTAAGGGATACGTTAATGCAACCAAAGGCCTTTGGGAGTTCCCCCACCGTGGTGGCCGCACCCGGCAGATGATCGAGGACTATCCCGTGCTGAAAAGGGATTATCCCCTCAACGAGATCAACCTCAACTATTGGGTAAAGGATAAGGAATGCCCTTATACCGAAACCAAAAGATTCGACTGGTACCGGGGGTACCAGGTGGGCGGCCGTTCCCTGACATGGGGAAGGCAGAGCTACCGGCTCAGCGAAATGGATTTCGAGGCAAATCTGAAAGATGGCATCGCCATCGATTGGCCCATCCGGTATAAAGACATGGCCCCCTGGTACGACCATGTGGAGAAATTTGCCGGCATCAGTGGACGGCGGGAGGGCTTGCCCCAGCTTCCCGACGGGCAGTTCCTTCCCCCAATGGAAATGAACTGTGTCGAAAAGGACGTGGCCGCACGGATAAAAGAAAAATACAGGGGAAGCCGGACCATGACGATCGGCAGATCCGCCAATATCACCGTGCCGCATGAGGGAAGAACCCAGTGTCAGTTCCGGAATAAGTGCCGGTTGGGCTGCCCTTACGGCGCCTACTTCAGCACCCAGTCGTCCACCCTGCCCGCAGCCATGCGCACCGGCAATCTTACTCTCCGCCCTTTTTCCATTGTTACAAAGGTGCTGTACGATAAAGACACCCAAAAGGCTACGGGGGTGGAGGTGCTCGACGCAGAAAATAACCTTACCTACGAATTCCGGGCTAAGCTGGTGTTTCTCTGCGCTTCTGCCATGAATTCCACCTGGGTGCTGTTCAATTCCGCAACCGATATATGGGAAGGCGGGCTGGGCAGCAGCAGCGGTGAGCTCGGGCATAACGTGATGGATCACCATTTCCGCTGCGGTGCAAGCGGTACCCCCGAAGGGTACGACGATAAATACTACTACGGCCGTAGGCCGAACGGCATTTATATCCCGCGCTTCCGTAATCTCGGAGGAGAAAAAAGGGATTATATCCGTGGATTTGGCTACCAGGGCGGCGCAAGCCGGCAAGGCTGGAAACGCGATGTGGCCGAGTTCTCTATCGGGGAAGACCTGAAAAACGCGCTCTCGGAGCCGGGGCCCTGGACGATCGGCCTCACCGGATTTGGCGAAACCCTGCCTTATCACGAGAACCGGATCACCCTGAATAAGGGGAAAACGGATAAGTGGGGGCTCCCCGTGCTCGATTTTGACTGCGAGATAAAGGAGAACGAGAAAACAATGCGTAGGGATATGATGGAAGATGCAAAGGAGATGCTCGAACTCGCCGGTATTAAAGATGTAAACACTTTTGACAACGGTTACGCCCTGGGAATGGGTATCCATGAAATGGGTACCGCCCGTATGGGAAGGGATCCCCGAACGTCGGTGCTGAACGGCAACAACCAGGTGTGGGATGCAAAGAACGTGTTTATCACAGACGGTGCATGTATGACTTCGGCAGCCTGCCAGAACCCCTCCCTTACCTACATGGCGCTTACTGCCCGTGCAGCGGATTTTGCAGTGAAGGAATTAAAAAAACGAAATCTCTGATCCGAATACTATAATCTAATACATCTGATCTTTAATCTAAACTATCCGATATGAACAGGCGTCAGGCATTAACGCGCGTGAGTTTGATACTGGGAGGCAGCATAGCAGGAGCCGGCTTTTTCCTGGAGGGGTGCAAACCCGCAGGGAAAAAGTCATTTACACTGGATTTTACGCCAGATGATATCGACTACCTCGACGAGATCGCCGAAACGATCCTCCCCACTACTTCCACACCGGGCGCGAAGGCCGCCGGAGTTGGTGCCTTTATGACCGTCATGGTGCGGGACTGCTACACGGAGCCGGAGCAGAACATATTTGTGAACGGCATGGAAAAGCTAAACGATGCTTCGAATAAAAAATTCGACAAAGCTTTCTTGTCGCTTGAGCCCCGGCAGCGGCACGAGCTGCTGGTGACGATAGACAATGAGCAGAATGAGTATCACCGGAACAAAAAAGATGACGAGCCCGCGCATTATTTTCGTTTGATGAAAGAACTGACGCTGCTCGGCTATTTCACTTCAGAGGTAGGTTCTACGCAGGCACTACGATACGTTGAGGCACCGGGACGATACGAGGGCTGTATTCCCTACCGGGAGGGTGAGCGGGCCTGGGCCATTTAGCGACAATACTTCTACGAAGTCCATTTGACCATTGAAAAACAAAATATGAACAAATGAAACGGAGCTTGGTAGGGCTTGTTGCGCAGAGGAGTTTTCATGCGTAGTTCCATTTGGCCATTGAAAAACAAAATATGAACAAATGAAATACAATAGAAGGTTATTTTTAAGGAATAGCGGATTATTTGCTTCGGGCGTTGCCCTTGCCGGCA
>CAZUWX010000001.1:115676-127416 GCA_964624205.1 uncultured Chitinophagaceae bacterium
AGGTTATTTTTAAGGAATAGCGGATTATTTGCTTCGGGCGTTGCCCTTGCCGGCATCGGATGCGCTTCGCCGTCGGGTGAAGTTGCTGCTGGCACTGACACCACCACGGCAGCACAGGAGCAGGCGCTTGCCCAATTTGGATTGCAGTTGTACACACTGCGGGACGATCTTCCGAAAGATCCCCGGGCCGTTCTGAAGCAGGTGGCATCCTTCGGCTATAAACAGGTGGAGGGTTATGAGGGCGGATTAGGACTCTGGTGGGGCATGTCCAACCGCGAGTTCAGGAGTTATCTCGACGAACTCGGCCTGACAATGGTTTCATCGCACTGCGGCATGGATGATTTTGAACGCAAGGCTGCCGAAGCGGCTGAGATCGGCCTGAAATACCTGATCCAACCCTGGGTGGGCGAGCAGCCCTCGATCGACGCCTATAAAAAAGTGGCGGATGATTTCAACAGGTACGGGGATATCTGCAAAAAGAACGGGATACGCTTTGCCTATCACAATCATGGATATTCGTTTAAAGAATTTGAGGGTCAATTCCCACAGGATATTTTTATGCAGCACACCAACCCCGATACCGTGGATTTTGAGCTGGACATCTACTGGGTGGTGGTGCCGGGTCAGGACCCGATTACCTGGCTGGAGAAATATCCGCAACGTTTCCGCCTCTGTCATGTGAAGGACCGGCTTAAAGATGCGCCTCCGGGTGAGCCCGATGCTTCCACTGAAGTAGGCGCCGGCTCTATTGACTTCAAGAAAATATTAAAGGTGGCAAAGGCCAGCGGCATGGAATACTATATTGTGGAGCAGGAACGGTACGACAATCATACACCACTGGAAAGCGCCCGCATCAGCGCTGATTACATGAAGACCCTTGTTTTTTAGCAGATTAGCAGGGCCGCTCTGAGCTACCGCAATTGCCATAGGGCCGGGTTCTATCGAAAGTCGGCTCTTTGCAAAAATCCCGCTGGGAATACCTAGACCTAGTGACGGATCAGCAGCTCCCGGAATGCGGTGGAATCGCCATTAAAGACGTTGAAGTCGACCCGGTTCACGATGCCGTCGACCCGGCCGGTTTCGCTGTACTGCCAGAAATGCCAGTTGCGCAGGATGCGGGGTTTCCCTTTATTGATGTAATGGGCCACCCACAATGGATAGTCGTCAAATTCATCCCTGAGGTAAAGCCTGTAAAAATCCACATTGGTATATAGTACCGGCTTCACGCCGTAATAGTTTTCCACTGTTGCGAGCCATTCCCGTACACGTTCGCGTAGTTTCGGAGCGGGCACGCCGTAGGCCTGCTCTACGTCCAGCACGGGGGGCAGGTCGCCCTTTTCGAGGTTGACGGTTTTGATGAAATTTTCAGCCTGGGTTTTGCCACTTTTGGTTGCGAGGAAAAAATGATAAGCGCCCCGGGTGATACCGGCGGCTTTTGTTTTGCTCCAGTTGCGACCGAAGAACTTATCACGGCTGATATTCCCTTCCGTGGCCTTTATAAAGGCGAAGCCTATGCGCACTTTTTCTACTTCCATGGCTTTTACACTCGGCCAGTCGATGATATGTTGGTAGCGCGACACGTCGATACCGTGGATGGAGTACTCGATAGGGATTTCGATTCCGAACCTGTCGAACCGGGCGTGCCTGGCCTTCCTTCCGATCCACCATTCGTACGACCACATTCCCAGCATCACGGCAATGCATAGGCCAAGTCCGTAGATAAGGAATTGCCATATCCTGTCCTTTTTTCTTTTTTTTGCCATATCGTGAGCCCAAATATAAGTCGCGTTACCCTCCGTTACGCAGTTTATCGAGTAACCGGTTGATGGTGCGGGCGTCTTCTTCCGGAAGATGGGCGAGATGGGCATGCAGCTCGTGGGTGTGTTTGTCCAGTTCAGTGAGCAGGCTTAGGCCCGAGGCGGAGATCGTAATGTCCACCAGCCGGCGATCGTTTTTGCAGGTCATCTTTATGACCAGGCCTTTTTTTATGAGCCGGTCGACGATCCGGCTGGTATCGCTCATTTTATCGAGCATTCGCTGTCGTATCTGGTGGGTAGACAGGGGCTTGCCCGAGCCTCTCAGTATCCTGAGTATGTTGAATTGTTGCGAAGTAAGATTGGCTTTTTCAAAAAACTTTTTAGATTGTTCCGTGGTCCAGTTGTACGTGTAGATCAGGTTGAGGCTCAGCTTGTGGTATTCGCTGGCGAATCTGGTTTGCCCGATGTTTTTTCCAATGCTCATAGTATAGGTGTATAGGTGTTCAATCGCTCCACACTTTGGTGCCTTCCGTGCAGTTGGCGCAGATGTCAATATTTTTCCTGCCTCTCAGCACATTTTTCCTGAATGCCACGTAATGCTCATCGTGCCAGATCTCCCGGAAGGATTTCCCTTTCAGGTGGCCCATCTGATACTTTGCGTCTTTGTCGAAGCAGCAGGGTACCACCCGGCCGTCCCAGGTAATGACCGTGGAATGCCATAACCGCCAACAGTGGTTGGCGAGGGAGTTTTTCAGGGCGTACGTTCCGCCCTGGTCTTTCCTGTATCTGCTGAATTTTCCGACTGAAGGGATCAGCTTGTTGGGATCGTTCTTGTAATCGTACACCTGCGCGGTTTTGAACCGGACTTCATCCACCCCCACTTCGGCGGCCAGTTGTTTGATAGCCTCTACCTGGTGTTCATTGGGCTTCACCACCAGGAACTGGAAAAAAATAAAGGGAGTACGGCTTTTTAACCGCTTTTTCCAGGCCACTATATTTCTCGCGCCTTCCAAGACCTTGCTGAGTTTGCCGCCGACCCGGTATTGCTGGTATACTTCCTGCGTGGTGCCATCGATGGAAATGATCAGCCGGTCGAGCCCACTCTCCACAGTTTTGCGTGCGTTCTCGTCCGTTAGATAATGCGCGTTAGTGGAAGTTGCGGTATAAATTCCCCGGGAGGAGGCGTATTTGACCATCTTGAGGAAGTCGGGGTTCAGATAAGGCTCCCCCTGAAAATAGAACACGAGGTAGAGCAGCTCACCTGCCAACTGGTTGATAGTTTGCTGGAAAAAATCGTCCTTGAGCATGCCCGTGGGGCGGGTAAAGGCGCGGAGGCCGCTGGGGCATTCCGGGCAGCGCAGGTTGCAGGAAGTGGTGGGCTCAAAGGAGATCGAAACGGGCATGCCCCATTGTACCGGTTTCCCGGTCCACTTACTGAGGTAAAAGCTACCCAATACTTTTGTCGCATTCCAAACCCGCCTGACCGTTAGTTTCGAAAACAGGTTGATCGTATCGTCCAGGTTGGGGCTCCTCATTTCCTAAAGTTACGGACAGAGGGCCTTATCTGAACATCAATTCCTTCACCTTTTCCTTGTCCTCCTTTTCTTTCTTGAGGTCGAACGTTGTGCCAAACACACGATCCCACAAGGTTGTGCTCACTCCATAACCCTTGCCCTCGTCCTTATAATGATGAAGATGATGGTTGCGCCAGAGCGGTTTCATCCATTTGAAGGGGGGATTCCAGGCATGGATGGCATAGTGCATCGAGCCATACATCAGGTAACCGATGATGAATCCCGGGAAGAACATAAAAGCTATTTTACCCAGCACCAGGTATTGGCTGAAAAACAATACTGTGGCTAGTATAATGCTGGGCACGGGTGGCATGAACAACCGCTCTTTGTCGCGCGGATAATGATGGTGGTTACCGTGCATGACGTAGATCACCTTTTTGGCTCTCTCACTCTCCGCCACATAGTGGAATACGAACCGGTGCATAAGGTATTCGAAAAAAGTCCAGAACAGTATGCCTGTACAGAAGAATACCACAATTTTCCACGGAGGATTCCCGAGTTTGACCAGCGCGTGATACAACAAACCTGCAGCCAATGGGAGATAGAGACCCCAGATCACCAGTGGATGGGTTTTCGTGAGCATTTCCAGATAACTGTTATTGAATAACTTAGCCTGCCCTTTGTTGTTGATCTTGTCGAATTTCATAGCATTTGTTTCTGCAACAAAAGTACCAATTACTACGGAGTTCTTAATCAGCCAATCCGGCTACCTTTGCGCCCTGAATACATTATAAAAATATTCATACACAAATCAGCTCGGCGGAGCCGGCTCCCGGAAGCTGGGGCAACGGAGGCTGGTGAGCCGTTGCCGCGCTAAAAATCAGTAGTCGTTCGGTCGCGGCGAACGACTAATTTTGCGAATCAAATTTGTATCATGCATTTATCGGAACAGGAGATTATCAGGAGAGATAAATTAAAGGAACTCAGGCAGATCGGCGTCGACCCGTATCCGGCGGAGTTGTATCCTGTAAACATCTCTGCTGCTGCTATCAGGGAGGGTTTCAAAGGGGAAGAGAACGCCGCTGAGTTTGCGGAGGTCTGCCTGGCTGGCAGGGTGATGGGAGTACGTGACATGGGAAAGGCGTCTTTTGCGGTGCTACAGGACAGCTCGGGAAAGATCCAGCTATATATCAAACGCGACGAGATCGCACCCGGTGAAGATAAGAGCCTGTACGACAAGGTCTGGAAACACCTGGTGGACAACGGCGATATCATTGGGGTGAAGGGTTTTGTGTTTGTTACCCGAACCGGGGAGACCTCTGTGCACGTAAAAGAATTCCGCTTCCTCTCCAAATCACTCAAACCCCTCCCCGTGGTGAAGGAAAAGGAGGGCGAGACCTTCGACGCGGTAACCGACCCGGAGTTCAAATACCGGCAGCGGTACGCCGATCTCGTGATCAATCCGCACGTGAAACAAACCTTCGTAAAGCGGACAAAGATGATCAACGCCATGCGGGATTTCCTCAACAGGCATGGAGCGCTTGAGGTAGACACGCCCGTGCTGCAGAACATTCCCGGCGGAGCGATCGCCCGCCCGTTCATCACCCATCATAACGCGCTGGACATACCGCTCTACCTTCGGATCGCCAATGAGTTGTACCTGAAACGGCTGATCGTGGGGGGGTTCGACTGGGTGTATGAGTTCAGCCGCAATTTCCGGAACGAGGGAATGGATCGGACGCATAACCCCGAATTCACCGTACTGGAATTCTACGTGGCGTATAAAGACTATCTGTGGATGATGGAAACAACCGAGCAGATGCTGGAGTCGGTAGCGCTGGCTACAAATGGCACTACTACGGTTATGGCAGAGGGTAAGGAGATCGATTTTAAAGCGCCTTACCCGAGGATCACCATGCATGAGGCGATCCGGCAGTTCACCGGCCACGACATAAGCGGGATGGACGAAACCGCGCTGAGAGAAGTGTGCCAGGCCCTGTCCATACCCGTGCAGGCCAGCATGGGCGCCGGAAAGCTGATCGATGAAATATTCAGCGAAAAATGCGAACCCCATTTTATACAACCCACTTTTATCATCGACTATCCGGTGGAGATGAGCCCGCTAACAAAAAAACACCGAAGCAAGCCGGGCCTGGTAGAACGGTTTGAGCTGATGATCAATGGTAAGGAGATGGCCAACGCCTATACCGAGTTGAATGATCCGGTAGACCAGCGGGAGCGTTTCCAGGAGCAGGCGAGGTTGATGGAGCGGGGCGACCAGGAGGCGATGTATATCGACCACGACTTTCTAAGGGCATTGGAATATGGCATGCCTCCCACCGCCGGCATCGGCTTTGGAATCGACCGGCTCTGCATGCTGATGACCGGTCAGCCATCGATACAGGATGTGCTGCTCTTTCCGCAAATGCGGACCGAAGAGGTTAGGGGGTAGCGGGTGTATAGTTCCGGTGCTGAACCGGGATACAATCCGGACTGGCAAGGACAGTGGATGACCACGTGCTCGACGGGGAATGCCAACTGGCTCGGGCCGGTACAAAGACAGGTGGCTGCGCTTCACGTTTTTTTCAGCGTTGCGCTGACGCTCATTACCCGGCTAAGGATTAGCGGGGGCTGTATCGACCATCCCGCTTAGTTTCTGGATGATCTCGGCCATCTCCTTGTTTGTGTAAAACTTGTAGATCTCATGCTCCTTGGTAGGATCGAACGATCCGGGCATGCTTACATAGGGGCCGATGATCTCAGCTTCCTTATTATCCGTGATCTTGGCGATGGTGAACGGTGGTAGGTTGTAGTTGCGGGTTGCCGCAGCTACGTTCTGGCCCACCAACAACTGGTTGAGACTATCCAGCCGTTGTTTCAGGCTTTCCTGGCTGATAATCTGCTGCGAGTTGTCGGTGCCGGTGCGCTGATAGCTACCAACCAGGGTGTCTTTTTTCAGGTTAAGCAGGTAGAATCCTGCCCCTTCTACAGCGTAGCTGGTGGTTCCGGAGGGCGCTTCTACGGTGATGCTGTCCCCGCTGGCGTTGAAGATCGATTCGTTGTGGCGGTTGCCGGGCTTCAGGGTGATCGTGTTCCCGCTAACCTGGATGTCGCCACTTGCCATTACCAGTACCTTTGTTGTGGGTCCGGCTGAACACGCGTACAACAGGATGGAAACGACCCAGAAAAGAACGGCTGGAGTAATCAGTTTCATATTATTGGTTTAAAGGGGCATCCCGGCAAAATAGCCGGGATGCGTAAAAATATTAAATAACTACAATAAAAACCAGCTTAAGCCTTCTCAAAGCGCTCGTTTATCTTTTTCCAGTTCACCGTGTTCCAGAATGCAGCCAGGTATTCGCCCCTGCGATTCTGGTATTTCAGGTAATAAGCATGCTCCCACACGTCAACACCCAGCAGCGGGGTGCCTTTCACCTCGGCCACGTCCATGAGGGGGTTGTCCTGATTCGGTGTGGAGCTGATCTCCAATTTACCGTCTTTTACGATCAGCCAGGCCCATCCTGAACCGAAGCGGGTCAGGCCGGCGTTATTGAATTTCTCTTTGAATGCATCGAAAGATCCAAAGGCGGAATTGATGCTGTCGGCCAGCTTTCCTGTCGGCTGCCCGCCTGCGTTAGGTGCCAGGCTTTCCCAGAAAAAAGAGTGGTTCCAGTGTCCTCCGCCGTTATTGCGGACTGCGGGGCTGATGGTTCCTGCAGAAGCGATCAGCTCTTCCAGGGATTTGTTCTCGTGGGGGGTGCCTGCAATCGCCTTATTAAGATTATCCACGTAAGCCTGGTGATGTTTCCCGTGGTGTATCTGCATGGTAGTAGTATCAATATGGGGCTCCAGTGCATCATGTGCATAAGGCAGCGCGGGTAATGTAAATGCCATAGCTATTGTATTTAATGATTAAACGATGCCTAAAATTACGTATTTATTTGGAGGCGCCGCGGAGCGAATGCGCTTAACTTATCTTCTGCTACTGAAAAACTCCTTCATCAGTGCAGCACATTCTTTCTGCAACACGCCGCCGGTAAGCATTGTACGGGGATGGAAGGGCCAGGGTTGCAAGGGGCCGGAACTCTTGGAGTCGTTCGGATCGTTGTGCTGTGCCGGGCCCCGGCTGTCACCGTCAGCGTGCGAATCGCCGGGGCCGGGGAAGTCGGCGGAAGGACTGCTGCAGTACCGCCTATAGCCGTTCTTTTCGTCGGCAGCTCCGTACACTATCCTTCCTATTTTGCTCCAGTACAGGGCACCTGCACACATCAGGCAGGGCTCGACCGTAATGTAGATGGTGGCGCCGGGAAGATATTTGCTACCCAGCAGATTGAAAGCAGCGGTCAGCGCCAGTATTTCTGCGTGAGCGGTCGGGTCGTTCAGCATTTCCACCTGGTTGTGTGCCCTGGCGAGGATCTGGCCTTCCTGTACGACCACGGCGCCCACCGGCACTTCCCCGCTGTCGAAGGCTTTTTTTGCCTCCCGGAGAGCCATTTGGATATATTGCTCGTCGGTCATTGACCCACGAAGTTAGTCTGGAATAGCAAACCGGACTAATCCAGCCGCACCACTGTTCCTGAGCCGGAAATATTGGTGTTTACGGAGGGATTTCCCTTATAGTACACGCTGCCGCTGCCGGATATTTTCACATTCAGCGCGTCACTCACCTGAAGGCGGATGGTGCCGGAACCGCTGGTTTCCGTTGAGGCTGTCCGGGCCTGTACGCTGGCAAGGTCCACGTCGCCGCTTCCGCTGATCGAAACTTCCTCGTTATTCACCGCCCCGGAAAGCACCCGGATCTTCCCTGAGCCGCTGATCCGCACACTCAGTCCGTCGGAGTCGATCTCGTCTATCCGTACAGAACCCGATCCGTTCACCCGTATCGTCGCTTCTCCGGGAGAGGAAATTTTCGATGCCTCCAGGTTGCCCGAGCCATTCACGGTGAAAGAAGACACGGCAGGGCCACGAACGGTGATCCGGATGTCTTCGTTCGACCGTAAGCTGGTGCCGTTACGCACTTTGATGCGGAGTTCGTTTTCGCTGATATTGGTTTCAATTACCTCGATGATATTCCGCTGGGCTTCGATCACCACTTCGTGGTTGTCGGACGGAACGAACCGAAGCTCGCTGCCGATCTCGAACGATACTTCGGAGAAATTGCCGAGCGCCCGGGTTTCCTTCACCACGGGCCCTTTTCCGGTCACTTTCCGGCAGGATGGCAGGCTGAACAGCACGGTGGCCAGCATCAGGAGTGCCAGACAATTTCGTAGCACCAGCCGTTTCGGGCCGCGCTGTCTACTGGCTGCCGGCAGCAGGAAGTTCAGGAAATTCCCTGCTATCTTCAGTGTGGAAACAGGTGCCTGTGGAGGGGTTGGGGTAGAACCCGCTGCTGGAAATTTGGATTGCCTTGCCGGCACATCAGTATGACGCGGGGCTCCGGCAGTATAGAAACTCGGTTTCATGGTTTGTGTTTAAAAAATCGGGTGGTATTGGTTAAATAATACAGATGACAACGGAAACGTCTTTTCCCCCTACGCGGGTTCTAAAATTTAGTGTTAAAATATGTAAACGATTGTAAATTAACTGTTTGTCGGCTTCTATCGTTTTTTGTAGTATATTCAGGAGTTGTTGTAAGGATATCCGGCTCAGCGGAATGGGGAACTGATGTTGTATAAAAACGGCATGACTAACGATCAGCACCAAATCGACCAACTCCTCAGCAGGCTGGAAAATCTCCTCAAAAGACAGGAGGATTTTTCAAGAGAGATCGAGCACTTACGCGTAGCAATACATAGCCTGAAAACGGGCGGGAACGAGCGGTTAGTACAAGAATCGGGCGAGGGGCTTCAGGAGCCTCCGAAAATAGAGGAGTTTTCGCAAACGCAGCAGTTTCCTTCAACCCAGCAGCCTTCGCAATCAGGGCAACCTCCTGCAATACAGGGGCCTTCTGCAACACAGGAATCTCTGCAAACAAACAAGTCGCCTGCACCACAGCAACCTCCGCAGCGGACGATCCCTCCGGTGAATAGGTCGCCAAAAACAAAATCGGATCTTGAGAAATTCATCGGCGAAAACCTACTTAACAAAATAGGGATAGCCGTCACCGTGATCGGGGTTGCCATTGGCGCAAAATATGCCATCGACCATGAACTCATCAGCCCTCTTACACGCATCGTTTTAGGGTACATGGCGGCGGCGGTATTGCTTGGATTTGCTGTAAAACTGAAAAAGAAATACGAGAATTTTAGCGCTGTTTTGTTAAGCGGCTCTATGGCGATCATGTATTTTATCACCTATTCGGCATACGGTTTTTACAACCTGATCCCGCAGGTTTTAGCGTTCGCACTCATGGTTGTTTTTACCACTTTTACCGTGGTGGCCGCTATCGCCTACAACCGGCAGGTGATCGCGCATATCGGAATGGTGGGCGCCTATGCGATTCCCTTTTTGTTGAGCGACGATTCGGGTAGGGCGGCGATCCTGTTCAGCTACATGGCGATTATTAATCTGGGTATCCTTGCCATTTCATTAAAAAAATATTGGAAGCCCCTTTATTACTCCTCTTTCGGGCTGACCTGGCTCATATACTTTTTTTGGTGGGTGGTACAATATGAAATGAGTGTGCATTTCGGCCTGGCCCTGACCTTTCTTTGCCTGTTCTTTGTTATATTCTATCTGGTATTGCTGGCTTATAAGCTGCTCAGAAAAGAAAAGTTTGCGATTGGCGACATTGTTTTGTTGCTGGCTAACTCTTTTGTGTTCTACGGAATAGGATTCACTATTCTTGACGGCCATGACACGGGCAGGCATTTGCTGGGGCTGTTTACCCTCTGCAATGCTATCGTGCATTTCCTTGCCAGTATGGTAATTTATCGGCAAAAGCTTGCCGACCGAAATCTATTTTATTTGGTTTCGGGACTGGTATTGGTATTTATTACCATAGCCATTCCTGTTCAGCTAGACGGTAACTGGGTTACCCTGCTATGGGCGGGTGAAGCCGCACTTTTATTTTGGATCGGCAGAAGCAGAAACATTGCTACCTATGAAAAACTATCCTATCCCCTGATGCTGCTGGCATTTATAAGCATCGTGCACGACTGGACCACCGCCTACGGCGTTTACTATGTTGCGGATCCAACAACAAGAATAACGCCGTTGCTGAATATTAACTTCCTGACCTCAATATTATTTATTGCGGCATTCGGCTTCATCAATATGTTTAGCCGGAACACCCGCCACCCTGCCACGTGGGCACCGAAAAAGTTATTCTCCGGGGCTGTTTCATTTTTGATACCCGCTATCCTTCTTGTTTCGATCTACTATGCGTTCCGGTTAGAAATTTCAAACTATTGTGATCAACTGTATATAGATTCTGAACTTACAATACCTTCGGATGGCCAGCGATATGCCGACTATCACCACGATTATGATCTGGAAAGGTTTAAAACGATCTGGATCATCAATTATTCCCTGCTCTTCGTTTCCATACTTGCTTTCGTCAACTTTAGAAGATTGAAGAACCGGCAATTGGCCCTGGTGAATCTTGTTTTGATCATTACGACCCTGCTGGTTTTCCTTGTACAGGGACTTTATATCCTTAGTGAGCTGCGCGAAAGTTACCTGGAACAGGAGCTGGCAGCGTACTACCGGAGGGGCATTTTTAACATCGGGATACGGTATGTTTCGTTTGTTTTTGTAACACTGGCGCTTATATCCTGCTTCAGGTGGGTGCGGCAGGAGTTCATCAAAGGGGACTACGGGCTACTTTTCGACTTGCTGCTCCATGTCTGTGTTGTATGGATTTTGAGCAGTGAACTGATTAGCTGGATGGACATCGCCGGATCTGCAGCCTTGTATAAAGGGTGGCTGAGTGTACTTTGGGGCACGTATGCCCTGTTCCTGATAGCGCTGGGAATATGGAAAAAGAAAAAATATCTTCGGATCGGGGCGATTACACTGTTTGGAATAACACTGGTAAAGCTTTTTTTCTACGATATTTCGCACCTGGGTACCATTGCCAGAACAATCGTGTTTGTTTTATTAGGAGTGTTGCTTTTGATCATTTCATTTTTGTACAACAAGTACAAGCATATTATTTCAGATGAAACCGCTAAGTAAAATATTGGCCTGCCTGCTGTTGCTGACAGGGCCGTTCGCTTATGGCCAAATGGAGCAGTATGATTACAGGCGCGAGTTGAAGGGAATATCCGGGCAATGGCATAGGATTGTGCCTGGCGACGATATTTTTGGAAAAATTGCTCCCAACCTTGCAGACATCAGAATTTTCGGTATAGCCGGGGATGGGGATACCGTGGAAGCTCCTTATCTGATGCGGGTGTTGGACGAGCAGGTAACTGAGAAAGAAGTTCAATTCAGGACGTTCAATGTTTCGCAGAGCGGCCAGAGGTATTATTTCAGTTTTGAAGTTCCCGGAGCAGATCCGGTCAACGAGATCAGGCTCGATTTTCG
>CAZUWX010000001.1:127516-128806 GCA_964624205.1 uncultured Chitinophagaceae bacterium
GGGTTACACAGGGTGAGCTTAAAGATTATCCGATTCGGGGTATGCGTATAAACGAAGACAGGCAGACCAAAGAAACGGTGATCGACCTGGAACTGCAGTTGCCTGTTCCTGTTAGCCGGATGAAAATAGCCGTTAGGGATGAGTTTGATTATTATAGACCCGTGACCGTAAAGCTCCTCACAGACAGTGTTAAAACGGAACAGGGCTGGAGGTATAATTTCAGGACGCTGCAGTCGGGGACGCTGAATTCTCTCGAAGAAAACGAGCTCAGGTTCAGCAGCACCATCGCTCAGAGGCTGAGGATAGTTGTCGACAACCAAAACAACCAGCCTTTGCATATTGATGCCGTTCAGGTACAGGGTTGCATACATGAGTTAGTGGCCCGTTTTTCCGGGTCCTCGGCAGGATCGACAGCATACTATTTGACGTATGGCAACAAAGAGGCAGCAAAGCCAAGCTATGATATTGGTCGATTCGAGGAGAATATCCCGTTAACACTGACGGCGCTGGAACTGGGTGACGAACAGAAAATACAAAAGGCGGGTGTATCGGCAACAAGCCCTCTTTTTGAGAACAAGGGTTGGCTTTGGGCGGTGATGGCCGTCATAATGCTGACGCTCGGTTGGTTTTCGGTAAGGATGATGCGTAAGGGTTGACGCAAAACTAAGGCCAGTGCAGGCATTCAGCCAGACACTGCCGATCCGGTGAGTTTTATACGAAGCGGTGTAATGCCTTGGCAATGTGTTTTTCGCGAAGGTGGGCTGTTGCTGCAGGTTTCATCCTGCCGCAACAGCTCCGGAATTCTTCAGAAAGCGCAGCCTGGAAATGCTGCTGTTGGTTTTGTCGGTCATTCATATCCCCAATTTATACCCCGTTGCCAGTCTACTAATCCCAACCGGGATTTTGCGGCATGCCAGTCATCTCTATAATATCATCCGGAATGGGAAAAGTGTATTTGTAGCTGTTGGGCTCCAGGGTATAGGTTTGTCCGCCGATTGTGCGGCTCAGGGTAGTCTTAAACCGTTCCTCCTGGTTCAGCCTCCTTAAATCTGACCATCTCAGCCCGCGCAGGATAAGTTCCTTTCTCCGTTCAGTGAGGATCAGGTCCAGGGCGTCGTCTGCATTTGCAGCGGTCTGGTCCACATAAGTGGTTTGCCCGTTTTCGTCTTTTCTCCACCGGGTGCGAAGCAGGTCGTTCAGGTCTTTCATAGCATCTTCGACCCGGCCGGCACGTGCATTGCATTCTGCGCGGATAAGGTACATTTCATCGGTAGCCAGACCGAAGAATAA
>CAZUWX010000002.1:0-9649 GCA_964624205.1 uncultured Chitinophagaceae bacterium
CCGTTAATTATTTGTTTTTTCAATGGTCGGATGGAACTCCGCATATACATTCTCCGGTGATAACAGCTTCATGCTTCGGTTCATCCGTTAATTATTTGTTTTTTCAATGGTCGGATGGAACTCCGCATATACATTCTCCTGTGATAATAGTTTCATGCTTCGGTTCATGTCTTCTATTTTAACGAGGGCACCAGGTCGCGAACGTCCGTCACCACACCGGTGATAGCGGAAGCGGCTGCCGTGAGCGGGCTTGCCAGCAAGGTCCGCGCTCCCGCGCCCTGCCGGCCCTCAAAATTCCGGTTAGAGGTAGAGATACAGTATTCCTGTGCAGGGATCTTGTCTTCGTTCATGCCCAGGCAGGCGCTACAGCCAGGCTGGCGCACTCGAAAACCTGCTTCCTCGAATATGCGGTCGAGCCCCTCTGCTCGCACCTGGGCCGCCACCTGCTGGGAGCCGGGCACGATCATCACCTGCACCTTCTCCGATTTTTTCCTTCCCTTCACTACCGAAGCCACCAGGCGGAGGTCTTCAATCCTCGAATTGGTACAGCTCCCGATAAAAATATGCTGTACGGGCATGCCCAGCAATTTCCGGCCGGCCTGCAGGCCCATATACTCCAGGGCTTTGATCCGGCTCTCTCTTTCTCCCGGATCCGAAAGCGCATCCGGAGAAGGGATAACAGCCCGAAGGGGCATACCCAGGCCGGGATTTGTGCCGTAGGTGATCATAGGTTCAATTTCCGCCGCATCGACAAGGATCTCTTCATCAAAAACAGCGTCGGGATCGGTGTATAGCTTTTTCCATTCGGCGATGCTTTTGTCCCACTCCTCACCTGCCGGGGCAAACTTCCTGCCCCGGATATAATCAAAAGTACGGTCGTCGGGTGCAATCATGCCGCCCCGGGCGCCCATCTCTATGCTCATGTTACAGATGGTCATCCTCGCCTCCATGCTCAACGCGCGCATGGCAGAACCGGCATATTCAACAAAATATCCCGTTGCTCCGCTGGCGGATATTCGGGAAATGATATAGAGGATGATATCTTTCGAGACCACTCCTTTTTTCAGCTCACCCTCGATATTGATACGCATTTGCCGGGGTTTGCTCTGTAACAGGCACTGGCTGGCAAAAACCATTTCCACTTCGCTGGTGCCAATACCGAACGCGATAGATCCGAAAGCCCCGTGGGTGGATGTATGGCTGTCGCCGCATACGATCGTCATCCCCGGCTGGGTGATCCCAAGCTCTGGCCCGATCACGTGCACGATGCCCTGGAAGGGATGGCCCAGCCCATACAGCTCCACGCCGTGGTTCCGGCAATTGTCAATAAGGGTATTGACCTGCTGACGCGACAGCAGGTCCACAATGGGAAGATGCTGGTTAATGGTCGGCACGTTGTGGTCGGCAGTGGCCACCACCTGCCGCGGCCGGAACAGGGGTACTCCCCGTTTTTCAATACCCCCGAAAGCCTGGGGGCTGGTTACCTCGTGAATAAAATGTTTATCGATATACAAAACAGCGGGTCCATCAGGAATAGTTTTTACCACATGCCTGTCCCAGATCTTATCAAACAACGTCTTTCCCATGATACACTGCTGTTTTAGGCGTTCACCGCTTTTTTATTGTATGCTTCGGCAAGCGCACTCAGGTCCTCCTCCACAACCTCTTTTTTCTGATCCGCCACATTAAGGAAGAGGGGATATAATACGTCGATGTCGTTACGGGTGTAGTCATATCCCAGCTTCAGCAGGCGGTGCGCCAGGGCGCTCCGTCCACTGCGCGCCGTCAGCACGATCCTGGACGTTTCCGCCCCCACTTCTTTCGGATCGATGATCTCGTAATTCAGCGCGTCCTTCAGGAACCCATCCTGGTGGATGCCGGATGAATGAGAGAAGGCGTTGGCTCCCACGATCGCCTTGTTGGGCTGCACGGGCATCCGCATGGTATCGCTCACCAGCCGGCTCATCGGATACAACATTTGGGTATTGATATCGGTGTAGAAGCCGAGGCTGCTGTGCTGCCGGATGATCATTACGACTTCTTCCAGGGCAGTATTACCGGCCCTTTCCCCCAAACCATTGATGGTACATTCGATCTGGCGGGCACCGTTGATGACGCCGGCTATGGAGTTGGCGGTAGCCAGCCCCAGGTCGTTATGACAGTGGCAGGAGATCACTGCTTTATCGATGTTAGGAACGTTATTAACCAGGTAGGCGATCTTTTCGCCGTATTGATGTGGCAGACAGTAGCCGGTTGTGTCGGGGATATTCACGGTGGTTGCCCCCGCCGCAATCACGGCTTCCACCACCCGGGCGAGGTATTCGTTGTCGGCCCTTCCGGCGTCCTCCCCGAAAAACTCTACGTCGTCGGTGTAGTTGCGGGCCCATTTGACGCATTGCACAGCCCGTTTCAGGATCTCCTCGCGAGTTGAGTTGAATTTGCCCCGGATATGGAAATCGGAGGTGCCGATGCCGGTATGAATACGAGGCCTTTTCGCCGATTTCAGCGCCTCAGCCGCCACTTCAATGTCTTTTTGCACCGCCCGGGTGAGCGCACATACCGTAGACCGGGTAATAACCCTGGATATCTCCTGCACTGAGTTGAAGTCGCCCGGACTGGATATCGGGAATCCCGCTTCCAGAATGTCCACCCCTAATTCTTCCAGTTTTAGTGCCAGTTCAAGCTTTTCAGCCGTATTCAGCTTGCAGCCCGGAACCTGCTCACCATCCCTTAATGTGGTGTCAAAAATAAAAACCTTGTTCTCTGCCATACTATTTTAAGCTTATATTGATGAGGGTACTTTTGTGCTATTGCGGGACTTTCATGGATCCAAAACGAATGGAGTACGAATTTACCCAGATTAATTAACGGGCCTGGACTAAATTTGTACCTATTCTACACCATTGAAACACCGATAAACTCGCTAAAATCCAGTACAGGAAAGGATTTAAAGATATTTTACTACGATGCCCAACAGACAAACAGATTCGCTTTTTCAACTTATAAAATCCCTGGAAAAAGCAGAAAAGCGCAATTTCAAACTGTACGTAAGGCGCAACTCGGGCGGAGAGGATCTCAAGATCGTGCAACTATTCGACGCACTCGACAAAATGCAAGAATACGATGAGAATCAACTACTTAAGAATAAAAGCCTGAGAAAACAGCAACTCTCCAACATCAAATCCCACCTGTACCGTGAAATTCTCGCCAGTTTGCGGATTCTTAAAGATACTGATAATATTGATCTGCAGCTCCAGGAGCAGTTGTCCAACGCCGTGCTCCTATACGACAAGGGGCTGTATCTCCAGGCGCTCAAAACACTGGACCGGATGAAGGACCAGGCCCGCTCTTATAAGCAGTACTCCTTCGTCCTGCACGCCCTGCTCTTCGAAAAAAAAATAGAATCACTTCATATTACACGGAGCATGCAGGACCGCGCCGAGATCCTCACGCAGGAAGCGGAAGAGGTGAACCAGAAGCTGGTGCGGATAAGCCGGCTCTCCAACCTGTCGCTGCAGTTGTATAGCTGGTATATCAAAAACGGCCATGCCCGGAACCAGGAAGAAGTGGCGGCGCTAAGGGTGTTCTTCGAAGACCATCTTCCGCGGAACGCCACACTGCTACGGGGATTCTACGAAAAGCTATACCTCTATCAAAGCTATTGCTGGTATATGTTCATCCGGCAGAATTGGCTGCTGTATTACCGTTATGCCAATAAATGGGTGGACCTGTTCAGGCGGGAGCCGCAAATGCTGCAGGTAGAAACGGCCAACTATATCAAGGGAATGCATAACCTGCTGACCGCCAATTTCGGGTTGAGGAATTACGAGAAGTTTCAGGAAGCACTGGAAGAATTCGAATCTTTTTCCAGGTCCGGCATCACGCAACGGACGGACAATATCAACATTCAGACATTTGTTTACCTGCATATCGCCCTGATCAATAAACATTTTCTGGAAGGCAGTTTCACCGAAGGGCTGAAGCTCGTGGAGTTCATCGACGAGAAACTGCAGGAGTACACCCTGTACCTCGACCGGCACCGGGTGTTGGTGTTTCATTACAAGATCGCTTCCATGTACTTCGGCAGCAGCGATTACGAAAAAGCCATCGACCACCTCAACAAGATCATCAACTGGAAGATGGACCTGCGGACCGACCTGCAGTGCTATTCCCGGCTGCTGCACCTGATAGCCCATTACGAGCTGGGCAACTACGAACTGGTGGAATACCTGGCGAGATCGGTGTACCGTTTCATGACCAAGATGGAGCACCTCAGTATCGTGGAAGAAGAGATCCTTAAATTCCTGAGGGCGTCTTTCCGAATCCCCCCTTCAGCGCTGAAAGGCACCTTCAACAATCTGCTCACAAAATTGAAACAACACGAAAACGACCCCCTCGAAACCCGGGCATTCAGCTATCTGGATATCATCTCCTGGCTGGAGAGCAAAATATACGGCAAGCCGATTCAGCAGGTGATCCGCCAAAAATACCTTGACAGGATCGCAACGGCAGACAACGGCAGGGCCGCAAAATGAACCGCAATGCCGGGATTTATCCCGGTGCGATTGAGCAGGCGGAAACGGCAGTACAGGAAAAGAAAACTCCTTCCCGTAGTGGAAAGGAGACTTCAATTAAAGCGCCTGCGTATTAGGGAGAGGCTGATAAGGGAGTTAAAGCCAGTGGACTGATCGTTTGCGATTACAAAGTTTCGGGGAATCGGTGATCCACCGTCGAAAAAAGCAACAGATGTTTTTAAAATACCTGATTATTTGAATCCGGCTATAAAAAAACCCTTACCGAAGAGCACTAAACAACCAGTGTTTCCATGATCTCTGAAATCTTGTGGTGCAGGTCTTCCGGCCGGAACGGCTTACGGATATAATCGGCGAAACCTTTCTTAGCCAGGTCCACCTGCATATTATCATACACTGCTGCGGTGAAAGCGATCGCCGGTACAGCACGGTTGATCTTCCTTATCTCCTGCAGGGCTGTGGGCCCATCCATCTCCGGCATCTCCAGATCGATCAGCATCAGGTGATAATCTCCGGTGCTGAATTTCTCCACAGCGTCTTTCCCATTCACCGCTTCGGTAACCTCCACCTCCCATTTCAACATAAAACGTTTCACCACAGCCATGTTCACCCGGTTATCCTCCGCAACGAGCACCCTGGCACCTTTCAGGGAAGGAAGTTTACCGTGTGTTTCCTCCCGTACAAACCGTCTTGTCTCCTGATTGACCTTCATCTTTAAGGTGAAAAAGAATTCACTCCCATACCCTTCCTGACTTTTTATCAACAGTTCGCTGTTGAACATATTGATCAGCCTTTTACTGATGGTAAGACCGAGTCCGGTACCCCCGAATTTACGGGTGGTGTCCAAATCCGCCTGGGTAAAACTCCTGAAGATTTCTCGGTGTTTGTTTTCGGGTATGCCGATGCCGGTGTCTTTCACCACAAACTGAACAACAGCCTTCTCGCCCGTGGCATAGAGTTGTTTCACGGTGAGGCTTACACTACCCTCATTGGTGAACTTGATAGCATTGGAAAGAAGATTTCCCAGTACCTGGTTCAGCCGTGTTTCATCGGTGAACATCTCTGTATCAAGATGGATATCGACTGTAGTATGAAAATGCAGCCCCTTGGCCTGCACCTGGCCGGCAAACTGGCTGATGATCCGGTTCATGAACTGCATGATATTCACCGGCCGCTCCACCAGCTCCAGCTTCCCCGCTTCGATCTTATGATAATCCAGGATATCGTTGATGAGCACCATCATGTGCTCGGAAGAATACTTAAGAATGTCCAGGTTGCCTCGCTGCGAAGGAAGATGGTTTTCCTGTAGCAGGAGGTTGGCAGCACCGATGATGCCGTTCAAAGGGGTACGCAGCTCATGGCTCATGTTAGACAGGAACCTTGATTTGGTGTTGGCCGCTACCTCCGCCTTCTTTTTTGCCTTCAGCAATTCCATTTCGGCTTTCCGAAGGTTGGAATTTTCCTGGAGGATGATTTCCTCGTTATCCTTGTTCACCCTGAGTATGGCATAGGAGAAAATGAGTGTCAATGCCATTCCTATGGCCAGGTTGCTGGAGTAAAGTTTTTTGTACTGAACCGCACTGATAGCCTGTATGCTGTTATGGGTATCAGGACTGAAATTTAAGCAGACAAGGGCCGATGCCGCCGTGATCGAATACACCAGGAACCAGCCTTTAAATTGTTTCTCTATACTTACCACAAACGTGAGCACGAGAAAATAGGGAAAATAAAAAAGATAGGTTCCCGCTTCCAATCCTTCAACATAGCTGATCACGATCAAATACAGGTTAAGATTGATGACCGAGATGATACGGCCCAGCTCAAACCTTCCCCGTGCGTTACAATAATAGGCCAGCAGGAAAAAATAAGCAGAAGTGATATTGATTAGCGCACTTATGTAAAGACTGTAATAGAAATAAATGAGAACAGAGAAAAAGTTGATGAGCAGGGCAAGAATAACAAACTGATTCAGACGAAGTATTTTTTTTCGCTGTTCCTTGAATACCACTCCCTCCAATCCCGAATGCAGGATATCGCGATAAATTAACCAGCCCAGGTAAAATAATTTCTCTTTCATGGAGTTATTGGATTAGGAATTCCCTGTACAGAACGGGAAAACCGATAATCTATTACCCATGGATCAGCCTTCCGCCCATAAGCAGTTCATTTTCAATGAGAAAATTGACAGCGACTGTCTAGTCGGCCTGTATGAGTACGACTTCGCCTACATAGCGCAGGTATTCGGGATCTCAGTTGAAAGTTTTGAGACGGATCTGCCGCCCTTATACGCGGCTTATGCAGCAGCAGACCTAACAGCACTATGCAGGGCAGTACACAAACTCAAACCGGTTTTCGGCTTCACCGGCCTGCTCTCTCACCAGGCGGCTCTCGCTGAATTCGAAGACATCTGTTTACAAGCAACGGATCATGCCCGTATTAACACGGCATACGAAAAACTGCTGACAGTGATCGAAGACGGCCGGAAGATCCTTGGCGAAGAAGCGGAAAGACTCAATTTATTTGCCGGATGAAGATGGAAGCCGCTATTATCGAGGACCTTGCCGTAGCCGCCGACTACCTGACACGGTGTTGCGAAAAGAGCGGGATCATAACGGTAAGGGCATCGTTCGAAAATGTTCCGGATGCCATCGAATTCCTGAACGAACACCGGGTGGGGCTGCTGTTCCTGGACGTTGAGATGTCCGGTGCTACAGGATTTGAGCTGCTCGACAGCCTGAATTATCAGCCCCTGGTCATACTTACAACTTCAAAAGAGGAATACGCCTACAACGCTTTTCAATACCATGTAAGTGATTTCCTGAAAAAACCGTTTACCTATAAACGATTTATGGAAGCGCTGGAGAAAGTTGTGCTGCCTGCAGAACGGGAAGTATTTCCACAGACATCCGATCATTTTTTTATCAAAACCGAAGGCAAACTTGTCCGGCTCACCTACGATGATGTCCTGTATATCGAAAGCGTTGGCAATTATGCACGTTTTGTTACCCCCACACACCAGTACCTGATCCCATCCACCATCAAAGCGTTGGAGGAAAAGGTCGACAAAGAGCGCTTTATGCGGGTGCACCGTTCTTTTATCGTCAACCTGCAGAAGATCACCGATATCCGTGAGAACGATCTCTACATCAGCGGCACGGAAATCCCCATCAGCAAGTCCCTCCGGAGTGAAGTGCTCAAACGGATCGTCATCCTGTAGCCATCCCGCTTATCATAAAAAGGGGCGCTTTCACCCCGATTTAAGGCCGGTTGGTCATAAAAAGGTGCAGAAGAAAAAAGCATTTTACACCTTTGTATCAACAAACGAACAGTGTTTATCAGATAACAAAAACATAGTGGACGATCATTATTGCTAAACCCCTAAACCCTACACTTGGTTCAAAATGAAGGAGCTCGCCAAAGAGGCAGTTCTTTCTACACTTGGATTTATTTAGGATTTCGATTTCGGATCCGGACCCCTTTGCCGGGGGTCCGGTTTTTTTAATCCCAAACTTTTTTTGACGCAGGATCGTATCACTATAATATACCGCCGGATTCATCGTTTTCATAGTACCAATACCATACGTAAAATCCCAATACCAATGAACACAACCAGCTAAATCTCCTCGGGAAAGACCAACGAAGTACGGCCCAAAAAATATGAAGCCGTACCCGATGAAACAGTTGACCCTTTGTAGCATTACTAAAAAAAGCTGCCCTTTCTGGCGGCTTTTTTGTTGTACGAACGGCTTTGCCACATTCTTTTTGGTCCGGGAAATCCGACGCTACCATACGCCGTAAAAAAATCCTACAATACCTGGTTGCGCAGCAGGTCGCCAAACGATTCAGCGCGCCGGATAATGCGCGGCACCCCTTCTTTCACCATCACTTCAGCCGGTTTGTACCTGGAATTATAGTTGGAGCTCATCTCAAAACCGTAGGCGCCGGCGTTCCGGAAAATGAGATAGTCGCCCTCACGCACTTCGCTGATCTCGCGATCGGTAGCAAAAGTGTCCGTTTCGCAGATATTACCCGTAATGGTGTACCGCTGCTCCGGGGCGGATGCATTGGATATGTTTTCAATGGTGTGCCATGCATCGTAAAACATCGGGCGGATGAGGTGATTCAGTCCTGTATTTAGTCCAACGAAAGTAATCGCGGGCGTTTGTTTGATTACGTTAACCTTTGCAATGAAGGTACCGGCTTCGCTCACCAGGAATTTACCCGGCTCGAACCAGAAAGCCAGCTTCCTGCCTCCTGCTGTCTCAAAGTTTTTTCTAACAGCCCGGAGTTTCTCGCCCAGCAGTGCAATGTTTGTCTCCGCGTCACCGGGCCGGTAGGCAACCTTGAACCCACCGCCAAGATCAAGGAATTCCAGATCGGGGAATTGTGCAGACAACCGGTAGAGCAGCTCAACGCCCTGGATAAAAACGTCTGTATCGCTGATGTCGCTGCCGGTGTGAATATGCAGGCCGCGAACCACCAGGCCAGTGCTCCGCATTATCTCATGCACTTCATCGATCTGTTCGAGGGGTATGCCAAATTTGCTGCCGGTATGACCGGTAGATATTTTCAGATTTCCGCCTGCCATTATATTGGGGCGAAGCCGAATGCCGACCGGATATGCGGAACCGAACCGTTGGCCGAATTTGCGCAGGTTGGAAAGACTGTCGATATTGATGTTCACCTTTTTTGCGGCCACTTCCTCCAGTTCCTCAAAAGCCACATTATTCGAGGTATAAAGGATCCGGTCAGCCGGGAAGCCGGCCTCAAGGGCCAGCAACACTTCATTGGATGAACTGCAGTCCGCACTGCACCCAATACTGTGAACATAGCGCAGCACATTGATATTGGTGAGGGCTTTGCAGGCGTAAAAAAACCGGGCGCTTACGCCTTCAAACGCCTTACATAATTTTTGGTACTGCTCCTGGATCTTTTCCGCATGATATACATAGAGAGGGGTTCCAAATTCGTCGCCCAGCCGTACGAGCAGTTCCCGGGAAAGTTGCTGTGACATGTTAATTTTCTTCTTTTTGATCTTCTTCGTCTCCTTCCAAACCTTCCTCTTCTTCTTCCGGATCTTCTTCTCCATTATTCGGGTACTCCTCTTCTTCCTCTTC
>CAZUWX010000002.1:9749-15052 GCA_964624205.1 uncultured Chitinophagaceae bacterium
TCCTCTTCTTCCTCTTCCTCCTTTTCCTTTCCTTCGGGTTCCGCCTGAGGCTCGTAATCGGGAGTGCTGCCGAATTTTTCCCCAGGGATATCCGGCCCCTGCGGCTCCAGCGTTTCGGTTGCCGGCTCGTCTGAAGACGCATCGGGGGTATCCCCCGAAATATCTGTGTCGGGAATATCCGTCTCGTCTGTCCCTGACGTTTCTTCAGAAAGGTCTGCTTCTGAAGCGGTTGATATATCCGTTTCCGTTGCGTCCCCGGGCAATTCAGTTTGTTCGGCGTCCAGCGAAAGCCGGCCTTCTTCCGGATCTGCAACGGCGTGCCCATTCAGGCCCCCTTGGGGATTATGCCGACCGTCATCCTCAGAGAGCTCTCCGTTTTCCATTACTACCAGCAGGCTGTCGCCCGATGGTTCCGGCCCGCCCCGGGTCCCTGTTTCGGCAGGACTTACAGCCGTAGCCAGCACCATGTTATCGTCGAACACCTCTTTCAGTTTCGGCAGATCCTCGGGTGAATTAATGCCGAAATAATCCATAAAACTTTTGGAAGTATTATAGATAAGCGGCTTACCGGGCAGCTCTTCATTCCGGCCGCTGATCACGATCAACTCTTTTTCGAGCAACCGCTGTATGGAATAGTCGCAGTTGACACCCCGGATACTTTCGATCTCAGATTTGGTGATGGGCTGTTTATAGGCAATGATGGCCAGGGTTTCCAGCGCAGCGCCCGACAATCTTTTCAGGAATTTCTCGCCGTTGAGCTGGGCCACGGTTTTATGGTAATCTTTTTTGGTGAGAAACTGCCAGCCCCCCCCGCTTTCCCGCATTTCGAAGGGATAAAACTCGGATCTGTACTTCTCCACGATGCCGTCCATGGCCGTCTGCACCTGCTCCATGGTCACTTTGTCTTCCATGAAGCCAAAGGCGTTATTGATGAGTTCGGTTATATCAATGGGTGTAAGCGGCTTATCGCTGGCAAATACCAGGGCTTCAATATGGGGTATGATATGACCTATCTCCATTGCTCTCTGTTTGGAAGTGAACTGTTCTTACCCCTTCAGTGCCGCTGCTCCGCTTACTATCTCCGTCAGCTCTGTGGTGATGGCCGCCTGGCGAGCGCGATTATAGGATATTTTCAACGATTTAAGCAGCTCATTGGCATTTTCGGTGGCTTTATCCATTGCGGTCATACGTGCCCCGTGTTCGGAGGCGTTGGCGTCCAGCACCGCTTTATATAACTGGGTATTCAGGATCTTAGGCATCAGCTCGGCCACCAGTTGCTCCTGGGAGGGTTCAAAGATAAAATCAGCCTTTTTGTCTCCCTCCACCGGCTCCACCTTCGGAATGGGCAGGAAACGCTCGGCCACAAAACGCTGAGTAGCTGCATTCCGGAACTCACTGTACACCAGCTCCACGCGGTCAAATTGTTTGGATTCAAAGGCTTTGACGGCTGCCTGTGCAGCAGCCTGTACATTTTCGAACCTGAGATCGAGAAAAACGTCCCGGAACTGGGCATCCACTTTAAACCTGTTCTTCAGGAAGTGCTCATAACCTTTTTTCCCGATCGCCCAGATCTGCACGTTACCTTTCCGCGCCTGTTCGGCATAGCGTTCTGCAATAACCTGCTTGGCCAGCTTGATAATATTGGCATTGTACGCGCCGCAAAGCCCACGGTCGCTCGTGATCACGATCAGCAACACTTTCTCTACCGGGCGCTCGGCTGCCAGATGCAGGCCCAGCTCCCCTTCCACGCTGCTCACGATATTGCTTAGCACCTCCTGAAGTTTCCGGGCATAGGGACGCATTTGCAGGATCCCGTCCTGGGCCTTTCTTAATTTAGCAGCACTCACCATCTTCATTGCCTTGGTAATCTGCTGGGTGTTTTGCACCGACTTGATACGGTTACGAACTTCTTTTAACTGGCCTGCCATTATTGATTTTTTTAACCGGGTGCAAAGGTATGTTTTTTGGCTTACTTTTATAAATTATGGCTAAAGCTAAAAAGAAGGATCAGCCTGTGATCCTGGTTACTAATGACGACGGCATTACCGCCCCCGGCATACGCAGCCTGGTGGAAAGTGTTAAGGACCTCGGAAAGATTGTCGTAATTGCCCCCGATAAGCCCCAGTCCGGCATGGGCCACGCTATAACGATCGGCCACCCCCTCCGCCTCCATCCGGTAGAGCTGTTTGACGATGTGGAAGCCTACCAGTGTACCGGCACCCCGGTCGACTGTGTAAAACTGGGGGTAGCCAAGGTGCTGCACCGTAAACCGGACATCTGTCTGAGCGGGATCAACCACGGCGCCAACCATTCCATCAATGTGATCTATTCCGGCACCATGTCGGCTGCAGTGGAAGCCGCCATCGAGGGTATTCCGTCTGTCGGTTTTTCGCTACTCGACTACAGTATAGAGGCCGATTTCACCGCAGCGAAAAAATACGCCCGCCTGATCGTGCAGAAAATGCTCCAGCGCCGCATGGATAAACACATGATCCTGAATGTCAATTTCCCCGCCGTGGCCGAAAAGCTGATCGAGGGGGTGAGAATATGCCGCCAGGCCTACGCGAAATACGAAGAGGATTTTCTAGAGCGGATGGATCCGCACGACAGAAAATATTTCTGGCTCACGGGCGAATTTGTCAACTTTGACAAAGGAACGGATACCGACGTATGGGCCCTGGACAACAATTATGTGAGTGTGGTGCCCGTTCAGTTCGACCTGACCAACTATACCCTGAAAACCGAACTGGAAAAAAAATGGAAATTCTAAGCCTTAATGCTGAAAAAAGATAATATACAACTCGGTCTGCTATTGGGATTCCTCTGCCCCATACTCAGCCTGGCCATCTACTACCTGGTCAAATTCTATCCCCTGTTCTCGCCCGGGGATTTCCTGGCTTTTTTGGGTGCCAACAAAAATCAGATCACGGCGCTCTCCGTTCCCTGCCTGGTACTCAATATTGCTTTGTTCACCGTGTATATTAATTCGCACCGCGACAAAACAGCGAAGGGCATATTCGCAGTCACGCTGATCTACGCAATATTTGCCCTCTTGCTGAAATTTGTTTTATAAACCGGCATGATATTCTGTTCTATACCAAAAACCGAGCACACCGAATGAAGTATTACATTATCGCCGGCGAGGCTTCCGGCGACCTCCACGGCGCGAACCTTATCAGGGAGATCAGGAAAATGGATAACATGGCGGATATCCGCTGCTGGGGTGGCGAGCTGATGGAGCAGGCGGGGGCCACGCTGGTGAAACATTACCGCAGCCTGGCTTTCATGGGTTTTATCGAAGTAGTGAAAAACATCGGCACTATCTTCCGCAACCTCAGATTCTGCAAGGCAGACGTGCAACGGTTCGGCCCCGATGTGCTGGTATTGATCGATTACCCGGGATTTAACCTGCGGGTGGCAGCCTGGGCCAAGAAAAAGAATATCCGGGTCGTGTATTATATTTCCCCGCAGATATGGGCCTGGAAGGAAGGCAGGGTGAAACAGATCAGGAAAGATGTGGACAGAATGCTTGTGATCCTTCCGTTTGAGAAGGATTTCTACAGCAAACGGAATATGGAGGTGGAGTATGTGGGACACCCGCTGGCAGATGTGGTGGAAAATGCCCAAACAGCCACCAGCACCGCCGCCGAAATGGTTCCCTCCCCTCTGAATGAACCCAATATTATCGCGCTGCTGCCCGGAAGCCGCGAACAGGAAGTGGCGAAAAAACTGCCGGTGATGCTCGGGGTCAGCAAAGACTTCCCGGAATACCGGTTCATTGTTGCAAAAGCGCCCTCCCTCGATGATTCATTCTACGAAAAATTTATACAACCCCATAAAAATGTAAGGTCTATCCGGCACAAGACCTATGAACTGTTGATGCAGTCCAAAGCGGCGCTTGTGACTTCCGGCACCGCCACCCTCGAAACCGCATTGTTTGCCGTGCCGCAGGTGGTCTGCTATAAGGGCTCCCCGGTTTCTTACCAGATCGCAAAAAGGCTTATCAAAGTAAAATTCATTTCGCTCGTCAACCTGATCATGGGCAGAGAGATCGTGAAAGAGCTGATCCAGCACGAACTGACTACCGATAACCTCAGAAGAGAACTCACCCGTATCCTGAAGGACCAGGATGCAATTATCCAGATGAAACGGGATTATGCCGATCTGAAAAAGCTACTACACCAGGGTGGCCATGCTTCAGAAAAAGCCGCCCGCAGCATCGTTGGCTTTGCACGCGATGTCAGGCGTTCCTGAACACGGTCAACCTGAGGATCATGATGATCACCGCAATCAGGAACATAAAAATGGAAATGCGGTTGATGCGATGCATGTATCTCATCCATTTGCTATCGGGCTCATTCGGATCCCGCTTCCGTAAGTACAGATATTCGGCCAGTTGTTTGAGAACTCCCATGCCGCGAAGTTAACAAAAAACGAACCTGCGATGGTTGGAATGGGTCTACAATCGTTTTCCCGGGCCCGGACTCTTTTTTTGAAAAAAAAGAAGACCCGCTTTAAACCTTTTGGCTATCGTCGTGTCAAATCTCCGGATCGCATGAAACGAAGCATAATGAACGCTATCACCCAGGGGATTATATATGCAACGTTCTATTCGACCATTGAAAAATAATAAACGCATGAAACGCCCGTACAGAATTTTACTTACCGGGAAGATGGTTTACGGGCTCCATCCGACCGCTAAAAATTGAACACATGAAAAGACTATCATTTCTGATCACCGTGGCTTTTTTCGCTTTTTCCACCAGCCAGGCCATCGCCCAGCAAGGAGGAAACCGAAACATCAAGCCGGAAGACCGTGCCAGGCAGATGACCGACAGAATCAAAGCTGATGTCCAACTTACGGATGCCCAGTATGAAAAAGTGTATGCGCTTAACCTGAAACAGGTAGAGGAAATGCAGGAGGCGCGGAAGAATGCGGCTGCACAGCAGGGCGACAGAAGGGAGGCCTTCCGCACCATGCAGAAAAACCGCGAAGATGAACTGGCAAAAATACTTAGTGCCAAACAAATGCAGCAATACCAGGAAGCTCAGCAAAAGAATGCTGAAAAAGCAAAAGAAAGAAGAGGCAAAGGAGGGCGCGGTAAATAACGCAAAACCGACACTTCTTCTTAAGAAAAATCCCGCCGGCAGATGCCAGGCGGGATTTTTTGTTTGTAAGAGACCCTGTATAAATATGTTTCGAATTAGTAGGTTGTGTTTATCCGTTTGCGTTAGGATAGCACCATGTTTTCGAATTTCGTGCCAACACCTAACATATTCACTATCAACCTACTAAAACGGCC
>CAZUWX010000002.1:15152-76619 GCA_964624205.1 uncultured Chitinophagaceae bacterium
ATCCTGAGAAGATCCTGAGAAGATCCCGAGCTATCTATTTTAGGGAGGAGGGCGGTAATGCGGCACCGGGGCGGGCGGAACCTGCCCCTGGTACACGGGAGGATGGAGGTGAACCGACCTTTTGACCGAGGATCTTTTCATTAGTGAGGTCGAGCCGTAGTGGGGTGATAGACACCTTTCCGTTTTCCACTGCCCATCGATCCGTGCCTTCCTCCGCCGCTTCGAGCGGACGCACCGTGAACCAGAATATTTTCCGGCCCATCGGATCTTCACCCGAGATCACTTTACCATCGTATTGCCGGACCGACTGTCGCGTCCAGAGGATTCCCTGCGGATCCGGCGGCAAATTTACATTGAACAGCCCCTTTCCGTCGTCATTCAGCAATAACTCCAGGCTCTGCTTCACATACGGTTCCAGCACCGCGAAATCCGGCTCTGCCCCATGCATGGGGGTACTGAAAGCGATGCCTTTCATGCCCAGCAGCACCGCCTGTTTTGCGGCAGCCAGGGTGCCCGAGTGCCACATCGCATTGCCCAGGTTGGGGCCCATATTGATGCCGGACAACACCACGTCGATATGCTCCCAGATATGGGTTCCCAATGCCACGCAATCGGCCGGGGTGCCGTTGACCCGATAGGCCTCCATGCCGGTAAAGGTAACGGGCGATGGTTTGAAGGAAAGGGGGCGCGAATGGGTAATGGCATGCCCCATCGAGGACTGTTCCACGTCCGGCGCAAAGACCCGGACCTCCCCGAATGCAGCAGCGATCCGGGCCAGGGCCATAATACCGGGACTGTATATCCCATCATCGTTGGTCACCAATATCTTCATCCTATGGTTTTACCATAGGGCAATATTTTCATGCCAGGCATTCCGGGATGGTACATTTATTATAGCATCCTCGTGGCCACATTGGCCGACCATTGAAAAGACAAAAATAACCGGATGAAAAAAGCCCAGATACTCCATAATCCCGACGCCGGCAAGGCCCGGCACAGCAAAAAGGAGCTGATCTCCCTCGTCAAATCAAAAGGGTTTGAATGTGGATATTCATCCACGAAGAAAAAGGGATGGAAAAAGTTCCATCCGCAGACCGATTTCCTGGTTGTGGCGGGGGGTGACGGAACGGTCAGGCGGGTAGCAGTTAAAATACTAAGTAAACAACCGGAAAAAAATCTTCCCATCGCTCTTTTACCGCTGGGTACCGCCAATAATATCGCCAAATCATTGGGGATTGGTGGGAATACCAACAACTTCCTGAATCAGGTGGATCATCGCAAAACAAAAAAATATGATTTGGGCATCATCGAGGGCCTGGAGGCTGAGACGTCGATATTCCTGGAAAGTTTTGGATATGGGGTGTTTCCCGAACTGATGAAAAGAGTGAAACAACATTCCGGCCGGGAGTTGGGTAACCCGGAAAAAGAAATACGCGCCGCGCTGGAACTTCTCCGAAGCATTGTGATCAGCTATCCCGCGGAACCCTTCTCTATCACTGCCGACGGCCGCGTATACGACGGTCATTATTTGCTCGTGGAAGTCATGAACACCTCGTCGATCGGGCCCAACCTGAAGCTCTCACCGCAGGCCGACCCCGGCGATGGCCGGTTCGAGCTGATCCTGCTATCGGACCAGCATCGCGGCGAATTTGCATCTTATATATCAGGGAAGATACAGGGAGTCGAATATCATTTTACACCACAGGTGATCAGCGCCAAAAAAATTACGATCAGCACGCCCTTAGCCAGCCTACATATCGACGACGAGCGGATTACGATCAAAAAAAATTCCAGTGTAAAGTTGCGGCCTGAGCCTGCGGTGATGGAGTTTTTGCTCTAAACCCTTATCTTTACCACTATTAATCATGTCGGCGCGGAACCTATTCACCCTTATATTAAAGATTCTTGGCATCTTCTTCTTGACTAATATTCTGGAAGCGCTATCCCGACTACTCTCTGTACTCGTCTACATGCCTCAATACGATTCCGAACGGGAAGCCATCTTCAATCTGGGAGTTAGCATTCCCCCCCTTGTGCTGTACGCTCTTTTTGCCTGGGCACTGATTTTTCGTACTGAAGGGGTAGTGAACCTGCTCCGGCTGGACAAATTTGCAGACATCCACGAAATAAGAGGCCTGCAGGTACACCGCTCGGTTGTGCTCAGTGTGGCGATCATTGCGGCCGCAGGATGGCTGCTGATAAACGAGCTTCCCGAGTTTTTCCGCCATGCCCTGTATTATTACCAGGAGAGAAAAATATACGTGCGTATGGCACGCCCTGATGTGAGTTATCTTGCCGCCTCGGCGCTTAAAATACTGATCGCCCTGCTGATGCTCATATTCAACCGCCCGCTCGTGAAAATCGTCGAACTCAGACGTAAGAAGGGCACGCCCTGGTATTGGCCCTTTCGTTTCCCCTTCATAAAAAGGAAACGCGTCGCCTGATATATAGCTGCAGATCCGTCGGGCATTATCCTCATCTTCCGCTTTGTAAGGAAAATAGTGCCCTCTGATATGCTGCCGCCAGCACGGTAAGGTATTTGCATACCTGTTAGTCAAACTTCGTATATGCGATTAAGCGCTCTTCAATCAACCGTATTGCTTCTTATTCTTTCTTCCATGCTGAGCGCCTGTGAGGCCATCGGCAGCATTTTCAAAGCCGGCGTATGGACCGGTCTGATCGTGGTAGCGATCGTGATCGCCATCGTGATCTGGATCATATCGAGATTCCGGAAATAAAATTCCGGAAACATTCCTTGGGAGCTGGGGGGCTGCCTGCTAACTTATTTGTCTACCGGTCGGCTACACACCGGAAGCCTGTATTCTCGAGTCCGGTATCGGCGGAGGATTTCATCCGGGAGGAGACACGGTATCCCTTGCAGTAGGAAGCATGGCACATGAAAGATCCACCCCGAACCGTTTTTTTCGGTATACCGGGTTCCATAGGATCGTTCGATCGTGAAGGACCCGCAGGGTTCTCCGCGGCGCTGCCGGTAGAGGACTGCCGGTAATAGTCGGCATCGTACCAGTCGCTGCACCATTCCCAAACGTTTCCGGCCATATCATACAATCCAAAACGGTTGGCGGGGAAGGAACGTACCGGTGATGACCCGTCAAAACCATCCCATGCGGTATTTCGAGAAGGGAAGCTGCCCTGCCAGGTATTGGCTTTTGGTGCGGCCGATTCCACCCCTTCGTCGCCCCAGGGGTATTTCCGGTTTTTTTGCCCGGCTCTTGCCGCATACTCCCATTCGGCTTCTGTCGGCAACCGCTTGCCCGCCCATTTACAGTAGGCTACGGCGTCGTCCCAGGAAACCTGCACTACCGGGTAATTGTCCCGGCCTTGAATGCTGCTTCCCGGGCCCTGTGGCTGGCGCCAACTGGCACCCGGCATCCAACTCCACCATTGCGCTACATTGTCGAGCGGTACGGGTGCGTCGGGTGGGGTGAATACCAGCGAAGCCGCCACCAGCAGTTCATCCGCCGGCTTGGGTGTACCGGGAGGAAGCTGCTTTCTCATTTCTTCCCAGTCCGGCTTCTTCTCGGCGGTGGTAACATACCCCGTAGCTTCCACGAATTCACGAAACTGGGCATTGGTCACTTCCGTCTCGTCCATCCAGAATCCCTTTACTTTCACCGGGTGCTGAGGGTATTCGTCGGCCCGCCCCTCGCTATCAGCCGCACCCATCAGGAATTCGCCCCCCTCTATCCATACCATCCCTCGGCGGGAGGTGTCTGGATTTACCGCCGCCGCGCTATCTGAATTCCCGTCCGTTGCTGTGGCCACCGGAAACCTTGCGGGTATATTATGTTCGCAGTTGATGTCTTCGCCATCCGCAGCCATCGTCTTATTCTCCCCATTGCCCGCACAGGAGGAGATGGCCAACGCCACACAAAGCAGTACCGTTGGCAAATATATTTGTTGTTCAATTCGGATCATCCGCTCAATTTCGGTAAAATTATGGTTTTTTATGGCGGATTGTCGCCCGCATATTCGCGATAGAGATCATAATAGCGCTGTGCGACCCTCTCCATACCATAATGGGTGCTCACCCACTCCCGCAGTTTCTCCGCCCTGGCCAGGGCTTCCGGATAATTGTTCATGACTGCGTTAAGCAGGCTGGGAAACGCTGCTATCTCTCCGATAAAAGCATTGGAAACATTTGCGAAGGAAGGAATATTGCCCACCGGGGTGGCTATCACCGGCACGCCGGCAGCAGCGGCTTCCAGCAGCGCCAGGGGCATGCCTTCCCAGCGCGAGGGCAGCAGCAGGCAATGCGCCTGCGCCAGCAGCGGAGCAGGTTCCGCAACAAATCCCAGCAGCTCAAAACAATCCTGCAGGCCCTCCTCTGCGATCCTCTCTGTTAGCAGCCCAAGCAAGGATCCCTCTCCCGCCACCTGAATCCTGAAACGGTGTTGGCTGCGTAGCCGCACGGCGAGATCCACCAGCGACAGTGGGTCTTTCTGTAATTCCAATCTCCCGAGGAAAAGGCAGGTGAAGACTGCTTCCCCGGTTTCCCGCGCGGCAAGCCCCCGGTACCGGTGGACCGGAATACCAATGCCGATGGCAAAACACCGCCGTTTTTGATACCAGTTTCTCCCTGTACCGGGGAAAATGACGTCCACATTCCGCAAGGGCCTGCAGAGCCACAGCAGTATACGTCGGCGCATCTTTTCAACATGACGGTTATGCAGGGAAAACACCAGGGGCACGCGGGGGGAGAGTACCCGAAGGGCACAACCGATCATACAGGCATGAAACATATGGGCATGTATCAGCAAAGGGGGCGCGGTGCTTTTGCTCAATCTCCTTACAAGCGACCGTATTTTTCGCAGCCCCCCGGGGAGGTCTGCCCACCTGTCAATATGCAGAAAATAATACTCAATTCCCGCCCCGCTGAACGCCGGCTCGAGTGTGCGGACGGAACTCAGGCTGACCACTATCATCCTAACCGCCCCGTTTTTTGCTGAACTCCTACACAATTCCAGTAGAAAACGCTCTGCCCCGCCACCACTTAACCCGCTTATCAAATGAATCACTGTCATTTAAATGGCTTTGATCTTTTAGGGACTTTGTTTTCCATATTTCGGGGCATAACAATTGCGAGAGAAAAGATAAGAAATCCGTATGTTTAAAATATGAATAAAAAGACCACGCTTGTGCTCGGCGCTTCCGTTAATCCTGCCCGTTACAGTCATATGGCCATCACCCGTCTGAGACAAGAGGGGTATCCGGTAGTAGCAATAGGAAAACGTTCCGGCGACGTATCCGGCGTGCCTTTGGAAACGGTAACCCGCGAGATAAAAGATCTTGATACCGTCACGCTCTATCTAAACCCTGTCAACCAGCAACAATACTACCAATTTATCCTGGACCAAAAACCAAAAAGGATCATTTTCAATCCTGGCGCTGAAAATGAAGAACTATCATCGCTTGCAGCTTCCGCCGGCATTGAGCCGATGAATGCCTGTACGCTGGTGCTGTTAAGCACAGGCCAATATTGAAATGAGCATGAAGGCATCATAGATAGCAGAAATCGGAAATTGTCTGGGGCCGGCAAAGTGAAACCGGGCCAACACCAGGCTTCGGAGGAGGGCAGGGAGAACCTTTGGCAACGCGCGACCAACCATTGAAAAGACAAAAATAACCGGATGAACCGAATGCGCACATTGTTGTTGTGTGTGGCGTTGCTGCAAGGTCAGGTTTACGGGCAGGGCACACTGGACGCCATTACACAGCCAAAAGCTGCAAAACCGCTCCTTTTTGCGGGGCTACCCGATTCATTTGTATGCCAACTACCCGCATTGCTGCAGATCCTTTCTGCCAATGTGAATGATTCAATGTTTACTCAGGTGTCGAACCAGTTTCACCTACATGGTACCGTTATAGAAAAAATACATCGCAAAGCCGGCGTGTATTCTGTGAACTTCCGCGTGCACAACTACGAAAACGCATTATTTAATCTGTCATTCCAGCCGCTGGCCGACAACTCCATTCTTATACGGGGAAGGATTCTGCATCCTAAATACGGCGACCTGCTGATGCTGGAGCGAAAAGGAGAACAGTATTTTTTTAAAAAGAAGCCCACCAGGCTTTATATGCCCGAATAAAGATGCCCACCTATCCTGCTATAACCTACCTTGTCCACCGCCCGGGCCGACCCATACATTTCCGTAAGCTCCGGCGTTCTGCCACAACTTACTTCCTCCACCGTTGGGGCGCCTTCCTGACCCTCTGCCTGCTGGTATTTTTTTCTGCCGCTCCTGCACAACCGGTCTATAACAGTAACACGGCTGCCGTTCCCACAGTGTATCTCGACTTCAACGGAGAGTTGATAGAAGGCACGGCCTGGAACTGGCAAGGCCCCATTCAGGCCGCTTCTGCAGATCTCCGGGACGACGACATCCTGGAGATCTTCAACCGGGTGGCAGAGGATTTTCGTATTTTTAATCTGAATATCACGACCGATTCCCAGCGATACGCAGCGGCTCCTTTTCTAAGCAGGATCCGCATTGTGATCACACCCAGTTCCGAGTGGTATGGCAAACCTGCCGGCGGCGTGTCTTTCGTCAACTCATTCAGTTGGGGCGACGGCACGCCTTCCTGGGTGTTCAGCGATTGGCTCCAGCAGCATAATAAATACATCGGCGAAGCCATTTCGCACGAAATCGGCCATACGCTCGGCCTCCAACATCAAAGCACATACGATGACGGCTGCAATATGGTGACGGAATACGCAGAAGGACACGGACACGGTGAAACCGGCTGGGCGCCTATTATGGGCCTGAGCTATTATAAGAATCTCACCACCTGGCATACCGGACCCAGCGTGGATGGCTGTACGGTAATCCAGAACGATATCGATGTCATCACTAACGGCGAGCACCATATTGGCCTGGTCGCCGACGACCACGGCGATAGCATCCAGGTCGCGTCTCGACTGCCGATACAACCCCGATCTTTTGAAGCAAAAGGAGTGATCCATACCCGGACGGATCGCGACGTTTTCCGGCTGGACGTTCAACAGGGGGGGAAATACAAGATCACCCTCACTCCCCGCAATGTGGGAGCGGGGAACGAGGGTGCAAACATCGATCTGAAACTCTATATCCTCGACCGGAACGGCGACACGCTGAACGCCTACAACCCGCCTACCCTCCTCAACGCCACCGTCGATACCAACCTGGTATCAGGTACTTACTATCTGGTGGTGGATGGCGTGGAAAACGCAAACTCGGACGACTACGGCAGTGTAGGTCATTATTCTCTGACAGGTTCCACCCAGACGGTTTTACCTATTTTCAACCTTACGCTGAAAGGCCAGCAGCGCGACGGCGCCCACCTGCTCCTATGGTCGTTTGAAACTGATGCGACTCCCCAGGACATGAGCCTGGAATGTTCTGCGGATGGTGTGAGATTCCGGACCATCGCCTCTGCTCTTAACGCCGTCGGCCATACACAATACCGTTACCGGCCCTATGCGCCGGGCACGCTGTACTATCGCGTCAGGATCCTCACTGTACCTGACAACCGTGTCTATTATTCGAACACGGTGAGCCTGGACTTTAAACCGGGCAATTCCATCCGCATCGCAGGCACAATGGTAAACGACCACATAACGTTAATCACAGACGACCGGTATCCTTACCGGCTGCTCGATGGAACCGGCCGTTTGTTGCAGACGGGAAGCCTGACCCCGGGACTAAACATACTCCGTGTTAGCAGCGCCCCGAAAGGCCTGCTCCTGCTTCAGATTCCGGGCCCGCAGGAGCAAAGGCTGTTCCGGTTGATAAAACAATAATATTACGAGAAGGGGTTTGATAGGGATTCATTCGGGTCTTGTAAGGGTTTGGTAGGGGTATAGGCAGCAAAAGCCTTTATTTTCAGGCGTTTAGCCCAGCAGACCCTTACAAGACCCTTATCAGTCTCGAACAAGGCCCGAAGAAAACAGCACTTTGTCGTGAGCAGGCAAAAAATTGTCTCATCCTCGGCTTTTTTGTTACCCAACAACAGCTAAAGCCTGCCCATCCGCCTGTATTCTCCTGAAAATCAGCTTGCCGTTACCATTCCGCCAATTTTTCCCGGCAACGCTCATCAGATTACTTTTTTTCCTAAATTGGGCAAACCAATTATATGAAATGGAGAAAATTCAATGGTGATACAATAGAATTACCGATCCTCAATGCCGTAGAAAATGCCATCAAAAGAGAAACAGCCAGCGGCTACCATCTGAAAGTATGCATCGGCACCGATTCACAGGTGAAGGGTTCCGAAACCGAGTTCGCAACAGTAATCGTTTTCCTCCGCGAAGGTCACGGTGGTTTCATGTTTATCCATAACGACAAAACAAAACAGGTGTACACCATCAAGGAAAGAATGCTGGTGGAAGTAGCAAAGAGTATAGAGATCGCCTACGAGCTATGCAACCTCTTCACGCGCTATGACGTTGATATGGAAGTGCATGCCGACATCAACACCAACCCCAATTTCAAAAGTAATGACGCCCTCAAAGAAGCCATGGGTTATATCCTCGGGATGGGGTTTGCGTTCAAAGCCAAACCGGAGGCTTTTGCCAGCAGTTGCTGCGCCAATAAGGTCGTGAACTAAACATCAGCGGGGAATGGTGCTTAAAAACGCACTGCATCGCCGGAAATCGTTTCACGCCGGTGGTAAAGCTCTCCTGTCTTCAGACACTCTCACTGCCTATCATCGTCCCGATATAGGTGAGGATGTTCTCACGCCCCTGTTTTTTTACCGCGCTGGTGATAAACTGCTGCGGTAGGAATTGCCAGGTTTCCAGCATCTTCGCCCCGAAGGCCTTCACATTGCGACTCACCACCCGCTGCGTCTCCTTGTCGGCCTTGGTGAACACCAGGCAGAAAGGCACTCCCCATTTCCCCAACCGGTTTACAAATTCAAGATCGATCCGCTGTGGATCATGCCGTGCATCGATCAGCACAAAAACACTTCGCAGATTCTCCCGCTTCCGCAGATAGTTTTCGATCATCTGCTCCCACCGGTTCCGGGCCGACTGCGACACCTTGGCAAATCCATAACCGGGCAGATCTACCAGATACCACTCGTCGTTCACGATAAAATGATTGATCAACTGTGTTTTACCCGGCGTACCCGAGGTTTTGGCCAGCTTCTGATTATTGCACAACATGTTGATCAGGGTCGACTTACCCACGTTGCTCCTCCCGATAAAGGCAAACTCCGGTTTGTCGGGAGGTGGGCACCCGGAAACGCCCGGGCTACTGACAAGATATTCGGCCGATCTTATTATCATGCGGGGCAAAAGTAAAGCTCCTCCTCCACTTATTGGCTTTTGCGTTTACCTTCGCGGCATGTCGAAGTATTCCCACGATACCGTGGTGCCTTTTAAGGATTCTCCCCAGCGCAAAAAACAGCAGGTGGCCGGTATGTTCGATGCTATCGCTTACCGGTACGACTTCCTGAACCGGTTCCTCTCCGGCGGGATCGACGTGTGGTGGAGAAAAAAACTGATCCGGCAACTCAAAGCACTGCAACCCCAGTCCCTCCTGGATATTGCAACCGGTACCGGGGACGTGGCCATCCTGGCCTGGAAAATCCTCAGACCTCAAAAAATTGTTGGCATGGATATTTCGGAGGGTATGCTGGAGATTGGAAGAAAAAAAATTGCTAAACACCTGTTAAATAACCACATAGAGTTGGTAAAAGGTGACAGCGAGGCAATAAATTCGGCATCTGGTTCGTTTGATGCGGTAACGGTGGCCTTTGGTGTCCGGAATTTTGAAGACCTCGAACAGGGGATTTCAGAAATTCACAGGGTGCTGAGGCCGGGAGGACAACTGGCGGTACTGGAATTTTCCAGGCCCAGGGGACTATTCGGGTGGATATATAATGTCTATATGCAATACCTGGCCCCTGCTATCGGCAGACTATTTTCCCGGAACCGCGAAGCGTACCAATATTTACATTCATCCGTTAAAGCATTTCCCGAAGGCGAAACATTTCTACACGTTTTACAACAAGTTGGTTTTAAAGACACTTCACTAAAAAGGTTGAGCCTAGGGATATGTACAATCTATTGCGGAAAAAAGCAGGCGGACTACAAAAAAGACTGATGATATGGGGTTTGATGTTCACCTCTCTGCAGGCCATTGGCCAAAAAGAGCTGCACCTGCCCAACCACGATGATAAGTCGTACTACCTCGGCATCGGGGTGATCTATAATACATCGCGGGTTCAGTTGAGCCACGACCCTCGTTTCCTGCAATACGACAGCGTGATGGCAATAAATCCCGAAAATGCCGGAGGAATCGGCCTGGCCGGCATTCACACGTACCGGCTTTCTCCGAGGTTCGAAGTGCGTGCCATCTTTCCACAACTCCTGTTTTCCTATAAAAACCTTTCCTACCACCTCAAGTATCCCGATGCAGCAAAGGAAGAGCAATCGGTGATGTCGAAACGCGTGGAATCCATTCTGGTAGGGCTTCCTGTGCATATCAAGTTCCGATCGGACCGGATCGATAATTTCCGGGTCTATGTGTTCGGCGGCGGAAAAGTAGAATATGACCTCGCTTCCAACGCCCGGGCCCGCAAAGCAGAAGAGTTGGTAAAACTGAAAAAGCTCGACTTCGGCGTGGAAGCAGGCATCGGCTTTAATTTCTATTTCCCCGTTTTTATATTATCCCCCGAGATCAAGATCAGCAACGGACTTTCGAACAGCCATAGCCGCGACGCAGGGCTTAAGTTCTCCAATGTGATTGACAGACTGAATTCCCGGATGGTGGTGTTTTCCCTGATCTTCGAAGGCTAGGCCCTGCAAACGCATCATTCCGGGATGGCCCAAAACTATAATTTGCTGCAGGCACTCACTCCCGCTCGCTGTCTATGCGATCCCCGGCAATTCAAATCCATCAGACTTTATAACGCGTCAGCAGCCAACCTGCCGCCGAACGTTTATTCAACACTCCGGCAGCTATAGCGCGTTAATAATCGTACTGCCGCCGGAACATATTCAGCCGGAGCCCGGCCGTAAGCATATGGGTGTTATCCGGCGCATATACATCGCCGTCCGTTTTCCATCGCCTGATCAGCCAGGAGGCATCCAGGAACAGGTTCTCCCGAAGTTCGTAGCTGACCAGCAGTTGCGCGTTCAGTCCTGCAGCCCCCACCCCGCTGGGAAGCGTATAGCCGTAGTCGGCCTGCCTGGTATTGTATAACTTAAAAATATTACCGCCGAAATTGCTGCTGCCGGTATCCACCCCCTGCTTCCAGGCAATCAGTCGAGCCGAAGCATTGAGCCGCGGCAGAGGTTGATATTTTATGATGCCGACAGCCTCGATGAAGTTTGCACCGGCCGGATGGGCCAGGGGCTGATTGTAGTGGCTGTATCCCGCACTGGAATCGTAGTGCGAATAGGTGAACGGTCGCACCAGGTTGAGCTCGGCCTGCAGATCAAGGTTGTTCACCTTGAATGCATCTATATATTTTGCACCGAGCTGCACCCCGAATTTGTTCCCGAACCAGCCGTTGCCCGCCGTCAGCTCTTTGATCACCAGTTCGTCGAAGATAAGCTGACCGTATAACTGCATCCGCCTGGCCAGGTTCGCTTTGAAATCGAATCCCACCAGGCCGTTATCGGGACTATTGTTCTGTTTTTCTGCTGTACGTAAAAAGATGACCGGGTTAAGGTAGCTGAAATCAAAATGATTCTTCCGTCCGAACACAACCGCCTCGAACAAGCCGAGGTTCAACCATTTGGTAGCGTTCAAACTCAGGTGGTGGACAGTTGCGTATTTTTTGTCCAGCAACTGGTCGCTGTTCCGCACCGAAGCGGGGAACTGAGGATTCAGTTCCATAAAAATATTCTGATAGTTCAGCTTCCAGATACGGGTATTGATCTTCAGGAATAAATAGTTCATCCCCCCATCGCTGAGAAAAAGGCTCCGGTAACCGTTGCCGATAAAATTGCGATCGTATGCAAACTGGAAATCCAGGTAACCGGCTGCGTTGAACATAATTCCTCCCCTCGCATCAGAATAATCCCAGCCGGTCTGTTTGTATTTATTAAATCTTCCTGCGCCGGGCACCGCTCTGAACGCTGTAACGCGATCCTGCACAAAAGAAGGCGCCCTTTCGAGGTGCTCTACCACCGAGGTATAAAAACCGACCCTCCGGGCTATCATCCCCCGGATATCCACTCCCCGGGCGTTGAGGAAGATCCGCTCGGTATTGTGCTGCTCGAGCGACTGCTGCAGTTGCAGCACCGGGTTAACGGCAAGAAAAAAATCCTTTTCGTCCACCTCAAAAAAATTGGCTTTATTGCGGTAGATGGTGTTCCATAACGGGCGTTTGCTGGCAAAGGCCGACTTGTCGCCCTTCACCCATTCGGAATTGTTCATCAACACCTGGCCTATTCCGTAACGATCGACCTCAGAAAGTGATACTGCGGCGGCTCCGGCCACCGAATCGGCACCCTCCGCCACTTCTGCTGCAAGCCTCCTGCTGAAAGGCTTAACCGTAGACACCTGGAGCTGGGGGCTGCGCAGCTTGATCTCCAGGCGGTCGAGCAACTGCCGGTGTTTATTGTCCTGCGAGAGATAGGCCGATTGTGCGCTGACAGAACAGGGTGCTAACAAAATCAGCAACCGGCCCAGATTTTTTATAATAAATTGCATTCCTGGCATAAACTAAGAGATCAATATTATGGAAAATTACCTGATTCGAAATATAACGGTCGTGAACGAAGGAAAGTCCGTTACCCAGGACGTGCTGGTCAAAAACGGCAGGATCGAGGCGATCGGCAACCAGCTTTCTTCCCGGGCGTCTGTGTATGAAATAAACGGGGAAGGCAAACATTTGTTGCCCGGGGCGATCGACGATCAGGTTCATTTTCGTGAGCCGGGGCTCACCTCCAAGGCCACCATCTATTCCGAATCCAAAGCGGCAGTTGCCGGAGGGATCACTTCCTTCATGGAAATGCCCAATACTATTCCCCCGGTTTTTACTCAGCAACTCCTGGAAGAGAAGTACACCATCGCCGCCCGAACATCCCTGGCAAATTATTCGTTTTACATGGGCACCTCGAACAACAATACAGAAGAGGTGATGAAAACAAACGAAAAAAAGGAGAAAGTCTGCGGGGTGAAAATCTTTATGGGCTCTTCAACAGGGGGGCTGCTGGTGGATAATTATCTTACGCTGGAAAAGATATTCAGCGGCAGCGAGCTGCTGATCGCTACCCATTGTGAGGACGAGAAGATCATCCGGGAGAACTTTGCCCGCATAAAAGCGGAAAAGGGCACCCTGGAGCCGACCGACCATCCGCTGATCAGAGACGAAAACGCCTGTTTCGAATCGTCGTTCAAAGCCGTACAACTGGCTAAAAAGCACGGCAGCAGACTGCATATCCTGCATATCTCTACCCAAAAAGAATTGCAACTCTTCGGAAACCTGCTTCCGCTGAAAGATAAAAAGATCACGGCTGAGGTATGTGTGCACCATCTTCATTTCACCAGTAACGACTACGCGGCATTGGGTAACCAGATCAAGTGTAATCCAGCCATCAAAGCCCCACACAACAAGATGGCGCTGTGGGAGGCCTTGCTGGACGACCGGCTGGATGTGATCGCCACGGACCATGCTCCCCATTCCTGGTCAGAGAAGGACCTGCCTTACGAGCAGGCACACGCCGGGGTACCCCTGGTACAGCATTCGCTGCCGCTGATGCTGCAATATGTAAAGCAAGGAGATATCAGTATAGAAAAGATAGCGGAGAAGATGAGCCACGCCGTGGCCACGGCTTTCAACGTCAGGGAGCGGGGATTCATACGGGAAGGTTATCACGCCGACCTGGTGATCGTTGACCTCAACGATCCTTTTACGGTTTCTAAAAACAATATCCTATATAAATGCGGCTGGAGTCCCCTGGAAGGACACCCGTTTCCCGCCTCGGTTACCCACACTTTTGTGAATGGCCGGCTGGTATATGGAAATAACAGGTGGAATGAATCTCATATGGGAGAACGATTATTATTCGACCGGTAGGAAAGAAAAACAAGCGGTTTGCCGATGGAAGTGGATCATACAACATACGACGACCTGTCAGTGTTTCACAGCGAGGAAGAATTTTCGATTTTTCACAAGCTTAACCTCACCCGCACCGGGGAAGGGCGGGACTGGCTGTACCGTATCTTCCGAAAACCCTATAACGACACCGCCCGTATCCTGGAAACCCAGCAAATTATTAAACTGATCGGAGCACACTGGGAAAACTGGCCCACTAGCATCTCCAACGGTACGCTAATGGTAGTGGAGCGGTTCTACAGCAGCACCATTGATACGATACCCGCCCGCGCCAATTACCTCAATGCACTGTCTTATAAAGTATTTCACACAGCGGATTTTTCGCTGGTAAAATATTCCATAAAACACTTCAGCGATTTTCTGAGCGGCATGCGAAAACTGAGTGAATTGCTGCACAGCGAAAACACGCCGCGAAGCCTGGCCTTACTGTTATCGCGCACCACGCAGTTGCTGCGCGACCCCGAAGCCACAGCACTTTCTCTCCGCCCTCCGGACCAGCCGTATAGCCTGGTCGAAACCATAAGGTTCGGCAGGTATCTGAGAAATAAATACCGCAATCATGCCTTGGAACTCATCCAACTGTTCGGCCAGTTGGATGCCTGGTATGCCATGGCCGCGGCGGTAAAACGTTATAATCTTTGTTTCCCCGAATTTCGCGAAGCGGCTCAGCCCTTTCTCCGTATCAACGGCCTGTATCACATGCTGCTGGGCCAGCCGGTACCCTACGACGTGAAAATGAACAACGAATCAAATTTCATTTTCCTGACGGGCGCCAACATGGCTGGCAAGAGCACCTTCATCAAAGCAGTTGGCAGCGCCGTTTTCCTCGCGCACCTGGGCATGGGCGTGCCGGCGACATCCATGACACTGACGGTATTTGACGGGCTGCTAAGCAATATCAACGTGGTGGACAATGTGGTGAAGGGAGAGAGTTATTTTTTCAACGAGGTGCAACGGATCAAGAACACCATCACCAAGATCACCGACGGCCGCAAATGGCTGGTGCTGATCGATGAGCTGTTCAAGGGCACGAATGTGCAGGACGCCATGAAGTGTTCGGCCGCTGTAATCCGTGGATTAATTCGTATCCATAGCTCCATGTTCGTACTGTCCACCCACCTTTACGAAATTGCAGATGAGCTAAAAGAATATCCGAATATCTCCTTCAAATATTTCGAAACGGCTGTGCACGAAGACCAGCTTGCCTTCAGCTACCAGCTTAAGGAGGGCATCAGCAACGACCGCATCGGCTACCTCATCCTGAAGCGCGAAAAGGTAATTGAACTGCTGGAAAAGCTCTAACACGGAAAGATATCCGGGGAAGGGGAACGTTTCTTTTTTTGAACAGGAATATCTCGGATCAAAGATCCGTTTTGAATACAATAGCTATTATGTGGGCGAGCAGGATGAAGCGGAACTAAAAAAATGGACAATCCCTTCGCCATAGTGGTGCTGACGGCCCCATTTGGGAGACAAAAAGTTAAATTCCACATTCGATCGTCAACTAACGGACTTATCCCTGCTGCTTTAACAGGCCTTTGCAAATGTTGCGTACGATGTTGGGGCCTTCATAAATAAATCCCGTCCATACCTGCACCAGTGAAGCGCCCGCGTCCAGTTTTGCCTGTGCGTCGGCGGCTGTGAATATGCCGCCGGAAGCAATCACCGGAACTGCGCCCCCCGTTTTCTGATATATATACCGAACGATCTCCGTGGATCGTTCCCCCAGGGGTTTGCCGCTCAGTCCACCTGCACCGATCTGGTCGATTCTTTCCGCCGGTATACCGGTGAGGGCCTCCCTATTGATGGTGGTATTGGCCGCCACAATACCGTCGAGCTGGATCTCCATCGCCAGATCGATCACATCATCCATCTGCGCCTCCGTGAGGTCGGGCGCGATCTTCAACAGGATCGGCTTTGGTTTCGGATGCTGCCTGTTGATGGTCTGCAGATGAGATAATATTTTATTCAGCGAATCCTTTTCCTGTAATTGGCGCAGACCCGGGGTGTTAGGCGAACTGACGTTCACCACAAAATAGTCGACACAGTCGAACAGCTCCAGAAAACAAAGCTCGTAATCTTTCCAGGCGTTCTCGTTGGGAGTGTTTTTATTTTTGCCAATATTTCCTCCAATCACCAAGCGGTTGGCATCAGCCATATCCGTCTGCGGATGCACCTTCCGCCAGAGCCTCAACCGTCGGGCAACTTCCTTTACTCCGTCGTTATTAAACCCCATCCGGTTGATCAGTGCGCCATGCGCGGGAATACGAAACAGTCGTGGTTTCTCATTCCCCTCCTGTGGCAGCGGTGTAACCGTGCCGATCTCTACCGATCCAAAACCCAGCATTTCCAATTCATCGAGATAGGCGGCGTTTTTATCGAAGCCTGCAGCCAGGCCCACCGGATTGCTGAACACCAGACCAAATAATTCCCTTTGCAAACGCGGATCGACCGTAACCGCCGGTCGAAACACCTTCTTCATACCGGGTAACTTTCCAGCCACCGACAAGCCGCTCATGGCAAAATGATGCACATCTTCCGGCGGAAAACAGAATAAGATCTTACGAAGAATATTGTACATGGCCTCTGCGAAGATAAGATGTAGAATCTTGAATATTACGCCCATTGTATTTAACTTTGGAGTATAAAGTTGCATAAACAACTATTTCTTACCTTAATATTTCCTAGATGCAGGAAGCATACATTGTTGCCGGTTACCGCACAGCGGTAGGAAAGGCAAAAAGAGGAGGATTTCGTTTTTACCGGCCCGACGATCTGGCAATAGATGTGATACGTGGCTTGTTGGCGTCGGTTCCTCAACTCGATCCTACGCGGGTCGACGATGTAATTGTCGGTAATGCGGTGCCGGAGGCGGAACAGGGCCTACAGGTAGGTCGTATTATTGCCGCCCGGGCTGTTGGGATCGGCGCTCCGGGCATGACCGTGAACCGGTATTGCGCGTCGGGTCTGGAAACCATTGCCATTGCCACGGCTAAGATCCGAAGCGGACAGGCGGAATGTGTGATTGCCGGAGGAACGGAAAGCATGAGCCTTGTGCCGACGGCCGGCTGGAAAACAGTACCCGCCTACTCCATCGCACGCGAGGAACCTGACTATTACCTGAGCATGGGCCTGACGGCAGAAGCCGTGGCCAGCGAATTCAAGGTGAGCCGGGAAGACCAGGACGAGTATTCCTACCATTCTCATCGTAAAGCGATAGCTGCTATCTCAGCAGGCCATTTTAAGCCGGGCATATTGCCGGTGGAAGTGGAAGAGGTGGCTGTGAAAAATGGAAAAAGAAATTCCCGCACCTACACGGTTGACACCGATGAGGGCCCGCGGGCAGATACCAGCATAGAAGCACTTGGCAAACTCAAACCCGTGTTTGCGGTGAACGGTACCGTCACAGCAGGGAACTCTTCCCAAACCTCCGACGGCGCTGCCTTCGTGATCGTGATGGGGGAAAAGATGATCGCAGAACTGGGATTGCAGCCGCTGGCGCGTCTGGTGAATTGCGCCAGTGCGGGCGTGCATCCCCGTATCATGGGAATGGGCCCGGTGGAAGCCGTGCCCAAAGTGTTGAAGCAAGCCGGGATGAGCATAGCCGATATCAGCCTGGTGGAGTTGAACGAGGCTTTTGCTTCCCAGACCCTTGCGGTGATCCGTAAACTCGAACTCGATCCTTCGCTGGTCAATATAAACGGAGGCGCCATTGCGCTGGGGCACCCGCTGGGCTGCACAGGCTGCAAACTCACCATCCAGTTGATGCACGATCTGAAACGCCTGAATAAAAAATACGGACTGGTCACCGCCTGTGTCGGCGGGGGGCAGGGCATCGCCGGGATCATCGAAAGTATCAGTTGACATACCGGAACGGCCGCACACAATTACAAATTAACCGCTGGTTTATACTATAACACCACAATTTTTCGTTTACGCTTTCTTACTAACCCTTTTTATAGTTTTAAAGGAGTCGGGCAGCCGGCTCCTTCTTCATTTCCGGAAGTATGGGACGGAGTTCGAAGGGTAGGTAGTGCGTATCTATCTTCCCTTTATTTATGATGCTTTTGGCGGTATGTTTGCGAGTATTTCCCGGGATCGTTCCAAGGCGCTGCCAATGTTATCGTGTATATTCCATTTCCCGATGAGGGCATACAGTCCGGACTTCAATAGCTCGTGTTTCACGCCGCGATTGGCGCCTGAGACGACGATCGACGTGTTCTTTGATTGCAGTTGCCTGGCGATCTCCCTTAGCCTGCTGACCCCCGTTGCATCGATAAAAGGCACGTGGCGCATCCGTAAGATCAGGACTTCGGGAGTCTGCTTCAGGTCGGTCAGCACGTCCTGAAATTTTTGCGATGCCCCGAAGAACAGGGGGCCATTTATTTCGAAGACCATCACTCCCTCCGGGATATCGAATTCTTCTTCAAACAGAAGGTCTGCAGGTTCATCATCTGTCCCGATAGGGCCGAGCGCATCCTTAATAGAAGTAGCCTGGCTCATACGCTTCATAAAAATAAAGCTGGACAGGATCATACCCACTTCAATGGCCAGCACCAGATCAAAAAAGACCGTCAGTAAAAATGTGGCCAGCAGTACAACTACATCCAGCCGGTTGCTTTTCATTAACGATATAAAATGCCGCCATTCACCCATATGCCAGGCAATCACCACCAAAATACCGGCCAGACAGGAAAGCGGAATTAGTTTGGCAACGGGCGCAAAGAGCAGCATGATCAATAATAACACCACCGCATGAACGATACCGGCAATCGGGGTTCGCCCACCATTCTTAATGCTGGTTGCGGTCCTGGCAATGGCGCCGGTGGCACAGATACCTCCGAAAAGACCTGAAAAGATATTGCCCACCCCCTGTGCCACCAGTTCCATATTGGAGCGGTGCCGCCCCCCGATCATGCCGTCGGCCACTACCGCCGAAAGAAGCGATTCAATGCTTCCCAGCAATGCAATAGCGATGGCTGGCTGAATGAGATTTCGAATGGTGGCGAGGTCTATATGCGGCACAACGGGCAGTGGAATAGTGTTGGGTATTTCCCCAAACTTGGTTTCAATGGTTTCCACCGGAAGGTTCAGAAAATACACAAGCGCCGTACTCAGCACTATAGCTACAATGGAGCCTGGCACTTTAGTAGTGACCCTGCTAAAATTGAGTGCTATCAGCACCGTACCGAGAGCAATTCCCAGCGCTACCCAGTTGATATCTGAAAAATTATTCGCGTACACGGTCCATTTCTCTATAAAATCGGCAGGCACCTCCTCGATAGACAGGCCAAAGAAGTCTTTAATCTGGGAAGAAAAGATAATCAATGCGATGCCGCTGGTGAATCCCACTATCAGCGGATAGGGGATGAATCGAAGGTAGTTGCCCAGGCGGGCCAGGCCCATCCCGATAATAATAACTCCTGCCATCAGGGTGGCGATCGCAAGTCCGTCTATTCCGTGGCTCTGCACGATGCCGTACACGATCACGATAAAAGCGCCCGTGGGGCCACCGATCTGTACCCTGCTGCCGCTCAACACCGAAATGATCAGGCCCGCTACAACAGCCGTGATAAGACCCTTTTCGGGTGAAACACCCGACGCAATGGCGAAGGCTATGGCCAGGGGCAGCGCCACCACACCAACAATGATCCCCGCAAGAATGTCTTTAGAAAGCTGCTGTTTCGAGATGCCCGTTCTTAAGAGTGTAAACAGTTTAGGTGTAAACTCGTTTTTACTCATTTTATAACGACAAGCTCTTTTTACATGTGATTGTCAAATGTAGCGTTAGTTTAGCAAATCAGCCGGATTTCGCCGGATACCGGACGCCGGGGTCGACAGCCGGGATGCCGGGTGCTATGAACAGAGCCTCGACCGGTACGCAATGTCAGGCGTGATTTCCGGTGCGGTTAGTTGTCGCTGCCCAGGTAACTTTCTTTTTTGCGTTCGCCGATCTGTTGCCGCCACATAGCGTAATACAAGCCTTTTTCATTTAACAACTGTTCATGGGAGCCCGTTTCCACTACCTCGCCCTTTTCCAGCACATAGATCCGGTCGGCATGCATGATCGTCGACAGCCGGTGTGCGATGAGGATGCTGATCTGATATTTCAGGGACGACACCTGGATAATGGTGTTGGTGATTTCCTCTTCGGTCAGCGAGTCCAGGGATGAAGTGGCTTCATCAAATATCAGCAACCTGGGTTTCCTCAGCAGCGCCCTGGCAATGGAGAGCCGCTGTTTTTCACCGCCGGATAACTTCAATCCCCCTTCACCGATCATAGTGTCCAGGCCGTTCTCCGCTCTTTCCAGCAGTTTTTGGCAGGAAGCCTGCCGAAGTACTTCTTGCAGGTCGGCGTCGGTTGCTCCGGGATTCACGAACAGCAAATTCTCTTTAATGGTGCCGGAAAAAAGCTGGGTATCCTGGGTAACAAATCCAATCTGATCGCGCAGGTCTTCAAAATCGATTGAAGACTCGTCGATCCCGTTATACAGTATACGTCCCTGCTGCGGCCGGTAGAGGCCCACCAGTAATTTCATAAGGGTGGTCTTACCCGACCCGGAGGGGCCCACAAAAGCGATTGTTTCTCCGGTCTCAGCGCGAAAGCTGATCCTGTTGATTGCCGCTTGCTGAGCTGACTGGTGGCGGAAGCCAACCGATTGAAATTCGAGCGTGGCTATCTCTCCCAGGTGGGTAGGATGGGCCGGCTGTTTCTCCGGCGCCTTTTGCATGAGATTATTAAAATTGTTCAGAGAAGCTTCAGCTTCCCGGTATGACAAAATGATATTACCGATCTCCTGCAGGGGGCCAAACACAAAAAAGGAAAACACCTGCATGGTGACCAACTGACCCGCGTCCATGATGTCGCCGAATATCAGCCACATCAGTATAAAAAGGATCACCTGCCTGAGCGTATTCACAAACGTTCCCTGAATAAAGCTGATACTGCGGATACGCTTCACTTTGGTGAGTTCCAGTCCGAGTATCTTATAGGTGTTGGTATTCAGCCGCCCCACCTCCTGGCTGGTTAACCCGAGGCTTTTCACCAGTTCGATATTCCTTAAGGATTCCGTTGTGCTGCCTGCGAGTGAATTGGTCTGCGCAACAATATTCCCTTGTATGGTCTTGATTTTCCGGCTCAGCAGGTTGGTGATGGCGGTAAGTAGTATAATGCCGGCAAAATACACGATGGGGATCGACCAGTGTATATATACTGCTGCATACACACAAACAAACACGATCCCTACGATCACTCCGAACAGTATGTTGATGAAATAGTTCATGAAACGTTCGGTGTCTGCCCTGACCTTCTGAAGGATACTCAGGGTTTCACCGCTACGCTGGTCTTCAAATTCCTCGTATGGCAGTTTCATGGCGTGTTTCAGACCGTCTGTAAATATCCGGGCCCCGAATTTCTGGACGATCACATTCAGGAAATAATCCTGAAAACTTTTTGCGATACGGCTCACCATCGCCACGCCGATGGAAGCCAGCAACAGGAATACCACGCCGGGGTACTGGGTAGAAAAGGACCACAGGAACTGGTCGGAACTGCCATACAGTTCGGGCTTATAGCGGAAATCCGTTGCCAGTCGCACCAGTTTCCCGAAAATGATCGGGTCCATCAGGGAAAAGCCGGTGTTGATGGCCGCAAGTGCCAGCGTTAGGGCTACCAGCCATTTAAAAGACCTGAGGTAAGTAAAAAGAATTCTCATCTGTAGGGCATACGTTAATTGGTTCCTGCTGGCTGATTTCGGTCGATCTCTACTTTCTGGCGGCCGCGCCGTCTCCCCTGGAAGTATTCGGCGGCACAAGATCGGAAAATATAATCAGTTTTAGGCCCGCCGATGTTTGGTTATGGAGCCGGAAAAATCAACCCGCCCATCCTTCGCGGTCGAGGCTGCGGTACTGTATCGCCTCGGCAACGTGCTCGGCTTTTATATGCTCCGAGCAACCGAGGTCAGCAATCGTACGGCTCATTTTCAGGATCCTGTCGTAGGCCCTTGCCGAGAGGTGGAGCCGGTTCATTGCGATCTTTAACAAGTTGCGGCCCGCAGTATCCAGGCGGCATACCTCGCGCAACGCACCCGCCCTGATCATGGCATTCGCGTAGACACCAGCGATTCCCCGGTATCTTTCTTCCTGCTGCTGCCGGGCTCTTATCACCCGCTTGCGTATGGTGGCGGAAGATTCAGCCTGCCCCGTTTCGGTGAGCTGCGAAAAGGGCACGGGTGTTACTTCCACGTGCAGATCAATCCGGTCGAGCAGCGGCCCGGAAATCCTGTTCAGATACTTTTGCACCATACCAGGCGAACAGGCACACTCCTTTGACGGGTGGTTGTAGAATCCGCAGGGACAGGGATTCATAGAAGCGATCAGCATAAAGCTGGCCGGAAACTCGACCGCCATCTTCGCCCGGGCTATAGAGACCCGCCGTTCTTCCAGCGGCTGCCGCATCACTTCCAGTGCCGCGCGCCTGAACTCCGGAAGCTCATCAAGGAACAGCACCCCGTTATGAGCCAGGGAGATCTCCCCCGGTTGGGGAATGCTGCCTCCACCCGCCAGTGCCGCGGCGCTGATAGAATGATGCGGTGATCGAAACGGCCTTTGGGCTACCAGCGTCGCGTTTGGCGGAAGTTTCCCGGCCACCGAATGGATGCGGGTCGTTTCCAGCGCCTCCTGCAGCGATAGTGGAGGCAGGATACCGGGAATTCTTTTGGCCAGCATGGTTTTGCCGGCACCCGGCGGGCCAATCAGCACCGCGTTATGCCCTCCCGCCGCAGCGATCTCCAGCGCCCGTTTTATTGCAGACTGCCCCCTGACATCGCTGAAGTCAAGATCCTGCTGTTCCGCCACCTGAGGGAAATCGTCCATGCCACTCTCTTTCACCGGCTGCAAGGCAAGCGGATCCCGAAAAAAAGCGATCAGCTCTCGCAGGTGCGAAACGCCATACACCTTCAGATTGCTCACCACCGCCGCTTCTCCGGAATTTGAAGCAGGTACGATCAGGCCCTTAAATCCCTCACGGGCAGCGGTGATCGCGATGGGAAGGGCGCCCTTTATCGGATTCACCGAGCCATCGAGATTAAGTTCACCCATTACAATATAATCCGAAAGCTGTTGCACCTGGGGAAGCTGACCGGTTGCCCCCAGCACACCCACCGCAATCGGCAGGTCGAATGCCGAACCACTCTTTCTGATGTTCGCCGGTGCAAGATTCACGATTAGCTTGGTACGCGGCATAAAAAATCCGTTCGTCTTGATCGCGCTTTCCACCCGCTGAATACTCTCCTTTATCGAGCTATCCGGAAGGCCCACTATAAAATAATCCCGACCAGCCATCACATTCACCTCTATGGAAATGGTGATGGCATCCACCCCATATACGGCGCTTCCAAAAATCCTGACCAGCATAAGGCAAAGTAACCTTATCCTGCATGCATAAACAGGGGAGAAAAACGGCTGCAGAAGAGTTTTAAAACGTTTACCCTATTAATCGGATAGGAAATAGATGAGCTATTATTTTTCTAAAACGGCCAATGATGATTTCGGCACAGCGATCTTCAACGTAGTATAGAAACAGAAAAAGAAAGGTTTAGGATGCAAGGATCCCCGCGGCAATCAGATCTTTCTGAAGAAAAAGCTATTATTGTGATAAATTGATCAAACCATCACAGATGATCCGCCTGAAACATTTTCTTACCAGACATCAATTCACTATCGCCGGCATAATTGCAGGAGCAATCGGTGGCTATTGTTATTATCATTTTGTGGGATGCAACTCCGGAACCTGCAGTATCACATCGAAACCATTAAATAGCACCCTGTACGGCGCATTGATGGGAGGACTATTATTAAATATTTTTAGAAAATAAACTCTACGGGAAGCACCGGAAGTATCGCGTTTTGTAAATAGGAACCTCGCAGTTGTGCGTATAAAATTCCCCTGGCAGTTGCCGCAGCAATCCTGTTCGTAGTAACATGGAAGTTGTGCGGAATAAGAAAGTTTCCTTCCTTGTCTTTTTTCATGATACTTTCAAACGAGACAATCTCAAAACCGCAAGCCACCTGTAAACTTGCGAGCACAGTATCCTTTCCGGCTTCCTTTACGGTTATAGTCGAAAAAACAATAAGCAGACGTTTTTCCGCGCTTGTTTTCTGTTCCTGTTGAATATTGAACTCAAAAGTATCTGTGCGATATTCGCCCGTCTGTTGGGGTTGAATAGAAAAGGAAACTAACTCAATGCCATGTATATTGAATAAACTTTCCTGTTTGACTGCTTCCATACTTTTTATTTAATATTTGGCCGCAACCGTTGTCGGCTGCGATCCGCTAATTTCCTCTATAACGGGTTGCAGAGGTGCATAGATATCCATGCTTAGAGAAACTGGCCTTACTAAAACAGTGAAATTTATATTCAGGGATGCCGAAACCTGGGATGATTCGGTGTCCAATAACCGTATGTCCAGGGCGCGCTGGATGTCTACCAGCGTATCGACTGTGAAATTGTGTGTTCCGCTCAGCCATTTGGAAACAAGAGACGGGCTTTTTAGCTCCAAAGCCTTCGCCAGATCGAGGCTTTTCCAGCCCTTGGCTTTAAGGGCCGCGTAGATCTTGGCCGCAAGCTTCATCTTGTGATCGATTTGCTCCTGTTCTTCCGGCGCGATCTTACTCAAGAAATCATCTATCAGATCGCTGGAGTAATTTTCAGTTATTTCATCAGAGTTTCCCATAAAAAGTAGTTTGTCGCGTAAGCAATAAATTTCCTTCAAACTTTAAACCATCGGCAGCTATTCTTAAACTGCCATTTTCCAGTTTGGTACGAATGATCTTTGAGTAGTGCATCATCTCAGTCACTTCCCTGCTAAGCTTGGAATCGTCCTGCCATGCTCTTACACTTTTTGGACCTCCGTTTCCCACCACTATAATGTGCTCACTCAAGCGGATACAGAAGAGTCTTAGATGCTTGTCCGGAATGTCGTAGAGTGCACAAACAAGGTCATTCCATTCTAAGCCTTCGTCCAGCTTAAAATATGTTTCCAAAGCCCCTACCGAATTGCCCATAGCCCTGAGCCTGCCCATAAGGCTAAACAAATCCTGAATGAACCCATCCCTGTGTTCGTTTATAAAATGATCAAGCAAACTACCCTTTCTACCCTCCTCTGTTATACTATAAATGGACGCCTTATCTCCCGATAATGTTGTCAAATAAACTAGTTTCGATTTCACTTAAAAGAGAACATTTACAAATGTATAATAATTAAATCACTTATAAGTGATTTAATGAGACTATTTTTAACCATCCCCAATTGTTTTCCCACCAACTCAGGTCATCTTCTTTTAGATGGTACCGGGTAAAATTCTACTTAATACGGAACTGCTCAATGGGAAAAAGACCTGATAATTGCTGTATAAATACCAGCTATAATCCAGTCTGGACGGCACGACGGATGGGCACGCCGCAATGGCCCTATACCGATTTTAGCAAAAACCGTAAGCATGTTACCCAATTGCAGCCGAACACCGGGCAGACCCAAACTTATTACGTATTTTGACGCCCGCTCGGATGGGATCTGCGTCGGAAGCGGTTCAGGACAATGAGCCCCGCCCTTGTATAAAAATTTGACGATTATGGATCTAACGGGACAAAGTTTTATCGGATTCCGCCGCACAACAGGCAGTGCCCACTCGTTCCGCGCCTTTTCAACTGCTGCTAACGCAGAACTGGAGCCGGCGTTTGCTATCGCCGCCCCTGCCGAACTGATGCAGGCAGCAGAGTTGGCGCAGGCCGCTTTTTTTTCATACAGTAATATGCCGCCCGATCGCAGGGCCGCTTTCCTCGACCTGATCGCCGAGAAGATCATGAGTCTCGGAGACACCCTGATCGAAAGGTCTGTGGCGGAGTCTGGGCTTCCCGCTGCCCGCCTGATCGGGGAACGGGCCAGAACCTGCGGACAGTTAAAAATGTTCGCAAACCTGCTGCGCGAAGGATGGTGGGTAGACGCCCGTATCGACACCGCCCAACCCGAGCGGCAGCCCCAGCCCAGACCAGATATCAGACGGATGCTGGTACCCATCGGACCGGTGGCAGTTTTTGGTGCAAGCAATTTTCCCCTGGCTTTTTCCACCGCAGGTGGAGACACCGCCTCTGCATTGGCTGCCGGTTGCCCGGTAGTGGTGAAAGCCCATTCCTCACACCCCGGCACTAATGAACTGGTTAGTTCGGCGATCATAGCAGCAGCCAAAGAATCCGGGATGCCTGATGGTGTTTTTTCTTCACTCTATCTCTCACATGAGAACGCAGCCAGGCTGGTAAAACATCCGCTTATCAAAGCCGTGGGCTTTACAGGTTCACGGAAAGTGGGCATGATCCTGTTCAATGCTGCCGTCACGCGACCTGATCCCATTCCTGTGTATGCCGAAATGAGTGCCATCAACCCGGTGTTCCTTTTTGATCACGCCCTGCAGACCGAAGGAGAGAAAATAGCGAGAGGGCTGGCGGCTTCCGTCACCCTAGGCGTAGGACAGTTCTGCACGAACCCGGGACTCGTGATCACGATGAAAAGCGAAGCCACCGAACGGCTGATCCGGGATTTTGCAAAGGAGATTACTACAGTTGCGCCCGCCAGCATGCTGGACCAGAACATCTGGAAGGCATATTGTAAAAGCACCGGCGCACTGGCCACACAAAACGGGGTGCAGGAAATCGCAAGAGCTGCTACAGAGCCGGCAGACGAATATTCCCAGGGCAGGGCCATGGCTTTCCGGGTCGATGCCGCCGGGTTTCTCACCAACCCGCTATTATCGGAGGAGGTGTTTGGGCCAGCCACGCTCTTTGTGCTGTGCAACAATATCACCCAAATGGCCGAGGTGGCCGCCGCCCTGGAAGGGCAGCTTACCGTAACTGTACACGCTTCCGCCGATGACGGCCCACTGCTGGCACCCCTCATTCAAACTATCACCGGCAAAGCCGGCAGGATTATCTTCGGAGGTTTTCCCACGGGTGTGGAAGTCTGCCACGCTATGCAGCATGGCGGCCCCTTCCCTTCCACAACAGATCCGCGTTCCACTTCTGTGGGCACCGGTGCCATTTACCGTTTTGCGCGGCCTCTGGCGTTCCAGGACTGCCCCGACCACCTGCTACCAGATGCGCTAAAGAACAGCAACCCCTTACAGATAGTCCGGCTGAAAAACGGCGAATGGTCCGATCAGCCGGTATAGTCCGGCACCCACTCCACTCCTTTTAAAAAAAACTTTATGAGGCTTTATAAAACTATCAGCGGGATCATACTGGAGCACGACCGTAACTACCGTCTGATCCACCGTCAATGGGACCATCTGATCAACCGGGACAATCTTTATTCCTACCTTGATGCCATCTTTTCCGGGGCCCCGGAAATCACCGCCGCAGAAGCGGAAAACCGGATGGCTGCGGGGCTGATGGCACCGGTAGGACGGCAGGAAGTGTGGGCAGCCGGCGTCACCTACCTGAGAAGCCGGGATGCGCGGATGGAGGAGGCGCAGGGGTCCGGCGGAGCAGACCTGTACGACAGAGTGTATGATGCGGTTCGCCCTGAACTTTTTTTTAAATCCATGCCCCATAAAGTAGCCGGCCCGGGACAGGACGTCCACATCCGCCATGATTCCGAATGGAGTGTGCCAGAACCTGAACTCACCCTGTTCATCAATTCGGCGGGAGATATCCAGGCCTATACCGTGGGCAACGATATGAGCTCACGTAGTATTGAGGGCGACAACCCATTGTACCTTCCGCAGGCGAAGATATACGACCGGAGCGCTGCGCTGGGGCCGGCACTACTGGTCACCAGGCGCCCTGTCACCGCAGATCTGGTGATAGAAATGACCATCAAAAGAAAAGATGTGGCAGTGTACCACGACACGGCCAGTATCGGCAGGATGAAACGCCGCCTCACAGAGCTGGTAGATTTTCTTTACCGCGAATCAGATTTTGACGACGGCTGTTTCCTGATGACCGGAACCTGCCTGGTTCCCCCCGATACATTCACCCTGCAGGAAAAAGACATCGTGGAAATCACCATCGGCCCTATCGGAACGCTTGTGAATGCAGTGTCTTATAAGCCCGCCCGGGTTTAGCAGAATAATACGACAGCCCCAACAGTGCATCCGGAACAAAAACTGTACGATTCTTGATAGGAACTGCAGGATGCCTTTCTTTAAACTAATCACGAAAAAATGGCAAATAAACTAACAGCAACCGCAAGCGCCGATATCGCTGCGTCCCCTGGTGAGGTGTGGAAGGCCCGCAGTTTACCATTCACAGTTATTCCTGCTGTTTGATCTCCATAATCTCCACCTTCCGGAATTCGACGGGGTGGCTTTCGCTCTGCAGGGAAATGTATCCCGACGACAACAATTTTCCGTCGATTTTAACCGCGGGATCAAAGTCGCTCACGGCACCTCCTCCGATCTGCGGTTGTTCATAGACGAGCACCGTATCACCATTGACGATGTGTTTGATCACTGAATCTCCCAGCACCAGCACTTCAGCACGTACCCATTCCTCCCCTCGGAAAGTTTTTGAGCTGGAGTTAATGCAATGGTTGGTGACAAGCTTCCCGTCCATCACCACATTTGTACCCGGCGTACAAAGATTACAGGTAGTACGTTCACCGGTGGCGTCACCACCCAATAACTGCACTTCGATGGAGATCGGGAAATCCTGGTCTTTTTTCATGGTTTCGGGCGCCTGGCAATGCAGCATGATACCGCTGTTTTTGTATGCCCAGCCTTCCCCGTCCTTCGCCTGCTGCCCTACAAAACGGTATTCCACACCCAGCAGATAATGGGAGAAGGGTGTTTTATAGAATATATGACCGTACATCTTGTCAAAGGGACTGTCGGGATTGTAACGCACCACCATTTTACCGTCTTCCACCCGGAAAGTATTCGCATAATTATCGTTCAGCTCGTGGCCGCGGATCTTCACTTTCCAGTCCTTCAGGTCTTTACCATTGAACAACTGTTTCCACGGTCCCGCATATTCGCCGTTGTCGTTCCAGTTATCGGTACGGAACGGCGCAACCGGTAAGCCTTCTTTGCTGGTTAAATTGCCGATCCCTTCGTTGGTGAACTGGTATCGCACGGCTACAGGCTGTTTTACCTCTTTTGCAGAAACGATGAGCTTATTATTCTTAATCTTCGCTTCTGCCGGATGAAAGACCCTATCAGAGCCTGCTATCGAAAGTGCAGCGATCTTCTTTCCGTTAATAGCAAGACCGTTGGGGGCATAGTCGAATGAAACGACAGCCCGGTTCTTCTCGACCTCAAGTGATTGAAACAGCGGGCTCTGATAGCTTTTTATATCCTGATCGTATGTGCGGGCAAGTGCCATGTTGGCCAGCCGGATACCCACGTCTCGTTTGTTGACGGGGTGTATATTATTTATATCGTCTACCAGGTCAGAGATCACTACCATGCCTGTTCCGGCTAACTGCAGCGATTTTTCCTGTGCTTCCCGCAACAGGTCCGCGCGCTGATCCTTGTTGCCATAAGCGAACGGCGCTATCTGTACATAGTAGAAGGGAATTTCCCTGTTCCACCGCTGCCGCCAGTGTGTGATCATCTCTGTAAAAAGTTTGGTATAGGTAGAGGCGGCGGTGACGTTGCTCTCACCCTGGTACCAGATGGCTCCGCGGAGCGTAAAAGGCGTCAGCGGAGCGATCATACCGTTATATGCAAAAGCCGGTTTGGTGGTCCACCAGGGAGCGGATTTCCGGTTGGCTGCAGCCTTTTCCAGGTCGCCGTGCTCGCGTACCACCTCGATCGGGGCCCATACTTCTGCAGGTGTGCCTCCCCAACTGGCGTTGATCAATCCCACCGGTATATTACCCAGATCCTGGCTCAGTTGTTTGCCGAAAAAATAGCCAATGGCGCTGAAGGCCCTCAGCGTATTCGAATCGCATTCCACCCATTGTGCATTACAATCATCCTGAGGGTATTCGGAAGTGGTTTTGGGTACCTGGAAAAAACGGATGTTGAGATTGCCGGCTACTGGAAATTCTTCCTTTATCTGGGGTACACCGTTCCGGTAACTCCATTCCATGTTTGACTGGCCGGAACATATCCACACCTCGCCGATCATTACATTTTCCAGGCGGATGGTGTTCTGGCCTTTCAGGTCGATGCTATACGGGCCGCCGGCCTTTGGGGTTTTTACTCTGATCTCCCAGCGGGCGTCTGCAGTAGCAACTGTTGAATACGTGTGGTTGCTCCAGGAAGGAGTGATTGAAATTTTCTCCGTCGGGGTGGCCCAACCCCAGATCTTAACGCTGTCGTCCTGCTGTAGCACCATATTGCTGGAGATCACGGCCGGAAGCCGGATATCCGCTTTTAATGAAATGCTCGAAAAGAATAGCAGGCAGGTAAGGGCCAGGGCACTGATGGGTTTGAACATGTTGCTGTTTTTGAGGATCAAATATAGGGGATACAGTTTAATTACTCGCGCGAAGTCCGTCTGTCGTACGCTGTGTGTAACGATTAGACCTCCAAACGGCATACCCGCCATATCGTTCTGCCTGTTGCACTCTTTGCGGAACAATTAGGCCCCTCATCTCTCAAACCTGATCTCGTTGATCGAGAACAGCGTTCTACCCCCAGCAGCGGGGTTGCGGAATACCAGCACTAATTTTTGTGGTGTGTGATCGGGCAACTGACGAATCGGTACCAGCGTTACGTCATTCTGCCTGGCGGTCGCATGCCCAATCAGGAGTCCGGTCGGCGTGTTGGATCTGATCTCCAATACTCCGCCAGCGGAAGTGCCCAATCCGCCTGCAGTAGAAACGGCAATGCGGTCTATGCCGGAAATATCTATATCATTGAAAGTGATATAGCTTCCGTCAGCCAATCCCTTAACGAATTCAATACCCAGAGAGTCCCTGTATTTGCTGATTCCTTTTTCTTCGTCCGCATCTGCTGCGTGCAGAATCGGAGACCGTAACACCATGTTCTTCCTACCCGATTGCGGACCGATACGGCCCCGCCCCTTGTCTGTATAGCTTGCGGTGAAAACATAGCCGCCTGCTTTTGCCTGCTCTTCTTTTCCACGCAGCGGGGGGAGATATGTTCCTTTTAGCGGTTTTTGGTCGGGGTGTTCTTGTCCGCGCAGGGAGAATATGTATTGTAGCATCAGCTCAGCATCCTTTTTCGGCAAGTCCGGATGAGCGCTCATGGCCTGCGGGCCCCAGGCGCCTGCTCCTCCTTCGACGATCTTGGTGCTCAGCTTTTTCAGGGTGATGAGCCGGTTTTGACTCCCGTACCGCTCTGCGATAGCAGCAAATGACGGGCCGACCGATATCTTTGAGACGGTGTGGCAGGATCCGCAGTCGCTACGCTCGATCAGTCTTTTCCCGACCGCCACACTGCTCACCTGCTGATGGCCCAATGCTGCGATCACCTTGTCATGACCCTCCAGGTAGTGAATAGAAAAAGCGACATCGTCTACAGCGATCGTGCCTGCTTCCAGGCTACCGTCCTCCGCGTCGTTAACTTTTACCTCATACAGCACTGGTTCACCTGCCCAGTAAAAAGTACGATTACCTTTCACTGAGATATCAACCTCCGGTATACTGTTACCCGCTTTAATTCCTACAGTTGCCGTACCGGAATTTCCAGAGTGGTCGGTCACCTTGAGGGTGGCGGTATATTCCCCCTCTTCGGTATAGGTGAATGCTGTATCGGACTGGGTAGCTTTCGACTTCCCATCGCCAAAATCCCATTCGAACTGCAGGTCTTCGCCTTCAAAATCGGAGGATCCTGCGGCAGAAAATTTCACAGTGAGCGGAACGGCTCCTGCTGCACCGCTGGCGACGGCCTTCGCAACCGGCGGGAGGTTCCCGGCATTGAAGGTAATGCGGGACAGCGATGCCTCATCATTCTGCACCGCCCAGGCGGGGCCGTATTCAAGCACATACAAAGAGCCGTCGGGAGCGAATTGCATATCTACGGGGTGATTGAATGCAGTGCCTGGTATAAAACGCTCGATGTGCACCAGGTCCCCGCTATCGTCCATCGTCACCACGTTGATATAATCGCGTATCCATTCGTATATAAATAATTTCCCGTTGTAGTAGCGGGGGAATTTATCGGCAATGTTCTTATAGTCACTGTAATAGTAGACCGGTCCTGCCATCGCTGTCCGGCCGCCGCCGCCTACCACTGGGCCAAATTCGGGGGATGAGGCATAGGGATACCATATAAAGGCTGGTTGCGCGGATGGAAGCTGAGTCAGGCCGGTATTGCCGGGAGAATTGTTTACCGGCGAATTGGAATTAAACTTTTCACCATGAGTTTTGGTGACAAAATCATAATCGGAATACGCTCTATTGTCCGCTACAAAATAGGGCCAGCCGAAATTACCGGCGCCGCGAGCCTGGTTCACCTCATCGTATCCTCTCGGACCACGGAGAGAATCATCTTTCCCCGCATCGGGGCCCACTTCTCCCCAGTATAGAAAACCTGTCCGCTTATCAACATCGATACGATAAGGATTACGGTTACCCATCACGTATATTTCGGGCCGAGCCCTCCCATCGGACGATCCCGGCGGAAAAAGATTTCCTTCGGGAATATCATACATGCGGGTGCCGCCGGGAGTAACCGGTTTCGCTTCTCCGTAGCGCGGTTTTATTCTTAGTATTTTTCCCCGAAGGTCGTTGGTGTTGGCAGATGTGACCTGTGCATTTACACCGATCGCTCCATGAGGCTCGGTAACAGGTGTCTCGTCGATCGGAGCATAGCCGCTGGAAAAACCAGGATGTACATCGTCGCCGGTAGAAAGATAAAGATTTCCGTCGGCGTCCCAGGCTATCGAGCCACCGGTATGGCAGCAGCCATTCCTTTTCACGGGAAATTCGAGGATCACTTCTTCGGTGTGCAGTAGCAATGTGTCGTTCAGATCGTCATATTTAAACCGCGAAAGGTGCTGCAGGGTGTCAGCTGCATCGGATGCCGGAGAATAAAAAAGATAGACCCATTTATTATCAACGAAACGGGGATCGAGGCTAAGCCCGACCAGTCCGTATTCCGACTTATGAAAAACCGGGATCTTACCCACCACTTTCAACAGCCCCTTGCGCCGGTCAAACAGCTTTATCTTACCGCCGCGTTCTGAGAGCAGTACGCGGTATTCATCCAGCACGGCCAGTTCCATGGGCTCGTCGAGCTTATCGACGAGCAGCTCTTTTGTGAAGCGCTCTTTATCAGGCCTGACCCGGGCGGAGTCACGCTTGCCATTCATTGCATATTTCAGGCCGCCCAGCAGGTGGTTCAAAAATACGGTATCGGCATACATCTCGGCAGTATGGCCGAAGCCCGTGTAAAATGCACGCCCGCCGTCAAACTCGTGGTACCACGCCATCGGATGCCGGTCTCCCATGGTACCACCTTCGTAGGTTGTTTCGTCGAGATTCACCAGCACGTTCACCTTCGGATAAAAGCTCTTAAAATTGTAGAATTCATCTTTCGGTCTCCAAGTATCGGGGAAATCCTTCATGGAAATATGCTTGGCGTCGTCGACCGGTGCGGCCGTAGCTTCCTGTATACGAGGATGGCCGTTGAAATAGGCGCCCACTAATTTGTTATACCAGGGCCAGTCGTATTCGGTATCGGTAGCAGCGTGCACCCCAACATAGCCCCCGCCAGACTTAATATACTGTTCAAAAGCATCCTGTTGATCCGCATCCAGCACGTCGCCTGTAGTGTTCAAAAAAACGACCGCATCATAATTGAAGAGTGTATCAAAACTGAAGAAAGCTGCATTTTCGGTAGTGTCCACTTCAAAGCCGTTGGCTACTCCCATCTCTTGTAGAGCGCGTTTGCCAGCCGGAATGGATTCATGCCGGAAGCCTTGAGTTTTGGAGAAAACAAGAATCCTTTTTCCTTTGGTGCTAAACTGATCCCGGCATCCGGGGCCCAATAGGATACAGATCAATACCAGGCAGCAGCCTGATAACCAGGTGTTTTTTTTCATGTGTTTAAAGGGGGTTAAAACATCCTATAAATCGGATGGCTGCCTGCAATGGGCAAGGCAGCCATCTCAAAAGTACTACTATTCGTTATTATTGAAGGGGGTCGAACACACCATTGTCCCTACCAGGCGTTTTTCAAATTTTCATTCGCCCTTTCTGCCTTTATGATGTCGCCCTTGTGCCAGTTGTCGCTATACGACACAAAAAAGCTCAGCCATATGGTTCTCGATAGCCGCATCAGCGGGGGTTGTATTACCACCAGGAGGAAGGCGTTACAGCCGATCCACCAGAAAAACCGGTTGTCGCTGTAGGACATCCCGATGAGCACCCACCAGGCGACGAAAGAAACCACGGAGATCGCGATGCCGAGCCCATAGCTCACATAGCTTGTACCGTAATAAAACCCAGGTTCCATATCAGTGGGCTGACCACATACAGGGCATTTGTCGTTCATCCGCATCATCCCTTTTAGCCGGTAGGGGTTAGCCTGCACGAACAGCTTACCACGTCTGCAGCGGGGACATTTATTTGATATAAGGCTCGCGAGCAAACCGGGGCGTTTGGGTGCAGTTATATGAGCGCACATGATATTCAGGTTTCAATTGGCTGCAAAGGTACATTACAGGCACTCTTACTTTCTTATATAATTTCGGGGTTTGATTGTATTTTTACAGCCGCAACAGAACCCTATGGTCAATAACAGGGCGGTTGGGGGCGATTGGTTAATTAATTGTTATTTTGTTGCTCCTTTGCCGGCCCACCTGTAAGGGGTTTAACCGGTTGATGAGAATTTATATGTTGGAAAAATGCACGAAGATCCTCATGGCGGATGACGACCTGGAGGACTTGGAAATAGTGGAGGATGCCATCGTAACCCTCATACCGGGTGTACAATTGAGCAAAGTAACTAATGGGGGTGCCGTCATCAGTCATTTAGAGAACCTTGCCGACGATGATCTTCCCCAGCTAATTATCCTCGACTACAACATGCCGCAAATGAGTGGCCTGCAGGTGTTAAGCAAAATGAGCGAGATAAGACGGTATAGCTCTATTCCCAAGATAATCCTGAGCACATCCGGATCTCCCAAGGATATGCGGGAATGCAAAGAACGGGGCGCGATGGAATATTATGTAAAGCCCAATACGATCGCCGAACTGAATGGACTGGTCCGTAAGATGATCCGTCTCTGCGGAATCACCCAATAATTTCCTGCTTTAGCGCGCGACGGCCGTGCGATCCTAACAAGCCGGCTCCACTGCTCGGGTCACCCAAGCAGTTTATCAGTTATCACCGGCAGATAGATGCGAAACGTTGCTCCTCTGCCCCGCTTGCCCGCTGCTTTTATAAATCCTTTCTGGTTCTGGACGATCCTTTTACAAATGGCCAGCCCAATGCCCGATCCCTCAATGGGGGATTGATTGTCTAATCGCTTGAATATCTCAAATATCTTTTCCGTATACTGGGGATCAAAACCGATTCCATTGTCGCACACCGATATCTCGTGATAACTGGTGTTCGCCTGGGCATCTCTGTCTCCGATCCGGCTGCCGGGCATCTTTTTATAGCAGACCTTGATCACAAGTTTTCTTTCCGGCTCCTTATACTTAATCGCGTTCGTAATAAGATTGTTTAATAATTGCATAAGCTGGAAAGGTATGGTCCTGATAGCGGGCAGGCCTGCAGTAATCACCCGAATGCCATGTTGATCTATTTCTTCCTTATGGATCGACATGATTTCTGCGATCATGTTGGCCAGATCAACTTCTTCATAGTCCCCCCAATCCAGTCCTAATCTTGAGTATAACAAAAGGTCGTCAATCAAAATGCGCATACGTTTTGCGGCGTTGATAGAGCGGCTGAGATACTCGGTCGATTTGGCGCTCAGCTTGTTTTCAGGATCATCATGAAGATAGTCGTTATAAAAATGTATTTTCCTTAAAGGCTCCTTAATATCATGTGAAGCCGCATACACGAACTGCTCCAGTTCCTTATTCTGAAATTCGAGTTCACTACTATATCGCTGCAGCTTGTCCTCTACCACTTTTTTGAGGGTCAGGTCGCGGGTTACTTTTGAAAAACCTATCACCTCTCCGCTGGCATTATGTAAAGCCGTGATCAGAATACTCCCCCAAAAATGGCTGCCGTCTTTTCTGACACGCCATCCCTCGCTGACAGCCTTTCCTTTTTCAGCAGCCTGTTTGATGAGTAGCTGGGGGAGTCCGGCACGACGGTCTTCTTCAGGATAAAAGACTGAAAAATTGCGACCGATGATCTCCTCATCGCTATACCCTTTTATTTTTTTTGCCCCCTTATTCCAGTTCTCAACTGTTCCGTGCCGGTCGAGCAGGATGATGGCATAGTCTTCCACTTCTTCTATCATACGGTGATGCCTTATTTCCTTCTCCCGCAGTTCCTCGTTTTTGCGATAGATATCCTGCGTTTTTTCTTCGATTTGCTGTTTGTATGGGGTGATGTCCACCAGTACGCCCACGCCGCCAGTCAGTTTGCCGGATTTGTCAAAAAGGGGAGTTGCCGAAGCGGAAACACTCAGCAAACTGCCGTCGGCCCGGCCGATCATTATTTCGCGGGCAGGCACGGGGTGGCCTTCTGCAATTGCAAGCTGTAGCGGGTAATTGGAAAGCGGCAGCACAAATCCTTCTGAATCGTAGAGCTGGCAGGATCCGCTCCAGCGGGTTGAACCGATATGCGGTTGATGCCCCCAAAGAAGGGTCGCGGCCCTATTATAGGTCACAATATATCCCTGCGCGTCAACCGTGTAAACCGCAACGCCCAGATCTTCAATAAGTAGACTTTGCTGTATTTCCAATTCGAAATTCATTTTGTTAATAAATCTCAATAAATATGCCCCGCCGGGTCCGGAAGCGTAAGCTAAGATATTTTGATAACCGGAGAATTATTTGAGTCGAAGCTCTTTTGGGGGAAATTCTCCTCAAAACAGAGTGGGTAATCAAATCCGCGATGCGTCCTCAGCCTGTGGGGTTTCTCCGGCCAAATAAGACTGGCATCGTTATGGAGTGTATCTGGTAGCTATCTCAGCAAAAAGAAGATTTGATCATTAAAAATGAATTGTATGAAAAAGCTATTTTTAGTTCCTGCATTGATACTCGCTTTTGCCTGGGTGGCGTGTGACAGTAACCCGAATGGGTCGGACAGTATTAATTCTCCGGGTATGAGCGACTCGAGTTTGCAGGACAATGATCCGTACCAGGATCAGTCGATGGATCCAACGGCACCTGGAAGTATAACTGATACAAATTCAAGCAGTAACACGGAAAGGAATTCCGATACCACTTTAGACGTAAGTGGCGATCAGTCGCCCGAGGTCAGATAGGATAGGAATATTAATATGTTAAACCGGGGCCGGCTAAATGTCCGGCCTCATTTTTTACCTGTCGCCACAGCCAGCTTTTAGCTTCTTTATCGTACTACCCGGAGCACCCCTTTCATAATCTGCCAGTGGCCGGGAAAGGTGCAAAGGAAGGGGTATTCCCCGGGTTCCGGAGCGGTGAAATCCAACTGGTAGGTGCCACCTCCGGCTACCAGTGGGGTAGCGAACAGCACTTCGGAGAAGGGGGGAACAAAGTTTTTCTCATATCCGTTCTTATCCCCTGCCATGAGATCCGCTGCCTTGCCGACCTTTTCGGAGCTTCCCGGCTTGATGATCACTACATTATGCACCATTTCATCGGGGTTTTTGAACAGCAGGGAAACATTGGTTCCAGCGGTAACGGTGAGGGTGGTTTTGTCGAATGCCATCTTGTTTGGGACGGTAGATAATTCGATGAGATTTGTTGTGGGCGGGCGGGTATCTTTCCGTGCCAACTCACCTGCAGCGGCACGCTGCCGTTCGCGGAAGGCTGTCACGGCTTTAACGTCTTTGAGCTTCCGGAAATCTTCTTCTGTGAGTGGCATTCGCACATACTTGCCAGCCTCGGGATCGTGGTTAAAAAACCCGGGTAAGGCCAATACTTCGCGGGACGCTAGAGGACTCAGCAGCCATTCGGCCTTTTCGGGCTCACCGGCCAGGAAATCGGGGTTGCTGCTGAACATCTCCATCCATACCGGCTGTAAATATTTGAACGCTTCTCTGAGTGCATATTCGATATAGGAGTCGACCGGCCGTTGCGACGTTTCGAGCAACGCCTTCACAGCCGCTTCAGTTTTGAAATGGCTAAGGGCGGCGATGGCTTCCACCCTTACCCGCTGCGAACTGTCGGCCGACATCCGGACGAGCTTGTCAAAAGAATTGTTGATCTGCGCGTTCCAATAGTACAGTACGCGGGTGGCTGCTGCCCGGATGTTGTGATCGTTGGCCTGCAACAGCTCTGTAAGCAGCTTTTCATTGGGACGGTGTCTTTGCTGGTAAACCCATAGCGCTTCCAGCTTCTGGTGCTCATAATGTGGATCTGCCGGGTCAAGGGAAACGATCCATGTGGAGAGTGCGGGCAATACCACCTCATCCGGAAGCTCGGTCAGCCGGACGCGGGTACGGTACCGGTGGCGGTCTTCATACACCTTGAGCTGGTCGAGCAATTCCCCGATCCCGAGTTTTGTCAGGTCTACCGGTTGCAGGGTATTTTTGCCCGTATAGGTGATCCTCCATATTCTGCCGTGGGTCTGATCGCGCTCGGGGTCGCGCAGCCCCCTTTCCCCGTGATTGATCACCATATTGAACCAGTCGACCACATATAGGGCGCCGTCGGGACCAAACTGGAGGTCTACCGGCCGGAACTGTGGATCCTTCGATTGCAGCAGCGGCTCTTTTTCATGGCCGATGATCCCGCTTCCGGATTCCTGTAGCTCATGTTGTGTCACGCCCTGGAATGCGATAAAAGTATTAAAAAGCACATCTCCCTGGGCCTCGTCCGGAAAATTCCGGCTCGAAACAATTTCCATCCCACAGGTCTTGGGTCTGATTCTGAGGGTTAGAAAATCCTGCATTGGCAGGTGTTTGATCGGATAATCGGTGGCTACTGTAAGCGGGGGCGCAAAATAATTCATACCCGTGGACACGTCGCCGATCAGGTGGGTGCCGTTGGCGGTGAACACATTACCCCAGGGGTTTGCGTAGGGATAAGATACATAAGGTTCCAGCTTCATAGTGAGCGGCTCGTATCTCCAGGTCTCGCCATAGGCCGAACGTACCGGGCCGTATGGGGTTTCCACCTGCGTATGCAGGAAGGTGCCCATATGCATATACAATGCTCCGTCGGGCCCCCAGGCGTGCGCACTGATAGAATGATGGGCGTCTTCGGTTCCAAAACCATGTAGCAGTGTTTGGCGGAAATCGGCTTTTCCATCGCCGTCCGTGTCTTTCAGGAAAACAAAGTCGGGAGCCTGGGTAACATAAGCGCCTCCGTTTCCGAGCTCAAAGCCGAGCGGTAGGTAGAGACTGTCTGCAAACACCGTGTGTTTATCGGCCTTACCATCCTGATCGGTGTCCTCTAAAATGACGATCTTATCGTTGGGGGGGCTGCCTGGAAAATACTGCGGATAGGAAGGCATGGTAGCCACCCACATCCGGCCCTGGGGGTCAAATGTGATCTTAACCGGCTTTTCGATGGGAAAGTCTTTTTCAGAAGCAAACAATTCGATCTTAAACCCTTTCTTCATAAGGAACTGTTCAGTCAGCGGGGTGGGCCTGGATTTTTTTTCCGGCCTTATCTGTTCCGCATTCTTGACAATACCTTCAACTTTCCTGAAGTCTATTCCTGCGACGCTGCCGCTGCCGGCCCACACGGCGGTATCGAGCGCCAGGATCATGCCGTCGAGTTTTTTAAATTCCGAGGGATAATAAACCGGACCGCCCGCGGGCTGCACCCAGGGTTCTTTCCGACTTCCATAAATATATTCTCCGTTAACGGCGCGGAAACGATAAAAAAAATGCTGGTTCTTATAGTCGATGAGTTTTTTCAGTCCGGTGAAATCGGGACCATCTTCCCAGGTATTCACGCGGAGCCCCAGGGCGCGCGCCATTATTTCGCCTACCGCCCTGTATCCGTTGTCGTTAAGATGAATGCCATTAACGGTCATTGAATCTTTTTCATTTTCCATCAGGCTGCTGGTGGGCGTATATAGATCAATGAAAGGAATCGATAACTGCTTTGCTACCTCAGACATCCCCCGGGTGTATAATTTCAGGTTGCGGTTATGTTCGGCGGGGTCGGGCAAAAATCCACCGAGGCGCTCGTGTGCAATGGGTGATACCAGGATGATCCGCGGGGCTGCCGCCGAATCATAACGCTGCTGTTGCAAATGTGAAAGCCAGTCCGAGAGCTGCCGCTTAAAGGCGGCCAGGCTATCAGGGCCTTTGAATGCTTCATTGAGCCCGAAGCAGGCGATGATCCACCCGGCTCGCTGCTGCGTAAGATGTTCATCGGCGGAGCCAAAATTGTACGGCCTGGGTTGCAGGCCGACCTCGTCGGCACTCCATCCCATGTTCCGAACGGTGAGTTCCCTGTCGGGAAAACTTTTGTAGAGCAAGGTCTCGAAATAATTAAAATGCTGCATCCGCTCTGCAAACGTATTTCCCAATATTACGATATGCTGCCCCCTGTCGGGGTTAAAATCCACAACCGCTGTTGTGTTGCAACCTGCCAGCCATACTGCGAGCAACGCTACGGAAAAGATTGAACGCATGTGTCCGACCGAACTCTTCATAATTTTCATCATCAGAACTTTTCTTTTAATGCAGGTGCTGGCTTTTAACGCGCCTGCAGGCTTTAATGCCCGTGCAGCTTTTTCGTGCACATGCGGGCTTCTCCGGGGGATATCCACCGGCTATCGTCAAATCCCGTCTAAAGTAGCGGATTTATTCAACCCCTTTGTCCTGAATATAATACAGGACAGCCCAACTTCCCAGCAATGCTGTTATTGCGACTACCCGGAGGTTGTATCCGCGGGCATCCATCCCATTTCGCGGAGCCAATACACACAGCTTGCGAACCACTCGGCAAAAGGCGGGTTTCCCAGGTAGCCGTGACCACCTTTGGAAAAGATACGTAGCGAAGCGGGTATCTTATGCCTGTTCAGCGCCTCAAAAAAAGCCAGGCTGTTGGCCACAAAAACACCCGGATCGTTGGCGGCATGCGTTAAAAAAGCGGGAGGTGTTTCGGCGGTGACATTCTGTTCACTGGAAAAAAAATGAATCTGCGCCGGTGTAGGCGAGGCGCCCAACAGGTTGGTGCGGGAACCGATGTGGCCAATGCTATCCGTAAAGCTGATCACCGGGTACACGAGGATCATAAAATCCGGCCGAACGTCTATGACTCCTCCGTCGACGGCTCGCCGGAAATGAGTGCCGGCGGTAGCGGCAAGATGCCCGCCGGCAGAGAATCCCATGATGCCTATCTGTTGCGGATCGATACCCCATTCACCCGCATGCTGGCGTATGATCCGGATAGCCTGCTGCGCATCCTGCAGGGGAACCATCTCTTTATTAGACATCGTGCTGTCATCGGGCAGCCTGTATTTCAAGACAAAAGCGGTGACACCGAGTTTTTGGAATTCCCGCGCCACCTCCCAACCTTCCCTGGCGATGCATAAACCACCATAACCACCGCCGGGGCAGATCACCACTGCGGTTCCGGTATTAATTTGTTCCGGAGCCCTGAACACGCGCAACGTGGGTACCGATACCTTTGCCAGTATTGTATCCAACGCCGGGTCGTAGGTCATCACTTCCCGGTCGGGACCGTTTTTACTGTTAGGCACCTTTCCCTGATACAGCGGAATCTCCTGCTGCCCCATGCAGGTCATTAAAGGGCAGATAAGTATCAACAACAGTTTTTTTATCATCAGGTAAATAGTTTAAAATACTATTGTGGGCCTACATGTAATGCACCTACCCGTCCAGAGTGGTGGTCGCAGCGGCAACTGCTACCCCAGGCGCATTTCTTCCCTGAATTTTTTTCTCCATGCAAAATAACCCTGTACAGCCACAACGAACAAAAATACGGTGAGCAGTCCATACAGCGGAAGCTGTTTATAAAACAACAACGGGACCGCAAAAGCATTGGACACGTTCAGCAGGATCCAGTTCTCAATTTTGCGCCGGGCCAGCAGCCACATTCCGGCCCATGCGGTGGCACTCACCCACGCATCCCAATGGGGCACCGTGGACGGCGTAAAATACTCGAGCACAAAAAACAGCAACCCATATCCTCCGGCTACGATAGCCGCTACCGTCAGCCAGTCGTTTTTGGTAGCATAGCTGATCTTCACAGGCGGCTCATTTTTCTTTTTTATCCAGTGCCACCAGCCATAAACACTCATCACTACATAATAAAAGTTCAGGAAACCCTCACCGTACAATCCGCCGTGCAGCAGCAGGTACATGGCGATCGCCGAGGAAGCGATGCCCGCGGGGTAGAGTGCGATCTTATTGGCCCTCGCCAGCAACACCTGTACCACGCCCAACAAGACGCCGACCCATTGAAGCCAGCCTACTTCTTTCAATTCGTTCACCAATAGGCCCCACCATTCCGGTACATTCATTGAAGATCAATTTTCACGCTGCGGTCCAGCGATGCACTGTTAATATCAGGCGATATTAGGGTAAATTCATCAATTGGAGAGTGCCCCTTCCCTGCACCTCAAGGGTCCGGCTTGCCGATTGTGCATTATCCGCGCTCAGAGTTATCGAATTGTTTCCCCGGCGTAAGGGTATCCGCAGGTACCGGATTCTGGCGGGAAGACTCTGCCAGTTCCGGGTATCGGCCTTCTCGGAAACAAGACTGAAGGCCTGGAAAAGGAGTCCCACAGCATCCCCTACTGCTTCGGCTTTTTCTTCCTGTTTCTTTTTTTCCTCCGCCGTTTTACTGGTATCCTTATTGTTGTTAGCAATGGCTTTGCCGGCTGCCCGCGCTCCCGCTTCTGCAGCTTTCTTTACGACCAGCCTGGTAAGTGCCTGGGTGATATCCCGCACGCGATTCTCGCGCATTGTTTCGACTGCAATGGTATTGATGTCCTCTGCCAGTTCGGGATGATATTCAATACCATTCGCATTTATCCGAAGGGAGAGGGGTCGGGGGGAAACGAGCATATATTTCGGCAACGCCACCCGAAAAGTACGCAGGTTACCCAACCCTACCTGCTGAGTATTATAACGGTCAATGTCAAACGGAATGGAGAAGCCGCCTGTCGGATCGGTGAAATAAAAATTGCCGCCCGCTCCCTTCAGCAGCGTAAAGAAAATATTCTCTTCTTCTTTCACCGGCGCGCGGCCGTCTTCAATAAACAAAATGAGCTCCCCCCCTTCGGACGGAGGGCTGTGCTGATACGATATCCCCAACAATTTTTCAAATCTTTGCTGTTCGCTGGTGAAGCCGTTCAGATTGGCAGTTCTCAGGAGATCCTTTTTTAGCTGCAGGGGTAGCTGCACGCCGTACCAGGTATTTTCGGCGCCGGCGAGGTAGGTTTCGACGGCATTCCGGTAAGCTATAAAAGCATTGTTGTAATCTCCCGCCACCTCATAGATCATCCCCTGGAGGTTCAGCGCAAAAGCATCGCGACTATAGCGATTGTCCTTTGCATTTTCGCGGTCCATCTGTTCATTAATGGCAAGGCTGATACGACGGGCTTCCACGAGCGCGCTTTCGGGGTCGCCCAATGCCATATAGTTCAGGGCTTTGTAAAAATGCAGCATCAGGCGTTCGAACGGCTCGCCGTGATAGGTCTGCATCATCGGGTTTAACAGCGTGCCGCTCACCAGGTCGCCGGCGCTTTTAAAGCGGATCTCCGCGATACGATCGGCTTCGTTAAGCAGATAGTTGCTGCTATCATACAGGCCGGTCAGGTGGGTCATCCGGCCTTTTTCCGCGTAATAAAGAAACTGGTTGCGCGGCTTTTGCAGAAAGCGGATATTATCCAGCGTGTTAGCGGCAGTCTTATATTTTCCCGCCTCCATCTGCAAATAGTACCGCTGTATTTTTCTGTTATAGCTGCCGCAGGATAGAAAAAGAAAGATCGCCAACAGGGCTGAAATGCCCTTTGTTATAGTTAAGACCGATCGCATAGGCAAGTCTCCTGCGCCAGCGCTTTTAGTTTTTCACGTATTTGGTGATCTTCTTGTCACCGATCCACACCACTTCATTTGTTTCCAGGTTGGTGAGCTCAAGGTCGATCTGGTAATACACCACCTTCCTTCTTTTGTGCGAATCCACGATGGAGTTGATGGACCCCTGCAGCATATAGTCGGCGCCGTTCTCCAGTCCGAATTTTTTCATCGTGGCCACCGATGCATTGTTTTGCTGATCCGCTCTTTCGGCACGGAGTTCCTCTCTTTTTTTACCTCCCTGCACCAGCCCCACTTTATTGCTGTTAATGAAAGCGCGTTCCATGTCTTTTACAAAGGTTTCGGCTTCTATGTGCTCGTGGCTTTTGTTTTGTACCATACCAACGATCACCACTGGCTTGCGACCCTTAGCCTCCATGTGATTATCACGCCAGTGGGCAGACAATACATCGTCTACCATCGCTTCGGCGGTGAGCCGTGAGTCCGTATTGTTCCAACGCCCGCTGAGATCTATCTGTTCTGTGCTATCGATACGGGTAACCTTCCTGCTGCAGGAAGTCAGTATCAGCCCTGAAAAAACAAGCATACAAAAGGCGTAGATGATCTTTTTCATGTAAAAATTTAAATATTAGCAATGATTGTTTGTTGTGAAGGCTGCCGGGTAATGACCGTCAATAAAAAGGATAACCAATAGCCCGCCAACCGCGGGAGCCGTTCCACCTGTAAAAATAAGGATGGTAGAACTGTGTTCCGTAATTCCGGTAATAGGGGCTGTAATTATAATAATCGTCGTAATAACCGCGCCTGGCCCTCTCCATCCTGAGATCGCGGCGATACTCCTTTCTTGCATCTCGGGCTTCCTGCTTATCGGCAAGATAGTCGATGGCCTTATATGTATCCTGCGAGGTTGTAGATTGGCCCCGGTTAATGGAATCTGCAAGCTTCAGATATCTATCGCGACTGGCTGCATGGCGGGGATTCTGGTTACCGTCAAGCTCCTGCGCTACGACAGGGAAAACTGAAAACGCGGCAAGCAGAAAAAACAGCACTTTTGTCATCCGAAATTTCGCGTATGGCATCCCTGCCCGAGAAAGAATTATCGCGCTCCGGTTCATCTGTATACTTTCTGTTTTTTCAATGGCCGGCCGTCCATCACCAAATATTTTGCCGGCCTCGCTCCGTCGAAGCGCGGCATTGTTCAGACTTCGCGAAGGCGCATCGGCGCGACGGAGCTCCGCAGATAGATTCCCCTGTGCTAACACTATGATGCTTCGTTTCATGTGCAAAGTTTTTCAGGTTCATTGAATTAGACGTTAAAGCTAAAAAACAGCCCGTTAAGCCGTTGTTAAAGGGAATTTCCGGCTGATTGCTATGCTCCCCAAATTAACACTTTTGAGGCCCTCTGTCAATAGCTTGTTTGCCCCTGGCAACTAATCACCCCGCTCCTATGGCCCGGCAACCTTGCCAATGACGCCTGTAGTGCAATAATGCCCGGAAGTCTGGTGCCAGCCGGCCTGTCCGGTAACCTTACTGATGACGCTCTTTTGGCCTACGCCTTCCGCAGGACAATAAAAGTTTAATTATTCTCTATACATTTGTAAGGGTACCATCCGAAAACATTGCTTGCGCTACCGGGGCACCAGCCTAGCCTCAAGTAGATGGAACGGTGTTGGTTCAAACTATAAACGCAGCAACATAAACCAATATTGTAACAGATCTGATGAACCGGAGCATGACAAATTATATGGGTAACTTTCTCCCAAAACGGCTTGTTGTACAGATGAAAAAAAGAACACAGATCGTGATCCAATTGACAGGCTTAACCTTTTGCCTGCTTCTTTTCGCACCTTATCTGTCTGCACAGGAAACGGCAGTGGCCGAAACCAAAGACAGCTTCTGGCTCTGGAATTTTCTGGGCAGACTCCATCCGCTGGCGGTACACTTCCCCGTAGGATTATTGCTATTTGCCGCGTGTATGGAATTATTCACCCTAAAGCGTTTTGATTCCCCTTTACGCCCGGGTATCCGCGTAAGTCTCTGGGTGGGAGTGATTTCAGCGATATTGTCGGCCGTTTTCGGATGGCTGCTCGCTAATACCGGCGATTACGGCAGTGATACCCTGACGCTCCACCAGTGGACCGGCATTGCCACTGCTGCGTTGGGAGCATTGACCATCTGGCTGTTGCCGGCAGGGGCCGGACAACGCCGGGCAGGTGGAATAAAAACCTACCGCCTGGTGCTTTTCTCCGCAGCGGCAGGCATCATGATCACCGGTCATCTCGGCGCCTCCATTACCCACGGGGAAGATTACCTTAGCAGTACCCTGCCATGGAACTCCGGGTCCGATTATGGATACGCCAATTTTGACCTTACCCCCCTCAAAAACGATACAACACCGCTTAGCCCCGAACAGGCACACGATCTTAATATCCAGGTAAAAGGGATATTTGCGCATAACTGTAATAAATGCCATGGCGCTGAAAAGGTAAAAGGCGATCTCCGGCTCGACATCAAAGACATGGTGTTCCGGGGCGGAGAGTCGGGTCCCCTGTTTACGGTCGGCAATCCTTCCGAAAGCGAGATCATCCGGCGGATCACACTGCCTGCGAATCACGAGGACGTGATGCCCTCCAAAGGGAAAAAACTATCGTCCAAGGAGGTAGATATCATCAGTGTGTGGATAGCGAAAGGCGCCCCCTGGCCCGACGACTCTTCGGAACACAAAACATTTCGTATCGCAGAGCTGAAACCCCGCAACCCCGACCTGCCGGCGGGTACGCAAGATATAAGCAACCCGGTGGACCGCTGGGTGAACGATTATTTTGCAAAGCACAATATCCCCTGGCAGGAAGTTGTGGATGATCGCATTTATCTAAGGCGAATTTATCTCGATATTATCGGCCTGTTGCCCTCGCCGGAGGCGCTCCGGGAATTCACGGAAGACAACCGGCCTGATAAAAGGGCCCAGATGGTACGCACCCTTTTAAGCCGGAGTGACGACTATGCGATCCACTGGCTGACCTTCTGGAACGATGCGCTCCGCAACGACTATTCGGGCACCGGTTATATTGATGGCGGGCGTTCCAATATAACCGGCTGGCTCTACAGCTCTCTAAAAAATAACAAACCCTATAACACATTTGTTGAGGAACTCATCAACCCCGATAACAGTTCGGCAGGCTTCATCAACGGCATCAAATGGCGCGGAGTGGTGAATGCCAGCCAACGCCCCGAAATGCAGGCGGCGCAGAACGTGTCGCAGGTATTCCTGGGATTAAACCTGAAATGTGCTTCCTGCCATAACAGCTTTATTAACCAGTGGACACTGGAAGACGCCTACGCATTTGCCAATGTGTTCTCCGACAGCTCCCTGGAGATCAACCGCTGTGATGTTCCGACCGGCAAATACACCGACGCAAAGCTGCTCTGGTCAGAGCTGGGAGAGATCGACCAGAATGCCGACCGCATAGAAAAACAACGGCAGTTGGCAGCGCTCATCACCCAACCGTCCAATGGGCGGATCTACCGCACCATTGTGAACAGGGTTTGGGCGAAACTGATGGGAAGGGGCCTTGTGGAACCGGTAGACGTGATGGACAACGAGCCATGGAGTCAGGATCTGCTCGATTGGCTGGCCTACGATTTCGCAAGGGAAGACAAGTTCGATACCCGGGAACTGATCTATCTGATCACCACCTCAAAAACCTACCAACTGCCTTCGGTGGGGCTGGACGACGTGAGCGATCTCACTGCAGCCGATTACACCTTCACAGGGATGGTAAGACGAAGACTGACCGCCGAACAGTTTGCCGATGCGGTAGGCACCGTGGCGGCACCGGTCTTTGCGGATTCCCGGCTGCGGTTCACCCCTTTCACGGTAGGTAATGAAAGTGCTTCCCCCATGATCAAACGCGCAGCACTGGTAGAAAACAATGGTTTCCTGACGGCGCTGGGCCGGCCCAATCGGGAAACGGTTTCCACCGGACGGGAATCGCAGGCCAACCTGTTACAGGCGCTGGAGCTGACAAACGGCGACCGTTTTGCCCAAGCACTGAAAAAAGGCGCCGAGCGCTGGAAGGAACAATATCCTGATAGCAACGAGATGATCCGTGAAATTTATTTGAAAGCCCTGGGACGCACGCCCCTGCCCGCTGAGCTCGATGCCGCCCGGGCGGTGTTGGGTGAAACCCCCGGTATTGAGGCAGTGGAAGACTTACTCTGGGCCGTGCTGCTGCTTCCGGAATTTCAATTGATCTTTTAACCTATTATCCCTATACACATGAATCACGAATGGAAAAGAAGGGAATTCCTGAAAGGTATGAGCGGCGCAACCCTGGCCGCCCTGGCAGCGGGTGTGCCAGTTACAAAATTCCTGACCTCCTGCAACCCGCGGAAGATTAACGCAAAGGCCGACACCGTGATCCTTTTATGGATGGCGGGGGGTATGGCTCACACCGAAACCTTTGATCCAAAAGCATACACGCCTTTTGAAACAGGCATGGAGGCCAATCGCGTACTCAGTACGTTCCGACCTGTCCCCACAGCATTGGACGATATTTATTTTTCAGAAGGACTTGAATCGATCGGTAAGATCATGGACCGGGGCACCCTGATCCGTTCTTACCAGGCGGCCGACATGGGTTTTATTCTGCATTCGCGCCACCAGTATCACTGGCACACCTGCTACCAGCCTCCCCAGTCAGTGATGGCACCCCATATGGGCGCATGGATAGCCAAAGAACTCGGACCCGTGAATCCGGTAATACCCGCCTTTATCGACATTGGCCAACGCCTCGACGTGGGAGAAGGCGAGGAATTAAAAGCCTTTCATACTGCAGGGTTCCTGGGCAATGAATACGGGCCCTTCATGATCCCCGATCCATCCACCGGCCTGGAGAGTGTACGCCCACCCGCAGGCATGTCCGTTCAACGATTTGAAAGGCGTAATCAGCTCTACGAAGAGCTGATAAAAAAAGGTCCGCTCGGGGAGCTGGGCAGCGATTACCAGAAAGAATCCCTGAAGCGGTCGATGGAACAGGCATACCGCCTTCTCAAATCACCCGAAGCAGAAGCATTTGATCTCAGTAAAGAGCCCAGGGAAGTGTATGATATTTACAACACCGGTCGTTTCGGGCTGGGCTGCCTTATGGCCAAAAGGCTCACCGAAAGAGGCGCCCGTTTTATAAGCGTAACAACAGAATATGAACCGTTCAAAGGCTGGGATACCCACGATAACGGCAATACGCGGCTGGTGGACATGAAAAAACAGATCGACGGCCCGGTGGCGCAGTTGGTGCAGGATCTCGAACAGTCCGGTCACCTCGACCGCACGCTGATCATCCTGGCCAGCGAGTTCAGCCGTGATATGATGGTGGAGGGCCGTCCCGATGCAACGGTAAAAGAGCAGGTGGATCAGCCTGATATTATCATGGACATGAAAAACTACGGTATGCACCGGCATTTCACCGACGGGTGCTCCATCCTCATGTTTGGAGGGGGCATTAAAAAAGGATCAGTGTATGGTAGAACAGCAGACGAGAGGCCCTGTAAAACGGTGGAAAAGCCAATCATCATCGATCAGATCCATCAGAGCGTCTACCACGCGCTCGGCATTGCTGAAGACGCCAACTACGTAATAGAAGAACGCCCCTTTTATACCACGCCAGACGGTGTGGCCAAGCCGGAAATGGAATTATTTTCCTGAAAATCCTTTCCAGAATGGTAACGCGATCGTGTTCCGGCAATAGTCGATCACTGAACGGAAATCCGGTGCGGCAACCAGCCGGGGCGCAGATGCTGAACGGGCCTCGCTCGCTGAATTTGAACTGATGCTGCGATCACGCAGTAGTAGACTGCCGGCCTATCACCAATGACTACGTCCACAGTTTGAACTGATGCCGTAATCATGCAGTACTATCCAGTCGGGCCGACCGCAGCCGCAGCGAGTTCATGATCACCGACACAGAGCTCAGACTCATAGCCAGCGCAGCCACCATGGGAGACATCAGGATCCCCCACGCGGGATATAGAATACCGGCTGCAACCGGCACCCCGATTATATTATAAACAAACGCAAAAAAGAGGTTTTGCCTGATGTTGCGCATGGTTTTGCGACTCAGCACACGGGCTTTGACAATACCCTTCAGCTCACCTTTCACCAGGGTGATCCCCGCGCTTTCAATAGCCACATCCGTGCCCGTTCCCATGGCAACCCCCACGTCGGCCTGTGCCAGCGCCGGGGCATCATTGATACCGTCTCCTGCCATGGCCACGATCTTTCCTTCGGATTGCAGGCGCCTGATCTCATCCAGCTTATCTCCCGGTAAATACTGCGCCTTAAAATCGGTTATGCCCAACTCCTCCGCCACCGATTTTGCTGTGTTGTTATTGTCGCCGGTGAGCATCATCACGTCCACACCACCGCCCAGAAGGTGTTTTATCGCGGTTCCTGCGTCGGGTTTGATCGCGTCCGCTATTGTGACAAAACCTTCTACGCGCTGATCAATTGCCACATAAGAAACCGTTTTACCCTGCTCCTGCCGGGCCGTAACCGCAGCGCGGGTATCCTCGCTGATCTCGATACCCTCGTCTTCTATCATCCTGTCGTTACCCACTAACACCCGCTGTTTATCGACTGTCCCCCGAACGCCCTTACCCGACACCGATTCAAAATCCGAAGCTGCGGGAATATCAATGCCCTTCTCGGTTGCCATCACTACCATAGCAGCGGCCAGAGGATGCTCACTGCTCCGGTTAACCGCAGCCGCGTATTGCAGCAGTTTGTTTTCGTCCATGCCTCCCGTCTGCTCCGGACTCAATACCGGCGCAGTTAACACGATCTCCTGTACAGAAGGCCGGCCCTCCGTAAGGGTGCCTGTTTTATCCGTAATAAGCGTGTCCACCCTATCCATTTTTTCCAACGCTGCAGCGTTCCGGATCAGGATGCCGTTCGCGGCTCCCTTACCGATCCCTACCATCACAGACATGGGTGTGGCAAGACCTAATGCGCATGGACAGGCGACGATCAGCACGGCCAGGGCGTTCATCAGCGCATATACATATTTCTGCTCCGTACCCCAAACCGCCCAGGCAATAAAAGTGATTGCCGCGATGATCATGACGGCCGGCACAAAATACTTTGCGATCCTGTCTGCCAGTTGCTGGATAGGCGCACGCGAACGGCTGGCATCGTTTACCATCTGTATGATCCTTGCCAGCAGGGTGTCCTGCCCAACGCGTTCCGCCTTCATGAGAAAGGAGCGGGTGCCATTGATGGTGCCCGAATTCACTTTGTCGCCCGCTCCCTTGTCCACCGGCACCGGTTCCCCGGTGATCATCGATTCATCAACATGACTGTTCCCCTCCACAATTTCGCCGTCGACCGGTATCTTTTCTCCCGGTTTCACTCGCAATATATCACCCAGCATAATATCGCCGATCGCAATCTTTTTATCCACTCCGTCCTTCACCAGCACCGCCTCGGTAGGTGCCAGCTTAAGCAGCGCTTTGATGGCGCTGCCCGTTCTGGCATGCGCCCTGGCCTCCAGCAACTGCCCAAGCAGCACCAGGGTGAGGATCACGGTAACCGCTTCAAAATAGACGTGAACGCTGCCATGATGGTCCTTGAATGCATCAGGAAAGATACCGGGTGCAACCATTGCAACAATACTGAAAAGAAAAGCCGCCCCGGTTCCCAGTCCGATCAGGCTGAACATGTTCAGATTCCAGGTACGGAATGATTTCCAGGCCCGCCGGAAAAATGACCAGGTCGAATAAAAGACCACGGGCAGGGAAAACAGCAGTTGTATCAGATTGATCCATTTGGTATCGAGACGGCTGCTGAACGGATTGCCCGGCATCATATCTCCCATGGCCAGCACAAAAACGGGTAGGGTGAAGACCAGGGCGATGACAAATTTTTTCCTAAGATCGCGATAAAGACTATCGTCCTCTTCTGGCACCGACTGCATCGGCACGAGATCCATGCCACAGATGGGGCAGCTCCCGGGCCGATCGCTGACGATCTCTGGGTGCATCGGACAAACGTATTGAACAGCGTCGATGCGGAGCTCCTGAATTTTCTCCAGGTTCATGCCACACACAGGGCAGGTTCCCGGTCGGTCGTACACCTTATCTCCCTCACAGTGCATGGGGCAATAGTACTTGCCCGGACCTGCCGGTTGAGGCGCAGTAGCGAGATGACGGGCTTGTGTCGCATGCAACCTGTGCCCCCCGTGGGTTGTTGCCGGTTGGTGCTGATGCACGTGGTTTTCCGCAGCCCCCAAGGCGAGCGTCGATCCCCCTTCCTCATGCGGTTGATGAGGCACAGACGCGCCGTGATGGTCCGCAGCCTGAACTGTCTCTATCCGGATCGTATAATTCCCGAGTCCTGAAAGCGCCTGCTGCAGCACCGCATCGGGGATGTGTTGCTCCATGTTGATCATCGCCCGAGGGGGATGGAGCGTCACTTCAGCCTTCACTCCCGCGATTTCATTAAGCCTTTTTTCAACTGCGGTTCTGCATCCGTTGCAGGACATTCCACCAATTATATAAGTATGCTGCATAACACAAGTAAGATGGTTGGCCCAAAGTTCCGCAGAATTGCGTAACGAGCCGTACATCATTACGGAGAAAACTTATATCTAAGCGGTGTGAGTGTAGCGGATATCCGAAGTATTCCAGCAGCCTAAGGCTTGTCGAAGTGATCCTCGAATTCTTTTTCCTTGCCTGCCTGGTCAATCACCTTAAAATGAACATGATAATGGCCGGGAGGGGCGTCCTCAATATTGATGTGCTTGTGAAAATTATAGGTAGTTTGGCCCACCATTGCCGCATCGGTATAACGAATCTCTTTTTCCCAGTTACCATGAATTTCGATGTCCACCTGCGCGATCTTGTTAGGAGCAGTGATCACAGTTTCCACGTGCAATTCGGCACCATTGTCGCCTACACCCAGATCCAACCCTGAAATAGCCGGCATAGTGGGGTCGGTTTTTATTTCGATCTCGTCCTCAATCTTCTTCTGCTGGCCCCGCTGGTCGGTGACAATAAAATGAAGATGATAGAAACCGACAGCAGCGTCGGCAGGAATGTCGATGTGTTTGTGAAACTCAGCATTCTTAAGACCCTGGAAGCCGTTTACGTACACCGAGTCAAATTTCCAGCCCGTTCCTGAAACGGGATGTATTTCCACCTGCACATTCGCGATGGTACCCGGAGCAATAATTTGGGCTTCGAGATGAAGATCACTACCCGTATAAGCGATCTTGTTATTACCGGATCCGATTTCCACGTCTGTAACCAGGGGTGATGCCGGTACATCGTCTTTGTTTTTTGAACAGGCCGTAAACAGCAGGGATACAATACATAATGCTGACAGAAATTTAATTACAGGTTGCATACTTGTTTTTTTTAAATGAAGGAATAGTTGATATAAAAAGACACATTGCGTCAATTGATTTTGATACTCAGGCCGCTGATAGTCTGCCACCCGGCTTTATCGGTCAGGCGGATCATAAAATGGTAATCCCCGGGGTCCACATCCGCGGGCACCTGGAATTCGGCAGTTGCCGAATATTCCCGCTGACCGGCAGGAATTTGAAAACCCCGGATCAGCAAAAACGGATTCACGGGTATTTTAACAGGATCGAGGCCGCAATCATTTCCGCCATCGGTGCTATGCGTATGATGATCGAAGTTGTGATGGATATCCAGGCTAAAAGACCCCAGCTCCGCGTTATCGCTGAACCGGGCCCTGAAGACAAAAGTTTGTCCGCGCGTAAGCTCGCTGCACTGCCGGGGAAAACCATCCGGCGTCTGGACGATTTCCGGATAAACCGTATCAATGTTGGGGGTTTCTTTTCTGCAGGCTGCCGCCAGACAGGTAGCCAGAAGGGAAAAAATGAGTAGCTGTTTGGATATTTTCATCCGTTTATTTTTTTATTCTTTAATGGTCGGCCGTGCATCGCTAAAGATTTTGCCGGCCTTTCCCGATTTAATTGTGAAAGGAATTTTTATAGAAACGATTATATTCCTGCCAGGCTCCGGCAATTCGATCAATCTGTAAAAGCTGGTGTGATCAGAATAACGGGTGTTAAGCATATTCCGCACTTGCAAATCCAGCAACAAGGGATGATTATAAAGCTTTGTTTTTGTTCCGGCCGACAGGTGTAAAACATGATATCCCGGTGTCTTTTTCTCGGGAGGAACAATACGATCCTGGCGTTCCGACATCCGGTAATCCAATGAAATATAGCTGTCCGTTACATGCCTTTTGAAGACAGGCCGGTAGCTGATATTCAGCAATGCTGATACCGGAGGAGTAAAAGGAAGGCCATATCCTTTTTTCGCTCCGGAAAGTTGTTCATTATATAAATACTCGCCGGCCACTGCTGCACTCCATCGTGGCAGAAAATCATACGTTATCTGCAGTTCGGACCCATATCGGGCAACACGGCTTTGTGTGTAATAGAACACCTGATTTCCTGCCCCATAGTAATAATCGTGCTCCGGGGTGGGGTTCAGAAAAATATAGTTGGGGAAATAATTGAAAAACGGACTCACCTGAGCCGACCATTTACTGTTTCTATAACCGATCCCTATATCCAGTTGATAGGAGACCTCCGGAGAAAGACCGGGATCGCCCTTTTCATAACGGAAATAGTGATAGTTCACGCCATTGGCACCCAGTTCTTTTGCAATCGGCATACGGAAGCTGGTTCCGGCATTGGCATTCAAAAAAATATTCCCGGCCTGATAATTTACGCCGGCAGACCAGTTAAGGCTATTAAAATTCCTGCTAAGCGCCGGGGCGCGTTGTAAATATGCCTTAGTACTGTCTTCACCCGCAGCAAGTGCGGAACTGAACCAATCGCTATACTCTCTCAGATTAACCGCACCGTGATCGAACCTCAGCGCGGCATGTAACAGCAGGGACCCGCCGATGCGAACTTTGTCGTAGGCATAAACGGCGAATGTCCGCTGATCGAAAGAGGGAATCAGAAATCCCCATCCGCCGATTGTGTTGCGCTGGTATTCCCCATTCGCTCCCAAAGTAAGGACGTGGTTTCCAAGGCTAATCTCGTCGCGGAGGTTGCCGGAAAATACCATCTTATCGAATTGCCTCTCAAGAGTAGAGGGGATGGTCATACTTTCAGGATAAACAGGCGGCATATAACCATGATTCACGTAGGAGCTCCATTCCTGCCGGAAGTTCTTTTGGAAGCCCAGCTCTGCCATCAGCTGATGGTTCTGAAAGCGGAAGACAGTTCTGTTCAACAGCTTATGATGGGTTACCTCCTGGCTGGGAAGCTGCACATCGCGGGAAGACCGGTCGTGCAATAGCCCGTCGACCCTCCTGGGTTCCAGGCCATGCGCATTGGCAAAAAAGCCGCTCTTATGATGTACACGACTCCCGTAGAATATGGATTGAATTTTATCGGTTATCCAACCGGCTGTGAGGTGTGCATTCAGCTCACTGCCCGCTGTATTCCGTACCCGTTGTTTATCCAAACCCACTGCGTAGCTGTAAACGTAGACGGTGTCGGCGGGCACCTGGAAGTCGCCATAGCTGATGCCGGTAAAGCGGGCGCTTAACACCAGTTTTTCTTTCCGGCTAAACAGGTTAACAGAGACTCCACTCTGAAGGTTGTTGGTTTTACCCGCCAGGTCTATTGATCCTCCGGAGGTGTGTTTGGAAGGAACAGGAGCGGATTTAATTTCGATCGCCCCGGCAATCGCATCCGAACCGTAGATAAAGGAGGCTGCCCCCTTGAGGATCTCCACTCTGTCCGCCGCATATTGATCAATCTCAAGCCCATGATCTGTGCCCCATTGTTGTCCTTCGTGTTTAATGCCGTTTTCCAATACTACAACCTGGTTGAAGCCTAATCCCCTGATCAGCGGTTTCGAACTTCCGGACCCGATCCCGATGCTCTTTACGCCAGGCAGTTTCTCCAGCGACTTCATCAGGCTGCCTCCCAGGTTACGCCGTATGTATTCGCTATTCACTACGTCTACGCTCATCGGGGTTTCCCGTTTCCGCTTGGCTGCATAGCTGTCTGTAATTGACACTTCCGGCAGCTCCTGGATGCGCTCAAGCGTTATATCAGGGATATGAACACCGGTTTCCTGTATGGCTACGATACGCATGAAAGGAGAATACCCGGTAAAGCCGATCTTCAACCGGTACCCGCCGGATCCGAGACCGTCTATCTTAAAATATCCCGCTGCGTCCGTCTTTGTAACTATGCTGTCGACAACAACAACAGCATCCGGCAGGGGATGGCTCTCCGCAAACACCCGGCCGGTGATTGAATACGCCTGCCCCCAGCCAGTGCTGTTCAGAAAAAAAATCAGGTAAAACGGGTAAATCCAATACTTAGGCATACACCTGGCGATTAATTAATAGCCAAAAAGTAATTAGTCAGGATTGCTCGTGGAAATACCTCTATCGCTCCTTCCAGATAATTATAAAGTAATCCGGCTGCCAGTGCCTTTCGGTTATCTGTGCAGGCCGCGGGTACCGGTTTGGGCAGATTCATCAGGTATCTCTAATAGGATCTGCCAGGCAATAACTGCATTGGAAAACGCCGCGACGTCAAAGGAGTAAAAATCGGAGGTATGTCAATCAGGCCCGTACAGGCGGGGCGTGTAAGGAAAAGAAGTAGTGGGGTAAACCATACACATGGTCCGCAAAAACTACCTTTTGTGGGAAAAAAACGTCTGCCGTACCCTGTAGCAGGAAGGTTTCCGGCAGGTCAAAGGCGGCGGTAACAACCAGATGCAGGCAGTCGCAGGCCAGCTCAGCCTTCGCTAAATAGTCCTGATCAGCTTTTGTATGCTGAAGGTAAGTATGGGTATGATGGGCAAAAGCATCGTGCAGAATGCGCTTAGGGGTAATGCTCAATGCAAACAATGAAAGCATCGCGCTTCCCAACAATAGCCGTATGGTCTTTCTTGTCTTTGCCATTTTATGCCACAACGTTGCAAATATATGCTTTTTTAGGAAGGGCACGACTAAATCGTTTTTTTTTATCGCTGCGCGTTGTTTTGGAAACCCGGCATAACGGCTCCGGGAACATTTGCCATAGAAATGAGGTCAGCGGTCGGGCATGGAGGATTAAAACGCAACAATAAGGCGACCTCTGATACATCCACGTTCATCCGGGGATGGAAAAAAGAGGCCGCCTTATTCAAAGTCAGGTTATTTAGCTGTCATAAACTTCCAGGTGTAACCGGAATATGACCATACTTTGGCTCCTTTAGGAATGGATACACTGCCTTTCAACACTCCCTTTCTGTCTTTTTTGGCAGCGAGGCCGATACGGGTGTATTGTCCGTTTTCGTAGTCGAAGCTAACGCCATCGTCATCGTATAACTGGAAACTGCTTTCTTTTTCCCCGTAGTGGCGGATCTCAAGCGGAAGTTTTTTGTCGTCTATTTTCGACACTGCCGGCATCATCGGGATGATACCACCATCGCGCACGAATACCGGGATCTTGTCCAGGCCGGGAGTAACAGTGATGACTTCGCCTTCCCCCATATAGTTTCCCGTGTAGAAGTCGAACCATTTCCCCTGTGGCAGTACCACCTGACGGGTATGCTGACCGGCAAACAGGGGAGCCACGAGGAGATCGTCTCCCACCACAAATTGGTCTTTTATCTCCCTCCTGACGGCTCTCGCATAGGGGTTGTCGGTAGAACTTAGCACGCCTTCGGTGGCGGTGGTACCGCCGTTAAAACCGGGTAGCAGGTTCATGGCCTTCACCGGTGGATTACCATGGAAGGCATAGTCTGCATAATTCGTGTACAGGTAAGGGATCAGTTGCATGCGGAGATTGGCAATATCCTGTACCTGCTTTTCCACCTCGGGGAACGACCAGGGCTTGGTGCCGTCGGCCCAGGCATTGATCATCGCCATGGGAGAAAAACACACCGTCTGCATCCTTCGCAGCCACTCTTCTGCGGTTTTGGAGGCGCGCACTTCCGGTGTCCACAGCACACCGATAAAAGAACTGTTGATCAGGGCGGTGATAAAATCGGGATGGCTGTAGTAGTCGTTGTAAATAACATAGGGAAACGAGGAGGCCCCTGCATTGGAAGCACGGACGAGGCCATAGGTACGCGTATTTTTTTCCCGGTAGAGGTCGGTTGTCAGTTTCTGCATCATCACCGCATAGGTCTGCCGCATCTGCTCCGCCGAAACACCGGAGGGGAATTTTGTTACGTCGGGCCAAAGCCATTCGTCAAAACCGTCGTTCTCATCCATCTTAAAACCGCTTACTCCTTTATCCAGTACATGTTGTTTAAAATGATCCGATATTATTTTTTGTGCTTCCGGCATGGAATAGTCCGGAACGAGACCCGTCCACACGGTATGAGAAGCGGTGTAAGGAAATATTTTTTTATGCAGTTCTCCTTTTTCCGGAGCAATAAAGGGGTTGATCCAGAGGTTGGCGTGCACGCCCCTGTTTTTCAGGCTGTCTATCAGCCGGCCCGGATCGGGAAAGCGGCCTTCATCCCATTCATAAGTGCAGGGATAGGCCATGCTCTGCCAGCCCGGTTCAAGACCGATCACGGTTAAGGGAAACCCGTGTTTCGCATAGTCACGTACCTCATTCATCACATCTTCTTCGCTATACAGGGTGGGCGTGCGGTGCCAGAAACCGAGCCCCCACTTCGGAGGGAGGCAGCCACCACCGTTAAATAAATTGTATCGTTTCACTGCATCAAGCATCGTGGGGCCGCCGAATACGATTATCTCGGCGCCTTCGGTGGGCACCAGCATTTCGACATTATCGGAATAGGGATTGGCAGCCCAGTTTTTATCCGTGTTCCTATCGCGCACTACCGGCGGGTTCTTACTGTCTCTTTCCACCGCTGTACCTACCCAAACGTCGATATACCGGGCAGCATTGATCAGCACACCATAGCCGTTCGACGACAGATAAAAGGGTACCGGCGCATGGGTTCGACCGTCGTCCCGGCTTCCGTAGTGGTCCACGTGCAGGCGCATGATCCGCCCGCGCTGTTCAACGGTCTTGAAATTCAGTCCCAGGCCGAATATCCGTTCAGCTTTATCAAGTGGAAAATGAAGAAAGGTCTTGCCTTCCTGCACGGAAACTTTTATTTCTCCCTGCGGCAGTGGAAAGTCCACTGCAGGCATTGCGCTCATTGCCGCGAACCTGGGCTTAACACCCGCCACGGTATAAAAATCGAGGTGGTCGGGCTGGCCCGCTTTTGCACTCCACACGCCGGGAGCCACCTGTGTCCAGCTCAGATTGGTTTGGGCATGGCCTATGGCCCCTACAGCAAGAAACAAAAGGCCGATACAAATTCTGTTCATCCGTATATTTTTTTGTCTTTTCAATGGTCGGATGGAGCTCCGCGTATACATTTCCTATGTGCCAAAACCTATTATGCTCCGGTTCATCCGTATATTTTTATTTTAATTTTCTATTACCAGCCAGATGCTACCATGCGCCGGGATAGACAGGCTGATCTCTGCCTCTCCCTTTTCATTCAGCTTGTACAACTTCAACGGTTGGTCTCCGATGCGGATCTTTGCCGTTTTTGTTAGCCCGGTGTAATACAAAGGCAGTTTGATGCTGATATCCATTTTTTTGTCCAGGGGATTATGCAGCAACGCATATCCTTTTTGTTTGCCTGCCGGGTCTACGTGCAGAATCCCGTCCCAATCGCGCCCCGTGGGCCGCCTGAGATGAATGATGTCTGCATTCAGTATTTCACGGTATTTTTTATAGTGGGCGATCTTATCCTTCACCACCTGTTTGGTTTTTTCGGTATCATACAGTCTCGGGCCGCGGTAACAGGCCTGTACGCCCGATCCGTAGTTCTGCTCCATGTGTGCCGCGTAGGCATCCAGGTGCTCCGACAAAGGCTCCAGTGTTGCCGCAGCGCCACCACCATGATATTGCACCAGTGGCACAAAGGTCCAGCCCATGCTGGGTGTACGCGTCCAGGTGCCATCGTAAATATTCTGCCGCCCCAGCACGAGCTGTTGGGCGCGGGGAAGCGACCAGTTGACTTCGCGGTAGCCTATTGAACATTTGTTGGAGCCGGAGAGAAAATAAAAATCAGGGATATTGGTGTAGACACCCCGGGCCCTGAGCCATTTATAAAAATTGACGGTTTGCTGCCACTGGGTCCATTGCGAATCGCCATAGCCTTTGTGTCCGGGGTGATGTTCGGATGCACAGAAATCACCGGGATAAGGGCCATCGTGTTCCAGTATATCGAAGCCCGTTTGTGTAAAGAAGTTCTCCAGCTTTTTGAGGTAATCGATACCCCATTCGCTACCGAGGCAGGGGGCGTTCCCGAAGGTGGCGCCGCCTGGTTTGCCAGTTTTAATATCGATCACGTCGGTCGCATCGTTGATGCGCCGGCTCGAAAAAAGGGAATATCCCCCTATCTGGATACCCTTCGAATGGGCATAATCGGCCATCTCTTTGAATTTTGCGAAATTAGAATCCGATTGATTCTCCATGTTCAGGCCACTGCCGAAGCTAAGGATCACCATTTCATATCCGGTTTCCACACATTGATCGACGGCAGCTTTCACCACTTCCGGATTGGTAGAAGTGAGGTGCATGAAGATAGGATTTTCGGTTGACCACGGTGCGAGTGTGCGGTACATTTTACGTTGGCTTAACGAATTTCTTTCACGATCTGTTCCGTCCAGCGGCATTACATAAGTGCGGAACGACTCCAGGCTTTTGCCGGCTGTCAGCAGCATATCCGGCCCAACTGCCGGCTGACTTTTCAGGATACAGGGCATCCGCATGGCATAGTTGCCCTGCGATGTATAGCTGGGGTCGGGTTCCCAGGCTATTGACTGTGTCGATTCCTCATACGTGAAGCCTCCGAAGGCATAGTCATTCTCAATATACAGGTTCGGGCGTTTCCATTCTTTTGGAGAAGCCACGTAGTTTTCTGCTTCATGATGCGCGATGATCTCACTGGTAAAATGGTTCAGCCGGATTGCCCGGCTGCTTCCGTTCTTCACGTCGATCCATTTTGACAGCAGGGGGATATTGTCATATATCTCATAATGGACTTCCACCACGATATCGTCCAGCGCCGGATGATTAAAATAAAACACAAGCTCTTTGCCGGTGGCTTTCCATTGATTTGCCGCCCGCCATCTGGTATTTTTCGAAACAATCCTTTCCTTCATGTCGCGCACCTCGAAACGATCGAGCGTAAAAGACCGGGGCAGGCTGTACATTCTGTCGAGCCACTCCGCCAGCAGATAGCCGTTGTCGATCTGGCCCGCCAGCCCGCCCACCGCATATTCCACGCTGTCGATCATCACCAACGCTTCGGG
>CAZUWX010000002.1:76719-77857 GCA_964624205.1 uncultured Chitinophagaceae bacterium
CATCACCAGTCTCGCGTCGGCCCAGTTAGCGATATCGCCGCTGTTGCCGTCGCCCGCATCTGTCACTTCAAAAGCCAGCATCTGTATTCCGGAGACGTCAATGTCAACCAACCGGGCGCTGTCGCCCTGCCGCACTACCCCGCTGGACCAGATCGTTTTACCGTCTCCTTTGATCACGAACTCCACGCTGCCCGGTGCAATCCCGTCCAGGCTTTTGCCGATGCCGATCAGGCGGCGGGGCTGTCCGGCTTCTGTGGAGTAGAAAAAAGTTTTTGTGCCATCAGTGGCCACCAGCGATTCCATATTGGCTGCTTTGAGGCGCCGGTTCTGTATATCGTCCACTCCAACAGAAGCTTTGAACCGGATGCCGGCTCCACCCAGGTACAGGTTACCGCTCGAAGGGGCGTGCACGCTGATGCCCGTCGGAAAGCGCCTGCCGGCGATCCTTAGCCGTTCGCCGGTCATAGAGCTGTTCACAAAGGGGGCCAGCACGTCCTGCTTAATTGCACTCACATTGAGCTGGGATAAATATATCTCCTCATTTTCCTGGCCATAACCTGCCCCATACATAAACAAGATGGTCAGCAACAAATAGATACTTCTCATTATTGTAAAAATTTTATCAACGCATCCTAAGTCGTATGTAAATAGTCAGGGACATGTAACACATGCCCCTGACCGTTATATCAAATATTAACCCTATTCGGAATCACTGCAACGGGTCAAAGGTGCCGCCGTCCCATCCCTGCGTTTGGGCTAGATTCTTATTCTTTTCCAGGTGCGTCTGGGGAATCGCATAAAAATAATACTCATTCTTGTAATTAATGGTATTCTGCAGGTCGAGGTCTTTCACTACATCATTAAAATAAGTATCGTAATTGTTGTCCAGGTCTACCGAACCTGCGCCAAAAGCTTCCAGGAAATCGCTCTTGTCGCCGCCGAACCCGATCAGGTTCACGGTAAGGCCATGCCGTTTTGTGCCGTTCAGGTCGCCGTACAATCTTCTTCTCCGCATATCTTGGGGACGCTTGCCCTCGAAAGCCAGTTCCAGTCTTCTTTCCAGCAGAATGGCCTCGCGCATTTCAGCTTTGTCCATACCGGCTTTCAGTCCATATAGCCCGTCTCCGCCCGGTTCAAT
>CAZUWX010000002.1:77957-82057 GCA_964624205.1 uncultured Chitinophagaceae bacterium
AGCCAGTAGGCTTCGTCGTCGTAACCGGCTGTGGGGTCAGTGATGGGCAGACCATTCTTCATGGGGAATGCTCTTGCCATTTCCAGGGAAGGCTGATCTGCGCCGGTACAGTTCTGCGCTTCGTCCAGCGGCCTCACACAAGCATCCCGGTTGTGCGTACGGCCCGGATTATTAAACCGGGTAACCAGTACGGCTTCCGTGTTGGCATTACCCTCCACAAACCAAAGTTCCGCGAAATCGGGGTACAGGGACTTCCCGGCTGCAGTCAGCACATCCCTGGCTTCCTTGTTGGCATTATAGGCATCGGCCCACCTGCCCGCCGCCGATTGCGTAGGATCGAATTGTTCGGAGGCATAGTGCAGCAACACCCTGCCTTTGAAAGCAAGGGCAGCGCCGCTGGTGATCCTACCTTCATCGGCTCCTGTCCAGGCATCGGGAAGAAGGCCTGCCGCAGCGTCGAGGTCTGCGAGGATCTGGGCGATACAGTCGGAGGTTTTGGCGCGGCTCACTTCCAGGTCTTCATCCAACTCCTGGACGTCGAGCACAAGCGGAACACCCCCGTAGCGGGAAACGAGCTGAAAATACTGCCATGCCCTCAGGAAGAGTGCCTGCCCTTTCAGGGCATCCTGCTCCGCAGTAGTCAGCGAACCGCTTCCCACGTCGCGCAGGAGGATATTGATATTCCGGATCTTGTTATAGGGCCAGTAATCGACGGAGTTCAGCGTAAGTTGCCCGTACATAGTGCTCTCCGCGCCTCCTGCTTCGTCTGAGGCAGCAGATTCGCTGGTGGGCCATACCGGCATATTTTCTACATACAGGGCATTCACAAATGCTGTGGCCAGGCTGATGTCATTCCAGACTGCTGTTTCGGGTATAGCGCTCAGGTCGGGTTTGTCCAGCACCTTGTTACACTGCGGAAACAGCAACGCGATGAACACCATCACGGGCAGCATAACAGCTAGATTATATCTTGAAGATTTCATCCGTTTATTTTTTTAATGGTCGGCCGCTCGTTGCCAAAGGCTTTCCCGGCGGCACGATGAAACGCAGTAGATACATTTACCGAAAGGAAGAACGATCATACTTCGTTTCATCGGGTTAAATAATTTGGATTATAAGGTAATGTTTAGCCCCAGCGTATAGCTGCGGTTAATCGGGTAAGCGTTGATGGCTCCTTCGGGATCATACAGCTTGATATTATCTTTCAACAACAGCAGGTTGATACCGTTAAAGAACACCTTGATATGCTGGAATTTGATATTCTGCATCCATCTGGTCGGCAGATCGTACCCGATATTCAAGTTCTTGAGTCGCAGAAAAGACGCATCATCCAACCAGAAAGTGGAAGGAGCCCCGTTTCCGCCCAGATCAGAATACAGCGGGTAGGCAGCATCGGTGTTCTCCGGCGTCCAGTGGTCACCCCAGTAGACAAAGCTCCCCGATTCCTGGGTCAGCCACTGGGCTGAATGCCAGGTGATCGCGCGGATCTTTTTGTGACCGCTCAAGCCCTGAAAGAACAGGTCGACGGACAAGCCTTTCCAGCGTCCACCGAGTGAGAAGCCGTAGGTGATGGGAGCGGAATTATATTTCGCGATGAACTCCCTGTCGTTATTATCGATCTTTCCGTCCGGCTCGTCTGAAGTGGCACCGCGGATATCCCTGAAATTAAGCATACCCAGCCTTGGTTCTACTCCGTTGATGGTATAACCCGCGGGTAATTTATCCAGATCAGCCTGCGTGCGGATGATATCGGTGGCAACCAGACCGAATATACCGCCGGTGGGTCGGCCAAGCTGCGACTGATAGGGGCGGATATTAGTAGCCTCATCAATCAGCAACTGTTTGTTGGTGGCATAACCGTAATTAACAGAAGCAAAAAGGGAAAGGTCCTGGCTGATGACCTTTCGGTAACCGAGGTCAATCTCAAATCCGCCGGATTCGATCTCTCCGTAGTTGACGGCCGGAAGGGTTCCGCCAAACGTAGTGGGAACACTTTGGTTACGGGAGCCGAGTATATCGGTTCGTTTACTCTTGAATACGTCGAGTATGAGGGTGAGCTTATTCTGGAAAAAAGCCGCGTCAAAACCGTAATCGAATGTTTTTTTCGTTGCCCAGGTGATGGCGGTGTTGGGAATAGTACCCGGGAGCACCCCGTTAGTAGCGCCTCCGCCAAATACAGCGCCGGCACTTCTCCGGTAGCTCTGTGCCCATTGCAGCTCACCGGCAAAATTTCCAATACCGGCATTGATGACATCGTCGCCGGTAACGCCAAACGAGGCCCTCAGCTTGAGATCATCGATGAAATTTGCATTCTCGCGGATAAAGGAAGTTTCGCTTACCCTCCAGCCCGCTGAGATCGAGGGGAAAAAGCCATAGCGGTTATCGGGTGTGAAATAGCGGGAACCTTCATACCGGAAAGATCCTTCCAGGAAATACCGGCTGTCGAAGTTATAGGCTAACCGGCCGATATAGGAAAGACGGCCGTCTTCCAATTGTCCGCCACTCACGCGAAAATCCTTTGTATCGGCGCTGGCCAGCGACAACTGGTCGAGCGAACGGGAGATCACAAACCAGTTAGTAGCCGAGAAATTATTGTTGCTCGACTCGAACTGTTCGTAGGCTGCCATAGCAGACACATTGTGGCGACCGAAACGCTTGTCGTAGTTCACATAAAAGTTCAATTGGTAAAAATCACTGCTGGCATACCGTTCGGCTACCCAGTTACCATCATTGCGCTCGAAGGTTCCGGACAGATCAAGCTGGTCGCCCACGATGTGGTTACGGTTGCCCAGCGTGTTAAAAGTATATAACTTATATGGCAGGTTGAGCTCTTTCCGGAAATCATGCCTTGAGTATTTGGCGTAAGTAGATCTGAGCTGCAAACCTTTCACAAAAGGCAGGTTATAAGTAACGTCAACTACAGCCTGGTAGTTGGTCCATTTTTTCCGGTTGTAGCCGGTGTTGCCGTTGATTACTTCGCCGGGATGCCATTTCATCAGATTACCCACCGGATAGCTACGGCCGTCTACGGTAATATAATCGGGCGACATCTTTCCCCTCAGAAGGGTATTCCGGTAGAGATCAAGAAAATCGTCGTTATCACCGTCGTACCGCCAGTAGGGCTTTTCATCATTTCGCACGTCGGAGCTCAGGTTCACCGATACCGTAAGATCATTGGTGACCTTTGCCTCCACCTTGGCGCGGAAATTATATTTCTGGTAGTCCAGGTTATCGAAAGAACCGGTTCCCTTATAGTACGATCCTCCCAGGAAATAGTTGATCCGATCTGTACCACCCGATAGATTTAAGGAATGCCGCATAACGGTCGGCCGTTTGAAATACTGGTCGATGAGGTTCCAGGAATGCGTTTTAAAATATTCCAGCTCGTCGTCCGAGTAAAAAGCGGCATTGGTGGCGTAGTTGGGGTCGGTCTGCTTCAGATAATCATTGGTGAAAACCGCTTCTTCATAGGCGCTCAGGGTTTCCGGCACTTTTGTTGCCTCGTCTATGCCATAGCTGGCGACATAGTTGATCTTGGGTTTACCAGACACTCCCTTTTTAGTGGTGACCAGCACTACCCCGTTGGCAGCCCGGGCTCCGTAGATCGAAGCAGAAGCGCCGTCTTTAAGCACCGAAATATTCTCCACTTCATTGGCGTCCAGCCCGTCGAAGGCAAACTGGTCAACAATCACCCCGTCTATGACGAATAACGGCGGGCGAGACGATCCGAATCCGTCGTAAGCCCTGATCCGTATGTCCGATACCCGGCCCGGCTTACCGCCACCGGAAGATATGTATAAGCCCGGAACACGTCCGGCGAGCGATTGTGATAAATTGGCAACCGGGATTTCCGTCACCTTTTCGGGATTGATCGAGCTGATACTCTGTAATACATTAGACCGTACCTGGGTTCCATATCCTACCACCACCACGTCGCTCAATAATTTGTCACTGGGCAGCAGGATAACTTCAACAGATGATCTTCCGCTGATCTGCACTTCCTGTTTTAGCATGTCCACGTAGGTGAAAATCAGCACCTGATCCTCATCATCCACCGTGATGGTGAATGAGCCGTCGGAGGCCGTAGTGGCATAATTTGC
>CAZUWX010000002.1:82157-83679 GCA_964624205.1 uncultured Chitinophagaceae bacterium
ATCCCGCCAAAAAGCATGGTTTTTTTTCATACCTTCATTTTGGTTTTTAATTAATAATAGGAACGGGTGCTTTTCCTTTGCCGTTCCTGAATTAGACCTTCAAAGGGGAGGAATGTTAGCGCAGCCCTCCCCGTTTTTTATTTATATAACCTCACCGTTGGCACACCTCCCGGTACCATCTCATAGTTAAAATTGCGTGATTCTTTGAGTACCCTCAGCACCGTGCTCAATTCGTCTTTTTCGAATACACCCGTAAACCGGTAATCGCGAATATCCTCGTCCATAAACTCAACCTTCACACCATACCATCTCTCAAGGAGTGAACCGATATCTGCAAAACTGTCGTTGTCGAAAATCAATTTGTTCTGTATCCATGCGATCTCTTTCGGCTCCCCGCCGTCCGTAGCTACCATGTCTGCTATGGTCACCGCTTTCGCCGATGGAGGAGCAGCAAATGCAGCCGGCTCCGCGTTCGGTGGCGGAGAAATCGTCCACTGCACTTTCTGATTGGGGCGGAGTACAAGCTTGGTGTTGTCTTTCTCTTTTAGGGTAACTTCCACGATACCACTGACCAGGGAAGTTTCGACAACATCGTCGCGCGGGTATGCCTTCACATTAAAAGCCGTTCCTACAGCCCTCACGTCAACAGCCGGCGTATGCACGATAAAGGGCTTGTGCTTATCGGCCTTCACGTCAAAAAACGCTTCGCCTTCCAGGTATATCTCCCGGGTCGATCCGCCAAAGCCGTTTTCCATTTTAATACTGCTGCCGGCATTCAGCGTTACCATCGATCCGTCCGGCAACTGAATGCTTTTCCGCTCACCGTTCAACGCTTCGAAGACCCGCGGATTATCAGCGGCAGCGGGCTGGTTAAACCGGTAGAAAGCAAAATATCCCAGCAGGAACAGCACCGCCGCCGCAGCTCCTGTTTTCAGGAAAAAGGGTACGCGACGTGAACGCCTCTCTACTTCGGGCATAGGCACCACAGGCGCCGGCTGAGCCGTTTCGAGGCGCTTGCGGAGCATCCCAACCTGCTCTTCCAGGTCGTCTGCGGCAATGGCGTTGAACAGCTCAATAAAACGCTCGCGGGCGCGCACTACCATTGCTCCTTTGTCAGGATGTTCCTCAATAAAACGCTCCCATTTCCGGATATCTTCGGGCGACGAAGCCCGACAATAACCGGCAAAAGATTCGTCGGATAATAATTCTTCTATTGTCATTTTTGTAAAGCCAAGAAGGGGCCCTATCTAAAGCAGAGCAGCAGACCACTCTTTTTTACCCTTCTTTTCTAAAAATTATTTTCCTGTCATGCAGAGAAACAATAACAGGAGGGATAGAATGGCCCGGTAAGAAGGCTCTTCTTTATCAAGTCCCAGCCTCAGCTTTTTGATGGCTTCATGCACCTTGTTGTATACGGTACGATGGGTCAACCCGGTCCGCTGCACGATTTCTTCATAGCTCAGCCCCTCATAGAATCGCATGATGATCAATTCCTTCTGACGAACCGGGAGGGCGTTGAGCC
>CAZUWX010000002.1:83779-113969 GCA_964624205.1 uncultured Chitinophagaceae bacterium
CCCTTCATCATACCCCTCCATAGCATCTCGTCATTGTACATGGCAATTCCTTAGATCACTAAAATTAGGAATAAGAAATCAATTCATGAAAGAACCGTCCCACGGGGTGCAACGATAGGACTCCTTTCCGTGTCAACCTCTTAAAATGCCACATGAAAAAACTGCTTTACCCCTTCCGGCCTGTTGCGACCGCAGCTTTGATGCTACTATTTTTTTCAGGATGTTTTAAAAATAACATCACAAAGACATATACAGTGATGGAGCCCGTGCTGCAAAGCAAGTCGGTGGTGCTGGATCACGTAAAGTCTGATATGCCGGCCCCGCTTGTCACCGCCGGGAAAATTTATATCAGAGGAAAATATCTATTTATCAACGAGCTGAATAAGGGTATCCATATAGTCGATAATGCAGATCCCGACGATCCCCGGTTCGTTTCGTTTATTCCCATACCGGGTAATGTTGATATCGCCGTATCGGGCAACTACCTGTATGCAGATATGTTCACGGATATGCTCACCATCAATATAGAGGACCCCCGAGATGCGCGACTGGAAAGCGTGACCGCAAACGTGTTTCCCGAGCGGATATACCAGGGTAGCGGATTTCGGCCCGACACCTCCATGGTGGTGGTCGACTGGGTCATAAAAGAAGTGTCCGTTCCCGTGTCCGACGCAGGCCCGGGCAACTGCCTCAACTGTCTTGTGTACGATGCCGCCTTCGCCACCGCGAATTCGGGCCCGAAGGCCGCAATTCCTGGTATCGGCGGCTCCATGGCACGATTTGCCGTGGTAAACCGGAATCTGTACACCGTTAATAATACCTCCCTGGGCGTGTTCGATATCACCGAAGCCGCCCACCCGGAGAAAAAAAATAATATCTCCCTGGGATGGGGAATTGAAACCATTTACCCCTTTGAAAACCGGCTGTTCGTCGGCTCCAACTCCGGGATGTTTATCTTCAATATCGACGAGCCCGCAAACCCGAAGGCCGAAGGCACCTTCAGCCATGTGACAGCCTGCGATCCGGTGGTGGCGGATCACGACTATGCTTTTGTAACCCTGCGGACCGGAGCTGCCTGTGCGGGTATTAGCAACCAACTCGACGTGCTGGATATCAGCGACGTGATGCAGCCAAAGCTGCTCAAAACGTATTCCTTTTCCAATCCTCATGGCCTCGGGAAGGATGGCGACCTGCTGTTTATCTGCGACGGCTCACAGGGGTTGAAAATATATGACGCGGCCGACGTGATGGACCTGAAACTGATACAGCATATTGCAGATATTCCCGCTTTTGATGTGATCCCCTGGAACAACAATCTTATTTTGACCAGCACCGCCGGCCTCTATCAGTTCGACTACAGCAACAGGAGCGACATCAGGCTGCGGAGTGTTATAAAACCTACCGTAAAATGAGATTGATTATCCTGCTATTTGTCGCCACACTTGCGCATTCCGCATCGGCGCAGCTCCGCCCTGCATTTCATTCCCAGGCTTATGTCGGCTTGCTAGAAGGGGCTACCGCCTCTTCCTTCCAGTTGCAAACGATCAACGGCGTTCGCTATGGCAACTGGTTCGGAGGGGCCGGCGCCGGCCTCGACTATTACTACTACAGAACAATTCCGCTGTTTCTTTCCGTCACCCGGTACACCGGTTCCGGAGACAACGGATTTTTTTTCTCCATAGACGGGGGCACTAATTTTTTCTGGGGCTACAACAATAAGTACTACCCGATGAGCCCCACGGGAGGGGCGGGAGATTTTTCGCCTTCTTTATATTACGGCGGCTCCGCCGGTTACCGGATCGGACTGAAAGACAGTAAAGACGCCGTGCTGCTGAATATCGGCTATTCTGCCAAACACCTCAAAGAAACCGTCGGCACTGCCTGCATCAACCCACCCTGTTTTTTCGAACGCTACGACTACCGCCTCAACCGCCTGTCGCTCAGAATAGGTTTGTCTTTCTGAACAACCCAATTGCAATTACCTCGAAAAAGAGGGCAGCACCACCTCAGTACAGAAGGGGAAGACAGCGATATCAATTGCAATTACCACCATAACCAGGGCGGCACCACCAGCTAAGAGATCCAAGGCTGTTGACCTGACCACAACTCAGCTTCGTCCGCCTAACAAACGAATAACTCGGCAGCATCAAGATATGCTCGTGTAGTTCCGTTTAATTCAGATAAACCCCTATCTTAGAAAAACAAATAATCTAAAATTATCATGTCCGCTACTCTGCTCAGCCGGTGCCTTTTTTTCGTGTTCGCTCTGTTTTCCCTCGCAGGATGCACTTCCGGCGATCAATCCTTCAGCACTTCCGGCCCGCTTCGGGTTGAACAAAACCTCGAAGAGGGAACTATTTCGATCTATATCGGCAATAGTAGCCAGCCTGCGCTGGTACAACAGGCCAGGCCTGATTTCCGGCCCTATCTCCACCCCCTTGTGGCGCCTGACGGAAAGGGCGTGCTCACCGAATTCAGCCCCGAGCACCATCCGCATCAGACCGGAATCTACTGGGGGTTCAGCCAGGTGAACGGACGTGACTACTTTACTCACCCCGGGGGCGACTACTGGCGCAGGGTTTCCGCGTCGATCCTTGACTCAGCAAGCGACCAGGTGAAATGGCAAACCGTGTACGACCTGCTCGACGAAAAAGGTGAGCCGGTGCTTACCGAAACCCAGCAATGGTCCATGCAGCTCGACAGCGGAAAATACGTGCTGAGCCTGGACTGGACCGGCGAAGCCAGGACCGACGTAACCTTTGCGGAATACCCCTACGGGGGCCTGTTCGTGCGCATGCCCTGGGAAAAGGGGATGAAGGCAGAAGTGGTGAATGCGGGACGGCAGCGCGACCAGCGGGCAGAAGGCCAGGCAGCCACCTGGCTCGACCTCGGCATGCAGGTGAAGGGCAGGGACGATATGGCCCATATTGCCATATTCGACCACCCCGAAAATCCCGGCTATCCGCAAATGTGGCGGGTCGATGATCAGTTTGGCGTAGGGCCCTCTCCTTCCCGGAAGGGCGAATGGAAGATCGAAAAGGATCAATCCACCACCATCCGCCACCAGCTCCTGGTGTACACCGGCGAATTCAATGATCTCATGGCGGCCGACTACTGGACCAAATTTATCGGCAATGGAAACATCTACTCATTTGCCGCCATGTGGCATGTTGCCCAGCAAAAAGCAAAAGAGGCAAAATTCCTGACACCCGAGGAGGCGGTACAGAACATGACCACCCTCGACGGTTTTAAGGTGAATGTGTTTGCTGCTGAGCCCATGATCCGGCAGCCTATGGCGTTCTGCTGGGACGATCGTGGCCGGCTGTGGATAGCGGAGAATACGGATTATGAATCCCGTGGCGACGGCTTCTCCAACGACGGCAACAGCCGCATCCTGATCCTTGAAGACACGGACGGCGACGGCGCCGCCGATTCCCGGAAAGTGTTCATGGAGAACATCCCCTTCCCCGCCGCCATGGCCGTGGGATTCGACGGTCTCTTCCTCGGTGCGCCACCCAATCTTCTTTTTGTTCCGGACCGCAACCAGGATGATAAGGCAGACACAAAGGATATCGAGATTCGGCTAACGGGATGGGGCATACGCGACCGGCACGAGACCCTCAACAGCTTCCAGTGGGGCCCCGACGGCTGGCTGTATGGCCTCCAGGGATTTGCTACACCATCAAAAGTGCGGAAACCCAACGGAAAGGCCAGGTTGTATAAACCGAAAGAGCCCTTTCCGGAAGACATACTGGAGGGAGAAGGTGAGGATATTAACGGAGGGGTATGGAGATACCATCCCACCAAAGACATTTTTGAAGTGGTTGCCCACGGCTTCAGCAATCCCTGGGGGGTTGACTACGATGAGCACGGCCAGTTGTTCATTACCGCGTGCGTGATTCCCCATCTCTGGCACGTAGTGCCGGGAGGGATTTATCAAAGGCAGGGGGGGCAGCATTTTAATCCCTACGTTTACCGCGATATAAAAACCATTACCGATCATAGTCATATGTCGGCTCACGGCGGAGCAAGAGTCTATCTTTCCGATGCCTTTCCCGAAAAACACCGGGGTCGCCTGTTTATGGCCAATATTCACGAGCACGGTGTATTATCGGATGTGCTGGAGAGAAAAGGTTCGGGATTTGTTGGCCATCACGGCGATGATTTTATGATGGCTAATAACGGCCAGTTCGTTGGCTTCAGCATTGAGATCGGGCCCGACGGAGGATTGTATGTACTTGACTGGCACGATGCGGATATCTGCGGGCAGGAAGTATTAAATAAAGAAACCGGCAGGGTTTTCCGGATTGTTCCGGAACAGTCCGGCGCCAAAGACTTTCCCGGTCGCTACAGCGATCTCCGGAAAATGAGCGACGCGCAGCTTGCCGACCTGCAGACCAGCGCCAGCGAGTGGCATGCAAGAAGGGCCCGCGTGATCCTGCAACACCGCGCCGCCTCCGGCAAGCTGGACAAGGCGATCCATACCCCCCTACTCAAACAGTTCAACACTGCCCCCAATGCGGCCTGGCGGCTACGGGCGCTGTGGACGCTGCATGTCACCGGCGGCCTGAACGCGGATATGCTCACCAAAGCGCTCTCGGACGGGGACGAGTATGTCCGGGCATGGGCCATACAGTTGCTTTGTGAAGACAAAAAGCCGCCGATGGCCGCCCTGGATATCTTTAATACCATGGCCAAACAGGACGCCTCTCCGGTGGTACGCCTCTATCTTGCGTCCGCTCTTCAGCGCATAGACCAGCCGCACAAATGGAACATCGCCGGGAATCTGATGCAGCACGCCGTCGATAGCTCGGATCATAATCTCCCCGACATGATCTGGTTCGGGTTTGAACCGCTTGTGAAGGAAAATCCCGATAAGGCGCTGTCGCTCGCAGAGGGTGCAGGCATCCCGCAACTTGCGCGATTCATTGCCCGCCGGGCAGTGGATGCGGAAGCCATGGAAACGGTGATTGCCCACGCCGGAAAAGCCACCAAAAATCAGTTGCATATCCTGGAGGGACTACATGATGCGATGGATGGCCGGTACGACCTGGCAGCTCCTGCAAGCTGGAAAAAATTATACGACGATATTAAAAGCTCCCGGAAACCCGGTGTGGCAAAAATTGCGCTGGCCATCTCCCAACAATTCGGCGACACGGAAGCGGCCCGGAAATTCCTGGCTACGCTGAAAGACAAAAAAGCGCCGGTCGACCAACGGCGCCAGGCACTGCTGGCACTCAGCAACCGGCAACGAACCGAGCTGATCAGCGAATTACCCTCACTCCTGGATGAGCCGGGGATGCGTACAGAAGCCATCAGGGCAGTCGCGGCTTACGATAATCCCGGTTTAGGCAACGCGCTGATGAGCCGTTATCAGTCGTTCAACAAAACCGACAAGCTGGAAGTGGTCCAGACCATGGCCTCAAGGCCCAGGTACGGCTGGGTGCTCGCCCAGGCCCTTTCAAAACAAACAATCCCCAAAACGGACGTACCCACTTACGCGGCCCGGCAATTGCTGCGCGTTGTGGGTAGCGGATTTATCGAAATATGGGGGCCGATCGAAAGTAACAAGGCCGGCGAGGAGGAATACAGCCGGTATAAAAAACTGTTAACAGATCAGAAGATCAGTGGCGGCAATGTGGTGGAAGGACAGAAGGTGTTCCAGATAACCTGCGGGCCCTGTCATAAAATGTATAACGAGGGCGGCCTGATCGGACCCGATCTAACGGGCTCAAACCGTACCAACACGGATTACCTGCTGAGTAATATCCTGGATCCCAGCGGCGAGATACAGGACGCGTATAAAATGGTAGTGATCACCACGCGCGACGGTCGCACCTACGCGGGCAACGTGGTATCGGAAAATGAGCGGCAGGTGACCATGCGTGTGGTAGGAAAAGATGCAGTGGTGATCAACAAATCAGCCATCCAGTCGAAGGAAGAGACCGCCGTTTCCATGATGCCGGAAGGGTTGCTCAACACGTTGAAGGACGACCAGGTACTGGCGCTGTTTGCTTATATGCGAACGTTAAAGGATCCGGGCAAATAAACCATTGGGCTACACCGTTACACGGGCTGAACTATTATTCGGCTTAAACCATCATTCGGCTTGACCCATTGGTTCCGGACCACTAATCGGTTCGCACCAATACCACCCGGTTGCGGTCGGCCGCGTAGATATTTTCCTGAAACTTCAGCAGCTCTGCGTATTGCTGGGCAGAAAACCGTCCACTATTACGCTCCTCCTGCCGGTAGTAACGAAGTGTGTCGCCGTCCAGCTCCACGGAGCTGTTGTAGCTGCCAAATGCGCAGTTGAAAACAAAAGGCGGGGGAATGGATTCCGCCTTATAACCCGGAGGCAGGCGAATTTCAACGCTGTCCACGTCGCGATATGCAAACCGGATCCCGATGTCGTTCTTTCTGGCAGTGTCGGGCCGAAGTCTTGTGTTGGAGCGTGTCATGATGTTCGGAACAATAAATAACCTCCGCCCGGTGACGGTGGCATAGTGGTTCACGCGTATCTCCAACGATTCATCAATAAAGGGCAGCGCACTTTTGTCTTCCTTGTATTCAAATTTATCCACCTGGTAGGTGCCCAGGTTCAATCGTTCCTGCAGATGCTGTTTGATGCGGTCTTGTGAAAGGTGGTTGATGAGATGATGAATATTATCCTGCTGGATCGCGCCATATCTGGTATCTGCCCTAACTGTCAGGTTACCGTTTTCATCCAGCTCCGCTTTCAGGAGACGTCGCTGCAGATTTTCATTCACACCGTATGTTGGTGTGCGCACCAGCTTGCCTCCCTGTTCGTCTACCAGCAGCGCATAGCGGTCGTCGGTATGATCGCCCAGATAGCCCGTTGGAAGTGTCTGGCTGGTACATTCCAGCCAGACCGTATCCTTATCAACGGGCACACAGAGGATGACATGATTAAATTGTTGGGAAGGAAAATCGGTAGTAAGGTATTGCCGGTCGCTGCCCGCGCGCACCAGGGTATAATAAGAACGGATGCCCGCTTCTTTCAGGAGACTGTACATATAATTAGACAAAGCCTTGCAGTCGCCATACCCCTTACTCGCCACCTCCGAGGCAGGAAAAGGTTGCCAGCCGCCGATTCCCAGTTGTATGCTGATATACCGGGTATGCTGCTGCATATACCGGTAGAGACGGTCAATCTTTTCAACCGGGTCTTTAACGCCGGCGGTGAGTTCGCTTACTTTGCGTTTGACGGTTTCCGGCAACTGGTCGCGGTTTTCCTTAAGCGCGTAAATAAACTTGCCAAAATCCTGCCAGCTACCCATATTACCGGTGTAGTTTTCCATCTGGAAATCGGTAGGGCCGAAGATCACGGCGGTTGTCAGCTCATGCCACAAGGGGGCGAGTGGTTCCCGGGTAAGAGCGGGCATATCTTTTATCGACCATGTTGAAGTATAGCTGTTCTTTTCTGTTTTGACTGCCGGCTCTCCTTCATAATTAAACGCCTTATGCCGGAATGTATATCCGGTTGGGCACACGATCTCAACCGAGCTGGAAACCACCGACAGGCGCTCTCCTCCCTGGGGTATCCAGGCAGGGAAAAACAGTGTGCCTGCAGTTTCCTTTTCGATAATGTATTCCACCGTGTAGGGATAGGAGCGATGATGAAAGTTATGTTTGCGGATACGGCTGTCATCTATCAGGTTGGCGCCCGACACAGCGCTGAGGTCTTCCATATCTTTTCGCTTCACCTTGCGGATCAGCTTGCCGGAAGCGTCGTACAAAGCGCCTTCTGCCGAAATTATCTTTGACTGGTGATTGTAAAACTCCGTGAAAGCGGCCCACGCATCACCATTGGCATTCAATATCGTGATCGCATAGCGTTTGGTGGTGATCGTCTGCCGGACATTCTTTATCTCGAATCGCAGGAGCTCCGCCCGCAACACCGCGTTGGCGTTTTTAAGCAGCGCTGCGGGGATCCTGCCGACAGCATAGTCGCCCTCGTTCTTCAATTCAGATGTAGTAGCCGGCGCGAGCGGGTCTGACTTGTCAATGGAATAGCTGCTCCCGCTGGCGCTCAGGAAGGTAAACGGCCCAAGCAATAATAAAAAAAAGCCTGCCCTGAACATAGGTAGCATGATTATTTTATTTTTTTAAGTACGATCTGCTCGGCGTGTTTTTTCACGACCAGGTCGAAGAATTCGCGAAGGGTCTCGTATTCGGCCGGCAGAAATTCAGTCCGGCCGATCTGCACCCGCGATCTAAGCGATATTCTGCCATCCGCCGCCGCGATCCGGTATTCAAATATGCCCTCATTCTGTTCGTTCAGCTTCACCACCATCTGCTTGGGCAATTCTTCCACTGCGTATCCTTCGGGAACCGCCAGGTTCAGGTAAAATCCCTCGTCTATCGCGGTAGGCATTTCTACCGGGTAAAGCCGTTTAGCTGCCTTGAAGGGATTTTCTTTCCAGCCCTCCCCCATCATCGGGTTAAAGTACACCAGGTCTTCCTGCAGCGGTCGCAGGGCCAGCGTGCACCGGAGCGTCAGATCCCGGTCATAGTTATCCAACGAATCGATATGGAGTTCCCCGACGTCTCCCAGTTGCCCCATGGCGTTGCGGAAATTCTCCAGTAACCATCCTTTCCCTTCTTCCTTGACCCGGCGCCGGATACGGAGCGACTGCAGATCTCCTGCGGTCTTTTGGATATATCCTTTGGCGCCTCCTGTTCCCTGGGGTATAATATTCACGATAGTACGCTCGCGCTCCACCAGCGAGGAAGGTAGAAATTCCAGGGGAGTAGCTTCTTTATTGATCACCCGTGCGTGCCCGTTATAGCAGTCTGCCGGCAGGTGGCCGAATCCCAGCAAAGGCCGACTTGCATCCAAATAATAAGTTGTTCCGTTCGCCACCACCTGCACCACCACATAGTTGAACCGGTCGATAAGCGGATACATCGCATAGGTCAGGCCATTCGACCGGGTGCTCATTACAACCGGATCGGCGGTGATATTTGCTTTACGGAGTATGGCCGTCAGCAATAAATTGATCTCCGCAACACTTCCGGAATGGTCCTTCAGCACATCGCGGAGCGGCTTTTCCAGGAAGGTGCGGCTGTAGTTCACACAAGAAAAATTATCCCGCACATAGGCGTAGATATTTTTTGCTTTAGCCAGTTCGTCCGTCGTACTGCCTGCCGACAGGGTAGTGATTTCGTTGAGCCATCCATTGTCGCGGCTCAGCGAATACCCGAAATCGCGATTGTCCAGGAGTTCGGAACTAACCTTTGTCCAGGACCCCATCACATTCTGCGGGGTAAAAGGCGCTCTCAGCTCTGACAATTGAAAGCGGAGCCGGGCAATATGGTTGTTGAGTGTAGAGGTGTAAGGCTCCTCTTTAAGCGCCGGCACGTCTTTCATCACCCAGCGGTAATCGGTCACCCTGGCGTCGAAAGTGGTCTGGTCGCGCTGGGTAGCGCCCGAACTCTGGCTGATCCTGAAGCTTTTGCTGGTTTCCGACTGCGTATTGATATAATAGGGCTGATACCCCTGAAACAGTGTAACGTATTGGTAAAACTCCGGCATCCGTACATTGTATTCGCTCCAGAGCCGGGGATAACCGCCCTGAAAATCCCAGGACTGCAGGTTAAACATAAAATCCGAGCGCACTCTGTATTCGTATTCGATGATGGACCCTTCTTTGATATTTGGGAAAGTAAATTTCCGCAACACCAGATTCTTACTGATCTTATCCTTGAACACCGCCGATTTCAGGTCCAGCTTTGTCGCCACCACTTTTCCGTCTTCCAGGTTATACGTAACTGCCTTCAGTCCTTCCAGACTCTCTTCCAGGTCGCCCTTGTTACTCGTGTACAGCCGGATCTCAACATCAGCTATATCGTATCCATTCTTATTCAGGATTTGAGCCCGGCGGTATTTTTTGAACTCAAGCGAAAAGTTGCCGTTCGTATTGCCTATGACATCTGTGGACCCGATATCTGCGATCACGATAGCCGCAGCATTGCTGTCGAGGGGGTAAGACAACTTAAAATCATCGGCACCTACTTTGCCGAATTTGAGTTTTGATTTTTCCTGGGCAATAACAGGCTGGTATAGCAGTACCGAAAACAAAAGCAAAGCCGAAAGCTGGGATAAGGCTCTCATACGAAAAGGGTTTAATTTTCCAATTGGGGTTGCGCAAAACGCCGGGGCAGTTACATCACGAACAAGTGCCGGGGCGGGTTACATTCATAGACAAGTTACAGAACTTTGAAATTAATTGCAAACTGCAGGGGAAGCAGGTGCTCCGGGCAGCCCCGCAACCCCGTATCCACAATCTTATTTGATCATCAGCATAAAGCTCTTGTGGGCGCCGTCTGCCAGCGTAACACGCACCACATAAACACCGGGCGTGAAACCGCTGACGGCGATAGTCTGTTTTCCGATGCCGTTAACCGTCTTCAGCACAGCTCCGGTCGGGTTGATCAATTGCACGGCGATCTTATCGCTGGTATTCTTAGTATCGATCACTACAAAATCCGTAGCGGGATTAGGAAAGACATTCATTTGCAGGCTTGTTTGCTGTTCGGCTCTCACTGCTTTTACGGGTGAATAGGCGATGGTTCCGTCGAGGTCGATCATTTTCAGCCGGTACTGGAAGGAGCCACCGGCCTTCAGCATATCGGTGAAAGCATACCGGGAAACAAAGGAAGCGCTTGCCGCAGGCTTTACGGTGCCAATAGTAATCCAGGACGATCCATCTGCACTGCGCTCGATCTCGTAGCGGTCGAAATTAACTTCGATTGCTGCTGTCCAGTTGATGGCCACCTGAACGCCGGAAAGATTCACTGTGAAGGCAGACAACTTCACGGGAAGGATGGCGGAGTAAGCCACACCCGCAAAATTCAGTGTAGCCGGACCGTAGAGCAGCGGCGAGCTGCATTCGTTCTGGCCAGGGCCGTCACAATTCATTTTGTTGTCGACCGTCTTATAGGTTTTCCCTTCAGCGGTGAAGGTGCCCCAGCTATGGTAGTAATTGCTATAGCTCATCAGGGTCACGTACGAGTTGTCTTTTTCCACCAGGGAACCACCGTTGAAATTGATAAAGGCAGCACTGGCCGGAGAGCCGTCGCCTGCAGTCATGGAGCTGCTGTTCACCAGGTTAAAAGTGCTGGTGATCTCTACAGAAGCGTTATCGAGCAATTTTATTTTGCTGTTGTTCAGGGTTGTCCGGGCCCAGAAAGTGCCCTTGGATCTGCCGGTAAAGACGAACTCGGAATTATTTATGTCGAGGGTAGCGGAAGAGGTAAGCGCTCCGTTGTTTCCAAAGGTCACTTTTACGTTATTAAACTGGCCGGACGACCATAAGGATATTTCGTTATTGATCTGCATATTGCCACCGTTAATAACTACTCCGGGGATAGCCATGGGCTTATTCACGGTAAGGGTTGCTCCCGCTGTTATATTGAACACACAAGCGTCGCACTGGTCGGGGAAATCCGTTCCGCTGATAGTCGTGTTGCTGGTGATGTTGTAGGTTTTGCCCTTGATGTAGGATTGAGCTGAAAGGGAATTAGCGATCAGGATCAGTGCTGCGAGGATAGGATAGTAGAATTTCGGATACATAAAATTTCGTTTTATTATGCATCCGTATCTTCCAAGCACATGCCAGTCTGATATCTAATTAATTATCAATCAATTAAGCGCTGCTCCAATTATGGAAACATTCCATTACAGGGAATTAATATCTTTTTTGGGAATTAGCAAACAGTATGGGATCGCGATCCCATTATAAGACAGATGTCTCAAGTAGAGACAGCTGCACAAATAATGTAAATAAAGTGGTGTTTACCGCGAATGTTCCCGGTACGCCTGGCCCTGGAAGAGCGGGATCTGGAAACCCGCCCGGAGGGTAGGAACGATATCTCCCCCAGCATTCGTGTAGGGAGAAAACGGGCGGTTCAGCACATCGAACAGAATGGAGAGATAAAAAAACGGCTGGCCGCTGCCCGGATAACGTCCGGAAGCGTAACCGGCTCCCAGCAGCAGGCTGGTGGCTTCCCCCTTGTTGTTTGTAGTGGAGCCCCCGCCCGCAGGCAGATACTTTTGGGTGATGAAGTTATGTTCCACCTGTCCGTGGATAAACAGGAAATCAACAGGGAACAAACGCGTGAACACTCCGCCGCCATAGGTCGACTGGCGGATCTTGTCGTCCGAACCGGTAATATAACGGTCGCGGAACGACACGTAGTTCCAGTTTACGGCAATGCCCGCGTCCACCCAGGAAGTCAGGCTGTAGCCTAAAACGGGGCTTGCCCCCACCTGGAAAGAGTTATTGGAAAAGCCGAGGGAGATGCTTCCGCCGGTGAAAAGGTTTTCCTTCCGAAAACCACCGTGGTCTTCGGCCGCTTCTTCCTGTGATCTCGCAGCAGTCACCGAGCAGACGGCAACCAGCACTACCAGCAATATCCTTGTAATCCGCATATTATTCTTCTTTTCAATGGTACGATGAAACTTCTGATACATACTTCCCGGTGAGCAAATATCACCGCTCCGTGTCATCAGCATATTGCCCTAATGAAAGCTAAAGATAATTTCAGTTTTTCAATAAAGGCCGTTAACAGAAATGTAAAATCGGGCGGCCGCCCGCTGCCCTATTGCAGCCCGGATTGTGTCTCCTGCGCGGGGGGTGGTTCCTCCGTGCTGCTTAATTCGTGGGTTTCCTTATTGTACCTGCCTTTCAACTCATCGATCACCGACCCTTCCCACAACTTAATGCCAATAAAATAAGCCGCCCTTCCAATCGTATGCGCCGCAACAGGAGCTGTAAGAAAAAGGAAAAAAATGATCGCCACCACTTTCGATGTAATGGAAGACAGGTCGAAATAAACCGCAGTAGCCACCAGGGCCAGGCCGATCCCCAGCGTTGTGGCTTTTGTGGTCACCGACAGCCTTCCATAAAAATCGGGCATCCTTAACATTCCAATAGACGCCATCAGTATGAACAGGGCGCCTATCGTACTCAGCAACATGATGATCAGGTCAGTCATTTCTCTCTCGTTTTTCCAGATAATAAGAATAGGCAACCGTGCTCAAAAAAGCAATCAGTGCAAGTATCATGGCAATGTCCAGAAATACCGCCTCATTGGTAAGCACACTGAAAGCAGCAAATATGGCGATGCCGATCGTGATGATCAGGTCGATCGCGATGACCCGGTCCACCACATTGGGCCCTTTCAGAAACCGGATAAAGGTCAGCACCATCGAGATGCCGAGGATCGGCATGATAACATATAATATATACTCATGTAAACTCATCGTGAAATATCCAGTATACGTTTTTCAAAGCCGTTTTTAATGCTGTTGATGAATTCCTCCCTGTCTTTAATGAACATAGCGTGGATATACAATACTTTCCTGTCGTTCGAAATATCTATGATCAGCGTGCCCGGCGTCAGCGAGATCACGTTCACCAGCAGGGTGATCTCAAAATCTGAAGTCACGGTCATCGGATAGGAAATGATGCCCGGTTTAATATACAACCGCGGTCTCATTACGTCCAGGGCCACATGAAGATTGGCTTTCACCAGCTCGTAAAAGAAATAGATAAAAAATCCGATGGCCAATGGTACGCGCTTAAAGTACTTTCTGTCCTCCGCCGAGTTTTGACTCAACCGCATCACCAGAAAGCTCAGAGCTGCTCCGAAGAAAAAGTTTATCACCTGGAAATTGCCCGTGAGGGCAACCCATACAAGGGTGAGCAGCAGGTTCATTAAGAGTCTCCGTATCATACGCTTTTATTTAATAAACATCGCGTCGCCCAGTACGGCCTGAATATACGCTGCGCGCGACGTCATGTTCGCGGCGATCCGTTCGGCCGTCATCAAAATATTATCCGCCCCGAAACCGATATAAACCGTTACCCCCGTCAGCAACAACACCGGAGCGATCAGCACAACTTTTTTCCTCAGGGGCAGCACATCAAAGGTAGTTGATCCCGCGGGCACCGGCACATTCGCCGGGGGTTTCCAGAATACTTCGATCCATATCTTGGCCACCAGGTATAGGGTCAGGAAGCTGGCCACGAGCATTGCGCCCAGTAGAAAATAGGAGCCGGTGTCAAAAGCCGATTCAAACAGGAATATTTTCGGCCAGAAGCCGGAGAGCGGCGGCGTGCCCGCCAGCGAAAACAACACGATGGCCATCACAATGGATAATAGCGGATGTGTTTTATACAATCCGCCCAGATCGCTGATCCTCGCACTGCCGGCCATCTTGACGATGAGCCCGATGATGAGGAAAAGATTTGTTTTGAGGATAATATCCTGGATCAGGTAGAACACCCCGCCTTTGAACGCCATTTCAGTATTCATGCCCAGGGCTGCAATCATGTATCCGATATGACAAACAATGAGATAAGAGAACATACGGCGGATATTCCGTTGTATCAGCGCCCCGATCGCCCCCGCAATGAGGGTAAGGGCAGCGATTATACTCATCATATCGTACAGAAAGGGGTCAGACACAAAGATCAGCGAGAAAATACGGAACAGCGCATACACCCCTACCTTGGTGAGCAGCCCGGCAAAAATGCCTACGATTGCCGAAGGGGGCGTATGATACGACGAAGGCAACCAGAAGTACAGAGGGAACAGGGCGGATTTGATGCCAAAACCGGTAAAGAAAAGCAGGGCCACCAACTGCACCAGTACTTTGTTCTCCACATTGGGAACCTTGAGGGAGAGATCGGCCATATTCAAAGTGCCCACCAGCCCGTAGAGGATACCGATAGCAGTGAGAAAGATGATGGAGGCCAGCATGTTCATCGTCAGGTATTTGATCCCCCCTTCTATCTGTTGCTTTTCCCCTCCGATGGTCATGAGTACAAATGAAGAAATAATGACAATCTCGAACCACACATACAGATTGAAGATATCCCCGGTGAGAAAAGCGCCGTTCAACCCCATCAGCAAGAGGTGATAAATAGGGAAAAAACCGAACCGCATTCGCTGGAAGCTGATACTGGCCTGAGAAAATACTGAAACGGCAAAACCGGCGATTGCGGTCAGCATAACCATTGTGGCACCAAGGGTATCGGCCACGAAGGTGATTCCGAAGGGCGCTTTCCAGTTGCCGGCCTGCATCGTCAGAATACCCGACTCCCATACCTGCGAGAACAATGCCGCGCTGATGACAACAGCCCCGATCCCGCCGCCCAGGCTGATGATCCGCTGCACATTCACCTTGTTCCACGAAATGAGCAGTAGTACAGCAATGCCAAGCTGGAAGATAACAGGCAGTATAATTAGATTTTCAGTCATATTTCCTCGTCAGTAGTAATGATTGCGTCGAGATCGTCGGTATTCGACACTTTGTACACTCGTTTTATGAGAATGATCGCAAAGGATTGTAAGCCGAAGCTGATCACGATCGCCGTCAGGATGAGCGACTGTGGTACGGGGTCGGCATAGATCTCGCCAATCATCGAACTGGCTTCCCCGATCACCGGCGGTTTCCCCTTGGTGATCCCCGCCAGTAAAAATATCAGCAGGTTGGCCCCATTGCCCAGCAACATCAGGCCGATAAGCAATTTAACCATGCTCCGGCGCAGTATCATATAGATGCCCGATGCATATAAAGCTCCGATCAATATGGCAAGAAGGATTTCCATCAGGCAGATTCTGCAATGCTAAAGATGATAGAAAGTGTTACGCCGATAACTACATAGTACACCCCGGCATCGAACAGCAGGGCCGATCCCACCAGCCCCACCACGGGGAACGGGGAAGTGAGCCAGAGGCCGGTCATAAAGGGAAGTCCCATAAACAGCGGCAGCACCCCGGCGGTTAATGAAAAAGCCAGCCCCAATGGCATAAGAATGCCCGGATGGTATTTCATGAACTTCTGCGTTTCCTCTATACCGTTGGCAAATGCATACAGGATAAAGGCGATTGATGCGATCAACCCGCCGATAAACCCGCCCCCCGGCTGATAATGCCCGCGCAGCAGTATAAACACCGAAAACAGCAGCAGCAGCGGGAGCAGATAACCGGTTGCATTTTTAAGAATAATAGATCGCATAGTTTAATCTTCGTTTAGTTTCGGACCCTGCAGTTTCAGTAAACTGAATACACCTATCGCCGCAATGGTCAGTACGGATATTTCCACTAGGGTGTCCGTGCCCCTGAAATCAACCAGTATCACATTCACAATGTTCTTCCCTTTGGCCTGCGTATACGCATTCTCTGCAAAAAACACACTGGTCTCACGATTCACCGGCTCACTCAGCACACCCAGCGCGATAACAGAGATCAACGCGCCGAAAATCACCGAAACCGTAATATCCCGGATCTTTGAAAGCTTATTTCCCAGAGCAATATAGGGTGGCAAACGATATAACACCAATACAAAGAGCACCACGGTCAGGTTGTCGATGATAAACTGGGTCATGGCCACATCGGGCGCGCTATAGAATACAAAAAGCAGACAAATGCAATAACCGATCACACCCAATGCTGCTATTGCCAGTATTCTGGATTTAGATACCACCGTGTAAACAATGGAAGCGAACATTACCAGCACGGTCAGCAGCTCATAAGAAGTGATCTCGTTCAGCTCCTCGAAGTTCATGGCGATGTTCACGCCCCGGATCAGGGAATAGCATAATATCATGATCACAAACAGCACGATATACAAAACATATATACGCAGGTATCCGTTTTGCAGCACGATGGTGCACCAGCGGGAAACCCGCCGGATCAGGGCCCCGAAGGAAAAGAACAGCTTCTCCGGTGTCAGCCGCTGCACCAGCCTGGAGGGCATATACCCTTCCGGCAGGGGCCGGAGTGTGGCGTACAGCAGCAAGCCGCCAGCCAGCGTAATTCCGCTCAGCAGCAGGATGTTGTTGAAGCCATGCCAGGCCGCCAGTGCCACCTGTGCCGCACCCGGATAGCTGGCTGCCACCGCGGCATTGACGAGCGTATCCCCGGGAACAGAGGGAAAAATACCGAACCATATCCCCGTTACACCCAACAGCAGCGGCGGGAGCCAAAGAAAAATATGCGGAAGATGAACCTTTTGCAATTCAGAGGGAAGTGAGCCGCGGAACGGGTTCACACCCGCCAGGAATGCAGCCACAAAGAGAAAGATATTAGCGATGATGGCACCTGCCGTGAGGAGGTAGGACATAAGGTCGGTTCCAAACATAGCTCCATAGATCAGCTCCTTTCCCACAAAACCGAACGTAAGCGGAATGCCCGCTCCCGACAGCGCCGCCAACAGCCCCGCCAGTGCCACGGGCCACATGACCTTTCGCAGCCCCGCGAGTTTTGTGATGTCACGGGTGCCCGTCTCATGATCCACAATGCCGGCCACCAGGAACAGGGTTGCCTTGTACAGCGCATGCACCAGGATAAATACAAATGCCGCCGTCAGCGCTGCTTCCGTTCCTATGCCGAGCAACAACATCATCAGGCCGAGGGCGGAAACAGTGGAGAACGCGAGAATGGCCTTCAGGTCTTTGCGGAACACGGAGTGCACGGCGCCATACAGCATGGTGGTACCCCCTACCGCCATGATAATGCCGTTCCAGTAAATATGATCCCCCAGCACCGGGGTCATCCGGGCAACCAGGTACACACCCGCCTTCACCATCGTGGCCGAATGCAGATAGGTAGAAACGGGAGTAGGTGCCTTCATGGCTGCAGGCAGCCAGAAATGCAGCGGAAACTGCGCCGATTTCGTAAAAGCGCCCCCCAGTACAAACAGCACCACCAACAGGTAGAGCGGATGAGACGCAAAAACGCCCGACAGGCCCCGCATCTCAGAGATCGCAAAAGTACCGCTGATGAAGTGCATCAGCACCACTCCGCATAAAAGCAGAAAACCACCTCCCCCTGTTATCGTGAGGGCCGTGAGGGCCGACCGGCGCGACGCCTTGTCAGTATTATTGAACCCGATCAGGAAAAAAGAAGAGATGCTGGTAAGCTCCCAGAATATAAAAAGGGTGATGACATTATCAGACAGCACCAGCCCCAGCATCGACGCCATAAACATGCACAGATAGGCATAAAAGCGGTCGAGATAGGGATGCCCCTTCAGATAAGACGCCGTGTACAGGAACAGCACAGAACCGATGCCGGTGATCATCAGCGCGAACAGCAACGAAATGCCGTCGAGATAAAAATTCAGATTGATGCCCGCCTGTGTTATCCAGGTATAGGGGAACAGAATAGAAACGCCTTCAGCCACCTTACCCGTGAACGAAAGGAAATACACAAAGAGCAAAAACGGCAGCGCCGAAACCAGAAACGCAAACTTTCCTTTGATCCACCGGCCGATGAAAATCATTAGTATCGCCACAATGAATCCGGAACACACCGCTAATAGCATAGATCTTTACTTTAAACGAAACGACACCGCCCCCGGCCATAGACGCCGATGCCTGAGAAGATAGGCCGCTTTCAAGACGAGCGAAAATAGCACATAAACGGCTAAAAATAAAGACAGAATTCAATCTATGCGAGAGAGACTTTCAAAAAAATACCGGTAAACCCTGGGCAGGCCGGTCGCCGGACGGCAATGGTATAAGGAAGAAAAAATCAGGTCAGGATACTATTTTTACAGTCAGATAGAACGACAACAGAACGGAAACAGGTGACAGGTACCAAAACAACAGGTCGCTGGTGCCCGCGGCCCTGAGCGACTGCTGCAGGATGTTGATGAATAGCAGCAGGATGTATAAAACCAACACAAGCACAAAACCCGCTTTCTCCAGAACGGCCTCGAAACCGCCGAACGCAAGGCCCATAAGGGCTTGTTCATCCATGATCAACCGGGATGCGATGAATAATACCAGCATCAGCGCCGTCAACGGGATCGCACAAAGGCCACCCGTAAGCAGTTCGTTCCGGAAACTGGGTTTGCCCGAGATCAGCTTGATGCCGAAGGAGCAGGCCGATAGCAACAGCAGCAGCACTACCGCTGCAACGCCCCCTCTTACCATAATACTAAACCAGGGCGCGTATTCGCGTACCTGCGAAGGAAGCATAAAAAAGGTGAACAACATACACAGGATACCTGCTGACGCGATCAGTATAAGCGAATGAAAATAGCTTTTCTCAGACCGGGTCACAAAAAGGCTATAGGTGCCGTTGAACGGCTCAAGGAAAATTTTCCGGATGATCCCCACCAGATCCTGCCGGTAGAATCGTTTCAGCTCTGCTTTGTCTACAAGCGGAGCGGCGGCGGTGTCCCCGATCTCTTTTCCTGGAATCTTGATATCGTTTTCCATTGCCGTAAGATTAAATTGTGAAGTTGTCTACTCAAATATAATCTTACTACATAGCCCTCTTACTCTATAATTATTAAGTGTCGTGAACGGATGAGCAGGTGCGGCAATTTACCGGATAGCTGTTGCTCTTCCCGCATCGGTGGGCCCACGGCAGCCGCTTTTACGCCTTCACCGTTCCCTGCCGGGAAAGCACCCTGGCGGTGGGTGGCTGTCCCCTAACCCTTCCTAGTTGCGCTGATCCCGGGCCTTTTTCCGAAAATACCCGCGAAACAGGAAGTTGTGCTGGAGCGCTTCCATGTTCTCGTCCAGCTTTTCGGAAGCGGTTTCCAGGTTTTTCAGCGTGGCTTTAAGGTCGCTCGCCACGCCCTCATCGTGGAGCAGGGCTCCGGCCGGAGTGGAGGGTTTGTTAAGCTGCTTTGTCGCATTCGCCACTTCCTGGACGATGGCATTTGAACGGGAGGCCGCCTCATTGATCTGGTCGACCGTTGCACGGAGGCGACTAAAGATCACCGTATCCGAAACCAGGTCGCCGGCGAGTGTGCCCTTATCCGTGAGCCTCGACGTATAAGCTGAAAGGTCGCTGCTGACCTCGTTCGCATTCCGGCTGGCTTTTTTGAGGCTGGCCATGGTTGTCTGCAGGTCGCCAAACAGTGTTTCGTCGGCAAGCAGTTTCCCAACCAGGCCCTCGCCCGCAACGATCCGGTGAGTCAGCACTTTAAAGTCGGCGGTTATGGCAAGCAGATTTTCGTTATTAGATTGCAGGGTAGCCAGCATTTCCTCCTGGCTCAGCACATCCTCCACGGCGAGCGTCGCATTATCTTCTATCGGCTCCTCCCCGGGGGTGCCCCCGAAAATGACGATGATCTTGTTGCCGATCAGACCGTCTGAGCCGATCTTCACCCTCGAATCGCGGGCGATGAACTTCCGCACCTTTTCCTCCACGTTCATCTGCACCACCACGTTAGCCTGGGGATCAAATTCGATGCTCTTGATGGTGCCCACTTTTACCCCTGAGAACCAGACATTGTTGCCCGCCGTCAGCCCGTTCACGTCTTTAAAAACGGCGCGTACTTTAACCGCATTCACAAAAGATTTCTTCTGCCCGCCGAGGGTCAGTACCCCCGCCACCAGTATGGCGATGCCGAAAAATATAAATAATCCGACGATCACTCCTTGCCTGTTGTTGCCTGTGCTCATACCTGTTGTATAAAATTATAATTATAAAATTCCCTGATCCTTTCATCACGGCTTTCAAAAACTTCTTCAAATGTGCCTGAACGCACAAATATGCCGTCCATCAGCATAGCGACGCGGTCGCCTGTGGACTTGGCACAGGTCAGGTCGTGGCTGATGATGATAGCGCTTGTGTGATAACGCTCCTTCACTTCGTTGATAAGGTTGTTGATCTCAATGGAAGTAATAGGGTCAAGCCCCGCGGTCGGCTCATCATATAGCATGATATCCGGCTGCAGGATCAGGGTGCGGGCAATACCCACCCGTTTTTTCTGACCGCCGGACAATTCCGAAGGCATCTGTTTTTTTGTGTGGAGCAGCCCCACTGCGTCGAGCACCTGGTCAACCGCGCTGTCGATTTCCCGCCTGCTCAGGTGTTTACGGTTACGGACAAGCGGAAATTCCAGGTTGTCGTTCACCGTCATACTATCGTACAGGGCACTATGCTGAAAAGAAAAACCGATCCTCAGCCGCAGGGCCAGCAGCTCGGCGGGCTTGAGCCGGTCTACCGGCAGCCCCAGCACCTCTACGGTGCCGCGGTCGGGTTTCAGCAGTCCGGCGATGACCTTGATCAGCACCGATTTTCCCGTGCCCGAACGCCCGAGCACCACAACATTCTCTTCTTTATAGAGGTCGAGATCGACACCCCGCAATACGTGATTGCTGCCGAACGACTTATAAAGATTCCTGATCGAAATAACCGCTGAGGGAGATGTTTCCATACTTAACCTGGTCTTAATCCGTTAAAAATCTGAACGATAATGATCTCTTCCACAAATATGAGGAACATGGAAAGCACCACCGCAGTGTTAGCAGCCCGGCCAACCCCCTCAGTGCCCTGACGCGCATAGTACCCCTGGTAACAACCCACCATCCCTATCGTAAATCCGAATACGATGGCTTTGATGGTGGAAGAAGCAAAATCCAGAAAGCTGATCTTGTCAAATGCATTCATGAAAAAAAGCGCGAAGGAGGTCTGCTCGGTAATGTGTATATCGGTATAGGAGCCCATCAACCCCACAAAAGCCGTATAACACATCAGCAGGGGGATCGCAATGGTGGTGGCCAGCACCCGGGTCACTACCAGGTACTTAAAGGGGTTTACCGCCGACACCTCCATCGCATCTATCTGTTCGGTTACCCGCATCGAACCCAGCTCCGCACCCAGGCTTGAACCCACTTTCCCCGCACAGATCAACGCCGTCACAAGCGGCGCGAGCGCCCGGATCATGGCGATAGCCACCAGCGAGGGGAGCCAGGAAGTTGCCCCGAATTCAGAAAGGGAAGGCCGCGACTGCTTGGTGAAGACCAACCCCGTTATAAAAGCCGTGAGTGTGATGAGACCAAGCGATTTGTAGCCGATCTGATAACACTGCCGCACTACTTCACGTCCTTCATAAGGCGGTTTCCAAACCTCACTGAAAAACCTGGCCACAAAAGCGAACCCATTGTAAATGCTTAGAAAAAATTTATCCAATTTTCCTGAGAGAGTTGGTTTGTCCGGCAGTCTGTTCGTTACACTCATAAAAGATAATAGTATGAAAGACAGTTATTTATACATCTTACGCAATTCCCGTTCCCCCACTGTACATACAGCCGGACCCACGCTTCCTTTACAGGGCCGGCAGGGCCCGAATATACAAAACAGCAGATTTCTGGTTTTTAAACCGGCAATTTGAAATAATCTGAGAGAATTGTAATACTTATGTGGATATATTTTAAGAATTTTGCACCAGCGTTTAAAAATATATAAAAAATGATTAATATGCCTGCTACGTTATTTGATAAAGTATGGGATACGCATGTGGTCAGAAAAATCGAAGGAGGCCCCGATGTTTTTTTTATCGACCGGCATTTTATCCATGAGGTAACCAGCCCCGTTGCTTTTCTCGGGCTGCAGCACCGCGGCCTCAGCGTGATGTTCCCCGGGAAAACCTTTGCTACGGCAGACCACAACACACCTACGCTTAATCAGCATATGCCCGTGAACGACCCTCTTTCGGCCAACCAGTTGAAAGCGCTGGAAACGAATACTTCGAAGTATGGCATATCCCACTGGGGACTGGGAAACCCGAAAAACGGGATCGTGCACGTGGTAGGCCCCGAAAACGGGATCACTTTACCCGGCATGACCATTGTTTGCGGCGACTCACACACTTCGACCCATGGTGCTTTCGGCGCCATTGCCTTTGGTATCGGCACTTCCGAGGTGGAAATGGTGCTGTCTTCCCAGTGCATCATGCAGCCCAAGCCTAAAAAGATGCGCATCAGCATTCACGGTAAATTGGGGAAAGGCGTTACGCCCAAGGATGCGGCCCTGTTCATGATCGCTCAGCTCAGCGCAGCAGGAGCCACCGGCTATTTCGTAGAATATGCGGGTGAGGTTTTTGAAAACATGAGCATGGAAGGCCGTATGACGGTCTGTAATATGAGCATCGAAATGGGCGCCCGGGGCGGTATGGTGGCCCCCGACGAAACCACTTTCGCTTATCTCAAAGGCCGCGAGAAAGCACCCAGCGGAGCAGAATGGGACAAGGCGCTGACCTATTGGAAAACGCTGAAGACCGACGAAGGCGCGGCTTTCGACAAAGAATATCACTTCGACGCTGCCGCGATCGAGCCGATGATCACCTACGGTACAAATCCCGGAATGGGCATCGGCATCACCCATAATATCCCGCTGGAACAGACGGGGGATAGCAAGGCCAGCTACGACAAATCCCTCCGGTATATGGGTTTCCATACCGACGAGCCGATGCTCGGCAAAAAGATCGATTACGTATTCATCGGTAGCTGTACCAACGGCCGTATCGAAGACTTCCGGGCTTTTGCCTCAATTGTAAAAGGTCGCCGCAAGGCCGACGGAGTAACCGTTTGGATGGTGCCCGGCTCCCATGTGGTGGAACAGCAGATAAGAGAAGAAGGCATACTGGACATCCTCACCGAGGCCGGATTTCAGCTCCGCCAACCGGGCTGTTCCGCCTGCCTGGCCATGAACGACGACAAGATACCCGCAGGTAAGTACGCGGTGAGCACCAGTAACAGGAATTTTGAAGGCCGGCAGGGGCCCGGTGCCAGAACGATGCTGGCGAGCCCCCTGGTGGCCGCCGCAGCGGCCGTTACCGGCGTGGTAACCGATCCGAGAGAATTGATGGCCGATTAACCCGATTAACAACGAAATAAAATAAAATAATTAATGGCTTACGATAAGTTCACGGTGCTAACAAGTACGGCCGTACCCCTCCCGATAGAAAATGTGGATACCGATCAGATCATCCCCGCCCGGTTTCTGAAAGCCACCGAACGGAAAGGATTTGGCGACAACCTGTTCCGCGACTGGCGGTATAACGCCGACAATACACCGCAGCAGGATTTTGTCCTGAACAATCCCATTTATTCGGGAAAGATACTGGTGGGCGGTAAAAATTTCGGCAGCGGGAGCAGCCGCGAACACGCAGCCTGGGCAATTTACGACTACGGATTTCGATGCGTGGTATCCAGCTTTTTTGCCGACATCTTCAAAAACAACTCCCTGAACGTCGGTATCCTGCCAGTACAGGTAAGCCCCGCCTTCCTGGATAAAATATTTACCGCGATCGAGGCCGACCCGGCTACCCCGCTGGAGGTAGACCTGCCCCGCCAGACTATCACCATCCTCGCCACCGGCGAGCATGAAACGTTCGAGATAAACAGCTATAAAAAAGACAATATGACCAATGGGTACGACGACATCGACTACCTTCAGGCCATGCGCAACGAAATTCAGCAGTTCGCAACAAAGAGCATTTATTAATTCCCAGCCTATCCGATTATGTCAGTTACCCGGCGACGCATAGAAATAATGGATACAACGCTCCGCGATGGAGAACAAACCAGCGGCGTGTCATTCTCCCCTTCCGAAAAACTCGCAATTGCAACACTTTTACTGACGGAAGTGAAGGTGGACAGGATTGAGATCGCGTCGGCACGCGTCTCCGAAGGCGAGCTGGCCGCAGTTAAAGGAATCACCAAATGGGCCCGCGCCAACGACCTCCTGCACCGCGTGGAAGTGCTGACCTTCGTTGACGGCGACGTATCCATACGATGGATGCTGAAAGCAGGCGCTAAAGTAATGAACCTCCTGACCAAAGGCTCGCTCAATCATCTTACCCACCAACTGAAGAAAAAACCGGAAGAGCATTTTACGGAAGTTGCCGCCACCATCGCCCTGGCAGAAAAAAAAGGGCTGGAATGTAATGTATACCTGGAAGACTGGAGCAACGGCATGCGGAACTCAAAGGAATATGTGTTCAACTACCTCGATTTCCTGCAGCACCAACCCATAAAAAGGATCATGCTGCCGGACACCCTGGGAATCCTCACCCCCGGCGAAACACGGGAATATGTATCCCTGATCGTACAGCGCTACCCCGATACCCATTTCGACTTTCACGCGCATAACGACTACGATCTCGGCACGGCCAACGTGCTGGAAAGCGTGCAGGCAGGAGCACACGGCATCCACCTCACCGTAAACGGAATGGGCGAAAGAGCTGGCAACGCCCCGCTCGCCAGCGCTATTGCAGTGCTGAACGATTTTGTGCCGTCGGTGAAGACCTCGGTTTCAGAAAAATCATTGTACAGGGTGAGCAAGCTGGTGGAAACCTTCTCCGGCATCCGGATCCCCTCCAATAAGCCCGTAGTAGGCGAAAACGTGTTCACCCAAACAGCAGGGATCCACGCCGACGGCGACAAAAAGAACAAACTTTATTTCAGCGACCTGATGCCGGAACGTTTCGGCCTCCAACGAAAATACGCGCTGGGCAAAACCAGCGGCAAAGCCAATATCGAGAACAACCTGCAACAACTCGGGATCCAGCTTCCGGAGAACGATCTCAAAAAAGTAACCCAGCGCATCATCGAGCTGGGCGACAAGAAGGAAGTGCTCACCCAGGCCGACCTCCCCTATATCATTTCAGACATTCTCGACAGCAGCCGGATCGCCAGAAAAGTGAACATCGAGAATTATGTGCTCACCCATTCAAAAGATCTCAACCCATCGGTAACACTCCGCATAGCCATCGAAGGGGCAGTGTATGAAGAACACTCGCAGGGCGACGGGCAGTACGATGCCTTCATGAACGCCTTGAAGAAAATATACAAGAAGAATAAACAAAAACTTCCGTCGCTCACCGACTACAGCGTGCGTATCCCTCCGGGAGGCGACAGCGATGCACTCTGCGAAACCATCATTACCTGGACCCATAATAACAGAGAGTTCAAAACACGAGGGCTCGACAGCGACCAAACCGTGTCCGCAATTAAGGCCACGCAGAAAATGCTGAACCTGATATAAACTCATTTTTTATCTCATAAAACAATCTGAATGGCAACTAAGCAGATCTTAATAGTTCCGGGCGACGGCATCGGGCAGGAAGTAACCGCAGCGGGGAAAAAAGTATTGGACAGAATAGCTGTAAAATTCGGTCATACATTCACGTACGACGAGGCACTGATCGGTCATGTTGCCATCGAGGCAACCGGCAACCCCCTGCCAGATGAAACCCTGGAAAAAATGCGTAAGTCAGACGCCGTGCTCTTCGGCGCAGTAGGCCATCCTAAATACGACAACGACCCCTCGGCCAAGGTAAGACCGGAGCAGGGGCTGCTGAAAATGCGCAAAGAACTTGGATTATATGCCAACCTCAGGCCTATCAGATTATTCGACGAGCTGCTGGGCGCATCCAGCATCAAGCCGGAAATATTACAAGGGGCCGACATCCTGTTTTTCCGTGAGCTCACCGGCGACATCTACTTTGGTGAAAAAGGAAGAAAAAACAACGGCGATACCGCCTACGACCACGCCGAATACAGTCGTTTCGAAGTGGAACGCATCGCAAGAAAAGCTTTTGAGGCAGCCCGCACAAGAAAGAAAAGACTCTGTTCGGTCGACAAGGCCAACGTGCTGGAAACTTCGCGGTTATGGAGAGAAGTGGTACAGACAGTGGCGCTCGACTATCCCGATATAGAGCTGGAACACCAGTTCGTGGACGCCGCAGCCATGCTGCTCATCAAGGATCCCCGCCGTTTCGATGTGGTTGTCACCGCCAATCTTTTTGGTGATATCCTGACCGACGAAGCTTCGCAGATAGCCGGCTCAATGGGCATGCTGGCCTCCGCCTCCATTGGCGACGGAACGGGTGTTTACGAGCCCATTCATGGATCGGCTCATGATATCACCGGCAAGGGTGTGGCCAACCCACTGGCCTCCATCCTGTCTGCCGCGCTGCTTCTCGATATCTCTTTCGGAATGAAAACAGAAGCAGATACGGTGATCACGGCGGTCGACAACGTGCTGAAAGCAGGCTTCCGGACCCGCGATATCGCCGATGCAGACACCGCACCCGAAAAAATACTGGGAACGGAAGCAATGGGCAATGAGGTGTTGAAGCTGGTATAACCGATCCGGCCGGCAGGCGCCGCTATAGTTATGAATTGACTATTTTGATGAATATATTAACCTGAACGCTCAGAAAAGGCAGGGAGCTTCCGCGTACAATCGAGATTTGTCTACTTTAGCCCAGAAAATAAACAAGCTCGCTATATGAAAAAGTTGTGCTCCCTGCTATTTAATCCCGCCTTCCTACTACTGGCAGCAGGCGCCCTTTCCCTGGCTGCCTGCCAAACCACTCCCGAAACCGATAAAACAGAACCGCGGGGAATAGACCGCGAATACGTGCTCGACTCCAAAATGACCGGCTATACCGGCGTGGGAGGAGATATAGACGGCATCCGGAACCCGGTGCTCAGGGCCAAAAAAGGAGAGATCGTGCGAATCAGCCTGGTAAACGGCGAACTGATGGCGCACGACGTGCTGCTGGAAAAGGGTAAAATCGGCAGCAAGCCGGTGATAGAAAAAGGCGATACCGCCAGCGTAGTGTTCGAGGCGCTGGAAGATGATGTCTATTTCTGCAGCATCCCCGGCCACCGGGAAATGATGAACGGCCGGGTAGAGATCGTGGAAAACTTCGAGACGGCCGGAGCCGACGAAGGATCTACGCCCCGTAAGAACGGCAGGCCGCTGAACCTCGGCTTCGAACGGGGTAGTCTGCAGGACTGGAAAGCACAGGGAAAGGCCTTCGGACCCGAATCCGTTGCCTTCGACGCCGCCCCGCTTTATCCGGATAGTTTTTTACTTAAGCAGACCGGCGACTATTACGTAAGCAGCGGCGGTTTCAGAAATGCGGCCGCTACAGGCACGCTTACTTCCGAAAGTTTTGAAATCACCAGCCCCTGGGCCTCTTTTAAGGTATCCGGAGGCGCCCTCGGCGGCACAAGAGTAGAGCTCTACCTCGCCGATTCCTCCAAACCCTTTTTTATGATCAACGGGCCTATTACCACCTACGGCGTGAGCAGCGCCCGCCAGGGAATGTTCCGGCCGGTGGTGGTAGACCTCCAACCCTATCTGGGAAAACAGATGTATATCCGGCTGGTAGATGAAGAAACCGGCAAAACGCCGGAGATCCATTATATCTGGGACATGCCCTGGGCACATATCAGCTTCGACGACTTCCGTTTTCATAAAGACCGGCCCCGCTATTTTAATGAACTGCGGCCGGAAGATATTGTTATTCTGCCCGCCCGGGACGTGGTAGCGCATTCCGGCCTCTCCGGCAAGGAAGCGGTAAAAGCGATGACCGTGCCGGATGGTTTCTCCGTACAACTGGCCGCCTCAGAGCCTGATATCGTTAGGCCGATCGCCTTTGCACAGGATTACCGGGGACGACTCTGGGTTGTGGAAGGCCGCACCTACCCGGTACGGGCTGAAGAAGGAAAAGGAGGCGACCGGATCCTGATATTTGAAGACACCGACGGCGACGGTACGCTGGATAGCCGCAAGGTATTCATGGAAAACCTGAACCTGGTCAGCGGCATCGAAGTGGGCTTTGGCGGCGTCTGGATTGGAGCAGCACCCTACATGATGTTCATTCCCATCGACGAAACCGGCGACGCCCCCGCAGGTAAACCGGAAATACTGCTCGATGGATGGGCCTATCCGGATACCCATGAAACCCTGAACACCTTCAGATGGGGCCCCGACGGCTGGCTCTACGGAACCCATGGTGTGTTTAACGGCTCAAAAGTGGGTAAACCCGGTACACCCGACGCAGAACGGGTAGGTATAAACGCCGGTATCTGGCGTTACCATCCCACCCGCCACGTTTTCGAAGTGTTTGCCCATGGAACCAGTAACCCCTGGGGACTCGATTTTAATGATTACGGACACGCTTTCACCACCGTCTGCGTAATCCCCCACCTGTACCATGTATTCCAGGGTGCCCGGTATCTCCGTCAGGCCGGTCAGCATTTTAACCCATACACCTACAATGATATCAAAACGATAGCCGACCACGTGCACTGGATGGGTGACGCAGGTCCGCACGCGGGTAACTTCAGATCAGACGCGGCAGGCGGCGGCCATGCCCATGCCGGCGCCATGTTCTACCTGGGGAATAAAAACTGGGGGCGCGACCGCAATGATCTCTTTTTGAATAACCTGCACGGGCACCGGGTGAATGTGGACCACATCACACGCTCCCGCTCCGGCTATACCGCCAGCCATGGCAAAGACTTCATAAAAAGGAACGATACCTGGTCGCTCTGGCTGAATTTCCAGTTCGGGCCCGACGGATCGGTGTACGTAATTGACTGGTACGACAAGAACCAATGTCATAATCCGAATCCCGACGTGCACGACAAAACACTGGGCCGTATCTTCCGGATCAAACACAAAGACGATAAGTGGGTAAAAGTAGACCTGAGCAAAAAAACAAACCAGGAACTCGTAGAATACCAGTTGCATGAGAATGAATGGTACGTACGGCATGCCCGGTTACTGTTGCAGGAAAGAAAGGCCGGTGCAGATGTGCACGAGGCTTTATGGAAGATATTGAACGACAACCCCGATGTGACCCGGAAACTGCGCGCTTTGTGGACACTGCACGCAACCGGAGGCATCAGCCAGGAGCAACTGACCGGTCTGCTCGACCATAACAATGAATACATCCGCGGATGGGCCATTCAACTGCTGGGCGAAACCCGGAGCACTCCGGCAGCCGCTATCAAACGATTTGAAACCCTGGCCGGCACAGATACTTCGGCCCTGGTACGGCTTCACCTGGCTTCGGCCGTCCAGCGGATGGATCCGGCGCAAAGCTGGGAGATCATTAAAAATCTTTCCGGCAAAGCGGAAGACGCCGGCGATCAAAACCTGCCGCTGATGGTCTGGTACGGCCTGGAGCCACTGGTAGCGCTTGACGCTGAACGCGCAGTGTCCATCGCCGAAAACAGCAAGCTCGATAACCTGCTCACCTACACCATGCAGCGCCTGGGCGCTACCGGCAAAACCGCGGTTCCCCTGCTTAACAAAACAAAACAGCGGCTACAGGGTCAAAAGAATCCAAGCGAAGATCAAAAGTCGGCGCTGGCAGTGATCGACCAGTTGCTGGCGGAACTAAAATAAAAGTCGCAGCCCAGGATTCTTCCCAGAGAACTTCCTGGGGTTCTTCTCAGGGAAGTCTCCAGGTTCTCTGTAAGGTGCTCACGACTCCACCTCCGAAAATATGCTCATTCCGGGCCTGAAGGAACAGCCATTTGAATACTAACATTCAGATGGCTGTTCTTTTATACCAAACTAACGATCTGATTTATTG
>CAZUWX010000002.1:114069-116857 GCA_964624205.1 uncultured Chitinophagaceae bacterium
CGCTTAAGCTCCTTATTCGCATCCACAAATGGCATAGTACTATAAATTCTTAGCTCTTTATCTTCTCTGTAGTCTCCTTTTACAAGAACACTCAGCAGGGTGTCAAGAAAAGAGGTTGTGGTTGATTCTTGTTTTGTGGTTTGCATAAACACATATTTTTAGTGAATAGAATCAGATGTTTTATGGATGATCGCACTGGCTTTCCTGATTGTATCCGTCCAATTGCCGTCAATTGGCTCTACGACTTTAACCTCGCTATCAAAAGTAATTATCGCTGCTATCTTTTGAGATGTGGCCTTAAAAATTGGGACTGCTATAGCAAAACAACAATATGCGATCTTTTCAATCTGATGTGGCTGCAATCTGTAAAATTCATTACTACGATTCAGACTTAATTCAAAATCATACTTAATGGATTTTTCGCGGTAAGCTTGCCCTACCAATCCCTGACTGTCTTTTTCAGGATATACCTGAAATTTTAGGTTATCCACTTCCCTGGTATAGATACCTTCGATATTTGTTATTTCAAAATATCTACGTCCTTTCCATAGATCGGCAAGCGATCGTCTTTTCGGTACAAATATTCTAATACTGAGCTTTAAACCATGGCCGGGCTGATACTGCAGAAAACTTTTTGCCAATTCGTCATCAACTGATTTTCTCAGCGCTGATAAGAGCGTTTTTACGGCATTGGACAGCTTTAACAACTTCCTTTTACCCCTCTCACTTCGATAAGGCACAACCAGCAACGCCACTATTATACCAAGTACCAATGCCCCGGTTCTAAAATACGCAAAAACTACGCTTTGATTATCCCAGGGTAGCTTTATTTTATCTGTTCCATAATAAATTAATAGCGTTGGTAGTACAGATAGCAGTAGCAATCGAATGAAAAAGAGCATTCTACAATAATCGGGTTAAGGTTAAGGTTCTGGCAATGAATGTCCGATATTCTTTTTTTGTAACTACCGTTTTTTCACCGCATAAACACCCTTTTTTCACCCTTTATTTCCCGAATAAATCGCTGCTGAGGTAGCGGTCTCCCCTGTCGCATACAATAAAAACGATGACACCGGCGGTCAGTTCGCCGGCCAGCCGGATGGCGGCGGCGGCAGCTCCACCGCTGCTCATACCGCAGAAGATCCCCTCCTCTTTAGCCAGCCGCCGCGTTGCAGCAACGGCTTCTTCCTGGGTAACTTCCATGACCCGGTCGACCCGGGCGGAATCAAATATCTTAGGCAGGTAAGCGGGAGGCCATTTCCTGATGCCGGGGATGGAGGAATCGTCGGTTGGCTGGCAGCCCGCGATCTGTATTTTTTTGTTCTGCTCCTTGAGGAACCGGGAAACACCCATGATGGTTCCGGTGGTACCCATCGCACTTACAAAATGCGTGATCTCCCCTCCGGTGTCCTTCCATATCTCCGGGCCCGTCGTTTGATAGTGCGCCATCGCGTTGTCCTGGTTGCCAAATTGATTCAGCAGGTAGTATCCCCCGGCAGCAGCTTTTTCTTCCGCATAATCACGACACGCTTCTATCGAATCCAGGAGAGTCAGCTTTGCACCGAATGCCTCCATTGTCAAAATCCGCTCACGGGTTGAGTTGGAGGGCATCACGAGCTCTATTTCCAGTCCAAACAGATTGGCCATAAGGGCCATGGCTATGCCGGTGTTACCGCTGGTGGCCTCTATCAACCTGGTATCCTTATTAATATCTCCCCGTTCCAGGGCACTACGGATCATGTTAAGAGCCGGCCGGTCCTTGACGCTCCCCCCGGGGTTATTGCCTTCAAGCTTGGCAAATATCTTCACCGCGGCATTCGGACTGAGCCGCCGCAGTTCCACCAGGGGAGTATTGCCTACCGTATCCAGTATATTCGCCATAGCTTATGGAATTAAAAGTTTGCCTTCGAGTACCGTGATCTCGGGATCGTGGTACACCAACGAACCGGGGGGAACACTTTTTGTGAGCCAGACATTTCCACCAATCACACTGTGATGGCCGATCACGGTATCGCCACCCAGAATGCTGGCCCCCGAATAGATCACCACATGGTCTTCAATGGTCGGATGGCGCTTGGTCTGCGCCATGTCTTTACTGATGCTTAGCGCCCCAATGGTAACCCCCTGGTATAATTTAACATACTTGCCGATCCTGGCCGACTCCCCGATCACAATACCCGTACCGTGATCGATAAAACAATGTTCTCCGATCTCAGCCCCCGGGTGTATATCAATGCCGGTGCGGGAATGTGCCTGCTCCGTAAGAATACGCGGTATAAGCGGCACTCCCAGCGTGTGCAACGTGTGGGCGATCCTGTAAAAACACAAAGCGTAAAAGCCGGGATAGGCCCGGATCACTTCAAATTCAGAGCGAGCTGCGGGATCACCGTCCACAATGGATTGTACGTCTGTATTCAGCAGCCGGAAGATCTCGGGAACCTGGTCGAAAAAATCCTGAACGATCTCAAAACGATTACACTGTTCACAGACCGTCGTTTCATTCAGGATGTTCAGTAGTTCGGTCCTGAGCTTTTCCATAGCCTCCTGTACCGCCTGGACTGAAGCATATGCGCAGATGGCCAATTGAGGGTAAAGCACACAAATGAATCGCTCCGTCCAGCCGGTTATTACCGTGTTTGAAGGAACGGCCTCTTTTTGCCGCTGCTGCCTGAAAATCTCTTTATAAAACCGCTCGTTCATTTCGTCAGCAGCGAAGATAATCAGCCTGAGGCTTATATAAATCGTAAAAATTCATCAAAATTGTAAACCGGGCCGATTTATTTCTTCC
>CAZUWX010000002.1:116957-124861 GCA_964624205.1 uncultured Chitinophagaceae bacterium
AGACAACCGCTGCCGGATCTGATAGCCCTAGCTAGTCGCAACTCACGAATGGCACACAGAGCTCATATCCTATGAGGTCGGTAACCGAATCGTAGGCGGAAGATATTTTATCTGATACGTATCTGTCGGCCTCGTACAGTTTATAGGCGCCCCAGCCGATCCCCTGTCCTATCTCGCTTAGTACGGGTATGTTTGCGGCCCCGCCCAGGATGGTGGAAGAGGTTTCGCCCAGCCCGAGCTCTTCGCGGTAGATATCACGGTTCCGCGAAGCGCGGTTGGATAGACTGGTGCTCCAGCCCGTCTTTTTGTCTATGTACCGGCCGAGCGACCAGCCACCTGCGAAACTTCCGAAGAACACCACTCCCGTCGTCCAGCCCACGATCATTGCGCCACCCGCCAGTACCCCGCTGCCGCTGCCTACGGCATCCAGGTAATTGCCGTTCTTAATGTCGTTATAAAATGCGTATCCGGATAATAGTATCGTGGTGGGGCCTCCGATATAACGGCTTATCCCACTTCCAATCGACATTGCCGTTGTGTGCATGGTAGCCGCCCCCGCCATATACAGGGTTCCGCCCAGCACTTCTGCGGATCCGCCAATGATCCCGAAGGTTTTGACCCAGGGATTATCCGACCGGCTGGCATCCCAGAGGTTCAGCAGGCCACCCAGCTTCATGGTTCCGCCCGTGAAATAACCCCACCTGCCAACGGTAGGTATCTCATGCTGATACTGCATAGTGGTGTGGGGAGTGGGATGCGTGTCCAGCCCGAATGAAGCAACCGGCTTACCCGATATCACCGCTCTGCGGGCTAGCGATCGGGAAGGTTTACCCCAGATATCGTCCCAGTCGCCAGGCGGAATATTCCGCGTAGCATTGTTGGGGTGTGCCTGCTGGGCAGCTTCGGCAATAACATGCTCGGAGGTCTGCTCCATGATCCAGCCCGGAGCTGCCTTGGCCTTCGCATAACCACCGCCGGCGATATCAGACCATAGGTTGTAAGTGCCTTTCAGGGGTTTCCCGTTGATGTCCACCGGCGTGTTCGCCGCCCTGAAAGCACCGGTGAACTTACGCACAAAATCGTTCCCACCGGTTTCAGGACGACTCTCCATCCCAAGCGGGTCGATGTGTACCAGGGGGTTGTTCTTCACATAGGTGTAGCGATTCGTTCCGTCGACAAAACCCTTCGGGTCGCGCTGCAGGAATCGCCCCGATTGTGGGTCGTAGGTTCTGAATACAAAATCATATTTACCCGTCTCCGGGAGCAGGCGTTTTCCCGCAAAACGAAAAGGATTTTTATCTTCCGGCTGGAGTGTTTGTACCGTATTCCCAAACTCGTCGTAACGGTAATAATTTGATTTCACACCGTTGTTGTACACGTGGCGCACGGATTTGCTGCGGTCTGAATACAAATAGAATTCCGTCTCCGCCCTGGAAGAGATCAGCGGTGTATCGTCGCCCGGTTCGCCGGCATGACTGGTATGCAGTGCGCCGTTCACGTACTCCTCCAGCAGCCGCTGCCCATCGTACACCATCGTTCTGACCTCTGCGTTGCCGACCTCCGCAAACCGGCGGCCAAAGGGGTCGTACAGGTATTCGATCGTGGCATTATCCGTTTTACTCCTGACCCGGGTGAGCTGATTGAGATGGTTATAGTTGTAGGTAAAGCTGTCGTCTTCCCGCAGGTTACCGGTTGCATCAAAATCAAATGACTGCCCGTTTATCTGACGGTATTGATCGAGTTCATTTACCGTATAAAGCTGACCGGCTCCGCCCCCGGTTAAAACGGCAAGCCGGTTGCCCGTCGCATCATACTCGTAGCCACGGTTGGCCGGCAAGTTTATCGCAGGCAGCAAACTATCCATGACTGACTGGTAGGTGGGACTACCGGGGCCGGGAGGAGAGGGCGAAGCCTCAAAAAAGCGCATATCGACCAGCCCCGCGTGCGGAAGTGAGCTGGCGCCGGTAAGCCGGGAGAACGAATCATAGGCGTATACCGAAGTGTGGGAATGTTCGTCCGACTGCTCCACCTGCTGGCGCATATTCCCCAGCGCATCGTACAGGAACTGTAAGGTGAGGAATGGTTGGCTACCCATGGCGTGTTTTATTTCCGTAACCCGCGAGCCCGCATCCCAGGTGTAGGACGTGGAGCTGCCGTTCGACCGGCTTATCCGCTTACGGTGAAAACCTTCGTATTCGATCGCAGCAGTCACCCCGCCGTTTCCGCCTGCGGCACTACCAGGATATCCGGCACCGCCGGATGTTTGAGCGATAGACACGATCCTGTCAAGCACGTCTCTTGTGTACACAAGCCTTCTGCCGGAAGGGTACGCCACGGCCGTCTGCATGCCGTTATTATTAAACTCCCGTTTCAGTGAACTGCCGGCCGGTAACGCACCGGGCACCCCGCTTACATGAATAATTTCTTCGGTTATCCAGCCCAGTGAATTTCTTGAAAATATGGTTTGCCAGTGATCGTGGGCCACGCTTACCACTCTGCCGATGCCATCGTAACCGGTACGGTACAGGGTTTCTCCCGTAAAGCCGGCTGCTGATCCGGGGTCGATCCGCACTTCAATATTACGGCCCAGCGGGTCAAAGCTGCACCGGTGAAGAACACCGTTACGGTCTTCATATTCCACGATATTGTTCGATCGGTCGTATGTTGTTCTATCCCTGCTCCCGTCGGGAAGCAGGGTAGCAGTCAGCCGCTCGGCACTGTCGTACTCAAACACCGTTTTTCTGCCGAGCGCATCGGTCAGTTCGCGGACCCGATCGTTTGTATAATAGGTGCAGGCCATTCGTACCAGTTCCGGAACCTCGCCCGGCAGATAGTTATGAAGATGACGGGAAACCTGCACCGGCCTGCTGAATACGTCAAACTCAATTTCCGTATTATTCCCTAGCGCATCCGTATGGCCCACCTTATTGCTCCGGCTATCATATTTCCATTGCGATACATTACCCAGGCTATCGGTATGTTGTACAAGCCGGTTCATTTCGTCATACGCAGCCGTCTCCCGAAAATGTTTTTCACCGGTTATATTATTGGACACGCCCTCCCTGGTCAACTCCTTTCTATCCACCTGTAGCACGTTACTTTCGCTATCATACGTGTAAGACACTTCGTTGCCGAAAGGGTCAATTCTTTTTATAAGCCGGCCGGTAATATCAAATTCGGCCTTAAATGCCCGCCCGGATTGATCCACAACTTTGGCAACCTGGCCGATCGCATTGTAAAACGATTCCGTTTCCAATAGTTCTCCCGGCCCTGCTCCGGCAAATGCCGACAAAAGTTGCGTTTCGGGTACCGGCGGCACCGAGGCGGCTTCGAATTTATTGACGCCGCTCCGAAAACGCCGGCCGATAGCGTCGTAAACAAACGACTTCCTGCTAAGCAGCCGGAACAGGCCCGCGCCCTGATTTTCAAAGAAACACTCCAGCGTAAGATTTCCCGCCTTATCGAAATGCCGCACGATCTTGTTTCCAAGGGGATCTTCCGTCAGCACCGGGCGACCGGCGGTGTCATAAGTAAACCGGTGGATATTGCCGGATGGATCTATCGTCCTGATCACCCGCCCGTCGGCATCGAAATATCTTTTCGTCATAGCGTGTACGCCTCCGTAGTCCGCGATCGTTTGCCACAGCAATCCTCTTTCGTTATACCGCGATTTTGTTTTATATCCTGAAGGCGAGATAGAAATAGAGAGGCGGCCGGCGCGGTCAAAGACGTTCCGCTCCCGCTTGATCTCGCCTGCGTCGGGGTTGCCGGTTTCCTGCCGCACGAGATTAAACTCGGGGTCGAACCGGTATACGCTGTCGAAGTACCCGGTGGAATTATTAGCTGCGTCTTTCAGCTCCGTTATGCAACGGACAAGATTACCCGCGCGGTTATAGCTATATTCCGCTGCAACCGAAAAAGGCGCGGTGGTAACGGACCGTACCAACTGGCCCAGCGCATTAAACACGTTGCGCGTAAAAAAACGATCGCCCGGTGAAGTATAAAACCCGGGGCTGTTCACCTGTATGATCCTGCCCAGGGCATCTCTCTCAACACCTGCCTTAATCCCGAGTCCGCCGGGGTCGAGGGTGGTGTCTCGCAGGAATCCTTCGCGGGTATCGTTATCCGCGTCAAAATAGGTATTCTGTATTTCGAGTCCGTTTGGGGCGATCGTTTGCAGCAGCCTTCCTTTGGCGTCGTAGGCTGTGAAGCGGGTAACCACGGGCTCGGCAGCGCTGCCGTCGGGCAGGTCGGCATGGGGAAGCTCAATGGCGCTCAGATAAAAATGTCCGGTGCCGCCAAATGCCTGGAAGTGGTATTTTGTCAGATGGTTGAAGTAGTCGGGTTGCTCGGCGAACCCGGGATTCGCGCTATCTGTGAAGCGGGGGTCAGACACGCTCTGCAACTGGAAAAAATCCGGCTCGTAGGAGAACTTCTGAATAATATCCTGCGGGCCCGTAGCATATATATCGGGAAAGATGCTGTCGGACCACAGGCCCTGGCCGAGGGAGAGCGCGTTGAGGCTATGGTAGTGGCCTCTGCATACGATAGCCAGCAGATGCGGAAAACTTTGTCTGACGGACGCGGTCAGGTTCGAATCTTCCTCAGCCCGGTAGTCGGCAGACGGGGGAAACTTTTTTTCGAAAAAATCCCTGCCGTACAGGTATTGGGTGATCACACCCAGGTTGCTGATCATACCCGTGAGGTTGCCATCCCCGTTGTAGCGGTAGTGGGAGGAAACCAGTGTAGGGATACCGTTCAGCCGGGCGTATTCCTCCCTGAATATCATATTTCCCAGGCGGTTAAAAAGGTAGCGGGTTTGTTTGCCGTCTCTTTCCGTGACGATGGTTTGGCATACCGGCCGTTCGTGTTCTTTATAGGGGAAGCTGAAGGTCTCGATCACGTCTGCATAATCAAAAAAAATATCACCCCACCCCTGGCGTTGCCGGATGACACGGTTATAGCCAACCAGGTTTTTTTCAGTGCCGTATTCGTTCTCCAGAAAAATATATCCCTGGGGATCGGTAATGGACACCAGGTTATGTTGGGCAGACAAATCGCTCATCGTGGCGCTTGAATATTCGAGAACGGTGGTCGTTCCTCTTGGGAAACGCTCCGTTGCAGGCGTTGTTATTGCCACCATATCACCCAAATCATCATACCTGTACCGCCAGCTCCTTCCGGTAAAATCGGTTAGTGCCGTTATGCGGTTCTCCGTATCGTAGAAAAAACGGACGGTCCGGTCGGAGTGGTTGACCTCAACGGTGGAAAGCAATCCGTTCAGGTAGTTGAACTGAAGATAATTCCCGAACCGGTCTTCCATCCGGCTGATGACATGGATAAGCGGGTGGAGCTGCTGATGCGGCTCATACACCAGCCGGGTTCCGTCGGGCATATTGAGTACAAAGGATCCGGCCTGCTCGCTGAGTATTCCGGTCGAGCCCGGCGGCGGGATCCAGTAGCCGAACTGTGTATGACGCCGGTAGGTTTCTTCGCGCAGGGAGCCGGTAGACCGGTATAGCAGGTTGGGGTCGTCAGAAACGCGTATCCACAGGTTATAGCAGTGATCCCATTTAAACCCCATGGGACCGTTGTAGCTGGATAGCTGGGAATAGGTGCGCGTAAACGAAAAATTAATGCCGGCCCCATCGAGTTGGAGATCAGTAGAACTATACAGAAAATTCCCGTTGAACAGACAAACCGGATCGGCTGCTTTCGCGATCTTATCCTGTGCAGCGCTGCCAGGGATAACACCGGGTTGCGTGAGATTGTCTGGCTGCACACCCTGGTGCACATATCCGGCAATATCCGTTTGGGTTGCGAGAAACAACTTCGGGCCAACATCTTCTACCACCTGTGCCTTAATGCTTTCAAACCGTTGCAGGTATGCATTATCGGTAGTTTGGATAAACATCGTATCGCGAAGAAATTGTTTGAAGCTTTCAAGGTCTTTGTTAGGATAGTCGGGGTTAAAAGAAAACTCGATGACAGCGTTTTCTGTCATGTCGATATAGGCTTTTCTTACAGCCTTCCCCATGTCTTCGTCAGACATATCGGGATTGATGGTTCCCCAGGTGATGGTATCCGCGTCGGGACTGGTAGCTGGTTGGTCGGTTTCTGTGGCAGGTGCTCCCATTGCTCAGGCTTTCTGATAATAAAGGGCAGGTGTTAGTTCCTTGTTTCTTAAACAGCGGGAACGAGGGTCTATCGGTTTTCTTTTCTCTTAAATAAATGCGAAACGATGGTTTCGCGCAGCTCTTCTATCTCGGCGCCTCCCAGTTTATCGGCGTTGGCAAACAGTTCGGCTACAGTCCGCACGTTCAGCCGCTGCAGGAGTTCTGCGTTCTGGCCAGACAGGATGCCGGTGTCTCTAAGCTGTGCCACTGAGATCCTTGTGTGTGTAAGGGAATAAGCCACCAGGGATTTAAAGACGCCGGTTTCCTCAAACTTCTTTTGCTGATAGTTGCCGGCGGAGATAACGTCCAGCATAGACCGACTGACGCGGCTTTGTATCATATTAAAACTGTTTGCCGTTTCGATCCGGCGGCCCCTCGTGGTTTCTGCGGGGGCCATGCGGGACATAGCGCGCGATGGGAGGTCTGCCACTACGATTTCGCCCAGCACCAGGTCTCTGACGGGTTCTTTAAGTTGGCGCAGATTAAAGTTTCCGTTCTCATCGAAGGTGCCGCAGCTCTGTGCAATACGGCGGGTAACAACCAGTTGCTGCACCGGGTCGGCGGTGGGTGGTGGCGGGTTCGGGGGATTCGGAGGCAGGGTGGGATCACCGTCGGGAAAGTCGTCCTGCCTCCTTCGGGCAACCAGGTATCCGGGCAGGTTTTCGACTGCCAGGTGTCCGGTGTCGATACTGGCCTGCACACAAAATCCGCTCATACTCCTGGGCATATGCACCACCACAAGGACGTCCTGGATGCCCTCCAGTTTCCGCTGACCGTCGATCAGGTTAAAATCGGTTTGTTCCTGTGCAGAGACAGTGTGTGGTCGCGGTGCAACCACGAACAGGGCGCGGTTTGTGCCCAGATGGTATCCGTTGAACAATTGATACAACTGGCTTCCTGAAGTGGTGCGGCTGAGGGTTTCGCGGGCTTCCCTCGAGGTATCCGTCGTTTTCTGATTAATGGTGGTATCCGTTTTTGTCTTCTGATAGCTGGCGCTGGCTCCGAATCCCATGAAACTCCCGCCCGCTTCTGCACCGTATTCGGTGCTGTTCACCGAAGTGCTTCCTTTAGTAAGACTGGTTTTATCGGATGAGCCGGACAGCATTTCGCTGCCTTCCGAGAATGTTTCATAAAGCTCTCTTTTCTTGGGTTCGAAATCCATGATATAGGGGTAGTCGTCGGGGCTGACCCCCTCTTTATTGTCGGGATAAACGGCCAGTTGCATAATTGCACCGAGACAGGGCCAGTATTTCCGCGCCCATCCGCTTGCGACGATGGTTTCCCAGAGGGTACGTTGCAGGTCATCCCAGGTGCCCATTTCCTGGGCAGCCCGCCTGGCGCCCTGAAGCGATTCGGAGGGATTCCAGCCGGTGATGCTGGCTGTGAACTTCAGGTACACGATCCGTGAATTCGGGTATGCATCCACGGTTTCCTCTTCAGGAACGATATAATAATACACAGCCAGCGAGGTACGCCATTTAGGAGGGAAATTCAGGTTGTCGAAGTTTGTGTCCATCATATCTCTTGAAAAGAGCATACGCGTCCAGGTGATATCCTGAGGAGGGACGAGCGACTGAATAGCCATACAAAGGTATTTATGCTGTACAATATGGTTTGTGTCCGGCATACGGACAGTCCTGCAACTCTCATGGGGCAGGGAACGGATAAATATCAGCCGGCGTACGGAGTAAGTTTACGGCGAGGTTCACATGGGTGGTGGGTGACGGG
>CAZUWX010000003.1:0-103070 GCA_964624205.1 uncultured Chitinophagaceae bacterium
GTAAAATGTGTGCCCGGATATGCCATACCAAACGTCTTGTGAAGAACCGGGATCGGAACCGATCTGCAAACCGATCCAGCCGCCGACACCATAAGTGACACCGGGGATACCCCTTCCAAGCTGCCCAATATGCCATTTCGATTCGTTGCACCAATTGCCGTGTGTGCCGGCAGCGCCCTTTGTGGATAGTTTTACCTGAATATAGTTATGGTGGATCCATTTACAATGGACCTCGTTGTATTGACTACCCAACGCTGTCGTACCAATCCCACCATTAGCTTCCCCCGACATTTCCAGCCCCACACGCCACCCCTGCACCTCACCTACGCTAACGTAGGAATTGTACAGATTTTTCATGTAGATGCCAACGCCGGTGTACCGGGTCCAACTTTCTTCTGTCTTGTTTCCTCCAGCATTCGCCCCGGTTAGAATTCCCGTAATCTCGAAACGCTGAGGGAAAAAATGCTCCAGTACAAAACCGTCTGTAGGAGTGACGAATGTGACGTTCCCTTCTATCTTGACGTTTATCCGTTTTGTGTAAGAGGATGCGAACGTCATCGTCTGATTAAAGTACCAGGTACCGCCACCTCCGGCTAATACCATCTGTTCACTCCGGGCAATTTTTACAGACCTGTTCATCGCAGCTACGTTCTGCGCAGCTTTGGCAGAATCATTTGGAACACCTCCAAACCAGCTTAGTTGTAAGATGCGCTGATCCGATCTCCGGAAGACTTTCCCATTAGCAGTTCGAATAGTTGTACCTGCAAAATCTCCTCCATTGGTGGTATCCGCACTTCCGAGTATATCATAATAGAACATACCTTCTTGTCCCGGGTCGGTGATGTAATATGGATACAAGGTGCTTGGAGCTAAGCTGGCTTTCAATTCGGCAGCGGTAATGGGTAGCCATTTGGCGGAGCTTTCCGCACTTTCCCCGACCGGGTACGTGTTGATAAAAGAAGAAGTAGAAGGCTCCTTCGCAAAGTGCTGGGAAAGCCCATTATAGTAGAATAAACAAAGCACAATAGCGACCAGAATCGTTCTCATAGTGTAGTATAAGTAATAGTCCACATAAGCACTTGTCTCCCAAAACATTCCTTACAGGTTGTTCCTCAAGGCACCTGGTCCTTTCCCGCGAAAACAAATATAATAAACCACGTGGCCGATCCGTGATTTTAAATACAGTGTGGAAAAGTATTTTGGAGAGAAATGTCCATTGACATGCTCAGGAATATGGTAAGTGTTAAACACTGATATCTTTGCCTCAGATCCCCATTGCCATGGCGGGGTCACTGATGCCGTGTTTCCCGGTTTCCACCCTGCCAGCGAACCTGGCGAGGAATCCGGAATCCGACTGCACTGTAAAATCGTACCAGTTGCCGGTTTGTTCCAGCTTCCATCGTTTTTTCTGCGTTTTTCCCGGACCTAACCGAATCGCGCCGGGTGACGCATAGTCGTAAGCGTTAGGAATGATCTGCAATGCCATGGATTTCCGGGTGGAGTTTTTTAGGCTTATGGATATCCCACCCGTTTTATGGTCGTATTCGAGGGTGATTTCGGGTTCTGCCTGCTTTAAGCTGCCCTGGAACTTATGGAAATAGCCATTCGGGCCATACACTTCCAGGTCGTACAATGCATCGGGTCCATTGGCCTGCCATTCGTCGCTGAGCGACTTACCGGCTTCAACCGTATATCTTTTGGGGATACGATCGAGGTGGTGCAGATCGTAGACATGGAACACGGCGCCGGCGGCTCCGGTGTTTGCAAAAATCAGCCGGACGGAATTCTCCGAATGAAGGGATTTGCAGTGTGTGTATAACCGGTAGGGGAGTTTCCGGGAGTACCGCGTGCCTTTTTCCTGATAGAGTGGGGAAGGGGTTGCGGGGGCCAGCGCATCCGGTAACCGGCTCGAAGCCTCATCCAGCTCGGCATAATTGGAAGTGTCGGGCATTTTCGGGAAAACGGGGTCGTTGGGCGTTTCAAAATCGAATGCCGACACCAGGTTGCTGCTGACGGAACGGTGCCAGGGGCTGATCGCCGGAACGACCACGCCGAACCGCTGTTCAATAAACTGTCCCACGGAAGTGTGGTCGGCCACTTCTGAATTTACCCAGCCTCCCTTGCTCCAGGGAGAAATGATATACATCGGTACGCGTGGCCCCATTCCCCAGGGCCTGATATTTCCGCTGATGGTGTCGCGTTTATCCTGATAGATCCTTGGTTTGCCGTTCATCAGATTGATGAATTCATCGGTGCCCTTGTCATTGTGGAAATACATTCCGTTCAGGTCTATCGTGGATTTCCCGGCCAGTGTATTATCGAGATTATACGAAGGCACGGCCGGTGCCGGCAGGTGGTCGAACAGGCCGTCATTTTCGTCAAATGTTAGGAAAAAGATGGTTTTGCTCCATACCTCGGGATTGGAAGTGATGGCAGTCAGCACCGAATGCGTAAAATCGCCGCCGCGATAGGGGCTGGAACGTGCACCCGGATGCTCAGAATCATTCCGGGACGGGAGTACCCAGCTTACCTTCGGCAGGGTGTTGTTTTTTACGTCGTTTGTCAGGTCTTTGATCGACCAGTGCCGCATGCCATTTTCGTATATGGATGAGCCCGGTTTAGCGTTACGGAAACTCTCGAAAGCGAGGCAACCATGCATAGCACCCGTCCAGTTGTTGTTGGGATCCTGATAGATCCGCCAGCTTACCCCTCCTTTGTCGAGCGCGTCGGGAATAGTGGGCCAGGTCAGCGCGTTGCCCTTGTAGGTGTATCCCGGGTCAGGCATCTTACCCGATATCCAGCAGCGCAGGTTCACCGGTTCGGAATGGGTATCGGTGCAATTAATACCGGCGGCGCGTTGCTGCGGATCGAAATTGGAACCGGACCAAAACACGACCCGGTTGGGGTCGGTACCGGTGGCGATGGAGCAATAGTATGCATCACAAATCGTGAATGATTCTGCCATGGCGTACTGAAAAGGTATTTCGTCCCGCGTATAGTACGCCATCGAATGGGGTTTCTTGAATAATGGCCAGAAACCATATTTACCCTGGTTCCATGCTGCCTGCGTATCGGGGAAATCATGCGGGGTTCCATTGATCAACGCTGCATTCATTTTTCGCCGGTCGGCCCGGTACGGCGGAACGATCTTTTTTCCATCGGACTGATGAAATACCCGTTGGCCGCTTTCCAGCGGAATGGGAAAACGATCACCAAATCCTCTTACTCCCTTCATTGCGCCAAAATAGTGGTCGAACGAACGGTTCTCCTGCATCAGGATAACAATATGCTCTACGTCGCGGATTGATCGGGTAACATTATTGGCTTTTACCGCCATGGCTTTTTGGAGTAACGGGGTCCACACTGCGGTTGCGATTCCGGCGCCGGCCGATAGGGTAATAAATTTTCTTCTGCTAAGCGTTTTAGACATAACTATCAAAATTTTATTAAAGGCGAAGCCGCCGGGCGATATCCGCTTTAGGGAGCTCCGGAGGCTTCACCGTTTACAGGCATGAGACACTTCCCGGTAGCTCATGCCTGTAAAATATTAGTTGAAATGTTTATTGCTTGTAACGTACCGGTGAGTTATGAAATGATTGTTAGTTGTCAGTATCCGGTGTTCTGCGTCAGATTAGCATTGTTCAGCAACTCGGCCGTTGGGATAGGGAACAGCAGATTCTTTTGCCTGAATACAGGACCGTATACCGTTTGGTAGCCCACGAGGTCAACGAAGCTGTCATTCACCACGTCGTACGCTTTCCTCAAACGGGCCATGTCGAACCAGGTCTTGTTCTCGTAACACAGTTCATGCCATTTCTCCTTCCAGACAGCCTCCCGGAAGGCGTCTTTAGACAATCCCGACAGGCCATCCAATTCGGCCCTGTCGCGAATGAGATTGATGGCGTTATAAGCTTCCGTGGTTGGCCCGGATATCTCATTCTCTGCCTCTGCAAAGACAAGCAGCACTTCTGCATAGCGCAGTGCCGGCCAGTTCAGCGCTGAGGTTCCTGTTTCAATAGCAGAGAGGTCCATCCATTTAAAGATATGCCACCCTCCGATATCGATCGGGGTATTGCGGTCGGATGCCAGCGTGAATTCTCTGAAGAAAAACTGTTTTTCAGCCTTCCTCAGGTCTAAATCGTCATAAGACGCAACAAATTCTTCGACCGGTGATATCATCCCCGTCTCCGTGACAAAGGAAGAAATATTCACCCCGTAAGGCATAAAAAGGTCGGCGAAATTATTGTTTTGTGCAATACCCATCGCAAACTGTACCATAAAAATAAATTCCCCCGTATTTTGCTCCGCCACCCTTCTGAAGGGAGCATAGGAATCAAATAACTGGTATTGATTGGAATTGATCACTTCATTAGCTTTATCCCTGGCTTTTTGATAATATTCGTTGCCTCCCTCCAGGGGATACCCGGCCATCACCAGGTACACGCTTGCGAGCAGGGATTTTGCGGCGCCCAACGATGCCCTCCCGCTTGGGTCGGTAAATGGTAATCCCTTTCCTTCTGCCGTTTGCAGGTCCTGCACAATTGCCTCGTATACGGAGGCGACCGATGAGCGCGCCGCAAACAACTGCTCGGAAGTTTTGTCGAGTGGCTCAAGGATCAGGGGAATGTCTCCGAATATCTGCACCAGGGTAAAGTAGAAGTAGGCTCTCAGAAAATGCGCTTCTCCAAGCAACCTGTTTTTCCGTCCTTCATCCATACTGATATCGGGTATTTTGGCAATAGCTACGTTCGCATTGGCAATACCCCGGTAATAGTTATTCCAGAAGGAGCTGAGATAAGAATTATCGGAATTAATGTCCAGCATCCGTATCATTGAATTTGTCGGTCCGGCAGCACCCAGCGTCACGGAATTGGTCAGCCCGGTGATAAACTCCAGCATGAGATAGGGGCTGCCACCGAGGCCACCGCCGGCGTAGATCGATCGTGTAGCATCGTAGATTGCGCTCACTGCGCTCTCTGCGTGCTCAGGAGATGTATAATAGTTCTCGTAGGAAATGCTGGATGGGTTAGTTTCCTGCAGGTATTTCTGGCAGCCAAAAAGTGACAGGAAGCCAGCGAAAAACAAAATCTGTTTAAAATAATTTATGATTAGTCTCATGAGATTTTTGGTTGTTTGTTTCAGAAATCAATACTGGCGCCCAGGAGAAACGTTCTCGGTGTGGGATATTCTGCATATGCGGCAAGCCCCCTCAGGAAGTCTCCTGTTGAGGAAGATATCTCGGGATCGTAACCCGGGAATTTGGTGATGAGGAAGAAGTTCTGAGCACTTGCAAACACCCGCATTCCCTGTATAAACTGCAGTCCTAACGATTCTTTGGGGATGGTGTAGCTAAGCGACAGGTTCCTTCCCCGGATAAACGATCCGTCTTTTATCCGGTGTGTATCATTATTGGTATCGTAGCCCACACCCAGTGGCTTATTCTGTGCGATCATCGTATTCTGATTGGTTGGGGTCCAGGCGTCTAACACGGTACGCAGCATATTGTTGTATGCCCCGGTCCGGTCTTCCAGCACCACCATTGTGCCCCATATCACCTTGTTGCCCTGCATATACTGGATGTCAATGCTCAATTCAAGCCCCTTATAATTAAACGTGTTAATAAAGCTTCCGAAAAAATCGGGAACTCCGTTGCCCAATGGCACTCTGTCGTTGGAATTGATAATACCGTCGTCGTCGGTATCAAAATACTTGACATCTCCGGGCCTTCTGTTATACCGTTTAGCCTCGATTTCCTCATGCGCCCCCCAGGTACCCATGCGGATATATCCTACAAAAGTGTTCACAGGCCAGCCTTCCCGGATGATACTTCCCGGTGAGCCACCGGGAGCGGTACCCACGATAATATCTGCACCGCCATGCAGCTTCAGCACTTTGTTCTTGTTGGCGCTGAAGTTGAAAGTGGTGTTCCACCTGAAGTCACGGCTCCTGACATTCTCGGTGTTCAGTGCGATCTCGACACCGGAATTCTGCATGTTGCCAATATTCTCTACCACCGAAGCGTAGCCGCTGGCTCTGGGAACGGGTCGCGACAGCAACATATCATTTGACTTCCGGTAATACAGGTCAGCTTCCAACCGTATCCGATCGTCAAGCAAACCCAGTTCAATTCCGAGATCTACCTGTTCATTACTTTCCCATTTTAAGGCGGCATTAGACAGCGTGCTGATGCCCGTGCCCACGTAACGGGTGTTGTTAAATATCGCGGTATAATTACCGAGTCCTGCTTCGTATTGGTAGTTGGCTATTTCGGAGTTGCCGGTAACGCCGTAGCTGGACCTGATCTTCAGATAGCTGATGGTGCTGTTGTTCTTCAGGAAGTCCTCTTCCGATACCAGCCAGCCCAGGGCCATGGAGGGAAAAAGGGAATAACGGTTCTTAACGCCGAATTTGGAAGATCCGTCGACCCTGCCGGTTACCGTAAACAGGTATTTGGAATTCAGGGTATAGTTTATCCTGCCGAAATAGGAAAGCATTTTATACCGGCTGGCGGTTGAGGACGAAGGCCGGGGGTTGTTGCCGGCTCCCAGGTTATTATATTCGAAATAATCGTCCAGGAAACCCTGTGTTTCCGAAGAAGAAACAAAGCGGTTAAAGGTCTGCAGCGATTGTCCCAGCATAGCGTTTATAGCGTGCCTGCTGCCGATCTTTTTATTGTAAGTGAGAATATTTTCAAACTGCCAACCCTGGTGCAGCAGATTATTCAGGCTTGCAATACCCTGCTGGGCCTGCGACACCCTTTCGAGGTCTCTGCCGGCATATCGCTGGAATAGCTGGTCGGTCCGGTTGGTCGCGATCATGGATTTTAGATTCAGCTCTTCGGAAATGGAGAAGTTGGCATAAATATCCCCTATCAGGTTGTTGGTGTTAAAAATTTGCTTGTCTTCAACAGCCACCTGCCTTGAGTTGGTGCCTTCTGTGCCAGGGTAGATTTCTCCCCGTGTCCATGATCCGTCGGGAAGTGTAACCGGGAGAATGGGAAGATTTTGAAAAACGCCTCTTAAGGCCCATCCATCCAGGTCTTTCTGTTTTTGGTTGCTGAAATTCAGATTGCCTCCTATTGATAGCCAGTTATTGATCCTGGAGTCCATTACGAATCGTGCGGAATACCTTTCCAGCCAGGAGTCGCGCATTACGCCCTGTTCATCCCGGTAGGTGAGGTAAATTCCGTAAGTGGTGTTTTTGTCACCCCCCACAAGTGATAGATTGTGATTTTGCGTGAACGCATTCCGAAATGTTTCATCCTGCCAATCGGTATCGTACAGGGGGTTCAGATTGTCGTCGAACAGCACGGGATTTCCGATCGCATTACCCTCGGTGAATTGCCTCCTTTTTACAGCGGGATCCGGATATACGCCTCTTGCAAATCCTGCAGAATCAAACTTGGCTGCATTTTGGTAAGCGATGTCTTCGATCAACAGGAACTCTCTTGAATTGGTCAGATCCACCCTTCTGGCAACATTGGCAAGGCCCAGATTGACGGTGTAGGTAGCTCGCCCACCGTCTTTGCGTCCCTTTTTGGTGGTGATCAGGATCACTCCGTTGGCTCCACGGGCGCCGTATATGGCTGTCGCAGATGCATCCTTCAGCACATCGATTGACTGTATATTGCTGGGGTCTATAAAAGATATGGCATGCGCACTGCCCTGCATTCTTTCTACGTTCAGGATCACCCCGTCTACCACGTACAGTGGATCGTTGGTATTACTTACGGAACTAGAGCCCCTGACACGGATTCTCGGCGCACCTCCGGGTCTTCCTGAATTCAGGGTGACGTCAACACCTGCTACGGCGCCGGACAAGGCCTGTTCCACGCTGGTGACCGGCCGTCTTTCCAGTTCAACGGCACTCACCGAACCTACTGATCCGGTAAGGTCGACCTTCCGCTGCGTACCGTACCCGATCACCACGATCTCATCCATTTTGCTATCCGCCATATTCATCCGGACCGTAAGAAAAGTCTGGGATCCTACCGTTATTTCCTGACTTTCATAGCCAATGCCGGAGAATATGAGCACGTCGCCGGTTTCTACCTGAAGGGTAAAATTCCCGTCCTCGTCCGAAGTTGTGCCCTGGGTTTTTCCCCTGACGGTAATATTAACACCTGAAAGGGCAGCGCCGCTGGCATCGGTGATTTTTCCGGTTATGGGTGGTATCGCGCTAGGTTCCGGAGCACGGTGGGGTGTTTCGTCGGTTAAAAAGGAAGTCTCTACCGGCTTGTGAAACAACATAATGGTTTTGTCAGCGATCTTGTAGCTGATGGGTTGGTGCAGCAGCATTAGGTCAAGAAACTCAGTCAGCGGCATATCTTTGACCGATAAAGAGACGGGCTTACTCTTCTTAAGTACATCAAGCTTTCCCCATACCACATAACCTGTTTGTTTCTTAATGGTGTTGATAACCCTACTCATAGAGATGTTCTCTCCGGTAATGGTTACTGTCTGTGCTATTCCCTTAGCATGCACCTGTATGATTGCACTTGTCAGTAACAAAAGAGTAAGTTTCATAGCCAGCATGATTTTTACGAGGTTGGGATTCCTCTGACTGGCGGGATGGCACCAGTTAGCATTTTTTTGCATAAATTGTGTACTGTTTTGGTTGTAAAAAAATATTGTGTCGAAAGCAAATTTTTGCTCAACCTGAACTCAGCCGGTAGGGAGGCCTAATCCCTATCGGCATTTATTTTTATTTAGAGAATCATTTTGTTGACGAGCTGAGATCCGTCCCCAAAAACGGTTGGGGTGCTACCGGTCATTGTGTTACTACCAGCCTGCGACCTGCTTCGATACGAAATCGAACGCCTGACCCTTCCAGCCCTTCCAGCAGATCGGCGAGCTGCACGTTTTTGCTCATCTCCCCAAAGAACCGGATATCCGGGACATCTCCTTCCAGCACCACGTCGATATCATACCATCGTTCTAATTGTCGTAATATGTCTTTAAAGCTCGTCTCTTCAAAATTGAAATAACCGTTTTTCCATGCCATTACCTTTTCAACGTCGGCCTGTTTCACCGTGATAGATCCGGAGGAGGGACTGACGAATGCCTGCTCGCTCGGATGCAGGATAACAGTGCGGGAATTGCCCGTCATTGACCGCACACTCACGGATCCTTCTACAAGCGTAGCATTCAAGCCTTCCTCGTTGTCGTAAGCTTTTATATTGAATTGTGTGCCTAGTGCATTAACTTCCACCTGATTGCCCACTCTTACTTTGAACGGTAGCTGTTTATACTTTGCCACCTCAAAATAGGCCTCGCCGGTTATCTCAACAATTCGCTCGGCGCCTGAAAACACGGTCGGGTAGCGGATAGCGCTCTGCGCGTTTAACCAGACACGCGTGCCATCCGGCAGCTCCAGCTGAAACTGACGCCCCTTGGGAGTGGACATGCTATTGTACAGCACTTCTCCCGACCAATTTTTGGGAGCCTCGTACACTACCTGGCCGTTTTTAAGCATCACCTGGGTATTGTGCTGCATGGCCAGGACTCCATTTCCGGCGCTGTCCAGCACCAGTTCCGTGCCATCCGCCAGCGTCAGGATGGCACCGCTTTTTCCCGGCCGGATCTCCTCCGCAACAGCATCAGCGGTCTTTTCGATCATGCGCTTAGAATTATCCATCACGAGCAGGTAAACGCCTACCATCGCGATGAAAAAAACGGCCGCCGCCGCCCACCAGCCCCACATGCTTTTTCTGCGAGGTGCAAACAAGGGTATTGTTGCGGAAAGCGGCAATACCTCGTCGTCTGAAGAAACCGCCATGTACCCCGCCTCTTCACCGGTCTGGCGGATACTGGATATTATACATTCATGGATACGTTCGCCTATGGCGTCGTCCGGTTTGTTGTCCCTGTTGCTTACAACCTGCCAGTGTTTTTCGAGCTCGTCGACCAACGGGTCGTGGGTCGGCAGGGATCGCATCAACCGCAGGAACTCGCTCAATTCTTCCTCGGAACACTGATCCGCAACGAGTTTCCTGAACAACTCACGCAAATAAGATCGATTCACGTACATATATATATAAAGACGAAAAAAAGAAACCGGAGTAGTACCGGCGACCGGAATATTTTATCTGGTCCACCAAAAAAGGATTGCCAGTACGATTTTGTCCTGATGAACATGGAGCGCTTTATAGAGAGACGCAAGTGCCTCCGACATGGTTTTTTTAACGGTAGCTATGGAAATCTGAAGCTTTTCCGCTATCTGGCCGTACGAAAGGCCTTCTTCCCGATGCATGATAAACACCTTTCTGCGCTGTGGACTGAGTTGGGATACAAAAATGTCTTTTAACCGGGTGATCTCTGATTCCTCACCCGGTACTGGCGGGGTTTCAAGCCGACGAAGCATTATATTGTACCGGTATTCCTGTTCCAGTTTTTTATGCTTGGATACCGTCCGGAGATGGTCAAGCGCTTTGTTTTTAACCATCTTCCGGAAGTAGGCAGGCAGGTTCTTAATATCGGTGAGGGTGTTTCTTGACTGCCAGACCTTTACAAAAATATCCGCTACTAATTCCTCGCATGTTTCTGCCGATTTTACGATGCTGATCAGGTATTGATAGGTCGGGCGCCAATTGCGTTTATAGAAAAGAGTGAAGGCTTGCTCGTCTCCCACTGCAATTCTCCTGATCAGGTCTTTATCGGTATAGCGTGTGTCGTACTGCAAGGCTAATCAGTTAGCGTTTGGTTATTGCAATGTATGTAAAATCTCACAGCGTAGAAAGAAAAATGTGAGTAGGGCGGTATTGAGTAATTCTGTCGCAAACGATATTAATTTGATTGCAACAATATTGAATAATTTGTGTACGACGGCATTAAATAATTGTTACGCGGCAATTTCTCACCCTAACATAAACAGCCTGCAAAACCTGGAGCCCTACATGTTATGCGACTATTCCTGCGTTTATTTTTGCCTTCCTTTTTCAACCCATACGAGCAGCATTGATTCGCGGACCAGCAGTACTGATTTTGAATGCGGTGGTTGATTTTTGTCTGCAATTCCCCGAGATGCAAAAACGGGCCGCCCCTTTTATACCGGTTATAATATATTATTGCCCAGGACATGGTATAGCAGATATAAGCATTTTTTCTCATAAATAGTATACGGGCACCCCCGGGTGGGCAATACTACTGACAACTCACTGTTCACAAATTCATTTAACACACGAATTTGCGCATTTTGCATTTTTGGCATGAGACTTGAATTTACTAGCGTACCTCACTCCCGAACGTAGGAATACCCTCCCCGCTGTTGAAACTGTAGACCGATTTTCGACATTTATTTTTAAATCTAAAATTTGATTTTATGAGATCATTAAGAACCGCTTTAGCGGCATTGAGCATTGGTGTATTCGGATTGTTTGCGTTTACGCAGGTTCAGACGACCTCAATTAAGGGGACTGTTACACCTGCCGAAGGGGCAATTAGTGCTGCGGCAATATCCGGCACGGACACGCTTCGGTCCATAGTTACGAACGGAAGTTTCGAAATTGCGAATCTTACACCTGGCACATACAGCGTTCTGATAGAAGCTTCGGCTCCCTTTCAGAATCAGGTAAAGGATAATGTTGTTGTAAACGAAGGCGAGTCGACCGACGTGGGAGAAATTACGCTTGAGCAGCAGCAATAAGATCATTATTTACACTTTAAAAAAATAGCGGGCGTATCAGCATATTGATACGCCCGCTGTTTTTTATTCTGTGTTTTTTTATGCGGGGCAGGACCTGCCTTAATTGGGATAATGGCAATCCGGTTAAGAAGTGGATTAGATTCAGTGTACCTCAAGATCGCCCTGAACCACTTTTTCGAAAGCTACTACTACCGGCTGAAGGTCTTCAAATTGCGCCCTCGGCATTTCCATCCGGTTGGATTGTGTATGCTGCGCTTCCACCTCGGTATCTTCTAATTCAAGATCGTCCGGGCCAATCGAAGCCGGACGTTCGGGATATACGTTTTTAAATACCATTAACTGCACCTTGTCGGCGGTGATGGAAAGTACTTTTACAAGCCGGAACTGACCCGCCCCGTTTCTTACTGTACATATTGAACCAGGTTCGAGGTTATCTTGCTCGGAACTGCAGGAATAGATGCCGGTAAGCAGACACGTCAACAAAAAACTGAACAGCACTCTTGTCATCATAAAATGTATTTCAAATTAAAATTAGTTATTCCCGGCCGGACCCGATAACTGCATAAATGCCGCGCCAAGATAATGAATCAGATCGGAAGCGGTCATGAATTCCTGCGACAAGGACGCTGCGGCCAGGTCTCCCGCCGCACCATGCAAATATACGCCTGCGATCGCGGCCTGTTCGGGAGGATAGCCCTGTGCCAACAGACCAAGAATGATGCCCGTGAGCACGTCTCCCGAACCTCCCGTTGCCATCCCGGGATTGCCCGAGCTGTTAAAATAGCCCATTCCGCCCGGAGTTGCAATAAAGCTGTACGCTCCTTTTAACACAATCACTACATGGTGCTGTACCGATTTTTCCTGGGCGATCCGGATACGCTCGAAATCGTTGGACGACCCGCCAAACAACCGCTCAAACTCCAGGGGGTGAGGAGTGATCACACTGCGGGGAGGCAGTTGCTCCAGCAGGCCGGGATCCCCCGCAATTGTATTAAGACCATCGGCATCGATCACCACGGGTTGCCGGCATCGACTGAACAGATCCCGGAGCAATACGGCGTGGGAAGAAATATTCCCTAACCCCGGACCGATACCTATTGCGCTGTAATGGTCAATATTGCCGACCGATTCAACATGATCACTACCCGGTTCCAGTACGCACATGGCTTCCGGCACCGCCACCTGCATGGTGGTGTAGCCAGCTTTGATGGTATGACAACTGAGCTTACCGGCTCCGCTGTGCATACAGGCACGTGCTGCGAGTACCGCTGCTCCCATCATGCCAAGACTGCCGGCCACCAGTGCAGCGTGCCCGTAATGGCCCTTATGTGAAAATATGGGGCGGGGGCGCAGAATAGACCGGGCCATATCCTTGCCGGTCATCTCAAACGCCGGACGAACATTTTCCAGGAATCCCGGATGCAACCCGATGTTGAGAATCTGTACGCGCCCTATATATCTTTCGTTTTCGGCCATCAGCAAGGCCGGTTTATAACAATGAAAACTCAGCGTGTGGCGCGCGGTCACGATAGTATTCCCTTTAGCGCTGCTGTCGGCAAATAATCCCGAAGGCATGTCAATGGAAATGATCTCATTCCCCGATGTGTTTAACTGCTGCACCAGGGCGGCCGCCTGGCCCGTTAGTGGCCGGTTCAGGCCTGATCCGAACAGGGCATCAATAACGACCCTGTCGTTCTGAAGGTTGGGGATAGTTTCTCCTTCAGTCAGAAAATGGATGGGTGCGCCCGTTTCTCTCAGTCGCGCCAGGTTAGCCTGAAAATCTTCCGTGCCCATATTGCCGAACTCAAGGATGTAGGTATCTGCCTGCCGGCCATGTTTCAGCAAGAGGCGCGCGATGGCTAGGCCGTCTCCCCCATTGTTGCCCTTCCCGCAATACACCGCAAATTTTTTTTCGCCGTAGCCGTTCTGCTGTAGCCAGTTGAAGCAGGCTTCCGCTGCCTGCTCCATGAGCTCGATGGAGGGGAGGGGAGTCTGCTCAATCGTGTATTGATCCCAGGCGCGGATCTGTTCCGCGGATAAAATTTGCATACTGAAAATTAATTGTTTTTTTCCATCACACAAGTTCACCGGCGACAGTAGTGTGCCCCGCTTCTATAATCATGCCGCAGGCGCTTCTTTTCTATTGTTTTTTTGAACGGCATTTTGGAAATACCTTTAACCTGAATTAAGGAGGTGTAAAACGGAGGATGACAGCCCTTATCACACAGGGAATGTTTATACGGGGTTCCGTTCTACCATTAAAAAATAGATAATAAACGAATGAAAATAGTTATTACAGACGGGTACGACCTTAATCCGGGCGATCTTGACTGGGAGGATATCGCGCAATTCGGAGAGATCGTGTATTACGACACCACAGCTCCCGATGCATTGCCGGAGCGTTGTGCGGAAGCCGGCATCATCATTGCCAATAAAACTTATTTGGGGGCAGAGCTGATCAGGAATGCGCCCCAGCTTAAGATGATCGCTCTTACTGCGACGGGATATAACAATGTGGACATGCAGGCTGCTGCAAGGGCCGGTATCACCGTGTGCAATGTTCCGGAATACGGCACTTTTTCGGTGGCGCAGCATACTATCGCATTGTTGCTGGAACTGGTGAACGCTGTGGGCATACACGCCCGCAGTGTGGCAGCGGGCGACTGGACACGTACCGGGAAATGGTGTTACACTTTACAGCCACTGACCGAGTTGCAGGATAAAGTGTTCGGGATCGTCGGCTTCGGCCGGATCGGCCGGCAAACTGCAACACTGGCCCGGGCTTTCGGCATGCGCGTCATTTTTTCTAACCGTTCGCCGGTTCAGTCCGACATAGCGGAGCAGGTACTGTTGGAGCAGGTTTTCAAAGAAAGCGATGTGGTATCGCTGCATTGCCCGCTCACCGCAGAAAACGAAGGTTTTGTAAATAGTCGTTACCTGTCGATGATGAAACCTTCGGCCTACCTGATCAATACTTCACGGGGAAAGCTGATCAACGAGGCCGATCTCGCAAAGGCGTTGAAAGAAGGAACGCTGGCGGGAGCAGGGCTCGACGTGCTGTCTGCCGAGCCGCCGCCTGCAGACCACCCGCTGACCGGGTTGGCAAACTGTATCATCACCCCGCATATAGCCTGGTCCAGCCGGGAGGCGCGCAAGAATCTCATGGATACCACGCGCGAAAACATCCGTTGTTTTCTCGCCGGAAAACCACAGCACGTGGTGAGCGGGTGATCCCTATTTTTTTAGAATGATCCGGAAGGTAGTGCCTTTCCCCGGCTCCGATTGTTTTACAAAGAGCCTGCCTTTGTGATATTGGTCGATGATCCGTTTGGCCAGACTAAGGCCCAGCCCCCATCCCCGCTTTTTGGTGGTGAAGCCCGGCCTGAACACTCTCGCCAGATGCTGCTTGGAGATACCCTTGCCGGTATCGGCGATATCAATAGAAATATCCCGGGGGGTCTCTCTGATAGACACCGTTATTTCGCCGCGCCCTTCCAGGGCGTCCAGCCCATTCTTGAGGAGGTTTTCAATCACCCAATCGAATAGCGGCGGAGAAATGTGAGCCATAACGGCCTGAGATGCCGGAAACTCAACCCGGAAATTTACACTGCCAGGCGCCCGCCGGCGTATATACTCCACCATATTGCTCACCTGCGCGGTCATGTCGCTGTATTCCAACTGCGGTTTGCTGCCGATCTTGCCAAACCTGTCGGACACCAGCATGAGCCGGGCGACGTCCTTCTCCATCTCTACCGCGATATCCTGACTGCCGGAACTGTTCTTCAGCATTTCTACCCATCCCTGCAGGGAACTGATAGGAGTGCCCAACTGGTGCGCAGTTTCCTTAGCCATACCGGCCCATACCTGGTTTTGGGACGACCGGAAGCTGGTGGTGAGGGCGATCAGCGTGATGGTGATAAAAAGCCCCACAACGAGTAGCTGTACCAGCGGGTAATAACGAACCTGATTCAACAAGGCAGTATGCCCGTAATAATAACGGTTTTTTTCTGCAGGGTTCGAAGGGTTGACCCATTCGATGGGATCGTTCTGAGACCTGAACTCCTTTAGTTTTCCCAATAAATAGGAGGTAGGATTAGCCGGCTCCGGTGGGTCAAGATTGACGTGGTCGAGGATATTATTATTTTCGTCGGTGACGATGATCGGGATGGATCTGTTCTCGGTGATGATCAGGCCCACCAACCGGTTGCTCATGCCCGTGCTATCGCGTACCAGCAGTTTCCCCGCCTCAACCCACTGCTCTACCTTCATCCTTTCTTCCACTGCGATCTTTCGCGCCAAAAACTGCGAATAAAAGACGGTTCCGCTGACGATTGCAATGGCAATGAGCGCCAATGCGGTTTTCCAGCTAAAAAGCGGTTGAATCATGCAACTAATTTATAAAAAGCGTTCCTTTGCTACCGGTATTTTTAGACAATATATAGAAGATTCTTTTGGCACCACTTGTTTCCATAGTCATATTAAACTGGAACGGACGTAAATATCTCGAACAATTCCTGCCATCGGTGCTCTCTTCCACTTATCCCCATATGAAGGTCATCGTCGCGGACAATGCCTCCACAGATGACTCCCTGCCATTCTTGCGGTTGTCTTACCCTGGTATAAGGATCATCGAACTGCCCCAAAATTTCGGATTCGCCAAAGGATACAACGAGGCGCTGAAGCAGGTGCAGAGCGACTACTACGTGCTGCTGAACTCGGATGTGGAAGTATCGCCATCCTGGATCGAACCCGTCATTGACCTGATGGAAAACGATCCCTCCATAGGGGCCTGCCAGCCGAAACTGTTACAATATCACGACCGCTCCTCGTTCGAATACGCTGGCGCCGCAGGCGGCTGGATTGATATTTTCGGCTATCCCTTTGCGAGGGGCCGGATATTTGATGTGTGTGAGCGCGACCTGGGCCAATACGATACCACCACCCCGGTTTTTTGGGCCACCGGCGCCGCGATGTTTGTGCGGCCGGCATTATATCATGCGCTGGGCGGCCTGGAGGAGTTTTTCTTTGCCCATCAGGAGGAAATAGATTTTTGCTGGCGATTGCAACGGGCTGGTTATGCTGTGTATTGCTGCCCCACCTCGGTGGTGTACCATGTGGGTGGGGGGACTTTACCGAAGGGCAATTCAGAAAAAGTGTTTCTCAATTTCAGAAATAATCTTATCATGATGGCCCGGAACCTGCCTGTTTGGGAGGCTGTGTGGAAGATCGGCCTCCGTTTTGTATTGGACCTTCTTTCGGCCGTGAAATCGCTTCTAGGAGGCGAGGTCAGATATTTTACCGCCGTGCTGAAAGCGCACGCTGGCTTTTTGAAGTGGTTGTTTACATCATATGGATCCGGCAGGCCGGGGCCAGCATCTGTCGCCTTACGCAGCCGTGGCACTTCGGATTTGAGGGGATACTGGAAAGGCAGCATTGTATGGGCGCATTTTATTAAAGGCAAAAAAAGGTTCAACGAAATTGTTTGGGGGAAAAGCTGATTTTTTGAAATGAACCATTACTTTTGCAAGTAATAGCAGTTACCATGGATCAAAGTCAAGTAAAGGATTATCGTGAAAAAGATTTCACGCACAATTGGGTAAATTCTTCCGTATTTCTGTTCTACCTGCAGGTGTTCTGTTTTGTGGCGTTTCTGGTGGGCGGCTGTTACAGCTTGTATACCGAACGCTACAAAGGCCATCCTGATGTTGCGGTGCCTGAGAGTACCCTATACACTCCGAAGTATAAATAGAATGAAAAAATTTTGCGGACTGCCGGTGTTGGTTATCTTTGCAGTCCTCTGAAATAGTTCTTTATCATATACGAATTCACTGTCTGAATATCTGTTACGCACGGAGTTTCCGTCGGGTTCGAGGATTCCCTTATTTGTTTTGGGGAAATTCGGGCAGCCGTTCAGGAGTAAAAGCGGAAGTAGCTCATTTGGTAGAGCACGACCTTGCCAAGGTCGGGGTGGCCGGTTCGAGCCCGGTCTTCCGCTCCCCGTAAATCCAAACCCCGTGTTTGGATTTTTTTTGTTCGGTTATGAGCGCCCTGGTGGCGGAACTGGTAGACGCGCAGGACTTAAAATCCTGTTTGCAGCAATGCAAGTACGGGTTCGACCCCCGTCTGGGGCACGCACAGACTGGGCAAATCGAAATTTTTGTTCGGTTTGTCCAGTTTTTATTTTGCCGAAAGTTTCCGTAACGTATACGCAACTCCTGTCACCCCTGGTCAAACACCTGCCGGTCCTTTGCAGAATAAAGGCCGGTAAAAAGCAGGGCCACTGTGATCGCTGCCATGGAAATGAGCGGGATGGTCCAGGAATCGGTAATGCTGAATAGCGCTCCGAATAAAGGAGGGCCGCAGGCGGCAACCAGGTAACCCGCCGATTGCGACATGCCCGAGAGGTCGGCCGCTTCGGAAGTGTTTTTTGTACGCAGCACAAAAAACATCATCGCCAGTGTGAAAGCAAGGCCCAACGCCACCCCGGAGAGGATCATCGATATCAGGACAAATTCCGTGCGGGCCGAAAGGATACCGGCCATGCCTACCGACAATAACAGAAACATCACCCAAATCAGGGGAACCTGGTTCTTCATCCTGGCCGCCAGCACCGGACCGATGAACATCACCGGCACCTGGCCCAACTGGAAATAAGAGAACATCCAGCCCGAGCGGTCGGCCGACATACCCCAGGATTGAAAAACGGTAGGAAACCATGCAGCGATGATGTAGAACATGATCGATTGCAAACCCATAAACAGCGCGATCTGCCAGGCGAGCTTTGATTTCCAGATCGACGGCGGGGGCGTGGCCCCGAATCCTGAAGAAATCGGGTTAGTCGGTAGCTCCTTTTGGGTTATCGGTGGCACTCCGGAAGCCGTTTTTTCCGGCATTTCGGTTTTTGTTTCCGCGCTGTCCGCCACGCTGGAGGGCAGCGTCATATTTTCTCCCGTTTCCAGTGGAATCCCGCTGTCGGATCCCCCCACCTTTTTTTTGCGCACCTGCGGCAGCCAGACCAGAAAAGTGGCTATCGCCACCAACCCCCATATTCCGATGGAAGCTTTCCACCCAAGGCGTGTGCTGCGGCCGATGCTTGTGCTGTATCCTGCTGCCAGCGCCGAGGTCAGGTTCATTGATACCAGGTACATACCGGTTACCAGCCCGGTTTTTCCGGGAAACTCCTTTTTGATCAACGCCGGCATCAGCACGTTTCCGATGGCGATCCCCGCACCGATCAGGGCGGCGCCCAGGAATAGGAAAAATACGCTGCCGCTGGAGCGGATAAATAGGCCCACACCCAGCACCAGGATCGAATAGAGGAGCACCCTTTCCAGGCCAAACCGCCTCGCCACGCCGGGCGCAAACGTAGAAAGCAGGGCAAAAGCGATCAGGGGGATTGTAGTGATCAGTCCCACTAGTACCGGAGTGAGCCCGAGCGCCTCGGTGATCTCGGTGATAACGGGCCCCACCGCATTGATGGGAGCACGTAGATTGGCACCGATCAGGATGATACCGAACGCCATCAACACTATGCCAAACCTTGTCTTTCCCTGGCCGGTTGCGGCCGGCATCATGGATGCGCTGGCTGCAGCGGCAGCGCCTTTTCTCTTACCGGCACATATTCCAGTTTGATATCGCCCGGGAAGAACGTAAAAAAGTACACCAGATTCAGGGCATCCGAAACGATATAGTAGGCGGTCATTTCTGCGAAGGATAGTTCACGCCTGTTCTTTCGCACACGAAGCAGGACTGCCGCAAGATAGGCGCCCCAGAGCGCCAGCCCGGCCGGGAAAAAAACAATGCTGCCGATCAGCGCCAGGGTAAAAATGATGAATGTTTTATCGATCTGCCAGAGAAGGCCGTACACGTGTTTATTGAACAGATGGTTGCGTAGCATCACGCACCGCGAATAGAAAACGGCTTTCGACCAGATTGCTTTCCAGATGCGCGCCCTCCCGAGATAAGGCACCGTATAATGTTTTATAATGAACTCATCTTTACGGATCAGCCGGTATCCTTTTTTCATCAATCGTAATCCCAGATCCGATTCCTCGCCGGTTTTAAAACGTGTGCGCATTCCGCCAACCGATTCCCACACTTCGCGACGGATCAGGAAGGTGCCGCCTGAGAAACGTTTGCTTGACTTTCGTTTCTCGGACTTACCATCAACAATATCCAGATACTGCCCCCCGATAATATCGCTCTTAATATTGCCTGCTTCCCTGTCCCAGACGTCGGTCAAAAACTCCGGGTATATTTCCATGTCAGCGTCAATAAAGAAGATCACCCTGCCGGTCGCCTGCTTCGCCCCAATATTTCGTCCCACGGCCGCATTACAACCCCCGGTGACACTGAATATCCTCACTTCGGGGAATTGGGCAGCCACTTCAATACTTTTGTCGGTTGACTTGGAATCCACATAAATGATCTCATAGGTTCCGATCCCGGCCGCCGCAATTCCCTTATATATACCGTCTACGCATCTTTTTATGTTTCTCTCTTCGTTACGGCCGATGATAACGAAGGAGATCAAAATATTTTCCCGATTACCCATCAGAATAGCCGATTGAATTCACACAATTATTAACTGTCAATATTTATACTGCTGATCGTCAGGGGTATAAAGCAAATTACTCTCTGCCGATCGGCCGGACGAAGATCAGCGAATTTGATGAGATTTGCAAGTGGATGGGCGAACTATATCCGGCTCCAATATAATAGCAGCTGCCTTTAGTGATTTTTATTCCCTGGCAGGGTTCGCTGTGTTAGAATATCCTACATTTAGCCTTCAACAAACCAGGCGCAATAGCGATTTTCCCCTGCCGGCCAGGGGTATTCGCCGGTCTTTTATTTGTCAGCGTATGCGATCCAGGATTTTCGATTTGATTGTGATAGACGAATATTCGGTCACTCCGAAATACATGCAGCTTGTCAATTCTATCCTTCACGCTATTCGTGTTGGAAAGATCAAGAAGGACGACCTGATGCCTTCCATCAATGAATTGACCTACGAATACAATATCTCCAATGTAACCGCCCAGAAAGGATATAATTATCTCAAGAAAATAGGCGTGCTGAAGTCGGTGATCGGCAAAGGATTTTTTATCAGGAGCGTGGAAGTAGGAGAAACCATGAAGATATTTCTGCTTTTCAACAAACTGAGCGGCCACAAAAAGATCATCTACGATTCCTTTGTGGAGGGGCTTGGCGACCGGGCTTCGGTGGATTTCTATATCTATAATAATGATTTCAGTCTCTTCAAAAAACTTATCCTGGGCAGGGATACCGAAGACTATACCTATTTTGTGATCATACCGCATTTCCTGGAAAACGCAGTGTCTGCGCATGGGGTGATCAATTCCATTCCCAAGGACAAACTGGTACTGCTGTCCAAAAAGGTGCCCGGCGTAACGGGTAAATTTGCCGCAGTGTACGAAAACTTTGAGGGCGATATCTACCGGGCCCTCGAACAGGCGCTCGAAGTGCTCAACAAGTATCACACGCTTAAAATAATATTCCCGGAATACACGTATCATCCACGCGAAATACTCCAGGGGTTTAACCGGTTCTGTAATGATCACGCTTTCAACAGCAGGGTGGTGCACGATGTTTCCCTTGAGCCCATAGCTGAGGGAGAAGTGTATATCAGTTTGATGGAGAATGATATGATAACGTTGATTGAACGAGTGCTGGCGCTGAAGCTGGAAGTAGGCCGGCAGGTCGGGATCATTTCCTATAATGAAACGCCTATTAAAAAACTGATCCTGAATGGCATCACTACTATTTCTTCCGATTTTACAGAGATGGGAGCGATGGCAGCACGGCTGATCTTGGAGAACACTAAGGAGCAACTGGATGTTCCGTTCCGGCTGACCCTCCGGAATTCCCTGTGATCGCTTATCGCTCCGGTACGGCACATATCAATGTGTATTATACTTAAATGGCCGGCAGTTATAGTTTTGAGCTGTAAAATATTGTATTCGGTTCATTTAAATAACGATTTAAACGATGCAGGCCGTATTGGGAATCATCTACCATTTCATTGGAGGGTTCGCTTCAGGGAGTTTTTATGTCCCTTATAAAAAAGTAAAAAAGTGGGCCTGGGAAAGCTACTGGCTGGTTGGCGGCCTTTTTTCCTGGCTGATCATGCCCCCGCTTGCCGCATGGCTTACGGTTCCCGACTTTGTGGAAGTGCTCCGCAATACCCCTTCGTCCACTTTTTGGTGGACCTATTGCTGGGGAGTGCTTTGGGGCATCGGCGGCCTCATGTACGGCCTCGGTATGAGGTATCTTGGTATGTCGCTCGGTAATTCCGTATTACTGGGATTCACATCGGCATTCGGTGCGCTGGCCCCTTCCGTGTACTATAACTTTGTTCCCACCGAAGGTAAAGTGACCTTCACCGACCTGCTTACAACCGCCTGGGGAAGAATTATCCTGGCAGGCATCGTCCTTTGCCTGATTGGTATTTATATATGTGGTAAAGCGGGTTTTCTAAAGGAACAGGAACTTCCGGAAGAAAAAAAGAAAGAGAGCGTTAAAGAGTTCAACCTGACCAGGGGACTGGTAGTGTGCATCGTTTCGGGGATTCTCAGCGCCTGCTTCAATTATGGCATAGAGGCGGGATCCCCGATGGCCGATACCGTGAATCAGGCCTGGAAAGCTGCCAATCCTCAGGAGACCGTGAACTATCTTTTCCGCAACAATATTATTTATGTGGTACTGCTGTGGGGTGGACTGACCGCTAACCTGATCTGGTGCATACTCCTCAACGCACGCAACAGAACTTTCTCCGACTATACCGACCGGAAAACGCCATTGATGAAAAATTACCTGTTCTGCGCACTGGCGGGCACTACCTGGTTCCTGCAGTACCTGTTTTACGGCATGGGCGAGAGTAAATTAGGCAATGGGGCCAGCTCCTGGATCCTGCATATGGCATTTATCATCCTGGTGGCAAATTTCTGGGGGTTTGCGCTGAGAGAATGGAGCGGTGTGAGCCGGAAGGCACGGAATACGATCCTTATCGGCATTGTGGCGATACTGATGTCGGTGGTATTGGTGGGTTACGGCAATTCGCTGATGTGATTTCCCCGGCGTTTGCTTAAAGCTTATAATTGTTGATTCATAACCGAAGCAGAATGGCAGTAAAGAAGCCTGTGGTAGCTGTGTTCGACGTAGGAAAAACTAATAAGAAGGTTTTTCTTTTCGACGAAGCATATCGGATCGTTTGGGAAGAAACAAAACGTTTTAATGAGATCCCGGACGACGAGGGATTTCCCTGCGAAGACCTGGAAGGGTTATCGAAATGGATCAAAGACCGTTTTCAGCATTTCCTGCACGCAGATGAATGGGAATTGAAGGCCGTAAATTTTTCTGCTTATGGCGCCTCGTTTGTCCATCTCGGAGAGAGTGGAAAACCAGTGACCCCGCTTTACAATTATTTGAAGTCATATCCCCCCGATCTTCAGCAGCATTTTTATAATTCTTATGAAGGAGAGGAACGTGTGTGTGTGGAAACTTCCAGTCCCGCAATGGGTTTTCTGAACACAGGCCTACAGTTGTACTGGCTGAAGCACCGCAAGCCGGCAGTTTTTGAAAAAATCCGCCGGTCGCTCCCCCTGCCGCAATACCTCAGTTATCTGTTCACCGGCCGGGCGCACACGGAAATCACCTATCTCGGAAGTCATTCAGCTTTATGGGATTTTCGGCAGAAAGATTACCACAAGTGGGTACATGCAGAGGGACTGCATACACTGTTCGGGCCTTTTTACAAAGGGGGTGAAGTGATCCGGGGAGAGTGGACAGGGCAGCGGATCGCCATGGGAGTGGGGTTGCACGACAGTTCCGCTGCGCTGATCCCCTACCTGGTTTCCTTCCCCGGGCCATTCGCCATTATTTCAACGGGCACCTGGTGTATCAGCTTAAATCCCTTCAACGGGCAGCTACCAGATGCTTCGGAACTGCGGAAGGGTTGCCTCGCCTATCTTTCGTATCAGGGAGAGCCCGTGAAAGCGGCCATGCTTTTTGCAGGGAACGACCATGCGGCCCAGGTGGAGCGTATTGCAGCCCGTTTTGAGGTTTCGCGGGATTTTTATAGCGCGGTCAAATGGAACCCATCGATAGTTGAGCACCTGGAGAGTGCGGAGGAGGATGGACAAATTGCTGCCGAAAGGCCATTTAGGGGCGGTACCGATCCTTCGGCATTCGCAGAAAGGGATATTTCTTTTTTCCGGTCACCGGAAGAAGCCTATCACCGGTTGCTGTTGGATATCGTGGCACAGCAGGTGATATCCACAGGCCTGATCCTGGAAAACGCTCCGGTTAAGCAGCTATTTGTGGATGGCGGTTTCTGCCGGAATACGATCTACATGCACTTGCTGAGCAGGGCATTCCCCGATCAGGAGGTGTTCGCCGCTTCCATGGCCCAGGCCACGGCTTTGGGCGCCGCGCTGGCGATTCATGATCACTGGAATACGCAGCCCGTTCCGGCTTCTCTTATCGGGCTGCAGCGCTACGGGGCAGGGAAACAGCGGGATCATAGATAACCGCGCCGGTCGTCCCTGCAGCTAATGGCCGGATAAGCTGAAAAAGGTTCCATTGTTAAGCGGATTGTATGACAAACTGCCATTATAAAATCGTATGAAAAAAAACCTGTTTGTAAGCATCGCCGTAATCGTGAGCCAATGTCTGGTTCACACCGTCCTGGCCCAACAGGGTAACATACCGCTGCAGTTTTCAACCAGGGAAACGCATGATCTTTCGCTGGCCGCCGCTCCGCCGGGGCATGCGATCCTCACGCAGGGGCCGTCGCCCTGGCTGCTCACTATGCCCTTGCCGGAAACGATCGAGAAAGGATACACCGTGCTTACGTTTGATTATTACGCGGTGGACTATCTCCATGATTTCGAAGTGCTTTTTAATCCGGCGTCCACACCGGGTGAAGGGGTAAAGGACGAATTGGGTATCCGGGAAGGCTGGTCGCGGTATTCGCTGGACCTGTCAGAAAAAATGGGAAGCTGGGGCCGCGGGGGCGATGTACTCAAGATCGTCTTCGGGCGCTCCGCCGGCTACCAGATGCAGATCCGCAACCTGGAACTAAGGAAGCCAACGGAGGCGGAGCGGCAAAAAGCTGCTGACCGGCCGCGCCGCGAACAGGAGGAACGGCTCAGAAAAGCACGGTTGGAGAAATACCTGTCTGCCGATTTCCCTAATCAGCTTACCCGGATTTTTGTCATGCCCCGAAAAATTATGATAACCGGAGTGCTGACGGAATCCACCCCCCTGTTCCTGGCAGAAGCTGCCCCGCATGAAATAGTATTTGACGTTGAGCATGCAACAAGGCGTATATCCATTGACGGTAAAAATAATTTCTCTGTCACGCTCGACCGGTTCATAGTGAAAAACGGGCAGCAATACGACCGCCTGCTTTCGCGATGGGTATTGATAAGCAGGAGTGAAAACGGGTATGCCCTGCGTTCGCATGCACGGTGGGCCGACACTGTAGTGCCGCTGCATAACCTGCCCGAGGAACTGCCTGCGGGAAGGAAAGGGCTGGGTGATTTTACTGCAGCCTACCCCGAAATGATAGAGGATCTCGACTCATTGGGGATCACCAGTGTCACAGTAAATATGTGGATCGTGAAGATGCTGCGTTCCGGGCCGTCTTCCGGAACCCTGACATTTCATTACAACGGGAAACCGTACTATGCGGATCTGAACTGGGTGAAAGCTATGGACAAAACCCTGCAGGAAACCGCCAGGCGGGATATTCATGTTTCTGCCATCATCTTAATCGACAAGGCGGCAAACAGTCCGGATACCGCCATCGGGAACATCTTCGAGCATCCCGGCTGCGATCCCGCAGGTATTTACAGTATGGCCAACATGACCGATCCCCGGAGCGTGGAGTACTATGCGGCGGCGATCGATTTTCTGGCGAAACGTTACGGCAGACCGGACAAAAAACACGGCCGTGTGCATCACTGGATCGTCCATAACGAAGTAGATGCGGGGTGGGTTTGGACCAACATGGGCGAAACAGATAAGCTACTCTATATGGATACTTACCACCGGTCGATGCGGTTGATCCATCATATTACCCGTAAGTACAATCCCCACGCCAAGGTTTTTATTTCCCTCACCCATCACTGGAACTGGACGAGTGATAAGCAATTCTATCATTCGTTGGACCTGCTGAACATCTTGCTCAGGTACTCGCGGGCCGAGGGCGATTTTGACTGGGCCATCGCCCACCACCCGTTTCCGGAATCCCTATTTGAGCCCAGGAGCTGGCTCGATAAACGGTGCGATTTCACCTTCAATACGCCACTCATCACCTTTAAAAACATTGAGGTATTGAATGAATGGGTGAAACAACCCTATACACGATACCTGGGAAAAACGGTGAGAACGGTGTTCCTGTCGGAGCAGGGGCCGAACTCCCGGGATTATTCGGAAAAAAGCCTGCTGGAGCAGGCCGCCAGCATGGCCTATGTTTGGAAAAAAATGGAGAAATTGGATGAGATCAAAGTGTTCCAGTATCAAAGCTGGCGCGACTACCGGGAGGAGGGGGGCATGCTGCTGGGAATGCGCCGTTTTCCAGACGACGAGCAGGCTCCTTTCGGTAAAAAACCGGTATGGTATGTTTTCCGGGATATGGGAACACCGGCGGAAGACACCGCCCTTGCCTTTGCCAAAGAAATAATCGGCATACGCGACTGGAGCGAGGTGCAGTACAATTTCCAAAAGAATGCCGGAAAAAAAGACCCCTAGCCTTTCAGAGAATACCTGCGGGATGTTCAGGCTGCTGATCCGCTCATCACCGACGGGCGCCTTGCTGAATACCTGCCCGGATGTTCAGGCCAATGATCCACTCATCACCGACGAAGGGGAGTGGATGCTGAATACCTGCCCGCGCCAATCAGCCCGTTGAGGCTGGGTTCAGCCGGTTGTATTCGACAAGCGCCTGTTCGAGGCAGTCCATTGCTTTTTCAAGATCCTCCACATTCAGCACGTATGCGAGCCTCACCTCGTTCATGCCCAGGCCTTCGGTTGCGTAAAAACCGCTTCCGGGGGCCAGCATCACGGTATTGTTTTGATAAGAAAAGGACTCCAGCAGCCACTGACAGAATTTTTCGGTGTCGTCTACGGGCAGCCTGGCGATGGCATAAAATGCACCGCCGGGAGTGGGGCAAAAAACGCCGGGCATAGCATTTAGCCGCGCTACCATCACATCCCTTCTTCTAATGTATTCGGCCTTGGTACCGTCGAAGTAGTCGGGAGGCAGATCTGCCGCCGCTTCGCCGAGTATTTGCGCAAAAGCGGGTGGACTCAGGCGGGCCTGGGCAAATTTCAGCACCGAATCTATAACCTGCCTGTTGCGCGACACCAGGGCGCCGATCCGGCCTCCGCAAGCGCTGTAACGTTTGGAGCTGGTGTCTACCAGTATTACGTGGTCATTGACTCCCGTCAACTGAAGAGCGCTGAAATGTTCACCGGTGTAGCAGAATTCGCGGTAAGCTTCGTCAGAGAACAGGAAAAGGTTGTGCCGTTGCACCAATTGTTTCAGCCGCTCAAGCTCTTCCCGGGTGTAGAGATAGCCGGTAGGGTTGTTCGGGTTGCAGATGATGACCGCCCTGGTTTTAGGGGTGATGGCTTTTTCAAAATCTTCTATCGGAGGCAGTGCAAATCCAGATTCGATGTTGGAAGTCACCGTTTTTACTACAACGTTTGCCTCGGCTGCAAATCCCATGTAATTTGCATAAAGGGGTTCGGGGCTAAGCACTTCGTCCCCTGCATCCAGGCAGGCCAGGAATCCGAAAAGAATGGCTTCCGAGCCGCCGGTTGTGACAATGATCTGCTCGTAGTTCACATCGATCCCCGCCCGTTGGTAGTAGGCAGCCAGCTTTCGCCGGTAACTTTCGTTGCCGGCACTATGACCATATTCCAGGATCTTAAAATTCGATTTGCGAACGGCTTCCAGCGTGGCCGGAGGCGTTTCTATATCCGGCTGGCCGATATTAAGATGAAAAACGTTAATGCCCTTTTTGCCGGCGGACTCGGCAAAAGGCACCAGTTTGCGTATCGGAGAGGCAGGCATTGTGTGTCCGCGTAAGCTTATTTGTGGCATGTGGTAAAGATAAGAGAATGGCTAACTTATTAATTATTGCAAGAATGGCCGCAAAATTAAAATTTGTCCTATTATGCCGCAACAATATTTCTGAATGTGGGTCGACGGATATCGGTTCGGGTGCCTGGCATTGTATTTTTAAGTTCTTTTTAGGATTTGCCGTGCAGTTTACAACGGCGATAAGGACGTCTATTTGTACGAAGTGTTAATGATGCATATTTGATGACTATTTAATAGGTAATTGTGTTTTTTGATAACTATTTAATGGTTAATTGTGTTTTTGGTGTTTTTAAGCAGTATTTACAAATAAAACAAGATAAGATGGAACTGAAAATGATAGAACAGAACAGGTGGCAGGAGAGTAGGGCGGGAGGAATTCAGCCGCTACGTGCGGCAACTGCCCTGCCGGGTGGGTATACCGGGCTGCCCCTCACAACAGCGGAAAGCGGCGGGTTCGGTGTGCGGAATGTTTGCGCGGCAATCCTGGTTGTGCTGGCTGCTATGCTGATAGTAAGTTGCCAGAAAGATCCCCTGAAGAACCTGTCTGCCAGCGAATCAAGGATATATATCACGAATCACGACTCGACTGCGGATTTCTCCCGGTTCAGCACTTTCAGCATCGCGGATTCCGTGGGTGTAATTGAAGATAACCAGGGTCAGGGTAAGGCCCTTACCGCCTATGACGCTGCAGTGATTGATGCAGTTCGCAGCCAGATGGAAGGCAGAGGGTACCGGCAGGTAGCCCGTGCGGAAGATCCCGATCTCGGCATCACTGTTTCACGTGTGTATAACAATTATACCGGGTTGATCAGCTATCCTGCATACTGGGACCGTTATGGAAGTTTTTATGATCCCTTTTATTGGGGCTATGGTGGGTACGACTATTATTCTCCCTACTACTACGGGCCTACGTTTTACAGCACATACCAGGTGACACAGGGTGCGCTGACGGTGGACATGCTCAATCTGAAGGATGCAAAAGATGGCAACACCATTCACCCCGTCTGGAGTGCGCTGGCAAGAGGCACGGGTACGTTCAATGTGGCCAATACCGAAATGCAGGTGAAAACATTCTTTGATCAGTCGCCCTACCTTTTCGCGTCCCAATAGTATAACAAGGGGCGGGGAATGAAAACAAAAAATATACGGATGAACCGAAGCATGACAAGTCTATCCCTGGGGAATGTATCTGCGGAGTTCCATCGTGCCGCCGGCAAAGCCTTTGGCGACGCACGGCCGACCATTGAAAAAACAAATGAAAAAACAAAAAATATACGGATGAAACCTATAAGTGAAAATAAATGGGAGATTGTTCCGGCAGGAGGGAAAGAACGAGGTCTGAAACTAGCCGGTATGTTTGGCCTCGTGTTCCTGTTCTGGATAGCCGGTGCGGGAAGCGCGTTGGCACAGGAACGAATGCAGCTAAAGCTTGGCATGAATTCGGGGATGCCCGTGGGCGGTTTTAAAGACTATATGGGTAAAAATTCTTTCCGTGGATTTCATGGGGAGGTCAGTTATCCGGTTACCGCCCGACTCCATGTCGGATTAGGGATTGCGTATAACGACTACTACGAAAAGACGGCGAGGCAGTTGTACGAAACCAAGGCAGGTACGATCTCTGCGGTGATATCGAAGTCCATTCAAACCACTCCGATCATGGCGAAAGCCAATTATGAACTGACAGGCGACGGTTGGATAAGGCCTTATGTGGGGCTGGGAGCGGGGGTGAACCTGATCAGCTTCAACGAATACCTCGGAGAATTCGGCGACCAGCAGACTGCCTTCAAACTCGCGGTAGGTGCGGACGCGGGGGTGAATATCCCCTTTAATAAGACCTATCGGACGTCGGGCATTAACCTGGGAGGGCGATTCAATTACATGCCTTATCATCGTTCGGGCCTGGATAACCTGAATAATTGGGGCGTTCACCTGGGCGTATATTTCCCGCTTCGTTAACAAGTAGCCAAATGCACCGGGCTGCTACCGGAACAGTTGTGCACTGCGGCCTGCAGGGGTGGGCTTTCGTCTGCCCGTGGTATGCCGCGGACAAACAGCCCCGTTCAGTTGGTGTACGAGCGGGTGCCGGCTTCGTAGAAACCAGCGCATTGCCGCTGCGAGATGGGGAACGCGGGCGGATAAACACTTTCAGCCGGCTCAAGTATTTAGCCTTACGCCGCTACAGAGGAAGTGGAACTCCTCTCAGGCAGAAGCAGGAGCCGGAGCTGATTGAAGAACCCGCTCTGTCAGCTCAAAAGCATCGGCCAGCAACTGAAAAGACTGGAGGCGGTCGGCCTGTGAGTAGGTCATCGTGGTAAGAATTAGTTCGGCGGCGCCAAACGCGTCTGCGATCTCCTCCAGTTGCTGTTTCACGTGCTCAGGCGTGCCGGAAACGATCCGGCCGCGATTGTTGGCGATGCTCGCCTGCTCTGCGTCGGAAAAAACATAGTCGCGGATATCCTCATAACTGCGCATCGGGCCGAACTGTCCCTGTTCGAATTTCACCAACGTATAATCGCTCAACTTACGCATCTCCGCGGCTTTTTCTTTGGTGGCCGCGCAGATTACGTTGATGGCCACCATTACGGCCGGTTCAGGAAACTGCGAAGAAGCCTGGAACTGTTTGCGGTATTGTGTTGCCTGCTCGGGTCCTGCTTGTCCATTAATGAACCGTGCGATAACAAAACCCAGCCCGTATTTTGCCGCAATGGCTCCGCTGCCGCCGCTGCTGCCCAGTATCCACTGTTGCGGAATTCCGGGCGCCTGTGGCACAGCGAGTATTTTACCGAACTGTGTGCCTGCCTCATCCCGGAAAAAAGCCTGCAGGTGTTCCAACTGGCGCAGATAAGTTTCTTCCCTGAAATCATTGGCCGGGTTTAGCAGGGCTGCGCTGATCCGGTCACCTCCGGGCGCTCTTCCGATGCCCAGGTCAATTCTTCCCGGAAACAGGGTTTCCAGCAGCCTGAAATTTTCTGCCACTTTCAGGGCGCTGTGATTGGGCAGCATGATGCCTCCGGAACCTACCCGGATCGTACTGGTTTCATCGGCCAGCTTAACCATCAGCACCTCAGGTGCTGAACCCGCTATCATCTCTGAATTATGATGTTCGGACACCCAGAACCGCTCGTAACCGAGCCGGTCGGCCAGCTTAGCGGTCTCAATGGTTTCCTTAACGGCCTGCATGGCAGTTCCTCCTTTTTTTACAATAGACTGATCCAGTATCCCTAGTTTTATTTTTCTTTTCATGTGTATTATTAAGACCCGAAGGTTTTTTCAAAAATAGACGTCATAAAATTACTATCTAAAATCCATTTATCTATATATTTGCATCTTTCAATGAATTTTGTTAATGGATATAAAGCGTTTCGAGAAAATATCCAAGGCGTTGGGTGACGCCAACCGTCTTAAGATACTGGATGATATGGCTGATCAGGGGGGCACCATTCAATGTTCTCAAATTGTCAGGATATTGGGCCTGGCGCAGCCTTCCGTAAGTCATCATATAAAAACGCTGATTGAAGCGGACCTCATTGAACCGGAAAAAAATGGCAGGAGCTATACCTACCAGCTTAATAAAAAAGTCTTGCAGGAATTTATTGCGAAGCTCTCCTCGGTGGCGAGTTGCTTTATTTGTTTTTGCTAGCAACATGTATTCAACGAAAGCGAACCAGGCACAATTAAACAACAGAACAGCATGAGGAATTGTTACAGGAGCGGAATTGCCGTGGTAGTGACGTGCTTCTCCTTTTTTCAATTATCGGCCCAGTCGCCCGCGGACAGTCTGCTGGCGGAAGTTACTCTTAAACAGGCCGTGGACTATGCCATTACCCACCAGCCAGCAGTAAAGCAGTCGCTGGCAGATGAAGAGATCACAGCGGCTAATGTCCGCAGCCGGCTGTCGGACTGGTACCCGCGGATAAATTTCAACTACAATCTCCAGCATAATTTTATTCTTCCTACAACCATCGTGCAGGGCAATCCCCAGCGATTCGGGGTTGACAATGTTTCTGCCGCGCAATTCTCGGTGACGCAGAACATATTCAACCGCGATGTGCTGCTGGCCAGCCGAACCAGAAGTGATGTATTGCAGCAGGCGCGGCAGGCAACCAGTGGTAGCAAGATTGAAACTGAGGCGGCTGTTTCAAAGTCTTTCTATGCAGTGCTGGCATCTATGCAGCAGCTGAAAGTTTCGATCCAAAATATCACCCGTATCGAAAGAAGCCTGCAGGATGCCTATCACCAATACCAGGCCGGTGTTACGGATAAAACTGATTATAAACGCGCTAATATCGGACTAAACAATGCGCGTGCCCTGAAACGGACAAACGAAGAGATGCTGAAGGCCAGGCTCGAATATCTTAAGTCTGTAATGGGATACCCTGTTTCAGGTGAGCTGAATATCGTGTACGACAGCCTGCAGATGGAAAAAGAGATCTACCTCGACACCCTGGCGGCGGCCAACTATCAGGCCAGAATAGAATACCGGATACTGGAAACGCAGCAGCGCCTGCTGGAAGCCAACCTCCGCTACAACCGGTGGAGTTATCTTCCTTCCCTGGCCGCCAACGGCGCTTACAATTTTAATTACCAGCATAATGAGCTGGGCAAACTCTATAACATTAACTATCCGAATTCTTTTGCGGCGCTCACGCTTACGCTGCCGATATTCCAGGGTGGTAAACGGAAAGCTGATATACAGGCTGCGGAATGGCAATTGGAACGCAACCGGCTGGAGATGACCGGGCTCCGGAATGCCATCAATGCAGAGTATGCGGGGGCGCTGGCTGCTTACAAGGCTTTCCTGGGCGACTTCCTCGCTGTGCGGGAAAACCTGGTGCTCGCGCAGGAAGTGTATGATATAATCCAGCTCCAATACCGATCGGGAATTAAGACTTACCTGGAAGTGATCAATTCCGAAACAGACCTGCGCACCGCTCAGATCAATTATTACAACGCGCTGTATAATCTGATGGCTGGCAAGATCGACGTACAGAAAGCGTTGGGACAAATTATTTATTAATTATTTATATGAGGCATACTATATATTTAGGCGTTGCGGTTACCCTGCTGACAATGGCCTGCAAAGATCAGGCTCCCGCCCCTGCTGCGGCTCCCCCGGTTGAGGTAACGGTTGAACCCGTGCAGTTACGTAAAGTGGTGTATTACGAAGACTATCCTGCCACCGTCACGGCGCTTAACCTCGTAGAGCTCCGGCCTCAGGTAACCGGTTTTATCACCGGCATACATTTTAACGACGGCGACCGCGTAAAAAAAGGCCAGCTACTTTATTCCATTGACGCACAATTGTACAATTCCAACTACGAACAGGCCGTTGCCAGCCTGAGCGTCCAGGAAGCAAACCTGGTGAAGGCACAAAAAGATGCAGACCGCTACCGCGAACTGGCTAAACACGATGCCGTGGCCACCCAACTGGTAGACAACGCAGAAGCAGCGCTTGCGGTGGCCCAAAAACAGGTGGAAGCGGCGAGGGCCAATATTTCCGGAGTGCAGACCAGCGTGCGCTATACTAAGATATATGCGCCTTTCGATGGGCTTATCGGAATTTCTCAGGTAAAAGCAGGGGCTGCAGTCACGGCCGGACAAACCCTGTTAAACACCGTTTCGTCGGACGTGCAGCTTGCGGTGGACTTTAATATCGACCAGCGGAACATCTATCATTTCCTGAAGCTGCTGGAAACACCCGCTACTGACTCCCTGTTTATCCTGGCCTTTGGCAAAGAGATATATCCCCATCCCGGCAAACTGGCCTTTCTTGACAGGGCGGTAGATCCGCAGACCGGAAACATAAAAGCAAGACTCATCTTCCCTAACCCGCAACACCTGCTCCGTGCCGGCATGAACGCCACCGCCCGTGTAAAAAACAGTGGCGCGGAAAAATCCCTGCTGATCCCTTACAAAGCGGTTACCGAAATGCTCGGAGAATATTTTGTTTATGTGCCCGGCGATAGCAGCAAGGTGTTCCAGCGGAAAATTGTACCTGGCAGGGTGCTCGGCAGCGACGTAATCGTGACCGAAGGGCTCGACGAAGAAGACAGCATTGTAACCGAAGGCATTCAGCGGCTCAGACATGGAACCGTGGTGCAGCCGGTGCCTGCCGCACCGCAGCAGGACGACCGGCATCATAATTAGACCCTTTAGCATATTACCATGATAGCAGATACTTTTATAAAGAGGCCGGTAACAGCGATCGTGATATCCATTGTGATCGTGCTGGTGGGGATCATCTCACTCATCAATTTACCCATTTCGCAATACCCGGATATCTCGCCGCCAACGGTGTCTATCTCCGGTAACTTCACCGGTGCGGACGCCCAAACCGTGGAGCAAACCACAACCACCCCTATTGAAACGCAGGTCAACGGCACGCCCGGCATGACTTATATGAGCAGCAACAGCACCAGCAGCGGCCTTAGCAGTATCACGGTGAATTTTGAAGTGGGCACCGATATCAACATCGCTACTCTCGACGTGCAGAACAGGGTGAGCGTGGCAGAACCCACCCTCCCCGATGTGGTGAAACGGTTGGGCCTCACCGTCAGAAAACGAAATCCGAGTATAATGACGGTGCTCGCTTTCTACTCTCCTAACGGGACACACGATTCAAAATTCATCGGCAACTATGTGAGCTTGTATGTGAAGGACGCAATCACCCGTGTAAAGGGGGTGGGGGACGTATACGCGCGTACCGATGATTTTGGAATGCGGATCTGGCTCAATCCGGAAAAGCTGGCTGCCCTTGGCATCACCCCCGCAGAGGTGAATGCGGCACTGCAGGAACAGAACCTGCAGGTGGCCGCGGGAACGGTCGGAGGAAATCCGCAGCCGGGTACCCAGACCTTTGAATACAGCATACTCACCAACAGCCGTATCAACACGCAGGATGACTTCGAAAATATTATTGTGCGGACGCGCCCGCAGGACGGTAGTGTTGTATATCTGAAAGATGTTGCCCGGGTAGAACTCGGCCGGTTCGATTATAACGTGAATGCATTTGCAAACGGAAAACCCGCGGCCTTTCTCCTGGTTTACCTGGCACCGGGTGCAAATGCGCTGGAGACCTACGAAGGGCTGATGAGCACCCTCGACGAACTGCGAAAGACCTTCCCTTCGGATGTGGATTTCTCTATTCCGCTCGAAACCGTTTCGGTGGTGAAAGCCTCGATCAAAGAAGTGGTGTACACACTGGTGGAAGCCCTGATCCTGGTAACCCTCGTCGTATTTCTGTTTCTGCAGAACTGGCGTGCCACGCTGATTCCGCTGCTGGCCATTCCAGTTTCCCTGATCGGCACTTTTATACTCTTCGGCCCGCTCGGCTTTACGCTGAACACGCTTACCCTTTTCGCTTTTGTGCTGGCCATCGGGATAGTGGTGGACGACGCGATCGTGGTGGTCGAAGCCGTACAGCATAATATCGACCACGAGAAGCTATCCCCTAAAGAAGCTACCCAGAAAGCGATGAAGGAGATCTCGGGACCGGTGATCGCCATTGCCCTGATTCTGGCCGCCGTTTTTATCCCGGTAGGGTTTATTCCGGGCATCGTGGGACGCTTATACCAGCAGTTCGCTATCACCATCGCCGTTTCGGTATTGATCTCCGCATTTGTGGCGCTTTCGCTCACTCCGGCGCTTTGTTCGATCATGCTGAAGCCTTCCAAAGACGAGCATGCAAAAAAAAGCTGGCTAGAGCAGTTGTTCGCGCGTTTTAACGGATGGTTCGGCCGTGTCACTAACGGGTACGCCAGGGGAGTGGGAAAATGGATCAGGAATACACCCTATGTACTCGGTATGATGGTGGTATTATTCGTTTCATTGTTTATTTTGTTTAAGCATAAGGCCACTTCCTTCATTCCCATAGAAGATGAAGGAAGGATGCTGGTTACTTATGAAATGCCGGAGGCTTCTTCCACCACTCGCAGTGTCGACATGATGAAGGTGCTGATCGAGCGTATTAATAATATCCCTGAGGTGAATGTGGTGGGGGGACTGGCAGGGCTGAATATCATCAGCTTCTCCACCAAGTCGAATGCAGGCACCCTGTTCGTAACCCTCAAGCCCTGGGCAGAGAGAAAGGGCAAGGGGCAGCACGCGCAGGATGTCATGAACCGGATACGCGCAGATGTAGCTGATATCAAAGAAGCACGGGTGTTGGTGATCGCCCCTCCTGCAGTGCCCGGCCTGGGAGCCACCTCCGGCTTTACCTTTGAGCTGCTGCAGACAACAAGTACGGACGACGTGCAGCAATTTGAGCATGTGGCCAATGATTTTCTCGGCAGGCTGTACCAGCGTCCGGAGATCGGCTCTGCGTATACATTTTTTAATGCACGTACCCCCAGCTACAAAGTGGACGTGGACAAAGAGCAGGCTAAAAAGCTGGGTGTGTCGGTGGCGGAGGTGTATACAACCCTCTCCACCTTCCTGGGAAGCAGCTACGTGAACGATTTTAACCTGTACGGCCGCAACTTCAGGGTGATGTCGCAGGCCGACAGTAGTTTCCGGAGCTCCTTGGACGGCATCGAGAAATTTCATGTGCGTAACAGCCAGGGAAATATGATCCCCCTCGGATCGCTTATCACCTCTACCGTGATCGAGGCGCCCGCCGTTATTTCACACTATAATATATACCGGGCCATTGAGATAAACGGATCCGCCAGCGACGGGTATAGCAGCGGCGACGCAATTACCGCCCTGGAGGAAACCGCCCGGACACTGCCGGCAGGGTACGGATACCAGTTCTCCGGGATGAGCCGTGAGGAGATTGCCGCCGGCAATCAGCAGCAGGTAATATTCGCCATCTCACTGGTGTTTGTCTTCCTGTTCCTTGCAGCCTTGTACGAAAGCTGGTCGGTGCCTTTCTCTGTATTGTTTGCGGTGCCAGTGGGCGCATTCGGCTCTATTCTTACGTTGACCTTGCTCCCCGGTCTCACCAATAATATCTATGCGCAGATCGGGCTCATCACGCTTATCGGGCTGGCAGCCAAAAATGCGATCCTTATCGTGGAGTTTGCGAAGGAACGGGTGGATAAAGGCATCGATGTGGTGCACGCCACCCTGCAGGCAGTTCAACTGCGTTTGCGACCGATTGTGATGACCTCCCTTGCATTTATCCTGGGTGTACTGCCCCTTGCCTTTGCGACGGGAGCGGCGGCGGAGTCGCGCAGGACGATCGGATGGACGGTTTTCGGGGGCATGATCGCAGCCACTACGCTGGCGATATTTGTGGTGCCGGTACTGTTCGTGTTGATCACCAAGATTGCCTATCGGAAAAAGCTGAAGGAGATCCAACAGGCGAGAAGAGAAGAAGAGCACGTTGACCAGTCTATTCTTTCGAGCAATTCCTGAGCAGTACGGTGAGGTGGACGCCCGGATGCTGTAGGCTATGGCTGGGTGCCCCGGGGTAGGCAGGTTGTCAGATTCCATCTGCAATTCATGCGGCACGGTGGTGTAGTACAAGATTAAGTTTCCTTACCTTCGCCGGCTTTTAAGTGTATGCTATGATGAGGTCGGAAGCTTCGCGGACGATAAAACTGGCGCTCCCTATTATTATCGGGGAGCTCGCCCAGATGTCGCTTCACATTATCGACTCCGCCATGGTGGGAGCAATTAGCTACAAACAACTGGCTGCCACATCGCTCGTGCTGAGTGTAATGAATATCCCTTTTGTGTTTGGGATCGGCATGACCATCTCCGTTTCGCAAATGGTGTCGATGGCGCACGGCAGAAGGGACGCCAGGCAGGTGTCTCATTATTTATTTAACGGATTCTGTCTCTGTGCATTCACGGCCGTCGTGATCTCCCTTAGCATGGTGTATGGCCGCAATATCCTGTACCACCTGGGGCAGGATCCCGAAGTGGTGGAGATCTCGATGCCGTTCATGATACTGATCGGCTATTCCATTATCCCGATGCTGTTGTTTATGACGCTCAAGCAGTTCACCGACGGTCTGGAATTCACGCGTACCGCCATGTTGCTGTCACTCTGCGCCCTACCGGTGAACATCCTGCTGAACTGGCTGCTGATCTACGGGAACTGGGGATTTCCCAGGCTCGAGCTGGAAGGTGCGGGCTGGGCCACCCTGATCACCCGCACATTAATATTTCTTGTGCTGGGCGTTGTTGTGCTGCGCCACCGTACTTTTAAGAGATATATAATGGTAGGAGCCTCCCAGTGGAGATTAAAAGCTAAAACAATTAAAGAACTGCTATACATCGGCGTGCCCAGCAGCCTGCAGATTGGAATGGAGGCCGGGGCCTTTGCGGTGACGGGGGTTATCGTTGGCACGCTTGGTGCGGTGCCCCAGGCGGCACACCAGATCGCATTGAGCTGTGCGGCTTTCACCTTTATGGTTTCGATGGGGCTGGCCCAGGCAGGCTCGATCCGGGTGAGTAATGCCTATGGCATGCTGAACTGGCCCAAGATCTCGGTGATCGGCAGGAGCACCTTGGTTACCGCACTCTGTTACGGGTGTTTTTGCGCGCTGTTCTTTGTGCTTTTTCGACATCAGCTACCCCGTCTTTTTAATGAGAATGAGTCGGTGATTGAATTGGCGGGTCTGTTATTGTTGTATGCGGCCGTGTTTCAGATATCCGACAGTACACAGGCGATCGGAGCCGGCCTGCTTCGTGGAATCAAAGACGTGAAAATCCCCACTGCGCTGGTTGCCCTTGCTTACTGGGTGATCGGCCTTCCACTGGGATACGTATTGGCGTTCAACTTCGGCATGGGAGCATCCGGGATGTGGCTGGGGCTTATTCTGGCACTTGCTATGGCTTCTATCTTCCTGGTTCTGCGATTTTTGAGGATGAGTCGCAAACACCTGTAACGACCCGGCCGCAAGAGAAGAAATTAGCTTTTTTAAGGAATGGTGTGGCTTTACTTCTTAAATTCGTGTTGTCAGCTTCATCACACAAGTTAAAAGAAATGGAAAACGATCTGCGCAGCAAAAATTGGTTTGGGAAAACAGGGAAAGACGGGTTTATCTATCGCGCCTGGATGCGGAACCAGGGTATCCCAAGCTATGAATTCAAAGGAAAACCCGTTATCGGGATCTGTAATACCTGGTCGCAATTGACGCCGTGCAATGCGCATTTCCGGGAGCTTGCAGAATCTGTTAAAAGAGGCGTATTGGAAGCGGGTGGATTTCCTGTAGAATTTCCGGTGATGTCTTTAGGGGAAACCCTGATGAAACCGACTGCCATGCTATTCCGTAACCTGGTAAGCATGGATGTGGAGGAGTCGATCCGGGCAAATCCGGTAGATGGGGTGGTGTTGCTGTGCGGATGTGATAAAACTACTCCTGCCCTGGTGATGGGCGCCTGTAGCGTGGACATTCCGACTCTCGTAGTATCGGGAGGGCCGATGCTGACGGGTAAGTTCAGAGGAAGGAATATCGGCACCAGCGATGTTTGGCGGTTTACCGACGAAGTACGTTCCGGGCTGATGTCGGAAGAGGAACTGAATCTTGCCGAGGCCGGAATGTGCAGGAGCGCCGGGCACTGTGCCGTGATGGGAACCGCTTCCTCTATGGCCTGTATGGTGGAATCCCTGGGCCTGTCCCTACCTGAGAACGCGGCGATACCCGCCGTTGACGCCAATAGGAAGGTGCTGGCGCAATTGTCGGGGCTCCGGATCGTGGAAATGGTGAAGGAAAATCTCAGGCTTTCTGATATTCTTACGAAAAAAGCATTCGAGAATGCGATAAAAGTGAACGCAGCGGTGGGTGGGTCCACTAATTTTGTGATCCACTTGCTGGCTATTGCCGGCAGGATAGGTGTGGACCTGAACATCGATGAGTTCGATGCCCTTTCTGCCGCAACCCCCCTGCTCGCCAATCTCCAGCCCTCAGGTGATCATTTTATGGAAGACCTGTATTATTCGGGTGGTCTGCCAGCAGTGATGAATGCAATGCTCCACCAACTTCATCAGGATGCAATAACCGTGAACGGTAAAACGGTGGCAGAGAATGTTGCCAATGCGCGGAGCCTCAATCCCGACGTGATTGCGGCCCTTGATAAACCATTTAAGGAGGAATCGGGTGTTGTGGTGCTGAAAGGCAATCTCTGCCCACAGGGTGCAGTTCTCAAACCCAATGCGGCCAGTGCTCATTTGATGGTGCATACCGGGAAAGCGATCGTGTTTGAAAATATTGAAGATTATAAGAACCGGATCGATGACCCCGATCTGGAAGTGGACGAGAATAATGTGCTGGTACTAAAAAATGTGGGCCCCAAGGGATACCCCGGCATGCCGGAAGTGGGTAATATGGGCCTGCCTAAAAAGATGCTGGAAAAAGGCATCACTGACATGGTACGTATCTCTGACGGCCGGATGAGCGGTACCGGGTTCGGAACGGTGGTGCTGCATGTTTGTCCCGAAGCAGCCGCTGGCGGCAATTTTGCGGTGGTGAAAACCGGCGATACCATAGAGCTGAATATTCCCGAGAGAACCCTTCATCTGCTGGTCTCCGACGAGGAGCTGACGCTACGGCAGCAGGCTTTCCGTCAGGAAGATTCCCCACACCAGCGCGGATACACCTACCTGTACACCCGACACGTAGAGCAGGCCAGCCTCGGAGCCGATTTTGATTTTCTCAAAGGAGGTTCCGGAAGTATTGTTACCAGAGATTCACATTAAATCATAGCACCACAATGAACCAGTTTTCATTTCAGGATAAAGTGGCCATTGTTACAGGAGCGGGCCAGGGGATCGGTTTTGAAATTTGCAAACAACTCACCCGCCTGGGGGCGGCGGTTATCCTCAACGACATCGATGAGAAACTCACTTCCGATGCCGCGGCCAGTATCCGATCGGAGAACGGAAAATGCACCGGGCTGGCCGGCAATTGTGCCGATCTTGATTTTATTCAACATATGGTAGACACGGCCGTTTCCGAGTTTGGCAAGCTGGATATCGTGATCGCCAACGCGGGCATTACTTTGTTCGGAGATTTTCTCACTTACCCACAGGAATCTTTTAATAAGGTCATGAACGTAAATCTAGGTGGCTCGTTTTTCCTGGCGCAGCGGGCTGCCCGGCAAATGATCAAACAATCCTCGGGAGGCGCCATATTATTCACATCCTCCGTCACCGGTCACCAGGCGCATAAACAGCTTGCGGCTTACGGTATGACAAAGGCCGCGCTGGAAATGCTTGCTAAAAACCTGGTGATAGAATTGTCCCAACACGGTATCACCGTCAACGCGGTCGCCCCGGGAGCGACACTCACCGAAAGGACGCTTGACGACCCGGGGTATGAAGATATATGGTCCAAGCTCACCCCTATGGGACGCGCCGCAACTACGACAGATATTGCCAACACGGTTTTGTTTCTGGTATCGGAAGGGGCGCGGCATATCACCGGCCAAAGCATCGTAGTGGATGGAGGCTGGACCGCCATCAGCCCTTCGCCATTTTAAAATAATAATACAATATAACAGATATGTTCAGTTTAAAAGGTAAATCAGCACTGATAACCGGGGCCGGAAGCGGCATAGGCAGGGCAATGGCGATCCTGTTCGGTAAACAGGGTGCACACGTAATCATTCTTGACCTCGACGAGGCCGGTGCCAATGGAACGGTGGAAGCCATCCGGAAAGAAGGCGGAGCAGCCGTTTTCATGAAGTGTAATGTGGCAGTGAAGGCAGATGTCGATCAGGCCGTACGCGAGGCCATTGGTTCGAACCAGGGCCTGGATATCGTCGTCAATAATGCCGGTATCGCTCATATCGGAACGGCGGAGAGCACCCCGGAGGCGGACTTCGATAAATTGATCGCCGTAAATATCAAGGGGGTTTATCACGTGGTACAGGCTACCCTTCCTTTCCTGAAAGAAAAGGGCGGCGTTATCCTGAACATGGCCTCCATCGCATCCCTGGTCGGTATTCCCGACCGCTTCGCTTATACTATGACGAAGGGTGCTGTAAATGGTATGACCCTCTCCATCGCAAAGGATTATCTGAAGTATAATATCCGTTGCAATTCCATCTCCCCGGCACGGGTTCACACACCATTCGTAGATGGGTTCCTGACAAAAAATTACCCCGGCAAGGAAGAAGAGATGTTTAAAAAATTATCCGCCACACAACCGATCGGCCGGATGGCGCGACCGGAAGAGATCGCCCATCTTGCGCTCTATCTTTGTTCCGATGAAGCTTCGTTCATCACCGGCTGTGATTATCCGATCGATGGGGGCTTCACAAAACTGAATAACTAAAGCAGCGAGGCTGGTTACACAATGAACGCAGGAACAATTGAGGGGGCATTATTGGAGATATTTCCTTCGGAACGTGTGCTGACAAGGTATATCGACAGAGTGTCGTATGGTGCGGACGCGGGCTTCTATTTTCTTCTTCCGAAGGCTGTGGTACGGCCCGTTTCGGAACAAGAAGTGATCGCACTTTTCCAATTCTCACATCGGCACCGCGTGCCGCTTGTGTTCCGGACGGGTGGAACCAGCCTGGCAGGTCAGTCGATCACCGACGGTATACTGGTTGACCTCAGCCAATATTGGAACAAACTCACCATCGCCGAAAACGGTGCACTCGTGAAAGTGCAGCCGGGTATTACCGGGGCTATGGTGAATGCCTATCTGAAAAGATTCCGGAAAAAGATCGGTCCAGATCCCTCAAGTATCAGTGCGGCCATGATGGGCGGCATCCTCTCGAACAACTCTAGCGGAATGTGCTGCGGAGTTGCCCTGAATGCCTATCACACTACCCGGTGGATCCGTTTTATCCTGCCCGATGGCAACACTTTTAGTACCGAGTTGCAGGAAGACTATCACCGGTTCGAAAAACAGTGCCCCCTTATCTTCCGGGAGCTTGCACAGCTACGGGAAGAGATCCTGTCCAATGCCGTGCTGTTTGAACGGATCCGGAATAAGTATATCACAAAAAACACCGTCGGTTATTCACTTAATGCACTGATCGATTACGAACATCCGCTCGACATCCTGGCGCATTTGCTGATCGGGGCTGAGGGCACACTGGCCTTTATTGCGGAAGCAGGCATGCAAACGGTTCCCGATTTTGCCTGTAAATCGACTGCCTTGTTATATTTCCCGGATATCTACGCGGCATGTCAGGCTATTGTTCCCCTCAAAAATGCGGGAGCCGAAGCTGTGGAACTGATGGACCGGGCTTCGCTGCGCTCCGTGGAGCTGCTGCCCGGCATGCCGGCGGCAGTGAAAACGCTGCCCCCTTCCGCCGCTGCCCTGCTGGTGGAATTCCAGGAGAACGAACCTGCGCTGCTACAGCAGAAGGTAGACCGTTTCTTAGTATATGCGCCGGATCTTTCGCTGCTGTCTGCGCCTGTGTTCACTACAGATGTGGAAGAACAGGCATTTTTGTGGAAAGTGAGGAAGGGGTTGTTCCCGGCGGTGGGCGCCGTGCGGGTGAGCGGCACCACCGTGATACTGGAAGACATCGCATTCCCGGTGGAAAAACTGGGTGATGCCATCATCGACCTGCAGCAGCTTTTTGTTGAATTCGGTTATGATAACGCCATCATCTTCGGTCATGCGAAGGACGGCAATATTCATTTTGTGGTGACCCAGTCGTTCAACGAAGCTGCGGAGATAGACCGGTACGACCGGTTCCTCCGTGCGGTCGTAGAGCTCGTGGTATTTAAATATGATGGCACGTTGAAGGCAGAGCACGGCACCGGCCGGAACATTGCCCCCTTCGTTGAAACCGAATGGGGAGGGGACGCCTACCGTATTATGAAGCGACTGAAAACATGTATCGACCCGGAAAATCTCCTCAATCCCGGTGTGATCATTAATGATGATAAGAATAGCCATATCCGCGACCTGAAGTCGCTTCCCACCGTTGAGGAAGAGGTCGACCGCTGCATTGAGTGCGGATATTGCGAACACCGGTGCCCCAGCCGCGATCTTACCCTGACACCGAGGCGGCGGATCGTGGTGAGAAGGGAACTGAAACGATTGACGGCAGCGGGCCACCTCAAGCAGCACCAGCTATTGCTAAAAGAATATCAGTACGACGGACTCGATACCTGTGCAGTGGATGGACTTTGTGCCACTGCCTGCCCCGTCGACATCAACACCGGCGATCTGGTGAAACGGCTCAGAAGAGAAAATCATTCGGCATTTGCCAATAAAGTGGCCCTGCTGGTGGCAAAACGTTTCAGAACGGTGGAATTCCTGGTCAGGCAGGGGCTCCGGGCAGGCGGCCTGGTCAATTCGCTGTTCGGCAAAAACGCGATGACCCGCCTCACCAATGTTATACGGAAAGGGATTTTTTCCTTTCCGCAATGGACCCGGCACCTCGGGCCGGTTCCCACGCTTCCTATGAACACATCGGAGAGTTTCGCTGGCACCGACGGCGAAAAGGTCGTGTATTTCCCGGCCTGTATTTCTCGTGTGATGGGCAGTGGCGTACCGGGAAAAAAGAATATCATGGAAACCTTTATGAGTGTATCCGCGAAAGCAGGCATTACGGTGACCATCCCATCCGATATCAAAGGAAGCTGCTGTGGGCAGATATTCTCATCCAAAGGATTAGGAAGCGCCTATCAGCATACGGTCAACGCAATTGTCGACCGGCTGTGGGCAGCAACGGCCCAGGGGAGTCTCCCGGTTGTAATAGATGTGAGCTCCTGCGCTTATACCCTGCATCATATCCGGCCTGCGCTGTCCGATGAGAATAAAAAGCGCTTCGATATGCTCAGAATATTGGACAGCGTAGATTATTTGCACGACATAGTGCTGGCTAGGGCAAAAAAGGTAAACAAAAAAGAAAACGTGGTGCTGCATCCCGTGTGCTCCCTGGAAAAGATGGGTACACAGAAAAAATTTGTGGCTATCGCAAATGCCTTCGCAACGAAGGTGACCGTGCCACTGCACGCAGGCTGCTGCGGGATGGCGGGAGACCGCGGATTCCTCTTCCCGGAACTCACGGAATCGGCTACCCACGACGAAGCCGAAGAAGTGCGGACTTCCCGTTTCGACGGTTATTATTCTTCCACCAAAACCTGCGAGATCGCGATGACCGAAGCGGTCAAGGCTAACTACGAGTCCATCCTTTACCTGGCCGACGAATCAATGAATTGAAAAGACCTTCCGACAGCTCGTGAATCGATGAATTGAGACGGCTCCCCTGGCACAAAAATTTCACTCTTTTTGCCATGGCACTCACCCAGTACAGAAAAAAAAGATCTTTCTCCCGCACACCCGAGCCCGAGGGAGGGAAAGGAGACGACAAAACCCTCCGCTTTGTGGTGCAGAAACACGCCGCATCTCGGCTTCACTACGATTTCAGACTGGAAATGGAAGGTGTGCTGAAGAGCTGGGCGGTTCCGAAAGGTCCCTCCCTGGACCCCGGGATGAAGCGCCTGGCCATGATGGTGGAAGACCACCCCTACGACTACCGTAATTTTGAGGGAATTATTCCCGAAGGAAACTACGGGGCGGGAGCGGTGATCATCTGGGACGAAGGAACCTATACGCCGGTAGAAGATATGGCAAGCAAAAAAAAGCAGGAAAACTTCTTACTGAAACAACTCCAAGCGGGCTCCTTGAAGATCCGTCTCAATGGTAAAAAACTGAAGGGCGAATTTGCACTGGTGCATACCCGGGGGAGGGGCGACAATTCCTGGTTGCTGATCAAACACCGGGATCGTTATGCGACGACCAAAGACATTACCGAAAAGGGACGATCTGTTGTTTCAGGAAAAACGATCGAGAAAATGGCCGTGACCGCCCGCCGCACCTGGGAAAGTGACCGGAAGACCGGCGCCACCCGGAAATCACCAAAAACAGGTCGTACTGCCATCACCCCCAAGAAGGGTCGCGCGGCGGGCACCGCAAAAACTGGTGTTGCAACCAACCCCCCGAAGAAAAGTGCCGTTATTCCGAAGAAAGGTAACGCAGCGGGGGCTGCAAAAAATGATGCTACAACTGGCTCCCGCCATAAAGCAGGAGATGAGCCTGTGGTGCGTACGGCCCGGGAGAATGGGAAACGGCATGCTGGTGATTCGTTTAAAAAAAGACCGGTATCCGGACTGAAAGCAGCTATTAAAACTCCGTTCCCCCATAGCATTTCGCCCATGCTGGCCACGCTGGTAGACAAACCCTTTGATGAATCGGGATGGCTGTATGAGATCAAATGGGACGGATACCGGGCTCTGATGCTGTCCCATCGTTCCGAGGTGAATCTGCTATCGCGGAATCAGAAGGTTTTTAATGAAAAATTCTATCCGGTATACGAGGCGGTTAAAGAATGGGGGATTGAGGCGGTGGTGGACGGAGAAATCGTAGTGCTGGATCAAAAAGGCATTTCCAGGTTCGGCGCCCTGCAAAACTGGCGTAGTGAGGCGGACGGGAACCTGGTGTACTATGTATTTGACCTGCTGTGGCTGGATGGGTATTCGCTGACTGCGGCCCCCCTGTCGCAACGTAGGGAACTGCTGAGAACACAGCTCCCCGCCGCAGACGGGCCGATCCGGATGAGTGAAGATTTCACTGCGTCAGCTTCAGACTTTATAGAAGCAGCGAAACAAATGGGTCTGGAGGGTTTCATCGCAAAAAAGGCCGACAGCACCTACTCCCCCGGGATGCGTACCCGCGATTGGCTCAAGGTCAAAGTGAATAAGCGGCACGAGGTGGTGATAGGCGGATTTACCAGGAACGGGGGTACGAGCAAAACATTCAGCTCATTACTGGTAGGGGTGTACGAAAATGGATCGTTGGAATACACCGGAAAGATCGGTACCGGCTTTACCGCCCGGCAGCAGCAGTACCTTATGGAAAAATTTAAGCCGTTGATAACGGATCGTGTGCCGTTCAGTAGCCACCCCGACGTAAACAAACCCTCCCGATTCAGACCGGCTCCGCCGCATGCTGCCGTTTTCTGGCTGGAGCCCGAGCTGGTCTGCGAAGTGCACTATGCGGAGATCACAGCCGATGGAGTGATGCGGCACCCCTCTTTTGAAGGGTTGCGGGAAGACAAAAAACCGGAAACTGTTTCACGTGAAGAACCAGTTAAAATCAATCAGGTAATGGCAACAAAAAAAAAGGCCACCAGGAAAAAGATTGCTCCTTCCGTGGCACAAAAGATATTGCGGTCGGCAGCAAAAAACAGCCAGCGCAATACCCTGCTCAATCCCTCCGAGAAGACCCAGGTAAGGAAGGTCGGGGGATATGAGATTAAATTTACCAACCTCGACAAAGTGTTCTGGCCGAAAGAGGGATATACCAAGCGCGACCTGCTCAATTACTATTATGGCGTGGTGCCCTTTCTCCTTCCGCACCTGCAGGAAAGACCACAATCGCTCAACCGGTATCCTAACGGCATCCGGGGAAAAAGCTTTTTTCAGAAAGACGTAACCGGCAAAGCCCCTGACTGGATCGAATTGTTCCCCTATACCACCAACGAAGGTGAGGACAAGAATTACATGCTGTGCAACAAGGAAGCCGACCTGCTGTATATGGTGAACCTGGGTTGCATAGAGATCCATCCCTGGAGTAGCACGAGGAAAAAACCGCAACATCCTGACTGGTGTCTGATCGATCTTGATCCTGGCAGTAAGAGCACATTCGAGGATGTGATAGAAGTGGCTCAGGCTGTCAAAAAAGTACTGGACGAGATCGGCATCAACGGATACTGCAAAACATCCGGGTCAACGGGCATGCATATTTATATTCCGTTGCTGCCGAAATACAGCTACGATGAATGCCAGCTCCTGGGGAGATGGATCGCTACCGAAGTGAATGAGCAGATGCCCGGGATAACCAGTATCGAGCGTACTGTGAAAAACCGTAGCGGAAAACTGTATATCGATTTTCTGCAGAATCGGCCCGGCGCTACCCTGGCTGCTCCTTATTCGGTCCGCCCCAGGCCAGGGGCCACCGTATCCATGCCGCTCCACTGGGAAGAAGTAAAAAAAGGACTTTCTCTTCAGGATTTTACAATCCGGAATGCGTTAAAAAGGTTGAATAAGGAAGGAGACCTCTTTAAGCCGGTTCTCACGGAAGGCACTGACCTCAAGAAAGTGCTGCGTTCACTGGAATAGCGGGTAGCCGAACAAAATAGATGGGTAGAAAATGGGAAATGACAGATTAAGGATAACGCGATACCGCTCCCGGGAGCCGCTGTGCGACACAGGAGAACCGTGCTTACCGGCTGTATTGGTATTCGATCCGGCCCAGGAGCTGGCCTCTTTTGTTCCGGCACTCCTCCTTTACTTTCATCCCCTCTGTATTATACGAATAGTACCATTTCTGGTAATCGTCCGAACCTTCCGGTACCACCATCATGCTGCGCAGCCGGTCTCCGGAATCATACTCGAATATAAAGGCTGGTAAAATACGTCCGGCCTTATTGTTATAGCTGGCTATATCCGTCAGCCTGCCAGCTTCATCGTAGTAATAATAAAAAGATTGGGAAGCCGTATTTCTTCTTTTTGCCACTTCTTCCATCACCTTCCCTTTCTCATCAAGCACAAAAGATATATTGGTAGTATCGAGGGTGTTTTTGATACGCAGCATTTTTTGCGGATGGCCCTTATCCGAATAGTACCAGTGGTGCTCTTCTTTTTCTTGCGACTGCCCGAAGGAGGTAGAAACGTTGGTTATTGCCGTTAGTAAGCCCTGCTCGTTGTAGGAGTAATGGCTGATGCTACCCGAACCATCGGTGGTGTCGATGCTTCGAAGCAAACGCCCTTCCTGGTCAAAAAAGCTGGTAAGCGTTGACGTGCCTGCGTAGGCTGTTTGCAACTGGGTAGTGAGCTTTTTGTAGTTATTGCTGATGTGTTGAGAACCGCTGAAACCTTCCGTTGCCTCGCCGTCCCGTTCATAGCTGAACACCTTCACGGTGCGGATGCGGTGCTGTTGAAACCCGGCCAGTTGGGCAGTGGTTTGAGCAGGGATAAGCAGGTCTTTATAATAGAACTGGCTGTTTACAGTTCCTGAGGTGAGAGTAGCCGCAAGAAAAAACAGCACCGGTATGGTTTTTCGGAGCGCTGGTACTCTTACAGACCGGTGGTGATCTTTGCGCGGTGAAGGGGGAGCCTTAATTCCGGAACCGGGGCGGCTTGTCGCCTGCGTTTGTGGGCCGGTGCCCGGGACGCCTGAATAGGATACCGAAAAACGGGTTAGGGGAGCTGCTGGGTTTAGAATCATAAGTTGGATATTGTAGTATTGACTGCACGAATATCCCTCCTTTTTCACATATCTAAACGGGTGAATGCTTATTTTTAGACAAAATTTACCTTGTGAAAGAAACCGGGCCATCCTCGCTGGAAAAAGAATTTCTACATCTTAAGGGTATCATGGACGAACTGCGCGAGAAATGTCCATGGGACCGCAAACAAACGATCCAGAGCCTCAGACCGCAAACTATCGAAGAGCTGTACGAGCTAACGGACGCAATAACCGAAGCTGACTGGGACGGAATCCGCGAAGAATTGGGCGACCTGCTCCTTCATATACTGTTCTATGCGAGGATCGCCGCAGAGCAGCAAAGGTTTACGATTGTAGAGGTGATGCAGACGATCAGCAAAAAGCTCATATTCCGGCACCCGCATATATACGGCGACGTGCAGGTGGAGAGTGAGGAAGACGTTAAAAATAACTGGGAGAAACTAAAGCTGCAGGAGGGCAAGACCTCCGTGCTGAGTGGTGTGCCCCGGTCGTTGCCGGCACTCGTCAAAGCAGCACGGTTACAGGAAAAAGCGAGGCAAACGGGCTTTGAATGGGACAATCGCGAACAGGTTTGGGAGAAGGTGGAAGAAGAGCTGGCCGAGCTCAGGGAAGCCGTAGATGCGGGTGCGCCGGATGCTGTAGAAGATGAATTTGGAGACCTGCTGTTCTCGCTGATCAATTACGCACGGTTTTTGAAGATAGATGCAGAAAATGCGCTTGAACGGACAAATAAAAAATTCATTACCCGCTTCCAGGCTATGGAGCAGCAGGCGTTGAAGCAGGGAAAGCCGTTATCGGAAATGACACTTTCCGAAATGGATGCTATCTGGAACTCAATTAAAAAACAAAATTCCGGCAGTTGAAAGAGCTTTTCAGAAGACTTGGAGGTACACGGTTATCCATTCTCATTGCGGCCATTTTACTGTTCCTGGCTGCGTTCGTAGTCAACAAGTACGTCCTGATCAGCACTTCGTCTCCATATTTCGCCCGCGTGATCCAGCAGGAGGTGATGGCGAAAGAAAAGCGGTTCCAGCGTTTAGCCGAAGACACGGCTCTACTTTTGCAGCTCGTTAACAGGAGCTACGATGAGCGAACCCTGCGAAAACTATCGAGCCCGGAAACCGGGTTGTTTTTTTTTATATACGACAAGGATACCGGAGTAGAGCACGAGTTGCTGTTCTGGAACACGCAGCAGGCGCTTCCTCCCATCAACATCATGAACGAAACGGACGTCAGCCGGATGGTTAGGCTGAGCAATGGCCTCTACGTGCATACAAGCAAGGCCGTGGTGTTGTCGAACGGCCGGCACGTTTCGCTGGAGGGGCTGGTTCCGGTGATGTGGAAGTATTTTGTGGAGATCGAGAACCTGCAGAAAGAATTTGTGAGTCATCCCAAAGCAGGATCCCGGGTCGATATAACACTTACCCCCACTGATCATCCCATCAAAAGCGCCTATGGAAACACGCTTTTTTACCTGGAGAAAACGACAGTGCAACAGCACCAGTCGAGCACCTGGTCGATAGTAATGGTGCTCTTGGGGCTTTTTTTTCTGGTGATCTATATCCATCAATCAGCCCAACAGATACATCTTCGGTTTGGTTTGCTTGTGAGCACGGCCTTCCTGGCTTCGGCAATAGTGTTTATGCGCATGGTATCCTATTTTTACCCCAACCTTGTTAACCTGGGTCAGTTTGAGCTGTTTGATCCGGCTATATACAGTTCGAGCTTTGTATTCAGTTCGTTGGGGGACTTACTGATCAACGGTGTCCTTTTCTGCTGGCTGATGCTTTTTATCAGCCGGAGACTCAAGCCGGAGAACGTCCGGCCCTTGTATCCGAAATGGCTGAGCGTGCTCTGTATTGTCTTTGCGCTTGTGGTGCTGGTGACTGTTACTTTTGTTTTTGCAGACATCATTCAGAGCCTTGTTTCCGACGCCCAGATCTCTTTTAATGTCACTAATTTCTTCAGTCTTACTGAATACAGCTTCATCGGCTTCCTCATACTGGGTACCATTTCGCTGAGCTATTTCATCTTTTCGCAGATGCTGCTGAACGTCGTTAAACGTCTGAACGAAGAATCGGGCTACGTGGTGGTCATCATCACCTTGTTCGTGGGGCTTGCCATCATTACGTTCTCCCGGAATACGGCGGTAGTGGAGCTGAATTTATATGTGCTCCTGTGGTTGGTGATCTATATCCTTATGATGCAGCAGCGGATATTCTCCAACATCAATTCCCGCTTTAATGTGTCGGAAGTGCTTTACTGGCTGTTCGTGTTTTCTTTCTCCATCACGGGGGTGATCATATTTGAAAACAAAAAGATAGAATTCGAGCAGCGGAAACTTTTCGCTGAAAAACTCTCCTTGCGCGCCGATCCTTCTAACGAAAGGTTGTTGAGCATTGTGCTGACCTATTTCGACAATGATTTTCTCGAACGGAACTTTCACCGGTTCATGAATGAGCAGTCGAATGCGGATATGAAGGACAGCATCATCAAAAAAAATTTCAGCGCGTATCTCGATAAATACGATACCCGGATATTCACTTTCGATGCTTCGGAGAAGCCCCTGTACAATAGCCTGCCGATCTCTTTTGATACGCTCAATACCATATTCCGTATACAGGGGAAGGAAACCAGCATTGCCAATCTCAAATACTTTGAAAAATCATTTGACAAGTTTTCCTACATCTTTAAAAAAGAAGTGATCGACAGCTTCGGTGTGAATACCGGGTATTTTTTTGTGCTCTCCGAGCCCAAACGATATAAAAGTGATGCCCTGATACCGGAGCTGTTTCGCCGGACCAAAGAGCTGGTGCCGGAATATTCGCCCGGTTATTATTACGGGATATACAGCAAGCTGGGGCTAATCAGTTATTACAACGACTATCCTTTTCCTACAAAGCTATCGCCCGAACAGGTGCCCAAGTTTGAATTTGAAACGAGGGCCAACAAAGACTTTGAGGAGCTTTGGTACCGGCATACAGGGGATAAAGTGGTGGTGATCGCTAAAAAGGACAACTCATTCATTGAGGGTATCACTTTGTTCTCGTACCTCTTCAGTACTTTTATCCTGCTGCTTTTTATCTACCGGGTAACGGCCTTTCTTGTTCGGTCGCGCTTGAAGCGGAGTGCTTTCGCGGAGTATTTTCAGTTCAGCATCCGGTCGCAGATCCACAGCACGATCATCCTGGTGAGCCTGCTGTCCTTTCTGGTGATAGGCGTTGCCACGATCCTGTTTTTTGTTAAGCGGTACGACCGCAACAATCAGGATAGGCTGAGCCGGGCCATCCAGATCATGGTGAATGAAGTGCAGAATAAACTGGCCGATTATGAGGAGCTTAGCAATGGCGTGCTGCTATTTGAAACCGGCACCACCAACCAGGAGATAGAAGAGCTGATGCAGGAGATATCGGAGATCCATGGAACAGACGTCAATCTGTACGACACATCCGGCACCTTGCGGGTTTCTTCCAATCCCCTTATCTTTAACAAGGGCGTGCTGAGCGAAAAAATGAATCCGCTGGCCTTTTACAACCTGAATATGTTACGGGCCGTGCAGTTCGTGGCCGACGAACAGATGGGCAAAGTGGCTTATATCAGCGTCTACTGTCCTGTGCGCGACGAGGACGGTGAGGCATATGCTTATCTCAATATACCGTCTTACAGTACCCAGGGTGAGCTGAAGCAGGAGATCTCCAATTTCCTGGTTACGATCATCAACCTCAACGCATTCATATTTTTGGTGGCGGGCGCAATAGCCCTGTTCATCACCAACCGGATCACGCATTCTTTCACATTGATCGGTCAGAAGATGCGCGACATCAACCTGCAAAAGATCAACCAGGAGATCCAATGGTGGAGAAAGGATGAAATAGGAGAACTGGTGAAAGAATATAACAAGATGGTGCACAAACTCGACGAAAGTGCGGAGGCGCTTGCGAAGAGTGAACGGGAGGGGGCCTGGCGACAGATGGCCCGGCAGGTGGCTCACGAGATCAAGAACCCGCTGACGCCGATGAAGCTTAGCATCCAGTATCTTCAGAAGGCGATCGATAACAATTCACCGAAGGTCAAGGAAATGACGGCCAACGTGGCCAGGACGCTCATTGAGCAGATCGACCATTTATCCAAGATCGCTTCCGATTTTTCACAGTTTGCCAATATCGGCAATCCGCGCAACGAGGTGTTTGACCTGCAGGAACTGCTGCGTTCGCTGGCCGCGCTGTATGAGCCCATGGAGAACGTCAGCTTTAGCTGGGAGTCGGTTCCGGGAAAGATATTCTTATTTGCCGACAAGACGCAGCTCAACCGGTTGTTTACAAACCTGATGCAGAATGCCCTGGAGGCGCCGGAGAACCAGGATAACAGGCTGATCGAAGTAAAGGAAAGCCTGCAGGACGATAAGGTGCTGGTGAGCATACGCGATAATGGAGGAGGCATACCTGTTCAGACGCAGGACAAGATATTCATGCCGAACTTCACTACAAAGACGTCCGGAACTGGCTTGGGGCTTGCCATGAGCAAAAGCATCGCCGAGCAGGCGCGTGGAAATATATGGTTTGAGGTGGAGGAGGGCATAGGCTCGACCTTTTTTGTTATGCTGCCTTTTCTACGGGTAGATCAGGATCTGCCACCGGATTAGCTGGAACGCTGACGCGCCTTATCAGCAACGGGTTTGCTGGGGATTGTCAATGGATCCGGAGATTACGGGTAAGGGATATGATCGGGCCGCCCGTGCGAGGCACTGATAGCCGGTAGTCAGGCCCCGCGTCGTTATCTTAACGTTGCGGCCTGCGGGCATTGATAAAGTTCTCGAAATCTTTCAGGCTGAAGCTGCTCAGGTTGTTCGCTGTTGTCAGTCCTCCTTTCCGGGCCGCCAGCACGCCGAATCTGCAATTATCGAACTCTTTTATTTTGTGCGCGTCGGGATTAATGGATAGCAACACTCCTTTTTTCATGGCGTAGGGGATCCACTGCCAGTCCATATCCAGTCGCCTCGGATTGGCATTTATCTCGATGGCCACGCCGTGGTCGGCGCATGCATCGATGAGCTGCCCGTGATCCACCGGATAGCCGGGTCGGCTGAGTAACAGCCGGGCGGTCATATGTCCGAGAATGGTGGTATAGGGGTTGGAAATTGCGTTCATCAGTCGCGTCATCGCTTTTTCGAGCGGCATCTTAATATTGGAATGGATAGAAGCGATAACCAGGTCGAACGTGGAAAGCAGTTCATCGGAATAGTCAAGCGAGCCGTCTCCCAGGATATCCGATTCGATGCTTTTAAAGATCCGGAAGGGCGCGTAACGTTCGTTCAGTTCGTCGATTTGCCGGTGCTGCGCACCGATACGTTCCTCCGACAGGCCGTTGGCATATGCGGCACTTTTGCTGTGGTCGCTGATCACCAGGTATTCGTAACCCTGCTGTATGCAGGCTTCGGCCATCCCGGCAATGGTATGGGCGCCGTCGCTCCATTCGCTATGGCTATGAATAATACCCCTGATATCGGTTGGCTGGATGATCCGGGTAAGATCCAGGGAGGGAACTTCTTCCAGTATGGCTGCCGTCTCGCGCAGGAAAGCCGGGATAACAGGCAGATTTGCCGCTTCAAATATCGATACTTCTGAAGGGAAGGCTGAAGGCAGATCAGGGTTCTGCGCAGCGAAAGCGGTCAGAAAGGTTTCAGAGCCTGTTGTTTCGAACAGGGTGTGATAGAAAACATCATCGGCCCGTGAGAAAAACTGAAGCAGGATATTTTCGGTTGTCCGGAAAGAGGCGCTCCCCTGGTGTACTTCTTCTTCGGTATAACCCAGTCCTCCAAAAAACGTTTGCAGCGATGCCACCGGTACGGAACTTACCCATTCCAGCTTATCGATCACGGGCAGTTCCCTGCGGAAAGCCCCCGTGTGCTCGAAACGTTCGCCGGGAAAATTTTGCAGAAGAAGTTGATGTATCTGCTGTGCATAGGCTTCTACTTCGGCGAACAGGTGGCTGCCCTGGTTGTTAAGGTAGAAGCTGACAGCTTCCTGAATGGATTGCTGACTCTTTTCGCCAAAACCTTTAAAGCGGGTGAGGCGGTTCTCTGTACAGGCATACAGCAGCTCTCCCGGCGACTCAATTTCCATCTCTTTCCAGATCACCGCTATTTTCTTGGGGCCGATGCCTTTGATCGACAGTAATTCGAGAATACCCGGGGGGGTCTTCCTGAGGTATTCCTCAAGGGCGGTCAGGGCTCCTGTGTCGATGATCTCAATTATTTTTTTACCTATTGAGCCCCCGATTCCCTTTAACTCGAAGATCTTTTCCCTGGGGAGAGAGGAAAGCTGCACCGGCAGCTTCTCTACGTTAAAGGCGGCGATCGAATAAGTCTTCGACCGAAAAGAATCTACCCCGTGGATATCCATCAATTTGGAAAGCAGGGAGAACTGGGTTGCGATGAAACGATTGTCCGGAAGCATGCCACGAAGCTACTGAAATGTAAAAGTCCCGACCTAAGCCGGGACTTGATATTTTTGCTATTTAGAAAGAAGAAAACTTATTTCTTTTTTGCTACTTTCTTGACAGCTTTCTTGGCTACTTTTTTAGCCACTTTTTTCTTGGGAGCAGCAGCCTTCTTGGCTACTTTTTTCTTTGGTGCGGCTTTTTTAACAGCTTTCTTAGCTGCTTTTTTCTTTGTTGCCATTTGTGTGAATTTAACGGTTAGTAATAGAAAAATTCTATAGTAAAAATAGAAACAAAATCCAAACCGTCAAAAATTTTCACACAAATTTTTGGAATTTAGAAACTAAACACCTACGACATTAACGATGGTCTTATCGCCACGCGTTCTTTTGAACTCTACCACGCCGTCTGTCAGGGCAAATAATGTATAGTCCCTGCCGAGACCCACGTTTTTACCAGGATGGTAAACCGTGCCGCGCTGCCGGAGAATGATATTTCCCGAAATAGCCGGCTGACCGCCATAAATCTTTACTCCTAAACGTTTGCTGTGGGAATCGCGTCCGTTCTTAACGCTGCCTTCACCTTTTTTATGTGCCATGAGAAAGGTATTAAATCGAAAATACGGTTATCAAATTAAGCCACGATGTCGTTGATCCGGATCTGGGTGTACAGGGTACGGTGTCCGTGCTTTTTACGGAATCCTTTTCTTCTTTTCATCTTAAAAGCGATCACTTTATCGCCCTGTACATGGTCGATGATCTCGGCCTTCACGGTTGCCCGCGCTCCCTCACCCATGGCAAGCTTGCCATCGGCTGCGGTAAGCAGCACCTCTCCGAACTCCAGGGCATCGCCCGCCTGGCCCCCTACATGGGGAACGTATAAAGTCTGGTTCTTCTGAACCCTGAACTGCTGACCGGCTATTTTTACTACTACGAACATAATTCCGAAATTTGGAGTGCAAAGGTAGGTTCTTTGCAGGTATTTTAAACATTTTTAACCGTTTTTTTCTTCTGTGAATTGACGTAGGTTTGTTGTTTGGGCTTGAAAATGAACTATGAAGATTAAAACGCTTCTGGCAAAACCGTTTGCCAGCTATGTCTATAAGGGTATCAGGAAGGGGATTGCTACAGCCGTGGAGGACCAGGAGAACATTCTCAGGGAGTTGCTGAAGGTGGGCAGACACACGGATTTCGGAAAGGAGCATCGTTTTCATGAGGTGAATGACTATACTGCATTCAGGGAGGCGGTTCCTATTCGGGATTATGAACAATTCCGGGGATATATAGACAAAATCAAGGAAGGGAAGCACAACGTGCTTTGGAAGGGCAGGCCGATTTATTTTGCCAAAACTTCCGGCACCACCAGCGGGATCAAATACATACCGATCAGCAAAGATTCCATATCCAATCATATCAATACGGCGAGGAATGCCCTGTTGTGCTATATCGCTCAAAGCGGCAACACCCGTTTCACGGGCAGGAAAATGATCTTTTTATCGGGTTCGCCCGATCTGGAGCGCATCGGTGGCATACCGACGGGGCGATTGAGCGGCATTGTGAACCATCATATACCCAGCTATCTCCGGAAAAACCAGCTCCCTACCTATGAAACCAACTGCCTGGAAGACTGGGAGCTCAAACTCGACAAGATCATTGATGAAACCATCCAGCAGGATATGAGTCTGATCAGTGGTATCCCGCCCTGGATGCAGATGTACTTCGATCGGTTGATTGCCCGGGCGGGCCAGCCGGTCAATCGCATCTTTCCGAACCTTTCGGTAATCGTTCACGGCGGGGTCAATTTTGAGCCTTACCGGGCAAAACTGCTTGAGAGCATCGGCGCTCCTATCGCAACTATTGAGACCTTCCCTGCTTCGGAAGGTTTTCTGGCCTTTCAGGATTTGCAAGACAACGAAGGACTGCTACTCAATACTGCCAGTGGTATCTATTTCGAGTTTGTCCGGGCATCGGAAATATTTAATGAAGCCCCTGAACGGCTGAGCCTGAAAGACGTGAAAGTTGGGGAGAACTACGCCCTGATCCTGAATAGTAACGCGGGATTATGGGGATATAACCTGGGCGATACCGTGCGGTTTGTGTCCACGGATCCCTACCGGATACAGGTCACTGGCAGGGTTAAACACTTTATCTCAGCTTTCGGCGAACACGTGATTGGTGAAGAAGTGGAACACAGCCTGATGAAGGCCGCCGATGCGGAAAACATCAGGATCACTGAGTTTACGGTGGCTCCGGTGGTGGGCAAAGAACAGTCCTACCATGAATGGTTTGTGGAGTTCGGCGACCGGCCCGCAGACCTTCGGCAGTTTGCGCAGCAGGTGGACAACAACCTCCGCCAGAAGAATATATATTATGACGACCTGATTTCAGGAAAGATTCTTTCGCCGCTGAATATCCGCCCGGTACGAAAGAATGGCTTTATAGACTACATGAAGTCGATCGGGAAGCTGGGGGGCCAGAACAAGGTTCCTCGGCTGAGCAACGATCGGCGGGTGGTGGAACTATTGGAAAAATTCGTCGAATAATTACCCCTTTCCCCCGGCAATATTTTTCAGCGTCGGCCGTAACGGCTGGCGTTGAACTCCGGGCTGGAACAAGGTGTTTTCGGCAATTAAAATCACGGTGAATGAAAAGACTGGCTATTTTCGGGTCAACCGGATCGATCGGCACTCAGGCGCTCGAGGTGATCGGATCGCATCCCGATCTTTTTTCGGCAGAGATCCTTACCGCACAGAACAACGAGAACCTGCTCATTGAGCAGGCCCGTCGGTTCAACCCGAATATTGTGGTGATTGGCGACGAAAAAAAATACAACAAGGTGCGGGAGGCGCTCAGCCCTGCCGGCATCAAAGTGTTTGCGGGCGAAGCCGCCCTCACGGAGGCCGCGGCCATCGACTGCTACGATATGATGATTGCGGCAGTGGTTGGCTTTGCGGGCCTGAAACCCACCATGGAAGCCGTAAAAGCGGGGAAGTCCGTAGGCCTCGCCAATAAAGAAACGCTTGTGGTAGCGGGAGAACTGCTGATGCAGATGGCCGTGGAGAACAAAGCGCCGATAATACCTATAGATTCCGAGCATTCGGCCATCTTCCAATGCCTGGTGGGCGAAACGAGGAACCGCGTGGAAAAAGTGGTGCTGACCGCATCTGGTGGACCCTTTCTGGGCAGGAAACCGAATTTCCTGGTGAACGTGAAGCGCGATCACGCGCTGCAGCATCCCAACTGGCAGATGGGCGCCAAGATATCCGTGGACTCAGCCACACTGATGAATAAAGGGCTGGAGATGATCGAAGCAAAATGGTTGTTTAATCTCGAACCCGGCCAGATAGACGTGATGGTGCATCCCCAAAGCATCGTGCATAGTGTGGTACAGTTTGAGGACGGCAGTATTAAAGCACAGATGGGATTGCCGGATATGAAACTCCCCATCCAGTACGCCATCGCATTTCCCCACCGCCTAAAAAACGATTTTCCGAGATATGATTTCCGGAAACCCAGTCAGCTTACGTTTGAGGAGCCGGATAGAAAAACCTTCCGTAACCTCACCCTTGCCACCGAAGCCCTGTTCAAAGGCGGCAACCTTCCCTGTGTGATGAACGCAGCCAATGAGATCGCCGTGTACGCCTTTCTGCGCAACCGGATCGGATTTCTCGACATGACCGACCTGATCGAAGCAGCCATGAATAAGGTGGCTTTTATTGAAAAACCCACGCTGGCGGAATATTACGAGAGCGATGGGGAAGCCCGGAGCCTGGTTGCCTCGATGATAAAATTGTAAATGCTGTAAACCGCGATACCTTTTTGAAGCCGGTGAAGTTTGGTCGTATCTATGATAAAACGGAGAACCGCGACGGGGCAGCCGGCCTTGTCTGCTATTTTTTGTGTGCAGGATTCTGAAACGCGCTGGAGGTGGCCTGCTCAGAAAGTTCTGTTATATTCGGAAAAATGCGCTTTCTGAGAGAAAAACTAATGATATTTGCCAACTTTGAACCCTAACAACAAAATTTCCGCATAGCGGATCGGACACTATGACATTATTAGCTATTGACTGGGCTGTAGTAGGTGTGAAAGCGGGGCAGTTGGTTTTATCTCTTTCCATCCTGGTGGTCTTACATGAGCTCGGGCATTTCCTGCCGGCGAAATATTTTAAGTGCCGCGTGGAAAAATTCTACCTGTTTTTCGATCCCTGGTTTTCCCTTTTTAAAAAGAAGATTGGCGAAACGGTTTACGGAATCGGTTGGCTGCCGCTTGGCGGCTATGTGAAGATATCCGGTATGATCGACGAGAGCATGGATAAAGAACAGATGAAACAGCCGGCCCAGCCCTGGGAATTTAGGAGCAAGCCGGCCTGGCAACGACTCATCATCATGATAGGGGGGGTGACCGTTAACCTCCTGCTCGGGTTTTTCATATTTGCCATGATCCTATTCAAATGGGGAGAAGAATATCTGCCCGCCCAAAACCTCAAATATGGGGTGTACGTGGATTCTGTCGGGCAGAAGATCGGTATCCGGAATGGCGACCATATCATAGGGGTGAATGGCGCTGAGCTCACCAACTTCGGTAAGCTCTCAGGCGATTTTATACTGAATGAAGCCACTACCATTCAACTCCGGCGCAATGGTGAACTGATCAGCCTCGACGTACCTACGGGATCCATCCGCAGCCTGATCAAGCGGAAGGGCGAACCGCTTGCTTATCCCGCTTTTCCGGCGGTGATCGACTCAGTGGCGGCCGATCGGGCCCAGGTGGTGGAAGGAAGCCTCCAGCGGGGCGACACCGTGATCGCCTTTAACGGCAGCGAAATCCGATCCAATATCGAGCTGAGGGCTGTTAAAATGCCCTTCAAGGACACCCTGGTAGCGCTTACAGTGGTACGAGCCTCCGGCGACACCGCCAGCGTTCGGCTTAGGACGGACGAAAATGCAAACCTGTCTGTCTACCTGGCGGGCGCCGAGCGTTTTCTTGATTTTGAATCGCGCAAATATTCCTTCTGGGAATCCCTGCCGGCGGGCGTGGATAAAGGATGGACTACCCTTGTGATGAATGTGAAGAATTTTAAACTGCTCTTTACTTCCGAAGAAGTGAAAGCCAGCGAAAGCCTGGGTGGGCTGCTGAGCATCGGCAGCATGTTCGGCGCGCAGTGGGACTGGGAGCGGTTCTGGAGCATGACAGCGTTGTTAAGCATCGTGCTGGCTTTTATGAATATCCTGCCCATCCCGGCCCTGGACGGCGGGCACGTGTTGTTCACGCTCTACGAGATGATCTCCGGCCGTAAACCCAACGAAAAATTCATGGAATATGCCCAGATGGTAGGTATGATCCTGCTCCTTTTCCTGATGGCCTACGCCCTCGGTCTCGACTTCTGGCGATTCCTATTCAAAGAGTAAACGTTAGATTTTGTTTTGTTAAGCGAAACGGGCTGGCAGTGCCTTCGAAATCCAGAGGCGGATTGTTAAAAACTTCATTATTTGTAGAATTCGATTTACCTTTGCACTATAAGCAAAAAACCGGGGCCGCCTGGTTTTGACAGCATAGATCTTTGAAAGTGTAAGCATGCCGTGCGTTGGATAATTAGCACGCTAATCTGAATATTCAAACTTCAAATGGCAATACTCAGTATGCCATGGCTGCCTAATCAGTGATTAAGTAGTCATTCGGGCCGCCGGGCAGGTTTTCCTGTTACCACGCCCCGCCGCCGACTCAAAAAGAAAACAGGATGCTGCAACAGAAGGCTGTGACTGTTGCCTAAGACCATCCAGCTAAGCGATTCATTGGTTTGTTCCTTTCCTGCGAACCGCCGACAAATAATAAGGAAATAAGCATGTAGAAAGCTTTTGACGGATATGTTTGGACAGGGGTTCGACTCCCCTCGGCTCCACCATCTTACAATTTACCAACCCCGCTCCTGGCGGGGTTTTTTGTTTTAACCCCGCACTGCGCCTGCATTCTCGATAACCCTCAATAACCCATGTAACCCGGGTAACTTATATTATATTGCAACAACATTTCAGGAGATCTTGCAAAAAATATGGCTACGGCAATTCCTTATCTGGGCAAGCGATATGCGGCCAAAGGCGGCTTTCCAGTCAAGATAAGGATATTAGACAGCAACAAGCAGGGTAGGCTATTAGCCGCATTAAAGGGTTAGCGTTTCAGATTCCAGCATAATGAAAAAATTCGACTGTAAAGCTGAAAAAATGGGATAAATGACTGATTTTATCAAAACGTACAAACTGCCCGAGAGTTCGATACTTCAGGATTTTCAGATCTATGAGGTTAAAGACGAAGAAATAGGCAATAAGCGGTACCCGCATAAAACAGACCGGCCTCACCGTCATAACTACTACGAAATCTGCGTTTTTATTAACGGTGCGGGTAAGCACGAGGTCGATTTTAATACCCATCTGATCCGGTCCGGAAGTATTCATTTTCTTTCTCCCGGGCAAGTACACCGTATTTCCCGGGATAAGAATTACCATGGGTACCTGATCGTTTTTTCCAGCGATTTTTTTTTTGAATTCTTTCAGCAGGAAATACCACTCTTTTATTTCCCGTTTTTTAACAACCCGGCAATGCTCCCTATCCTGGATCTGGAAGAGGGCGCTTTTAATGAGATCATCCAGCTCGTACATCAAATGCAGCAGGAGAACCACCTGAAACGACCAACATATCGTGAAATTCTGCGGGTTTATCTGCAACTGCTGCTTTTGAAGTGTAAGCAGCACTATGTGCATAAATTTGCTAAGGAAGCAAAAATGAACGACCCGCATTTTCACCAGGTACAGGAGTTCAATATGCTGGTCGAAAGAAGTTTCACGAAGCAGCTCCAGATTCAGGACTATGCTGAAATGATGGGTATATCGCCGGCCATCCTCAACAGGTCTGTAAAAAGAATGGTTGGGAGAACACCGAGGGAGATGATTGCCGACAGGATAATTCTCCAGGCGAAGCGTTTATTGATTTATACGGACCTTTCTAATAAGGAGATTGCCTTCACCTTAAACTATAAGGATCCCTCCTATTTTACCCGTGCATTTAAAAAAAAGACGAATATGTCTCCTTCTCAATTCAGGAAGGTGTTAAACGAAAAGTACCAGGATTAATCTAGAAAGTGCATAACCGCCTAAATGGCAATGGGTAAATTTAACCCCGGGTTCTATAAACTGATTGTTTTTACCGTAGCATTCTTCATGAATGCCCGGCTGGTTTCCATTTGATATGCAAAAGATTAGAATAATACAAAAAAGAAAAACAGGTACCCATTTAAACTGTTCCTGGGGTTGGATGGTGCTTCTTAGTTTTCTTGTTGCGGGTTGTGGGGAGGAGTACACGGTGGTGACGACGAATGATTTTGAAACGGCCGGGATCGGAGCATTTGTCGAACAGGGGTTTCCCTTTATTAAGGGGCCTCTGAATTCCGACTCGCTGGGCCCGGGCTTCCCGCAACACAATCGTACTGCCAGGACGATGTCTATCAATCTTGGTGATAGTGTTTATGTGGGATTTGACATGGATTTGCTTCGATGGTCGGTAGCGTGGACCGGTGAATTTTTGCCCATGGTAACCATGGCGCAGATTTCATATAATGATTTCTTCAATAAGAACGATAATATCCCGACTATTTTAGGTACCCCTAAAATAGCAACGGGTGAGTATGCCGGATGGACGATAGATACGGCGAATTTTACCGACCCTAGAAATCCGCCTGGTAGCATCGGCCCCTATCGGTATGGACCTTTACCGGACCATATAGGCAGGTGGAATGGGGTGTACCTGAAAGGGAATGACGTGGGGTTATCTTATACGATCGGGACGACGAATATTATGGAGCACCCGGGTAGCATTCGTTTTGGAAAGGAAACGGCTTTTTCGCGAACTTTTGAATTGGATGGCTTGCAACGGGCGCTGTACCTCAACGTTGCCGAGGTGCTGAATGGTTCGGATACCGAGACCGCAGGCTCTGTCCTGTATATTTACCAGGGCGAAAACCGGGATACCATTACCGCCATTGGCGTAGTGACGGATGATGTGAAAGGCCCGGCGCCTGTTATACGGGAGAATAAATATGTCACGGTGCGGTTCCCGCAGACCGATAAGCATCTTGCGGCGAAAGTGGTGATATGGCGTGGGCCAACCGAAAAAAAAGACGCCTTCCTGAATGAGTATGATAAGACTACGGTCAGCATGCCCGATTTTTACAGCGGAGGGCCTGCTTACTGGACTGAATCTGTTTATACCCAGGGTCAGCTGTCTCCCGATACGGCAGCATACGTCACAGATATTTTGACGCTGCCGCTTCCCAATCCGTGGAACCGTAACATTCGGGTGGCTGATGTAGCCTTTTTTGACGGCGAACGTGCTGCCGTGGTTACCTTTTCCGGCGATGTCTGGATCGTTGACGGGATCGATGAGCACTTGAAGCGATTGAGATGGCGTCGATTTGCCACCAGTCTGTATGAGCCGATGAGTATTGAGATTGTGGATGGAACGATTTACGTGTTTGGGAAAGAAGGGATTGTACGGTTGCACGACCTGAATAAAGATGGGGTAGCGGATTTCTACGAGAATTTCTGCAATATGATGGAGCAGTCCCTCTCCTCTCGGGAATGGGCCGCGGATATGGTTCTGGCGCCGGAAGGCGGCTTCTACATCGCAAAAGGAGGGATTGCCGGCTCTTCGCAGCGGGGCACGGTGATGAAGGTATCTGCCGATGGGCGGCAGGTTGAGACCATTGCCACGGGACTGAGGGGCCCATATATCGGTATTCACCCCACGAAAGGCATTTTGTCTGCTTCAGATCAACAGGGGAACTACGTGCCTTCTACACCGATCCTGCTGGTAAATAAAGGTGATTACTTCGGTTTCCCCACCACCCCGGAGGCGGTTCATGCCGATATCAAAAAACCGCTGACCTGGATCCCGCACCGCGTCGACCGGTCGGGAAACAGCCAGACCTGGGTTACCGGGGGAAAGATGGGGCCGCTGAATGGACAAATGATCCACTTCTCATTCGCCCGGCCCGGATTGTTCAAAGTATTGATCGATACTACGTCAAATACCCTCCAGGGAGGCGTGTCATTTTTACAGGCAAATTATCCTGCACCCACTCAAAAGGGAGTGATCAATCCGCGCGACGGTCAGCTGTACATCACCGGCTTGAACCTATGGGGCTCAAGCTCCAACGGTGTATCGGCATTTCTCCGATTGAGGTACACGGGACTGCCGTTTTATTTGCCGAATCGATTCAAGGCCGGCGAACAGGGCATCGTATTGCGATTTGATGTGGAACTGGATTCCGCATTCGCCGTAAACCCGCTTAATTTTCAGGTCAGAAGGTGGAACTACAAGCGTACAGAGAAATATGGGTCCGGAGATTACAAACTAGATGGCGAGCCGGGAGAAGAAGTGATGCCGGTATTGTCGTCTCATCTCTCATCCGACCGAAAGGCGGTATTGGTCGTCGTTGCCGGAATGAAAGAGGTCATGCAGATGGAGTTATTATACAACCTGCGGTCGAAAGACGGGACTGCCATGGATGATCAGTTCTGCTTTACGGTTAACGAGGTTGGAAAAATTCCCTTGGAAAACGAAGGGTTTCTGCAGCCGATCGATTGGTACGAATCCCGGTCTGCAAACCTTTCGGAAGATACTGTCGAAGCACGCCCTTCCATAGAAAAAGGCGCACAGCTCTTCCGGACCCTGGCGTGCTCGGGCTGTCATTCTTTGAAATCGGAAACGGACAGGTTTTATGGGCCGCCATTGAATAATGTTTTTATGTCCAAACGACAATTTCAGGATGGCACGGCCGGAATTGCAGACAAAGACTACATAAGAACGGCTATTTTGGAGCCTTCTAAAAAGATCGTAAAAGGATACGATGCCGAAATGCCTTCCTATTTGGGAGTGGCTTCTGACAATGATATCGAGTCACTTGTATTATATATCAGTTCGCTAACAAAAAAACACTGATCGCATCAGGAATTAATTATTTGGCTAAAAAAAATCATTGAATGATTAGAATTGATTTTGACATCAGACCGGTGGATTTGTCCGGGCAGTTGCAACGGTTTTGGGAGCTTTCGGGCGAGAAGATCACGGCCCTCGAACGAGAATATGAAGCGGGTAAGGGTACGCCGGTATTTACCGTGAATGGCAAATATACGACCCGTGGCTGGACGGAGTGGACACAGGGGTTTCAGTTCGGCTCCTCGATCCTGCAGTTTGACGCAACGGGCGACAAAACATTTCTTAAAAACGGGAGGGATAAAACGCTGGAGCTGATGGCGCCGCACCTGAATCATGTGGGCGTGCACGACCACGGGTTTAATAATGTCAGCACCTATGGGAATCTGCTCCGGCTGATGGTAGAAGGGAAAGTACCTTTTAATGAATGGGAAAAGAACTTCTATGAATTGGCCTTGAAAGTGTCTGGCGCGGTCCAGGCTACCAGATGGACCCCGGTCAAAGACGGCGGGTTTATTTATTCCTTCAATGGTCCGCACTCTCTTTTTGTCGATACCATCCGGACAATAAGGATTCTGATGCTTAGCCATAAGCTGGGGCACGTTTTGCAGGGAGAAAATGATAAAAGAGTAAACCTGTTGGTGCGGGGGCTGCAACATGCTAAGGCCACAGCGGATTATTCCATTTTTTATGGTAAGGGAAGGGATAGCTATGATATTCGGGGTAGAACGGCTCATGAAAGCATTTTCAATACCAATGATGGCAACTTCCGAAGCCCCAATGCCCAGCAGGGCTATACCGGGTTTTCCACCTGGACGCGAGGCCTGGCCTGGGGTATGCTGGGATTTGCCGAGGAACTGGAGTTTCTTGATACTCTTTCTGATGAGGACCTGGCCGCTTATGGAACGAGGGAGGAGATCGTGAAATTTATGCGCGAGGCCGCAGAGGCGACCTGTGATTTTTATATAGAACATACGCCGGTGGATGGAATTCCCTATTGGGACACGGGCGCTCCAAACCTTCATAAGCTCGGAGACTATCTTTCCGCGCCCGCCGATCCGTATAACGACTTTGAACCCGTGGACAGTTCCGCAGCCGCCATTGGCGCGCAGGGCCTGTTGAGGCTGGGAACCTACCTGAAAAAGAAAGGGGAGGAAGAGAAAGGGCGTAAATATTGGCAGGCAGGCCTAACGGTGCTGCGATCGTTGCTGGCAGAGCCCTATTTAAGTACGGACAAAAATCATCAGGGGATTATCCTGCATTCTATTTATCACCAGCCCAATGGCTGGGACAATATTCCTGCAGGCCGAAGAATAGCGTGTGGTGAATCAAGCATGTGGGGAGATTATCATGCAAGGGAAGCTGCGCTTTACGTGCAGCGAATAATAGATGATGCTTCTTATTATGCATTCTATAATTGCGTGGTATGAGCGGAGAAAAGATAAAGAACCTGAGCAGGTTATGCATCCATACCATTACGACAAAGTCCTGGTCAATTGAGAAGGCTGCGGAGAATTATAGCCAGGCCGGCGTAAAGGGGATATCTGTCTGGAGGCAATACCTGGACGGCCGGAATATCGCCCATACCGGAAAAATGCTCCATGACCATGGTTTGGAGATCGTATCGCTGGTAAGAGGTGGTTTTTTTCCGGCTGTATCTTCCGCCGCAAGAAATAAAGCGATAACGGACAATAAAAAGGCCATCGATGAGGCGGCGGCGTTGGGGGCTCCGATGATCGTACTCGTATGTGGCGCAGATCCGGGGCAGACGCTGGAGACTTCCCGGGCACAGATACAGGACGGTATTGAGGCCATTTTACCCTATGCGATGGAGAACGGGGTTAAACTAGCCATTGAACCGTTGCATCCCATGTATGCGGATACCAGATCTGCCGTGAACACTATGTCGCAGGCCAACGACATGGCCGAGACCATCGATTCGGATTATGTGGGTGTGGCTGCCGATGTTTACCATATCTGGTGGGATCCTGATTTGGAGCAGCAGCTCATGCGATGCGGCCAACGGGGTAACCTGTTCGCTTTCCATATCTGCGACTGGATGAGCCCTACTGCAGATCTGTTGAATGACCGGGGATTAATGGGTGAAGGTTGTATCCCTATTCGAAAAATCAGGGGGTGGGCGGAAGCGGCCGGGTTCCGGGGATTTAACGAAGTGGAAATCTTTTCCGACAGGTTATGGGCAGCAGATCAGCATGAATTTTTGAAAAAGATCGTAACACAATATTTTGAAAGCTAACACAAAACAGGATATGAAACATACCATAGGAATTATTATGAATGGGGTGACGGGCCGCATGGGCGCCAATCAGCACCTGATGAGAAGCATAGTTGAGATCATCAGGCAAGGTGGAGTAAAGCTTGCTAACGGGGATGTGATCATGCCGGACCCGGTTTTGGTTGGAAGGAACCAGTCCAGATTGGAAGAGTTAGGGAAAAGGGCTGGCATCTCCAAAGTCTCTACGGATCTGGATTCGCTGCTCCGGGATAAAAGCTACAGCATTTATTTTGACTCCCAAACCACGGGGCGCCGCGCGGAAGCCATTCGAAAGGCCGTGCAGGCGGGAAAGCACGTCTATTGTGAAAAGCCTATGGCAACAGACACAGTTACCGCACTGGAGCTGTACCGGCTCTGCAAGGATGCCGGTGTAAAAAATGGCGTGGTGCAAGACAAACTCTGGTTACCCGGTTTGAGAAAAATAAAGCGGCTGATTGAAAACGGCTTTTTGGGGGAGATACTTTCAGTCCGGGGAGAATTCGGTTACTGGGTATTTGAAGGAGATTCCATCCCGGCACAACGGCCGTCGTGGAATTATCGCAAAGAAGATGATGGCGGAATTATTGTGGATATGCTTTGCCATTGGCGATATGTATTGGACAATATTTTTGGAAAGGTAAAAGCGGTTTCCTGCCTTGGCGCGACGCATATTAAAGAACGGGTCGACGAACAGGGAAAGACATATAAATGTACCGCCGATGATGCCGCATATGCAACATTTGAGCTGGAGGGGAACATCATTGCACATTTTAACTCATCGTGGACCGTGAGGGTAAGAAGGGATGATCTGCTTACTCTGCAGGTGGACGGTACTAAAGGATCTGCGGTGGCCGGGCTTAGGGAATGTTATATACAGCATTATGGGAATACTCCCAAGCCGGTATGGAATCCTGATATTCCACAACCGATCAATTTTTATGAAGGATGGGCCAAAGTTCCGGAACAGGAGCCTTACGACAATGCCTTTAAAGTTCAATGGGAGCTTTTCTTAAAGCATGTGGTGCTCAATGAGCCTTTTCCCTGGGATATGAAAGAAGGGGCCAAGGGTATTCAACTGGCTGAAAAAGGTCTGGAAAGCTGGGAAAAAAGATGTTGGATAGAAATCCCGGAATTGTTATGAAAAAGACAGTATTAATAACCGGTGGTTCGAGGGGCATCGGACTGGGCATTGCCCGCTCCCTTGCCCGTGCAGGTTTCGATTTGGCAATTAATGGAGTGAGGAATGAGGAAGATATTGCTAATCCTCTGGAGGAGCTGCGGCAATTGGGCTCCGATGTGATCTATTGCCGGGGGGATGTAGGTGATGCAAAAGACCGGCGCCGAATCGTGGAGAAGGTTAAAGGTCATTTCGGGAGGCTGAATGTTTTGGTGAATAATGCCGGAGCGGCGCCAAAGGAGAGGAGGGATATCCTGGAAGCAACAGAAGAAAGCTTCGATCAGGTGCTAAGAACCAATCTCACCGGCGCATACTTTCTTTCCCAGTTAGCTGCTAACTGGATGATTGAGCAAAAAGCATCAGATTCCCGATTCGAAGCTACAATCATAAACATTTCTTCCATTTCGGCCACGGTAGTATCGACCAATAGGGGGGAATATTGTGTTGCCAAGGCCGGAATGAGCATGGCTACACAATTATTTGCAGCCAGATTGGGGGAATATGACATCCCGGTATACGAAATCCGACCGGGCGTAGTAGCAACGGATATGACTGCCAGGGTAACGGAAAAGTATGACAAGCTGATTGCTGAGGGGCTTTGTGTGCTGCCAAGATGGGGACTGCCTGAAGACGTGGGCAAGGCTGCCGCAGCACTTGTCACCGGGAATTTCCCCTATACCACCGGTCAGGTTATTATGGTGGACGGAGGAATGAACATTCCCCGGCTCTAATGTTTTGCTACATATAAAACCGATAATGAACTATTGAATCTCCTGAACATTTAAAATGGGAAATAGCATACAGTCAACTCAGATAATAGAAAAGCGCAGCAGCTCAAAAACCTATATCGTCATTACCGCTTTTCTGGTACTTTTTGCTATTGTTGGATTTGGATTCTACGGGTTACCATTCTTTTTTGATTTCATGATGCAGGAGCATGGCTGGTCAAGAACCGAGATCACTTCGGGAAATGCGGTGGGTAAATTAATTGTCGCCCCTTTGTTTGGTTTCTTTGCCGGATGGCTGATAGATCGTTATGGCCCTAGGCAGCTGATGATGACGGGCGGGCTGATGCTGGCTATCGGGCTTGTCGGGATTAGTTATTCCGGCTCGCTGGAAATGTTTTATCTTTTTTATGTATTTAACGCCTTAGGCTATGTTTTTGGAGGGCCTTTGCCGTGCCAGGTACTGATTTCAAGATGGTTTAGCAAAAACAGGGGAAAAGCCATGGGAATTGCCTACCTCGGCATAGGGGCAGGCGGGGCATTGGCACCCTTGCTCGCAGCCAGGCTGGAAAGGCTGTACGATTGGCATTCGGCCTTAGCCATTTTAGGTGTCATCGGGTTTTTAATTGTTTTTACCATTTCTTATTTTATTAAAGATAATCTTTCAACAAAGGAGGCAGGGGTAGGGAGAAAGATTGAAGGGATATCGATGAAAAATATCCTTAAAAGCCGGAATTTTTATCTTTTGGCGATTGGAAGCATGTGCTCGATAGGGGTAGTAGGGGGTGTGGGACAGCACATGAAGCTTTATCTGAGCGATTTGAATTATTCCCAAACCGAAGCTGCGAATGTGATGTCATTTGTGCTGTTATCCAGTTTGGTGGGAAGGGTGTTAATGGGCTGGCTGGCCGATGTCATCAACCGTAAATATGTGATGCTTCTTATTTATTTAATTGTGGCCGGAGCCATTCCGTTGCTGTTGGTACCCGATTTTGCCGGACGTATCTATATTTTTGCTGTCATTTTTGGGATAGGATTGGGAGGCGACTATATGATCATTCCTTTGATGGCCGGTGATTTGTTCGGTTTAAAAGCCCTGGGCCGGATCATGGGTATTGTTCTTGTGGCAGATGGTGTAGCGGAAGCTCTTTTCCCGGTCTTATTAGGCGCATTGTACAATGATAGCATAGGATATACAATAGGATTCTATGTGCTAATTGTAGTGGCATTACTGGGAGCTACCTTCATTGCCTTTTTACCAAAGAGCCAGCAGAATAGGGGAATGGAAGGTATGGTGGAGAAGGGCTAACCATTCTGCTACGCCTGAGGCGCCACCTGTTCCGCCCGCTTATTTGCAGGGCCACCCCACTACTGATGCAGTTGTTCGCGCCAATCCTACAGATAAATACCCCGTCGTTCCTGCTGATCCCCGATGGGCAGGACATTTTACAATATCCGTTGAGCCTGGTGTTTTTCCCTGTGCCGGATTGCCCTGCGTTGTCATTGATACAAGGCGTCGAAACAAAAAAGGATACCTGTTCCTTTGAAATCAGCATTCCCCATAATATAGAGCCGAACAACTATTTTCTTCAGGTAGGGGGTAGTTGTCTTCTTAAGGAAATGGTTTGCTGTAGAGTAACGTGTCCTGTTTTAAGTGCGGTCCGCCCTATATCCGCTTCACTCCTTCCAGCTGGTAAAACCGGAGTTCGCCTGATTTAAGCTGCAGTTGTACTGAACCAGACCCCAAAAAAGAAAGCGTGTCTTTCAGCTCTGCCCCGACCTTATGTAATACACCGTTGATCAGCAGCTCGCCGGTTCCGCTTAGCTCAAGTTTAGCCTCATAGTCCGGCATGCCGGTCAGCTTCCAGTTGTCGCCTGGTCTGACTTCTATGAAGGAGTATTGGACAGGGTCATAGCCCTCGCGGATTCCATCCTTCACCTTCAGCCGGTTCCAGCCATAATCCAGACCGTTGGGATTATGACCGTATTCCCAACCGATGTCTACTATGTAATTGTCGGCTATTTCGATGAGTTGCGGCTGAAAAGATATTTTCAGGAACATAGCATCGGGGGTAGCTTCTTGGATGGGCTGGTCGGGAATGGTGTAGCCGCCCCGCGACCGGGCCATCTCCCGGATAACCATCCCGTCCAGGGTGGGGCAAATATGCGCCTCGAAATATTCGATCACCTGCTGGCTGTTTCGTTCGTTAGTGTAAAAAGGGCCGTATTTGGGATTGGCCGTGTCGCCATTCCATCCATGCGGAATACGATGCATCAGGTGGGCATAGTTGCGGTCCATCAGTACATCCACACCATATTTTTTCATATTCAAAAGACCGTAGGGTCGACCGGCCAGACACATATTGGTAGAGCCTCCCATATAAATAAGGGTTTCGATGTTTTCACCCTTAACAAAATCCCATAGTTCCTCTATGTCGGCAGTAATATAATCCTTGTCGGTAATCACGATCCGTGGATTCTGTCCGTATGTTTTGGTGCCGGGCCGGTTTCTTTCTTTAGGAGTGTTTGGATACGCGTACTCGAATTCGAACGGAAAGCTTGCAAAGGGTATCTTTTTTTGTTCGTCGTTCCATCCCGGCTTTTCCTGCCACGGGTATTTTGCGTGCGTGAGACGCCTGATATTTTCTCTGGCGGGGTGACCTTCATACAGGTACACCTGATCCGCAGGAGCATGCACAACTTTAAATCCCAGTGCGCGGGCAGCGCCGAGGGTCTCATTGAGGGAGTCCGAAACCCGATCCAGATACAAAAAACCTTCGGCTGTGCCTACAAAACTGCCATCACGCCGGATGTAGCCGGTGCCCCCCGATTGCCACATATCAACCACCACGATAGCAACTTTGTGGGGATCGATGATTTTTTCCTCATACATATAATTTCCCCGGTCGTCGATAGACCTTATGTCAAAACTGAGCAGGGGGTTACGGTTGTCAGCAGTTTTGTTGTTCATGCAACCGGTGCCTGTCAGTATAGTAGTTAACACTAAAATAAAGATGCTGTATTTCATTCCCAGTTAATTATGGTGAAGGTAGCGTTCTTTGTTTTACGCCGGAACGATCCGATGCTGTTCGGACAATGAGTTTGTTAAAAAGAACTTATACACATAAGTCGATGGGTATTAGGTGTACGTTATACCCGAATTTTGAATACAAAGGTGTGTTCGCATTGGGGTCGTTGTGCCGGCAGTTGGATGATCAGATCTTTTTCGCGCTGTTCCCATCGCAGACCGCCGTTCAGTCCCAGCATCGTTATTGTTGAGCCGGTATTGGCCCGAAGGCTTTTTATGGTTATAGTGTTGCCTTCCGGCCATCCTTTGTGGATGGCGTAGACCGTAGAGCTGTCTTTGCTGCGGGTGAAGTGGAAATCTTTGTCATTGTTGAACATGCCGCGGGTAGCGTAAATGGCCTCGCCATTGACCTTCAGCCAGCGGCCTACCCAGCGCAGGTCGTCCTGTGTACGCTGGTCAAATTGTCCGGTGTGGGTGGGGGAGACGCCCACCATAAAATTGCCGCCTTTTGAGGCGCATTCGATCAGCGATTCCAGTATCCATTCCTTTCCATAGTAGGTGTCGTTGGGTTGCCATCCCCAGCGGGTGCCATAGTGTTCGATGGCCTGCCAGTGCATTTTCAGGCGGGGGTCGTCTGGGCTTTCTGGTAGCCAGTGTTCGGGAGTTTGAAAATCCCCGTAATTCCCCAGGCCTCTTCTCCGGAACAGGGCATTGGGTTGGAGCTGCCGCACCATCTTGGTCATTTTTACGGTCTCATCCCACAATTCTAACGGTAATCCGTGATCGAAATCGATCTGATCGATGGCTCCGTATTTTGTGCACAGTTCCCGGAGCTGTTGGGTCTGGCGCTCAACGGCTGTACGGTATCCCTGCGGATCGGCTGCCAGGGTATAGGTGGAGTCGTAATGAAAATGTTTGTTTTCGAATCGCTGATTAACATCATTCCAGTCGGTATTGGAATAGTAGAAGCCGATACCCATGTTCTTTTTTCGGAACGCGTCGACGAGTTCCTTCACAATGTCCACCTTGTATTGGGTTTCCATGATGCTGTAGTGCAGGGTGGTGTCGATCACCTTGCCCAGCCCTTTCACTTTGCCTTCGGGTTTACGCATTTTCACGTTCACGGTGGTTTCGGTATCGAACATGGAGAACCCGTCGTGGTGTTTGGTGGTGAACACAAAATACTTCATGCCGCCATCTTCTGCGAGCTGCGCCCATTCATCGGCGTTAAAGGCGATGGGATTGAAGGTTTGCCACAGGGTGGCGTAGATGTCTTTGAATTCGTCGGATGCGCCGAGGGTGGGCCAGGTAGCATCCAGGCCTAACTGGGCGTAAACACCCCAAACAATCCTGATCCCGTATTTCCTGTCGAGCCAGGCTTCGCGTGCGGCTTCCGGGGCGTGTTTATAATCGGAATCCACGGGTTTGTGGGAGTAGTCATATTCCTCGTTGGCCTTTGCTTCCAGTTGTGAAGCGTCTTCTGTTGTATCTTTTTTATCCTGACCGCAATGCATGAAGGTTAAGCAGAGGAACAGGACGACTGTGAAGCGTTTTGCGTAGAACATTGTGGAAAACTATTGGTTGAAAGAATATTTTAATTTAGAAATATTGGAAATCGATTTTCGTAGTGAAAGTATGATAAATTACTTATTCATATACATTATTTTTAGTAATATAGAAATCGATTTCATTACCAAATAAAAGGGCGGGCACGTGTTCAGAAGCAGCGGAACACCAGAACAGGGAAAGGGGACAAAGGAATAGCTAAGCAATTGAACAGCGAAACAAATGGACTGCCATTTCCGCGAATTGCGAGATCAGATTGTCTTCAGTTCTTTACTGTTTCGCCGAAAAGTTCCTCATCGCAGGTACACGGCCACGAATTTCGCGAGGGGTGTTGTTGCCTTCCTGAGTACGAGAGTGTCAGACACGAGATCGTAACTGTCGGCTGTTTCCAGTACTTCCGAGAGCAGCCCCTCGGTTTCCATATTGGGGCAGGCCATCCGGGTGGCGGCGAGTTGGCCAAACCTGATCCGCTGGGGCTCCGCCATTGTGAAGCTACCCATGAGGTTGTTGCAGCCGCCGCTGCCGCTCATCCTGTTGTTGCTACTGTGAAGGATGATATGCGGTTCGCGGTTATTCCCTGCTGGCACGGGGGCTCCCCCGATATTAACAACTTTCCAGTATGTTTCGGTGATCTCCGGAACGATCTTAGTAAGGATATATTTTTCGGCCAGGTTGCCGTCTATCTTTTCTCCTTTTGTATTGAGTTGAATGATCCTGTTTTCGCCTACCTGGAATGAAGATGGTGTTTCGCCGGAAAGACGGACTACACTTCCCTCCTTGTTCCAGTCAAAATTTCCCGTTGTATAAAATATGGTATCCTGTTTACCCAGATATTTACGGCTGATCTCATATCTGCTGTTGTTGTGCAGTGTGATAACGGTTGTTATCCCCTCACAATCCGCGCAGGGAAGCGTCCCCTGGTAGCTGCCTGCCCAATCCAGGGATATCCTGCTATTATGGGCGGGATCGGGATTTGCGGTCGATTCCGAAGCGGGCTCACAGGCTACCAGGCTGATGATTGCCGGGAAAAGGGAGAGCATGAGTTTTTTCATATTGATTCATTTAACGGGCAAACCGGTTGGCAGGAAAGTTACGATATAGTTATGCTAAAATATAGGATGCGTTGGTTAAAATACTGGATCAAACTTTAAAAACTATTTGCGTATTTACAATGACTAAGCAGAAATAATATTTACGGCCGGAATTTGTTTCGCAGTTTTCGTATATAGTCCGCTACTCTGTTTGCCAGCCGGAAAAATCCGGCTGGGGTACCTGATTCTACACAAGTGTATCCAGCTGGTGTAACGGGTTGCATGCTGGAACAAATCTTATCCCCGAACCCTTTTTTTGACCTACCTAAACTGAAAGCGCCGGTTGCGTATGCAACCGGGTAGGAATTTTTTGCCACCAAGATTTATCTAATCATTAACTGCTTAAAAGTGCAACCATGAAACAAACTGTTTGTCGAACTTTATTTAAGAGGGTCAGGGGGGAAACCTGCCTACACTTTTTGAGGCCTTCCCGTGTGGGAGCCGTCCTGATCCTCTTGATATTATCCGCTCAGGTGTATGCAAATTCGGACGATTTCAGACCGCTTATTACCGTACAGGGTACGGTGACGGATTCCCTGGGTGAAGCGCTGCCGGGTGTGAGCATCAATATTCAAGGTACGGATAAGGGTACCGTTACGGACGGTGCGGGTAAATACATACTGGCTGATGCCGGCAACAATGATGTGCTGGTATTCAGTTATATTGGCTTTGACGTGCAGACCGTTCCTATAGGGGGCCGGTCGGAAATCAACATCGTGCTGCAGCGGAATAACACCGGCCTGGGAGAAGTACTGGTGGTAGGGTATGGCACACAGAAAAAAGCTACTATTACGGGTGCCATTAGCTCGGTGAAGGGAGAAGTTCTACAGCAGTCGCCCGCCGTCAATTTCACTAATACTCTTGCCGGACGCCTGCCGGGGCTGGTAGTAGTGAATTCCAACGGAGAGCCTGGCCGGGATAATCCCACCATTCGCATCAGAGGCGTAAACACCATCAGAGACAATTCGGTGCTGATAGTGGTAGATGGTGTGCAGGATCGTGATCTAACCAGTCTGCGGCCGGAAGACATCGAAAGCGTTACCGTACTCAAAGACGCATCCGGGGCTATCTACGGGTCCAGGGCGGCCAATGGCGTGATCCTGGTGACTACCAAACGCGGCCGGTCGGGCAAGCCGGAGGTAACCATGAACTTAAACTATGGTATCAGCCAGCCCACCGCTATTCCGAAGATGGCAGACGCCGCCACCTACGCGACCATGGTAAATGAAATATACCAATACGACGGTCAACCTACTGCTTACACGCCGGAGGAGATCCAGACGTTCCGCGATGGATCGGATCCCTGGCGCTATCCCAACACCGATTGGTTTGCGGCCGTATTCAAACCCAGCACCCCGCAGACAAGGTCCGATATTTCGATCCGGGGCGGGGGTGAAGGCATGCGCTATTTTCTCTCGGGTGGCTACAGTCTTCAGGATGCCATCTACAAAAACAGTTCCGCGAAATTCTCACAGGTGAATTTCCGCGCGAACATCGACGGAAAGATAACGAATAATATTTCCCTGAGCCTTGACCTGGCAGGGAACCAGGAGAACCGGAATTTTGCGGCTAATCCTTACGGATACATGATCAACCGGAGCAAGCCGATGTTTATTGCTACCTATCCGGGCAACAAGCCTGCATCGGGGTATCAGGCCGGACAAAGTCCGGTGGTGCTGGCATCCGACTGGCTGGGATATGATCGCCGGAGGAATTATAATTTCCTCAGTAACCTGCGGGTAGTGGTCGATATTCCCCAGATCCAGGGATTGTCGCTCACCGGTAATGTAGCCTTCGACAAGAATCTCCAGAATACGAAATTGTGGCGGACACCTTATACGCTGTACTCCTGGGACCGGGAGACTTTCGACGAGAAGGGTGAACCGGTGGTTACCGGCGCGCTGGACGGGCCTTATACCACGCCTGAGCTGAACCAGAGTTTTTCGGACGGATATCGTGTAACCATTAACGGCCTGTTGAACTATGTCAGGAATTTCGGTTCCCATAACGTCAAATTTTTGGCGGGAGCGGAAAGGATCACTGGCGAGTCGATGGACCTCACGGCGTTCAGAAGAGGTTTTGTGTCCACTGCCTTGGATCAGATGTTTGCCGGAGGGGATCCCGATAAGGATAATGGTGGTTCAGCCAGCGTCAGCGCCCGCCTGAACTATTTCGGTCGCGTGAATTATGACTTCATGAATAAATACCTGCTGGAATTTGTCTGGCGTACGGACGGGTCTTATATTTTCCGTCCCGGTAAACAATTCGGTTTTTTCCCGGGTATTTCCGTCGGCTGGGTGATCTCGGAGGAGTCGTTCTGGCAAAACAGCCTGCCCTTTATTAACCACCTGAAAATCCTGGGTTCCTATGGAAAGACCGGGAACGATCGTGTAAATGCGTACCAGTATCTTTCCATCTACCGCTTTGGTTCTACTTATATATTTGATGAGGACCTGCTATCGAAAACTTTGAATGAAGTGAGGATCCCCAATCCGGACGCGACCTGGGAAGAGGCACATCAGAGTAACGTAGGCTTTGAGGCGCAACTGCTTCACGGTAACGTTAAAATAGGAGCTAACTATTTCCGGAATATCCGCTCGCAGATCCTGGTGGCCCGGAACGCCTCCGTGCCCGGGTTAGCCGGTCTTACCCTCCCGGATGAAAACATCGGCAAAGTACTGAACAGGGGATACGAGCTTGAGCTCGGATACAGTGGTAGAACGGGCGATTTTCAGTATAATATATCCCTTAATGGTGCCTATGCAAAGAACAAGATCCTGTTCTGGGACGAGGCTTCGGGTGCTCCCGATTATCAGCGTTCCACGGGTAAATCGATTGGCGCCGGCCTGTATTATATAGCGTTGGATGTGTTCCAGGACCAGGCGGCGCTGGAGAAATATCCGCACTGGAATAATGCCCGTCCGGGCGATATCCGGTTCAAGGATGTGAATGAAGACGGCAAGATAGATGGGCTTGACCAGGTACGGTATGAGAAGACGGATATACCTACTTTCACCGGCGGGATCGCCATCGACCTGGCATATAAGAATTTTTACGCTTCAGTGTTTTTTCAGGGAGCCGCAGGAGCCATGAGAACCTATACACTTGAATCGGGGCTGATCGGCAATTTTCTGGAAGACGATGCCATCGGCAGGTGGACTGCAGACAATCCCAATTCTTCCAAACCGCGCACCTGGAATACGAGTGGCTCATATTGGTCTTCGACTAATAACACCTATTGGCTGAAAAAGAACGATTACCTGCGATTAAAAACCTTGCAGATAGGATATCGCATTCCCCAACGTTTGCTGAGCAAGATAAATATCCGGGAGCTCACGGTGTATGCGGGCGGACTTAACCTGCTCACCTTTACCCCCTTAAAATCTTTCGATCCCGAATCAGTGGGGAATGTCTATCCTTCAAGCAAAGTGTATGATTTCGGTCTCCGAATCACCCTCTAAAACTACAGTTATGAAACGAATGAAACGATCATTTCAATTCTTCAATATAATATTTTTTCTGCTGCTGGTGTTTGCCAGTTCCTGTAACAAGGATTTCCTGGACACCACGCCACAGAGCGATTTTTCCTCGGCCGATGTATGGGCCGACCGGGCACTGGCCCAGACCTTTGTGAACAGCATCTATGCCAGCATCGATCATGGTTTTGCCAAGTATATGAAAGCCGTGTACTGCGATGAAGGACATCGCCGCGATGCCTCGGCAGTGTTGAATTTTAACCGGTCGTTGATGACCCCGGACAATATCGTGGGCTGGCAAACCCAGCCTACCTGGAACGGCCTCTATTCCAAGATCAGGAGGTGTAATCTCGTAATTGAGAATCTTTCCGGTGCGGACTTTGAAAAAGACGATATGATAGGAGAAGCGAGGTTCCTGCGGGCCTGGTTCTACTATAACCTGACAAGCATGTATGGCGGTGTGCCGATCGTTGATAAACCTTTCGGACTGGAGGATGATTTCGCAGTTCCCAGGAATTCATATGCCGACTGTATCCAGTTTATTGTCGATGACCTGGATGCAGCAGCGAGCCAGCTTCCCGAAGTGCAGAGCGGTGCCAACGACGGACGTGTTACCAAAGGAGCGGCCCTCGCCCTGAAGGCCCGCGTGCTGCTATATGCCGCCAGCGATCTGTACAACACCACGGTATTTCCCGGTTACAGCAACCCGGAACTGATTGGCTATACCGGCGGCGATCGTATGGCTCGGTGGAGGGCTGCCAAAGATGCCGCAAAAGCCGTGATGGATATGAACCGCTACAGTTTGTATAAAGCAGAGCCCCAGCCCGGTGATTCCGTTGCCCGGAACTATACGGAAATTTTCCTTTCCAAGAATACGCAGGAAGATATCTGGGTGCGTTACTATACCTCCGGCACCATCCCCAACGACAATAATCTCGCTGTGATGAACGGGCCTAACGGCTACGGAGGCCAGGGTAATAATGCGGTGATCGGGAATCTCGTAGACGCGTTTGAAATGGCTGACGGAACAAAGTTCGACTGGAGCGATCCGGGTATGGCAGCCTTGCCGTATGACAACAGAGAGCCACGATTCTATGCCAACGTGCTTTTTGAAGGGGCTAATTGGAGCGTCCGGCCAGCTTATTCCGCAGATATCGATCCGTTCAATATCATACATGTCGGGTATTTTGAACGCTGGGATGCAGCCAATAACAGGGTAACGGTGGTGCCGGGTATTGACAGCCGGAACAGTCCTTATCAGCCGGGTAACAGCGGTCAGACCCTGTATCTCTCCCGCAAATCCCTCGATCCGAATACGGTGGCAGTGGAAGGTGGAGTGGGGCAGGAAGTGCCCTGGCGGTATTTCAGATACGGAGAGATCCTGCTGAATTATGCCGAAGCCTGCATTGAACTGGGAGAAGATGCGGAAGCGCGGACCTACATCAATAAGATAAGAACCCGGGCCGGCCTTCCGGATATCACCGAATCCGGTGATGACCTGCGCAAACGCTATCGCCATGAACGTCGTATTGAGCTGATGTATGAGGATCACCGGTTTTTTGACATACGCCGCTGGGTGATCGGTCCGGAGGCTTATAATATAAGCGTCTATAAGGCTAATGTTTTATACAAACTGTTGCCTGGTAATACCACTTCTCCGGTGCCGACCATTTTTCATGAAGTGCTGGAGACAAGGGCCTGGGAAAACAAAGCATATTTTTTCCCCATACTCAGAGACGAGATCAACAAAGATGAAAACCTGATTCAAAACCCCGAATATTAACATATACGGCTTATAGTGTGTCTTAACGCCAGTTCGTGCGAAGACCAGATTCTCCCCGGTGGCTTGTAGAAGCACCGGGGAGATTGTTTTATGACAGCTTTTGCTCATTCTTTTGTATTTTCAGCGCATTGGGCCGTACACCGGCTCATTTCTTCATTTAAAAGTTTATCATGAACGATCTCGAACAACAAATTGCTTATTACACGTATTTAATCAAAAAGCACGGCAAAAAGGTGCTGTTGGGGGTGGTACTGTTGGTACTGGTGCTGACGTCCGTCAGAACGGTGGGCCCTGAGGAAGAAGGCGTGGTGCTGAACCTCGGACAATACAGCCGCACTGTAGATCCGGGGCTTAATTTTATAGCTCCTTTTGGTATTGAGAAAATGTATAAGATTCCCGTGCAGCGTCAACTGAAACATGAGTTTGGGTTCAGAACAACGGCGCTCGGCAATCGTTCACAGTATTCGGAAAATGACTTCAGCATTGAGTCGTCTATGCTGAGTGGAGACCTGAATATGGCCGACGTGGAATGGGTGGTGCAATACAGGATTGAAAATTCTTTTCAATATCTTTTTCGTGTCAAGGACCCCGAACGCTCCCTGCGGGATATGTCCGAATCTGCCATGCGGAAATCGGTGGGCGACCGGACCGTGAACGAAGTGCTCACCGTGGGACGTCAGGAAGTAGCAACGAATATGGAAGTGCTGCTGCAGGAGCTATGTGATGAATACGAGAATGGCATTCGGATCGATCAGGTAGTGCTGCAGGATGTTAACCCCCCCGCCCTGGTGAAACCTTCCTTTAACGGGGTAAACCAGGCGCAGCAGGAAAGGGAAACCCTCATCAATCAGGCTGAATCCGAATATAACGCCGTTATTCCCCGCGCAAGGGGAGAAGCCAAGGAGACGATCCAACTCGCCGAAGCATATGCGCTTACCCGCGTAAACGGAGCCACCGGCGATGCCGCGCGGTTCGATGCCCTCTTTACCGAATATGTGAAAGCGCCTGAGGTGACCAAAAAAAGGATCTATCTGGAAACCATGGAAAGGATACTGCCCAAGATCGGCAACAAGGTGATTGTAGATGAAAAAGGAAATAATGTACTGCCGCTGCTAAACCTCGGCCAGGCAAAACCCGTTACAACCCAATAATATTAGGTAAGCAAGGCGATGTGTATCGCATAAATGACAACAAATGATAAACCCCAAACAAGTTATATTATCAGTACTGATCGCATGCGGCGTGCTGAGCATTTTAGGCTCCGTGTTTATTATCAACGAAACGGAACAGGCCATTGTGACCCAGTTCGGAAAACCCGTGGGAGAGCCTCGCACTAAACCGGGCGTTAATTTTAAGGTGCCCTTTATTCAGAAAGTGCAATTTTTTGATAAACGTTACCTGGCCTGGGAAGGACACCCTAACCAGGTTCCCACCAAGGACAAAAAATTTATTTACGTGGATACCTATGCCAGGTGGCAGATCACCAATTCGCTGCAGTTCTTTATCCGTTTGCGTGACGAAAGATCGGCGAAGTCGCGGTTGGATGACATCCTCGATGGAGAAACAAGAAATGCAGTAGCTGCGCATGAGCTGCTCGACATCGTTCGCTCTTCAAACAGGGAGCCTGAGATAGCGGAAGACTTTCTGGAGCAGTTGGAGAACCTCGACTCTATCTCCGTTGGCCGCGACAAGATCGAGGAGATGATCCTCAGGAAAGTGAATGAACGGACTACCGATCTGGGTATCAGGATACTGGACTTCCGGTTCCGGCGCGTGAATTATGTGGAAGAGGTAAGGAACCGGGTGTACGACAGGATGATCAGTGAGCGAAACAGGATCGCAGAGCAATTTAAATCCGAAGGCCAGGGAGAGGCGTTAAAAATACAGGGAAATAAGGAGCGTGACCTGGCAGAGATCCAATCGTCTGCCGTTAAGGATGCACAGGTGATCCGGGGAAAGGCAGACGCTGAGGCAACGGCCATCTACGCCTCCGCTTATAACCGGAACAGTCAATCGCGGGAGTTATACAGCTTCGTCAAATCAATGGAAACGCTCGAGCGATCGCTGGATAGCCAAACAAGTATCGTCCTGTCAACCGATAGCGAGCTGTTTAAATTTTTGAAGAAACCTTAGTAGGCTATCAGTGCCGGGTCATCATTGAACGAAGCGGGGGTCGGCTTATAAAGGCCCCCGCTTCGTCGCATGATGGCGTGATCCGGGCCATCAGGGTTATCAGTTGTAGCCCGGGTTCTGCGTAATCGATTTGTTACTGATGTCGATTTCTACCTGAGGGTAGGGTAATAACCGGTGCACCTGCGGATTGAAGGTGCGTTTTGGCCTGTATGAGCCTTCGGCCGGAAGATTATTATATATTTCTCCAGCCAGGCCCCAGCGTATCAGGTCGAAATGACGATCCCCTCCTTCAAAAGCGAGTTCCATCCGTCTTTCATACATCAGGTCATTGAAGGTCGGCTCATCAATCGGATCAAGCCCGGCTCTTTCCCGAACGCGGTTAAAAGATATTCCTGCTGCGGCTACCCCAACGGTTCTGTTCTGCGGGCCACCACCGCTGAGATTCATGATCGCTTCGGCGTGTAAAAGCAGCACATCTGAAAAACGAAGTACCGGTGTGCTTAAGCCGGTTCCCCAGGTTGTATAGGCGTCTGCATATGGCTGCATGTATTTGATGCATATGATCGGCGATTGATTGTTCGGTGCTTTTAAGATACCGGTTGAGCCGTTATACCTTATAACATCCACATCCCGCATAGCCACGGTAGCTGATTTCCTGGTATCGTTGGGCTGATAGGCATCATAGAATTCTTTGGTGCCGCTCACTAGTCTCCAGCCTGCACCCAATTCCTCGGGGAAGGTTCCTCCCCACACATCGTTGGGTAAGAACAGAATGCTGGTGACGGGGTTGGACCCCAGTCTTGCACCGTGTACCCAGAGGTGCTCGCTTTCATTATCGTGTTCCAGTGTGAACAGGTCGGAATAAACAGGATACAGATCGTGCTGGTGGGAGTTGATCACGTTCTCCGATGCTGTTTTGGCCAGATCCCATTTTTTCTGGTAGGCATATACTTTTGCCAGCAATCCCCATGCAGCTCCTAAACCGGGCCGGCCTTTCTCGTGTGCGAACTGGAGCTGCTGGGTTGCAGATGAAAGGCAGTCTTCTATCGTCTTCCATATCTCGGCTTCGGGCAAACGAATAAAAGCGGATTCCGAATTGGCGGGATCAAAAAGAGGAAGGTCGCCAAACCTTACTACCAGATAGAAATAAGCAAACCCTTTTAAAAAATTGGCTTCTCCCAATATCCTGTTCTTCTGGTTTTCGTTCATATTTATGTCCGGCACATAGGTCAGCACGTCGGTTGCTCGTTTTATTACCCGATAATATGACTTATAGGGATTCAGGCTCAGGTAGATCTCCTGGTTCTGTAGGGCCCTGAATTCTGTGATCGCCTGGAATTCGGGATAACTGTTATTGTCGTTCAGGTAGGCGTTATCACTGAAAGATTCCACCGCACCCCATTCCTGACCTCCCAAGGCGTCTTCATCCATCAGGGGAGAGTACACGCCTCCGAGGCCTGATTCTGCCTGCTCTGCCGTTCTCCAGAACACAGCATCTGTTAATTCATGGGGTTGTTTTTCCAGGAAACTCTTGCTGCAGGAGAGAAATGCCACGCTGCAGGAAACAATAACAATAGGGATATATCGGTTCATGATAACTGATTTAGAAATTAAGATTGATGCCCAGGATATAGGTTCTTGCCTGCGGATAGGTGCCTCTGTCTACCCCGTACATGTTGCCGTTATAATCCACGTCGGTACCTACTTCCGGGTCGAATCCCGAATACCGGGTTATGGTGATAAGATTCTGCAAAGTGAGGAACGCGCGTAGTTTGGATATGCTTTTACCAGTGATTTTTTCACTAAAACTATAGCCGATCGTCAGGTATTTCAGCCGCAGGTAGCTTCCGTCTTCGATGAAGAAAGTGCTGTAGGCCCTGTTGTTGTTCAGGTCCCTGACCGTAACCCGCGGAATAGTGGTGTTCCTGGATTCGGGTGTCCACCTGTCAAGAATATCCGGGCCATTATTGTAGGTGGTGCCATGCATGAGTTTGCCACCCAGCGTCAAACCATTGAAGATCTTATTTCCCTCGGTTCCCACCCATAGCATATTCATATCGAAACCCCCGTAGTTCAGCGAAGCGCTGAGAGAATAGGAGAAGGTGGGGAAGCTGTTGCCGGCATTAATCCTGTCGTTGACGCTGATCGCACCGTCTCCGTTTACATCGTCGAACTTAAGATCGCCCGGCACAGCATTGGGCTGGAGTAGGGCTCCGTTTTTATCGACATGATTATTTATCTCTTCCTGTGTCTGGAAAATGCCCAGGGAGCGCAGTACATAAAAATGTCCCAGGGGTTCGCCTTCGGCAAAGCGGCCGACATTTATGTTTTTATAATCGGATAGAAAAATATCGGTGGCTCCGGCGATGCCAAAGGTTTCCAGCTTATTTTTCACCTGGCTGAAATTTCCGGTGACCTCGTATCCCAGTTTTCCGTTCTGATCCCGGTAAGTGAGCGATATTTCATATCCTTTGTTACTCACATTGCCCGCGTTCCGGAAAGGAGCTTCTCCAACGCCCAAAGAGGAGATCAACGGCACCCGAACCAGGATATCACTCGTCTGTTTATCGAAATAATCTGCTGTAAAAGTCAGCCTGTTCTGCAGGATACTCAGGTCTATGCCCACGTCGGTTTGAGTGGTAACCTCCCACTTGATATTGGGGTTGGCCAGTTTATTCTGGGCAACGGATGTGAAGATGGCATTGTTCAGCGTGGGTGCACTTACCGGGCTGATGGTGCTGTAGAACTGATAGTTGGGGATCTTGTCGTTTCCTAACCTGCCCCAGCTACCGCGTATTTTGAGATCCGAGATAACATTCAGCAGGTTGCCAAAGAATTTTTCGTTTGACAATCGCCAGCCCGCCGATATCGAAGGAAACCAGCCCCACCGCTCTGCCGAAGAGAATTTGGATGAGCCGTCTCTCCTGAGGTTAGCCGCCAGCAGATATTTATCTGCATATGCGTAAGTCACCCGCCCGAAATAACCCTGCAGTGCATAGTCGTCTGCGCTGCCGGTTGGATTATCGGGGAAATTACCCGCGTTGTTGAAATAACGGAGGGGCTCGTCCTGGTTGCTGAAATTCTTGGCAGTGCCGGTCGACAGCCATTCGGTGATGCCCGATTCTGCTGAAGTGCCGGCTAAGGCAGTAATATAGTGATCACCAAAACGGTTTTCGAAATTCAGGGTATTGTTCCAGATCCAGGAATTGGAGGTTGAATAGTACTCATTCAGGCTGTTTTCGCTCAGCCCGCGTCCCCCGTTTTTTGCCATTGCAGTGAAGTTCTTATTCCTGTTAAACCCATAGGTATAAGCAAAATCCGTTTTGACGGTGAGGAATTTGAAGAACCGGTACTGCAGGTAGGCGTTCCCTCCTATAGTGGCATTCCTGTTTCTGTTGTCGCGGTTCTTTAGTGATGCCACCGGGTTGGGAAACTCCCCTACGGGATTGCCGTAAATTAGCTCAGCCTCGTTTTCGTACACGGGAACGTCTCTCATATTGAATAGTGCGGAGCTCAGCACTCCATTCCAGGAGGGTCTGATGTCTACCGCCTTACGATGATTTACCACCACGTAGATGTTTTCTCCGAAAGAAAGATTCCGCGCCAGTTCATGCTCACTGTTGAATCTGATATTGTAGCGCCGGTAGTTTGATTCCCTCACCGTTCCGTCGTTATTGAGGAAACCGAGACTAAAGGAGTAATTGGATCTTTGGGAGCCTCCTCTTATGGCCAGATCACTGCTCGATGTATAAGCTGTTCTGAGCACCTCTCTGAACCAGTCGGTTCTTGTAACGGCGTTATCGGGATCGTTGTAGTAGTTCCAGATGGGTTCGGAACTGGGAACGTTGTCGTTGACCAGCGCCTCTTTATGGATGAGGTTCCGCTGTTCCGCAGTTAGGGAAGTGGGCATTTTCCATACCTGCTGTAATCCCTGACTGGTATTAAATGAAACGACGGTTTTTTGATCGCGTTTGCCTTTTTTGGTCGTGACGATAATAACTCCGTTAGCACCCCTTGACCCGTATATTGCAGCAGAGGCAGCATCTTTAAGCACGGAAATGTTTTCAACATCGGCAGGATTCAACCCATCGATAGATCCTATAATACCGTCGACCACGTATAGCGGGTTATTATCGTTTAGCGTCCCTGCTCCTCTGATGCGCATTGCTACGCCGGCCCCCGGTTCAGCCGAGTTTTGCAGCACCGTTACGCCTGCGGCGCGCCCCTGTAAGGCGTGTGAGACCGACTGGTTAACACCCTGGTTCACCTGCTCGGCGGTAACAACGGAGATAGCACCCGTAACGTCCACTTTTTTCTGAGTGCCGAATCCGATCACCACCACATCGTCGATCACATCTTCTTTGGTTTTGAGTACAATCGCGACCGGCGCGGTGCCGGATACTTCGAGCTCGACCGTTTCGAAGCCGATGGAAGACACGACCAGTACGATGTTGTTTTGTTCAACGTCCAGCCTGAAATTTCCAGACGCGTCGCTGCTGGTGCCGATATTCGTTCCTTTTACCAGCACCGATGCGCCGGACACCGGTTGCCCGTTCTCGTCCGTTATTGTACCACGGATCAAGACGACGTTCTTTTCCGGTTTCGCAGTTGCATCGGACTGGTATTCCGCTCTTCGTATCACGATTGTTTTACCCACTTCGTCGTCGATCACATAGTCGAGCCCTTTCGGATGAAGGCATTCATCAAGGATCTCGGCGATGCTCCGGTTGCGCGCCAGGATAGTGATCTGTTTGCCGGATGTGAGCAGCTCGTCGGGGTATAAGAACTGATACCCGGATTGTTTCTGTATTTCCTTAAACACGGTGGTGAGTGCCGCATCTTTGAGGTTGAGGCTGACTCGCTGAGCCGAGATGGATGCGTGCAGCTGCAGGCACCCCACCAGGAAAAATAGCATTAGTTTCATGATCAGAAGAGTTTTGGTATATGATTTTCTTTTGCTAAGCGGGCGGTACAACCCGTGATCTTTTCGTTTCATTCGGCAGTTGATTGGTTCTTAAAGAAAATATGTATAGAGCGGTTATCGCCTTCAATTGCCGGGGGCCAGCACGGTTATTTTTTTCCCTTCCATCCTGAATCGTACTTCCCGGGTTAATTCCAGTTTTCGGAGGATCTGAGACACTTCGAGGTTCCTGTCGAGCTGGCCGGTGAAATGAACTTCGGGCCGGCCCTCATAGCTGACCTCGATATCATACCAGCGTTCGAGCTGCCGCATAATAGCAGGCATGTCGAGGCTGTTAAAGAGAAATTTTCCGTTTTTCCAGGCCAGTACCTCACTGGGGTTGACATTGGTGAGCACCGCTATCGAACCGTTTTTACTGAGCCGGGCTTGCTGACCCGGCTTAAGCAGTTCCGACGATGTTTCGTTCTCCACGCTTAGCGATCCTTCCAGCAGGGTGGTCAGGATGGTGTTTTCGTTCTCGTATGCCATCACGTTAAATCGGGTGCCGAATACGCGGATATAGCTGTCATTAACTTTTACGCGAAAGTTTTTTTCCGGGTCGTGGGCTACCTCAAAATAGGCTTCTCCCACAATTTCAATGTCTCTGACGGCACCTCTGAAAGCAGTAGGGAAACGGATTGAAGAGGACGCGTTCAGCCAAACTTTGGTCTGGTCTGCCAGGGTAACCTGGTACTGGCTCCCCGGCGGTGTGGAAATATAATTGTAGAGCACCGGCTCGGTAGCAGCCCCGTCGCCGGCGTGGTATTGTAACCGGCTGCCATCGAGTTTGACTACTCTTGCCGCACCCTGTTCGGTAAGCAATCCGCTTGCTGTATTGTCGAGCTCAATGACCGTACCATCTGCGAGTGTCAGCAGTGCCCTGCCACTGCCTGCCGCCACTGATGCCGGTTCGTTTTGCGGAACTGCAGTGATCCCATTGTCCTTATCCGGTGAGCGGAGCATATAGAGAGCGGTTCCCAGCAGGATGATCAGGACGGCGGCTGCAGCCTTAAACATCGTTGCCCGCTGCCACCTGCGTACCACCCGGTTCTGCCGCATCGATTCTTCCAGCCTTTTTTTCATGCGCAGGACGATCTCGTGTTCTGCATCCGGAACAAACACTTCTCCCTCCGGCAGATTAGAATAGTACCAGGCATCGACTATTGCCCGCTCTGTGGCACTAGCCTCGCCGGAGAGATATCTTTCCAGCAACTGAACTATATTTTCAGGAGCGCGCATATTGTGTAAGTGTCCCGAAGCGGATAGAACACCTATGCGTGCGTAAATTTTTTTTGAAAGAGTGTCAGTACCGGCAGGGCGGCAAGCTGCTAACGCAACAGGGCCAGGCAGAGCAACACCGTCTGCATAATCTTCTTCATAGAGAACTTCAGGTGGTGGAGGGCTTTGTTGATCTGGTTCTCCACCGTTTTGGGACTGATCTTCATTTCCACAGCGATCTCCCTGGTGGTCATCCCCCGTTCACGGCTGTTCCTGAAGATCAGCCGGCATTTTTCCGGGAGTGCGTCCACTTCGCCGGCAATGAATTCCATCAATTGTTTATGATGAAGATAGGTTTCCGGCTCGGGGTCAGGAGATGTGGAAAGGGGGAGTGACCGCCTGTACTGTTTGAAGCGTTCGTTTTTTTTGAGGAGAGCAAATACCTGGTATTTTGTAGCGGATGCCAGGTAGCCATCCAGCGAATGAATAGAGGCTCCCCGGTTATGCCAGAGGCTGATAAAAACCTCGTGCAGAATATCTTCCGTGATACAGGCATCCCTTACGTGGCTGTAAGCAATGGCATAGAGCGTTTTCCAGTAGCGATCGTATATCTCGGCAAAAGCTCCTTCGTCACCTTTTGCCAAAAGCTGAAGTAGTTGTTCGTTTTGGTAAAGCCGGTAATGTGCCAGCGCTTTCACATGTGATGCATTAGGATTCGATAATAAAACATACTTTCCAGCGGTGTGCATGCCGTGCTTGCAAACCTGGTTTCATTTTACGTTCCCGACATTCTAAATTAGTAAAAAAATGCTATTGTCCCTTGCGGCCCTATTACCTTATTATTAACAGCTTGTTTTCTTAAGGAAAGACTTTACGCAGTTCTTCGATCTTATCGGTATTAAGCACTGTTATACCCAGCCTGGCCAGGGCCTGCCATATTTCCGGACCGTCGAGGGTGCCCCATAACCTGGCGGGTTTGCCCAGGCTGTTGGCATATTGTACCAAGCCGACGATATTTGAGTTTCCGGAAGCGTCCCGCCCCCGATGGTTCAGGTAGGAGTCGCTGATCATGGCAACCCGCCGGAGTGCAGCGCTATCATAGGTTTCGGTAGGGCGGCCGTCAAAAAGGATATAGGGTGGAGCATTTTTCCATTCGGAGATCGAGCCACGGTCGCCACTGATCACTATTTTTATTCCCGCCTGCACGATGGCCGGATACCGGTTCACCAGCCGGTACAGCATAGGAAGCGCGCTTATGGATCCTTCCTTGATATCGATGAACAGCGAAAATCTTCCATACTGTTGAAAAACGAGGGCCGTGTCTTTGCCGTGCAGGAGTTGCTGCAAGGGTTGCAGGTATAGTTTTTCCAGTGTTGGCGCAGTTTTCAGTTCGTCGGCGGAATGTGCCACAAGCAACTCCTGGTCTACCGGGAAAACATCCGCCTCGATAAAATCGGCGCGGTACTTCAGTGCATTCCACAGCGGTACCGGTTGTTCATAGTCGTTATGTGAATGGATCTTTATCTGGGCTTCAGCGGAAAAACTGAGAAAGAGTGCGGCCGCAAGCCCCAACGCTGCCGTTTTGTATGCCATTATGAAACGTTTTGATGTTTTTAGAATATTACAGCCGAAGGGGAATAATGCAGGTGCTGACCTTGTCCCATCCGGGGCGGTAAACCCTTCGCTGCGGAGATTCGCCGGAACAAAGAAACAAATCCGCGCTGAGAAGGAAAAATAGATTTCGGTGTCGCCTGATAAGTTGACGGCAAGATAATATTGCAGCCACAGCAAAAAGCGGCGATGAAGGTAAAATTGACTAATTTTAGGAGCAACGGTTTGTGTTGCAACGGCCTGGTCACAAAAATCCGTTCGCAAAAACACGATTCGTTCGCACGAAGGAATTTAATTATGTAACAAACCTATGTATATGAAAATGCTAAAAGATAAAGTTGCCCTTGTAACGGGGGCGGGTTCTGGTATTGGTCGTGCTATTGCGGAGCTGTACGCCTCGCAGGGGGCGAAACTGGTGGTTTCGGACATCAACGCCGAAGGCGGTGAAGAAACGGTGTCGGCGATAAAGACAAAGGGTGGGGAAGCCGTATTTGTGAAAGCCGATAGTTCAAAAGCGGATGAAAATAAGCTGCTGGTGGAGCAGGCGGTTGAGCAATTTGGCGCCCTGCATATAGTGGTGAACAATGCGGGTATCGGTGGTCCGCTGGAAAAAACCGGCGAATACCCTATTGAGGGATGGGACAAAGTGATTGCCATCAATCTTTCCGGCGTGTTTTATGGCCTGCGATACCAGATACCGGCCCTGCTTGCTTCCGGTGGCGGCAGCATCGTCAACGTGGCTTCCATTTTGGCGAAAGTAGGCACCCGCGGCTCTCCCGCGTACGTGGCGGCTAAACACGGGGTGATCGGCCTCACAGAAGCAGCGGCGCTCGAGTATGCGGATCAGGGTGTTCGTATCAATTCCATCGGCCCTGGTTATATCAGTACGCCTTTGCTGGATGCGCTCGACGAAAAAACGATGAAGGCGCTGGTGGGATTGCATCCCATGGGAAGGTTGGGCAGCGCGGAAGAAGTAGCGGAGCTGGCCCTCTGGCTTAATTCAGACAAGGCGTCTTTTGTCACCGGCTCTTATTATAATGTGGACGGGGGGTACCTGGCGCAGTAGTTTTATACCAGCCCCTGTGCCAGCATCGCGTCGGCTACCTTTACAAAACCGCCGATGTTTGCGCCTTTTTCATAATCGATATGGCCGTCCTCTCCCTTGCCGTACCGTACGCATATCGTGTGGATCTGTTTCATGATCTGTTTGAGCTTGATGTCTACCTCGTTGCGCGACCAGGAATAACGCTGTGAGTTTTGCGACATTTCCAGGCCGGAAACAGCCACTCCCCCTGCATTGGCTGCTTTGCCGGGTGCATAACATATCCGGGCTTCGTGAAAAGCTGCCACGGCCTGCGGGGTGCAGGGCATGTTGGCTCCTTCTCCCACGCAGAAACAGCCGTTTGCAATAAGGGTCTCGGCATCCTCGCCATTTAGTTCATTCTCCGTTGCATTCGGCAGCGCGATATCGCAACTGATTTTCCAGGGACGTTCCCCGGGATAATATTCACAGTTGAATTTTTGTGCGTATTCACTGATCCGGCCGCGTTGCACGTCTTTGAGGTATTTAACGAATGCGAGGCGTTCCATATCGATTCCTCCGGGGTCATATATAAAGCCGCCGGAATCTGAAAGGGTGAGTACTTTCGCTCCTTCCTGGATACATTTTTCCGCAGCGAACTGGGCCACATTACCTGATCCGGAAATGGTAACCCTTTTGCCTTTTAGCGAATCTCCCCGGAGCTTCAGGATCTCGTCTATAAAATATACCAGGCCGTACCCGGTTGCCTCCGGTCGTATCTGGCTGCCCCCCCATTCGGAGCCCTTGCCCGTCAGCACACCGGTGAATTCTCCCTTTATTCTTTTATACTGGCCGAAAAGATAACCGATCTCCCGGTTGCCAACGCCGATATCTCCTGCAGGAATATCGATATCGGCTCCTACGTGACGATATAGTTCAGTCATGAAGCTTTGGCAAAATTTCATTACCTCGGTGTCGGAGCGGTCTTTGGGGTCAAAGTCCGATCCTCCTTTTCCGCCTCCCATCGGGAGACCGGTGAGGCTGTTCTTGAAAACCTGTTCAAAAGCGAGGAATTTCAATACGCTGAGGTTGACGGAAGGATGAAAACGAAGACCCCCTTTATAAGGCCCGATGGAGCTGTTCATCTGTACGCGGAAACCACGGTTCACTTCCACTTCTCCTTTATCGTTCAGCCAGGGAACGCGGAAAATGATCGCCCGCTCAGGTTCCACGATCCTTTCCAGGATCTTGCCGTTTCGGTATGCGGGATGTTCATTGATAAAGGGGATAAGCGATTCGGCTACCTCTGTTACTGCCTGTAAAAACTCCGGCTCTGCTATGTTTCTCCTTCTTACCTTCTCCAGGAACTCGTTCACTGAACTACTCATATGTGCTAATGTGTAATGTGTTAGGGGTCGATCTCCAGTTGCACGCGAATTTACGGGGTTGATGGCAAAAATGAGGAGTTTCCGGGCACAGGTTTAGAGCAGGGCAAAAAAAAACCGGAGCTTTGCCCCCGCTCGATATTCATCGAAAGCCGGACAGCAGGGTAGGGGATTACCATACACGCCGGGTTGCGGATGTATGTTTTTATCTATATTCGTTCTATCGATAAAAATTTTGATTGAATCAGTACACGTATTATAGCGACCAGGAGCTTTTCTCGCAGATAGAGATAGGAGACGAACAGGCATTTACCGAATTCTATCTGCGGTATGCGAAAAAACTCTATCCCCGCATCACCCGCCTGATGGAAACCGAGAGCTGGGCTGAAGAAATTATACAGGAAGTATTTGCCAAACTGTGGAAAGTGCGCCATACGCTGGGTGGAGTGGAAAATCCGCAGGCCTATCTTTATCGGATGGCCGGCAATCGTACCCTGGATTTTTTAAAGAGTCGCTCTGCGGAGGTGAAACTCCGGTATCACGTAGCCCGTATGGCGGACGGAGCCCAGGAGGATCAGACTACCCAATGGTTTGATTTCAGGCGTGCTCAACAGCTTTACCAGGAAGCGGTGGAACGCCTTCCCGAAAAAAGGAGAGTTGTTTTTCAATTAAAGCACGAAGGAGGGATGAGTTATGAAGAGATAGGCTCCCACCTGAACCTCTCCACTAATACCGTGCGCAACCAGCTTGCCCGGGCGCTCGACAGTATCCGCAGATTTCTCCTGGAGAAAGGAGCCGGACTGGTTATTTTGCTTTTTATGCAAAATGGCCAGTAATTTTTTTTGACAGCGTGGTACATTCTTTCGGGCACATCGTCTTTTACCATAACAGATGGATTTTTACGAAACTTTAACGAAAGCACTTTCTTAACTGGAAGCGAATGGGTGTACAACACGCGGATATTGTTGACTTATGGGATCGTTTTGTGCAAAAACGGGCAACACCGGATGAACTGGAGGACCTGTTCGCATTTTTGCAGCAGCCCGAGCATGAGGAAACGTTTCGCGCTTTGCTGGATGGATATTTCCGCGAGGGTGGTTCCGAAGAAGCTTTTGATCCCGGTTATTGGGAACACCGTATTCGGGATATTACGCGGGCTGCTCCCGCTTCTGTACCGCCTGTAGTACGCCCGCACGGGTACTGGCGGCGCTATGCAGCCGCTGCGGCGTTGCTGGCTGCTCTTATGCTTGTTGTATTTTGGGAGATAGCAGTTCGCAGACCAGGTAGCGTAGAAGTTGCAGCTACGGCTCCGGCTGCAAACGAGGCCCGGTTCGGACGCCTGGATGGCGCTGTGTTGACCCTTCCGAGGGGGCGCCAGCTTGTACTCAGCAACCGGGATAGTGGCCTGATCGCAAAAGAAGGAGGGGTAGCTATATGGGTTCGGAACGGGCAGTTGGAGTACCTGCGCGTTGCGGAAGGAGCAGAAGAAACATCACCCGGCAACATCCCGCAGCATGTGTTGTCTACTCCCCGGGGACGGGAATTTCGGGTGATACTGCCAGACGGCACCCGTATATGGCTTAATGCCGCCAGTTCCGTCCGTTATCCCGCTGTATTTGCCGGCGACCGGCGCGAGCTGCAACTGAAAGGAGAAGGTTATTTTGATGTGGCAAAGGAGAACACGGGCCGCCCGTTTGTTGTCAATACGTCCAGCGTGGATATCAAGGTATTGGGAACCGTTTTTAATGTACGGGCCTATGAAACCGATAAGCATACGGAAGCTACCCTGATAGAGGGATCGATCGAAGTAAGTTTGAAACACGACCGCGGCAGGAAGCTTTTATTAAAACCGCTCGAAAAATTATCCGTGGAAAACATCACCGGCCCGCCGGATAGCCGGCCAAACGACCGGAACGACAGCTCGTTGTATGCAGTGAATAAGATCAGCGCTGGTCCTGACGGATCCAACATCAGGGAAATACAATGGATGGAGAAAAAGCTGGTCTTCGACAAACGCCGGTTAGATGAAATTGTTGTGGAATTGTCGCGTTGGTACGATGTTGAAATAGTGATCACAGACAATGAACTGAAGAGCAGGGAATTTAACGGAACAGTTACAGATGCCAGCCTGGAACAGGTAATGGAGTCGCTGAAGCTGACCGGAGATTTTAATTACTTAATTCAGGATAAACTGGTAACGATAAGTCCTAATTAACCGCTATTTTTTAACCAAAACAGAACTGCATGCTGCAAACTCGCTAAAACTAAGAGCGGGAAACTCCAGATTTCCCGCTTGATCAGTCGACTTAACCGTCCTGTCCGACGATATTAAATCACTAAATCATGTCAAAAGTATGAAATTAATTTCACGTGCTTTAGAAAATCTAAAGTATGGAAGCTTTATCAAGTTACTACTGCTAATGAAGATCTTCTCACTGTTTTTTTTGCTCACTGCGTTGCAGTGTGTAGCGGCTACTGGCAGGGCTCAGGAGAAGGTCAACCTGGAATTTAAAGACGCCCCGCTCGGGCGTATTCTGAAAAGCATTGAACGGCAGACCAACTACAGCTTCTTTTATAAGTCCGATATACTGTCGGGGATCCGGGAAACCGTGTCGGTAAAAAACGTTTCTATCGATCTTGTTATGACCGAGATCCTGCATAAGCACGGGCTGCGATTCCGTAAAACCGGGCCTATGCTGATCGCGATCATGAAAGGCCAGAACGACGCCAGGAGTGCGCTCTCCTGGGTACTGAACGGGAAAGTATTTAACGATGCCGGTTACCCGATTGCAGGTGCGTCCGTTTCCATTATGGGCACCACCCGCGGCACTTCCACGGGTAACGAGGGTGAGTTTATGATCGAAGTGCAGTCTGAAAACGATTCGGTGGTGGTTTCCGCAGTTGGGTATAAAACAAAAACAGTTGTGGCCGGGAGCTCGCGCACCATTGCAATTATTCTCGCCGAGGATATTGAGCAGCAACGGATGGACGAGGTGGTGGTCACCGCATTTAGTACAAAACAAAGAAAAGAGGCAGTTGTGGGATCGGTAACTGCCATTAACCCGGGAGAATTAAAAGTGCCTTCCAGCAATCTTACGACTGCGTTGGCGGGGAAAATTTCCGGCATGATCGCCTATCAGCGGTCCGGAGAGCCGGGAGAGGATAACGCCGATTTTTTTATTCGCGGCGTGACCACTTTCGGATATAAAGTGAATCCCCTGATTTTGGTGGATAATATGGAGATCAGCACTACCGACCTTGCCCGCCTGAATGTGGATGAGATAGCCAGTTTTTCCATTATGAAGGATGCCACCGCCACCGCTTTGTACGGAGCCAGAGGGGCGAATGGCGTGATCCTGATCACCACAAAAGAAGGCCAGGAAGGAAAGGCGAAAATAAGTTTCCGTATGGAGAGCAGGCTGTCTGAACCAACCCGGGATGTGGAGTTGGCAGACCCAGTCACGTATATGCAGCTTCACAACGAAGCGGTTATTACACGCGACCCCCTCGGCCTGGAGCCCTATACCAGAGATAAAATCGCAAAGACGGCCGATAATGTCGACCCCTATTTGTATCCCGCGACGGACTGGAGAGAGGTGCTGATGAAAGATAATGCGATGAACCATCGTTTTAATCTGAGTATTTCGGGGGGAGGTAAAGTAGCACGTTATTTTGCGGCGGGGAATATCTCGCAGGACAATGGAGTATTGCGCGTACCGCGTATTTCCAATTTTAATAATAATATCAAGCTAACCACTGCCTCCCTGCGCACGAACGTCAATATCAATATTTCAAAAACAACCGAACTGACAGCCCGGCTTAGCGGAACCTTCGATGATTATATCGGACCTGTTAGCGGAGGTACGGAAGTGTATAATAGTATTATGCACACCAACCCGGCACTTTTCCCTCCCTTTTTTCAGCCAGGTGAGAACGAAAAATATATAAGCCATATCATGTTCGGCAACTCTGGAATGGGAACCAACCTAAACCCATACGCAGATATGGTTAAGGGATACAGGGAATATTCCAGGTCCAATATGTATGCGCAGTTTGAGCTGAAGCAGAAACTGGACATGCTTATCGAGGGCCTCTCTTTTAAGGGCCTGGTGAATACGACGCGTAATTCCTATTTCGACCTGTCTCGCCAGTATCAACCGTTCTATTACGAAGTCATGGATCAGGATCCGCTAAAAGGCGATTACCAATACAGGCTGATTAACGAGAATGTGGGAACTGAATACCTCGACTACCAGGAGGGCGGCAAGATTGTGAATTCCGCTTTTTACCTGGAGACATCGGTGAATTATGACAGGAATTTCAATAATAAACACAATGTCAGCTCCCTGCTCATCTACACCATGAGGAATTTGCTCGATGGTAATACAGGTTCGCTGGTAAGATCCCTCCCGTTCCGGAATGTGGGCCTTTCGGGCCGTGCTACTTATGGGTACGATCGGCGATATTTTGCGGAGTTTAATTTCGGATATAATGGTTCCGAACGTTTCTCCGAAGACAAACGATTCGGCTTTTTCCCCTCAGTAGGCATGGCATGGGTCGTTTCAAACGAGAAGTTCTTTGAGCCGGTCTATTCAGTTATCAGCAATCTGAAATTACGCGCTACTTACGGTCTGGTCGGAAACGATGCGATCGGGAGCGCAGACGAGCGGTTCTTTTTCCTTTCGGAGATCAATATGAACGACGGAGGCCGCGCCATGCAATTCGGCGAGAACTACGGATATCGCAGAAACGGGATCAGTGTGATCAACTATCCGAATCCCGATATAACCTGGGAAGTGGCCTATAAAAAGAATTTGGCGCTGGAGATGACGTTGCTGGGGAAATTGTCGCTGGTTGCCGAAGTATTCCAGGAGCGGCGGACCAACATCCTGATGCCCCGCTCTTTTATCCCTACTACGATGGGGCTCTCCGCAACGATCAAAGCGAACGCCGGAGAAGCAAAATCGGCCGGGGTCGATATGTCTATGGACTACAACCATTCGTTCTCCCGCGGCCTTTGGGCAAGTGCAAGGGCAAATTTCACCTATGCCAGGAGCGAGTATAAAGTTTATGAAGAACCCGAATACCAGGAAAGGTACCTCTCCAGGGTAGGGTATAGCCTGAGCCAGCAGTGGGGGTATATTGCCGACCGCCTTTTTATCGACGATGAAGAAGTCAGCAATTCTCCGCTGCAGAGCTTCGGCCGCTACTCCGGTGGGGACATAAAATTCCACGATACCAATGGAGACGGGCAGATATCCTCGCTCGACCAGGTGCCTATCGGGTACCCTACCGTGCCTGAAATCATTTACGGATTCGGGATTTCGGCAGGAAGCAGATCCTTCGACCTGTCCTTTTTCTTCCAGGGATCGGCCCGATCTTCCTTCTGGATCGATCCTGCCGCCACTTCGCCTTTTCAAAACAGCACGCAGTTGTTAGACGTTTATGCGAATGATCACTGGTCCGAGCAGAACCGGGACCTCTATGCATTGTGGCCAAGGTTAACGCCGATACTTAGCGAAAACAATACCCAACCGAGCACCTGGTTCATGCGGAACGGAGCCTTTCTCCGCCTCAAGCAGGTAGAACTGGGATACAGCGTTCCCGGACGGTCCTTAAAACAAATTGGGTTGACGGGGCTCCGCGTTTATGTGACGGGGTCAAACCTGCTCACCTTCAGCGAGTTTAAGCTCTGGGACATCGAGATGGGAGGAAACGGGCTGGGATATCCCATCCAAAGGAACTTCAGCCTCGGAGTTAACGTTAATCTTTAATGAACCGTAAACTTGCTAATAATGAGAATTTACTATAGAATGCTGGGAGCCGGCGTGCTGGTGATGTTGCTGGTTGGACTGAACTCCTGCGTGAAAAAATACCTTGACATCATTCCGGATAATATAGCCAAAATAGATAACGCCTTTACGATGCGTATAATGGCAGAACGTTTCCTGTTTACCTGCTATTCATGGCTTCCGAATGAAAGTGACATTAATAACGGTCCCGCCATGTTGACCGCCGACGAACTTTGGGCCGTGGATCTGCCACCTGCTGGCTACGTTGGCAATGGGCTGAAGATCGCGAAGGGGTTTCAGGGAATTGTTGACCCCTATCTGAATTTTTGGGATGGCGAAGGAGGCGGGGTGCCGTTGTTCCGGGGAATACGGGAGTGTAATATTTTCCTGGAGAACGTGGGGAAGGTGCCCGATGTTGACGAAGTGGAAAGGGGACGATGGATCGGGGAGGTGAAGTTCCTCAAAGCCTACTATCATTTCCTGCTGCTCAGGATGTATGGCCCGGTTCCCATCGTTGATGTGAACCTGCCGATTTCCGTAAGCGTGGAGGACGTAAAGGTGGAACGGGCAGCTATAGACGATTGTTTCGATTTTATCGTCAGGACGATCGATGAAGCCGTCGAAACGTTGCCGGATGTTATAACGGACAAGGTTACGGAAAAAGGCCGTATAGACCGATGTATCGCAAAGGCGCTCAAGGCCCGGGTATTGGTGTATGCAGCCAGCCCCCTCTTTAACGGGAACAGCGAATACAGCGGCTTTTTAAACAAGGCGGGGCAACCCTATTTTAATCAGCAGTTTGATGGTCATAAATGGGAGCTGGCTGCCGAAGCCTGCCAGGAAGCGGTACGGTTTTGCGAAGCCAACGGGTTTGTGCTCAATAGGTTTATTCCTTCCGGCACGCAGAGTTTATCGAACAGCCAGATCAACCAGCTGAGCTACCGCGATGCGATGGCGGAACGCACCAATGCCGAAGTCATCTGGGCAAATATGAAAGACGTGTTCGGAGACGGGAATACCCAGCAGGTGCGTTGCCTCCCCCGAGGTATTCTCGGTGGATCGGGTGGTGGAAATGGATATATTGGCGTTCCGCTCAAGATGGTTGAGATGTTTTATACCGATCATGGCGTTCCCCTTGAAGAGGATAAAACCCGGAGTATTGCGTCGCGGTATGATCTGCGCGTTGTCAGGCCTGAAGAGAGCACCAATCTTGTTAGTGGCTATCTCACAGCCGACCTGAATTTCGACCGGGAAGACCGTTATTATGGGGCTGTCGGGTTTGACGGCGGAAAATTGTTTGGGATGGGGAGGGTAACGGAAGCGACGCAATGGCCCCTGCACATGAAATATGGGCAGGCAGGTGGAATTTATACCGCAGACAGCTATGTGATAACGGGGTACTTCCCCAAAAAGATGTTGAACTATCAGTCGGTTCCCAACAGCACTTCCATGGCAGCACGTTCTTATCCCTGGCCTATCCTGAGGCTGGCAGACCTGTATTTGCTCTGCGCCGAAGCCATAAATGAAGCGGAAGGGCCCACCAGCGAAGCCATCAGGATGGTGGATATGGTAAGGGAACGTAGCGGTCTGAATGGCGTGCAGCAGTCCTGGACGAGCTATTCCCGCAGACCTGATAAGTTTTCAACCCGGGAGGGTTTACGGGATATCATCCGCCGGGAACGAACTATCGAGCTGATGTTCGAAGGGCAGCGTGCATGGGATATCCGCCGCTGGAAAACTGCGCTTGTAGAACTGAACGCTCCCATCAGAGGATGGGATACGTTTAAGAAAACAGAGGCGGAGTATTATACGCCTGTCACGCTGTTTAATCAAAAATTCTTTAATAAGAATTATTTCTGGCCGATCAAAGAGCAGTCGCTCCAGGTGAATCGTAATCTTGACCAGAATCCGGGATGGTAATTATTATTTAGTTCTTCTATCATCAATTCGAGACAAAATGAAAAAGATATATTTATACTTATCGGGGGCTATCCTGATATTGCTGGGGGTATTCGGCTGCGCTAAAGTAGACGTCAATGCTCCGAAGACAACAGGAAAAAAGCCGGACCCGGTTACACAATATACGGTTACCAGTATGTACGGCGCCGCAAAGATCAAATTCAGGATGCCGGAGGCTGAAGACCTTCTCTACGTGAAGGCAGCTTACAAGCTGAGTTCAGGCAAGTCCTATGTGGCGAAGTCGTCTTTATATAAAGATTATTTGGTAGTGGAAGGTTTCGAGAAGGAAGGCAGCTATGAGGTTACACTTTACGCGGTGGCAAAAGGGGAGGTGGAGTCGGATCCAACAGATATAACGGTAGATGTACTAACTCCTCCCTATATCCTGGCGCGTAACTCGGTGGCGGTAGAGCCAACATTCGGGGGCGTTTTTACGAAGCTTATTAATGAAGTGGAAGCGGATTTCTCTGTTTACTTATTAGACAAGAACGAGAAAGGAGAGTGGACGGATAAGTATATTCACTACACCAATTCCGCCCAACCTAATTTTGCTGTGAGAGGGTACGATACGATTCCCAGGGAATTCGGTGTTTTTGTGAAAGACCAATGGGGAAATATATCCGATACCCTGATTACGACCATCCAACCTATGTTTGAAGAGCCGATACCAACAGCGGGCTGGAAAAAATATCTGCTCCCCGGCGATCAGACGGACCCACATCCCAGTTATCCTACCTGGGTTTTTGAAGGCATGTGGGACGGCACCCACAATGATACCAGGTTTTTCCATACAGCACCGGTACTACCCCTGTGGCCTTCAACGTTTACGATCGATCTGGGGCTGACTGCAATACTATCGAGGACAAGAATATATCCACATTCGGGCCTCCGGTTTGCTTCCAATAGTCTAAAAACATTTGAGATCTATGGCTCCAACGATCCCAGCCTTGACGGATCCTGGGACGGGTGGACAAAACTAGGCCTGTTTGAAGTGATAAAACCTTCCGGAGCGCCATTGGGAACCGTTACGGCTGAAGATACCCAGGCAGCATTGGCCGGATTTGATTTTGAATTTCCATCAGGAATTCCTCCATATCGGTATATCCGGTTCCAGGTGCTGAGCGTGTGGGGAGGTACCCAATCGATATCTATTGATGAGCTTATGCTCTGGGGAGCTATTCAACATTAACTGATTGTTACTATTATACCGAAACATTATTGTTTTATGAGTATGCGTAGAAAAAAGGTATTACCATGAATATTATTATAAGAACCCTCATTCTGTTTTTTTTGTTTTTAAGCCTGTATGGCTGCTCCAAAATGGATGCAACGTATAAAGAGTTTTTGACCAATTCCGATAAGTTGTATCCCGGCAAAGTCGACTCTGTGCAGGTGTTTACCGGAAGGGAACGGATAAAATTTGATGTGCTGCTCAGTTCGGACCCCAAGGTCAAAAAGGTAAAGGTTTTCTGGGACGGCAGGGAGCAGTCGTTCGAAACTCCGGTTAACCCCGAAGAAATCGGCAGACGTAAGGAGATCCTTATCCCCGCCGTGGAAGAAGGCGACTATACTTTTTATCTTATCACCTACGACCGTGACGACAATCCTTCTATTCCGGTTGAGATTTTTTCCAGGGTTTACGGAGATGCATTCGAAAGCAACCTGATTAATCGTTTTATGATCTCGGAAAATAATTTTGAAACTGACTCCGTGGAAATCCATTGGGCCGAGGCTGATCTTTCATACGCCGACCTGAGGGTGGAAATTAACTACGAGGACGCGGACGGCAGCGCGCAGGTCATTTTTGTGGAGCAGGACGAGCTACGAACAACCCTTCGGAATTATAAATGGGGGTTGCCTTTTTCCTATCAGACTATTGTACAGCCGGATAGTACCTGTATGGACGAGTTTAGAGCTACAGCCGCAATAGGACATGTACACGCCCATATCGATGACCAGAAGCTGGCGGATTGGACGGTCGCAGCGGTTTCGAGTGAAGACGACGTACAGACAGCCGAAAAATGTATAGACGGCTATGAAACGGATGATGGTACAAAGTCGTATTGGTCTACAAATGCCGGCAACGGAGACAGCTTCCCTCACTGGATCGTGCTGGATCTGGGAAAACCTACCCCGGCCAATGGCTTTTATTTTGTACAGCGCACGGTAGGATATACCGGACAGCTCCTGGATATTGATATACTCACGAATGCTACCGGGGACGATACCGATACCTGGATGCCGCTCAGCTCAGGCACGCTTATGCGTACGGCAGGCCGGCAGTTGATAGCGTTTGAACGCGCTACGCCCCGGTATGTAAAAATTGTTTTTAAGAATAGCTGGGTAAATACCCCCATTTTGTCGCTCATGGAATTGGGCATTGTCGAGAAATGGTAATGAAAAGATATATCAGCGAATTATATCGAGAACATTAAACACGACATGAACAGAAAGTATCTAATCGCTGCGGCCTTACTGGCTTTATCATGTGTTATCTA
>CAZUWX010000004.1:0-44130 GCA_964624205.1 uncultured Chitinophagaceae bacterium
ATTTCTCATCCAGCTCATCCACTACCCCGTCTTTTTACACAGCAGCGCGCCAAACATCGTATCCGCCTTATGCAAATATCCCGGTATGATTGCTGACCGGAGCAGTTGCAAACCCGGTTGCTGTTCCAGATAACGGACCATGGCTTCGTTTTCGCGCGCAAATACCGAACACGTAAGATATAATATGGCTCCGCCCGGCTTTAGCCGCTGCACGGCCCTCGTGAGGATTTTTTCCTGCAGGGAAACATAATGATCCAGCTTCTCCGGCTTAAAATAATAAAGCTGCTCGGGGGTACGCGCCCAGGTACCCGATCCACTGCAAGGCACATCGGCAATGATCAGGTCAAATTGTTCGGAGGGCAGCGGGGAAGAAGGATCAGTGAGGTCGATGCGAAAGCTCCTGTAGTTGGCAATGCCGGCCGCCGCAAAACGATCGCCAAGATTATGTAAAATAGTTTTACGGTTGTCCGATACAGTTATAGTGGTGCCCGTCTCAGCACCTGGCGTTATTTGCTGCGCACCTGCCGGAACCTGTAGCAGGTCGTACGCCATGATCGACTTGCCGCCGCTGCCGGCGCAACAGTCCCACCACGACGACACCGCGAACGGTATCTCCCGTAAAAAACTACCCGTCTGCTGCGAGCTTTTGTCCTGTATCACTACTTCCCGGTCGATTTCTAATAGTCCTTCCAACTTGGTGGCGGGAGACAGGGAAACACAGGCTCCCTCTACCCTATACATTATTCCCGCGACGTCCAGTTTTTCCCGTACCGCCTGCTCATGGCCCGGCCGGATACGAAGAAACAATTCGGGCTTATGGAGAAAGGAAGCTTCAAAGGCATCGGCGTCGACACCCTCGCTCAGCTTATCTTTCCAGGGAAACAGCGCGTGTCGCTGTCCATCGGGCAGGCCGGTAGCAAGGTCAGCCTCCGTTGACTGCGCATATTTATCGTAGTCAGGATTGTCCGCCAACCCAAAGTACCCGATCATATCGGTCAGCGTGTTGCCCACCCGGATCCCCGCCAGTATCTTTTCGCGCATATCGCTGAAAGGAAGATGCCCCAGCCGGTAATAACCGTACACCATCTCCGCCACCGTCCTGCGGTCGCGGGCGCCCATTTGTTTATGTTTCCGGAAAAAATCCTTTAGCCAGGCCGCCAGGGGCATCGCGCCTTCGTATCCGCTGATGATGGTGGTTGCATAGCGAAGTTGATTGTCATACTTCATCGTCGAAGATCTTTATGCTGCATGGCAGCGCATGAGGCGCGCCCGTCGGAAAACGAAACACACGACTAAAAATATCATCTTGAAAAAAAGGCGATTCCCATGTGCGAAAAAAGCCCGGCACCTAAGACAAAGACTTACAGCTCCAGTAAAGCCGTTACCGGGTCTTTGCCGAAGAGTAACTGTTCGGGATTTTCCAGCAGCTCCTTCACGCGGACCAGAAAACTCACAGATTCCCGCCCGTCAATAACCCGGTGGTCGTAGCTCAGGGCCACATACATCATCGGCCGGATCACCACCTGGCCGTTCACCGCCACCGGCCGCTGCTCTATCTTGTGCATGCCCAGGATGGCCGATTGCGGGGGATTGAGGATAGGCGTGCTCATCAGTGAGCCAAAAACGCCGCCGTTGGTGATGGTGAAAGTGCCGCCCTGCATTTCTTCCAGGGTCAGCTTGTTCTCCCTGGCCTTTTTGGCCAGCTCCGCCACCGCCATCTCTATGCCGGCCATGCCCAGGCTCTCCGCATTGCGGATCACGGGCACCACCAAACCTTTGGGCGCTGACACGGCTATCGAGATGTCCACATAGTTGTGGTACACAATCTCCTCGCCGTCGAGGTAGGCATTCACGGAAGGCCATTCCTGCAGCCCAAAGCAGCAGGCTTTGGCAAAAAAGCTCATGAAGCCCAGTCCGATACCCTTGGCTTCTTTGAATTTATCCTTGTAGCGGGTGCGGATCTCCATGATCCGGCTCATGTCCACCTCGTTGAAGGTGGTGAGCATGGCCGTGGTATTTTTGGCTTCCACAAGGCGGCGCGAGATCGTACGCCGCAGGTTGCTCATCTTTTCTCTTTTATCTTCCCTGCTGAACAAGGCTATTCCGGGAGTTCTGCCTGGATTGCTCAGCGCATCCAGCACATCGTGTTTCAGGATCTTACCCTGGTATCCCGAAGGTGTTACCGTCTTGGGATCCACTTTTTTATCCGCAATAATGGCCGAGGCCACCGGAGAAGCTTTGATATCGCCGGAGGAGCTGCCGGCAGATGCCGCCTCCTTCGGTTCCCCGTTGCCGCCGGTTTGCTGAAGTGCTTCCTTGAGCACCGTGGCCGAATCCCTGCCCGTTCCCGTGGCAGCCGCAGCCGATGCCGGTGCGCCCGATCCCTTATCTGCCGGGGAAGATTCCGGCTTGGCAGCCGTTTCATCCACGGTAGCCAGTACGTCGCCAATCTCCAGCGTGTCTCCCTCTTTTGCAGTGGTTTTCAAAACACCGGCCTTTTCCGCATTTACTTCGAAAGTGGCTTTTTCGCTTTCCAGTTCGGCGATCATCTCGTCGCGCTCTACATATTCGCCGTCATTTTTTAACCATTTAACCAGAGTAACCTCGCTGATTGACTCGCCTACCGGGGGAACTTTTATTTCGATCATACAACTTATTGTTTCAGTTTATTGCTTCATCTGTTAAATGCCGAATGCCGTTTCCACAATCTCCTTCTGTTCCTGCTCGTGGATCTTTGCAAAGCCGGTTGCCGGCGAGGCACTCGGCTGACGGCTGATCACCCCGTAATTAATGGTTTTGAGGTTCATCTGCAGGAACGAGGCGGCGCCCATGTTCAGCGGCTCTTCCTGCACCCAGAACCAGGTGGCTTTACTATACTTGTGGTACAGCTCCTCCAGTTGCCCTACCGGCAGGGGATAGATCTGTTCCAGGCGGATGATCGCTGTATCCGTATGCTCACCTTTCCGTTGGAATTCCGCCAGGTCGTAGTACACTTTGCCGCTGCAGAACAGCACCTTTTTTACCCGCAAAGGATCTTCGATAAAGTCATCGTCCAGTACTTCCCGGAACCGGCCGGAGATAAAGTCTTCCACCTTCGAATAGGTATCAGGCCTGCGCAGGTTGGCCTTGGGTGAAAACTCGATCAGTGGTTTGCGGAACGGCCAGGTCAACTGACGGCGCAAGGCGTGGAAAAAATTGGCGGCAGTGGTGATATTGGTGATCACCATGTTCTGCTCTGCACACATCTGCAGAAACCGTTCCATCCGCGCGCTGGAATGTTCGGGGCCCTGGCCTTCGTATCCATGCGGTAACAGCATCACCAGGCCGTTCATCCGGTTCCATTTTTGCTCCGAACAACTGATGAACTGATCAATGATGATCTGCGCCCCATTGGCGAAATCACCAAATTGCGCCTCCCATACTACCAGCGTATTGGGGGATGCCATCGCGTAGCCGTATTCAAAGCCGACCACCGCATATTCACTCAGCAGGGAATTGTATATCCGGTACACCCCGGCAGCGTCGGGAATGCTGCTCAGGCGGCTGTATGCCTTATTTGTGTTTTCATCGCGCAGCACCGCGTGACGGTGCGAGAAGGTCCCCCGCCGGATGTCCTGCCCGCTCATCCGCACATCCTTGCCGTCAAGCAGCAGGCTTCCATAGGCCAGCAGCTCGGCCGTGGCCCAATCCAGCTTTCCTTCTGTTTTAAATAGTTTCACCTTATCGTTGATGATCTTTTCCACTTTCCGGAGCGGCTTAAAATCGTCCGGCCATTTCATCAGGCTGTCAAATATCTTGTGGAAATCTTCTTCCGCGATGGCGGTTTCGGGCGACTGGTCAAAGTCTTCCGGCGCAGCCCTCCTCAAACTTTTCCACCACAGCTCGGGCTGCTGGTAGCTATAGCTCAGCGGGCGCTGCTTCAGCTCATCCAGCCGCTCCTGCAGATCGTTCCAGAATTTTTTCTCCATTTCCTTTGCCATCTCGCGGGCATCAGGCTCCCCGTTTTCCAGCAGGTAGCTGGTGTACACCTCCCGGGGGTTGGCGTGTTTATCGATCAGCGCGTAGAGTTCCGGTTGTGTGAACTTGGGATCGTCCCCCTCATTGTGCCCGTGACGCCGGTAGCACACCATGTCTATGAAGATATCCGAATTGAATTCTTGTCGGTAGCGGGTGGCGATCTCCGCACACTTGACCACCGCTTCGGCGTCGTCGCCATTCACGTGCAGCACGGGCGATTGTATCATCGCCGCGATGGAAGTACAGTAGTCGGCGCTCCGCGCGTCATCAAAATCAGTCGTGAACCCAATCTGGTTGTTGATCACAAAATGAATGGTCCCGCCCGTGTAATACCCCCCCAGGTTACTCATCTGTACCGTTTCATACACCACTCCCTGGCCCGCGATGGAGGCGTCGCCATGGATCAGGATGGGCAGGATCTTGTCGTATTCGCTTTCGTACACCACATCGGCTTTCGCCCTGGCAAAACCGATCACCACCGGATCCACCGCTTCGAGGTGAGACGGATTGGGGCATAGCTTGAGCCGGATGGCCTTTCCGGCCGGGGTGTGGATCTCGCTGCCGTAGCCCAGGTGGTACTTCACGTCGCCGCTACCCATTGTCTGGTCCATGTTGGCGGTGCCCTCAAATTCGCTGAATATCTGTTCGTAGGTTTTACCGATGATATTGGCCAGTATGTTGAGCCGGCCGCGGTGGGCCATCCCGATCACCACTTCCTGCACGTCGTGATCGGCGGCAAGGTTGACGATGGCGTCGAGTGCGGCAATGGTGGTTTCCCCGCCTTCGAGTGAAAACCGTTTCTGGCCGATGTACTTGGTGTGCAGGAATTTTTCGAACATCACCCCCTGGTTCAGCTTTTCCAGGATACGTTTTTTCTTTTCCAGGGGCACCGGCTGCAGGAAATTCTTCTCCATCTCGCTGGTGAGCCAGTCGACCTTTTTCTGATCGCTGATGTATTTGAATTCTATGCCAACATGTGCGGCATAAGTGTCTTGCAGGTGTTGGAGAATATGGGCAAGCGTGGTGGTGCCCAGGCCGATCATGTTGCCCGCAAAGAATTTTTCCTGAAGGTCGTCTTTCGTGAGGCCAAAAAATTCGAGGTTTAGGTTGGCGCCGCGGTTTTTCCGGGGGCGGATGGGATTGGTCTTCGCTTCCAGATGCCCCTTGTTGCGATAGCCCAGGATCATCCGGTACGCGCCCAACTCCTTTCGCCAGTCTACCCCTTCTTCAGTGAGGTGCGCGGGAGCCGCCTCCACACCGGTTGCGTGTCCGTTCCCGCCGGCCCCATCTTTCCCAAATGACATCGCAAAATCAAACCCTTCGAAGAACTTTCGCAGCTCGGGGTCGACCACCTCAGGGTTTTGCGTGAAATCCCGATACAGACCTTCGATAAAGGAGGGGTGGGAATTGGTTATATAACTAAAATCCTTCATAAAATATCAGCCATGGGGCTATTAACAAGTTCAGAATAAGCATTTTCGCGCTCTTGCACAAATATCGGTCTAAATTATTAACAGTAGGGTTAATTTCAAAGCAACACTTCGGGTTTGCAAACTCCATTCCCGCTGCCTTTTCGGAGGTTTTTTCCAACTTATTTTCCTTTTTCACTCCAAACCCCTACCTTTGCCGTCTTAAAATTTTTGAGCGAAATGGCAAACCACCAGGCTACACGTAAATATGCACGTCAGGCTGCAAAGCGCAGGGACCGGAACAGGTATTATGGAAAAACCACCCGTAACGCCATCCGTGACCTTAAAAACATAAAAGAACCCCAGGAGGCTGCCGCCCAGTTACCCAAGGTCATTGCTATGATCGACAAGCTGGCGAAAAAAAGGGTCATTCATAAAAACAAAGCTTCCAATATCAAAAGCAAGCTGGCCCGCCGCCAGAATGCCCAGGCCGCAGCAGCTACTACTGCAGCAAGCGCCTGATAAGGGATTATAACGTATTAAACAGGGTGTATCAAAGATTTGGTGCACCCTGTTTTTGTCTGCTTGTGTCTGGCTATCCGAGTTTCTCTATTCTCAGGTCAAGACGTTTATCTTTTTTGAAGTATTCGAGGATCATCACCGACCCTGCTTTGGCAGGGAACACCCTCATCTTGCTTGCCTTCGACTTGAGCTCGATCTTATCGGTGATAAACTTTTCCCCGTTAAAACGGATCGAGTTAAAGGTTTGGCCCCTGTATTCCGAACTCCTTACCCAATCGCTGAAACATACTACAAAGTTCGCATTATCACTGTCGCCGGTGGTAAAAGCATAATCGAACGCGCCGATGGTCTTCAGGTACATGGCCAGGGTATGTTGACTGTTATAATCGCTCATTGATCCCGCAACCGCCGTGTTGTTCGTTTTATCAAAAACAGTAGCCCCCTTTATTTTGTACTCGTTGTTAAATTCCATCATCACCAGATCCGTCACTACGATCTTTGTAACCCCGGCCGACCCATAGTTTCCGCCCAGGGCTCCCAATGCAGTCAGCGCAATCCCGCCCGCGCTGGCCTGTCTTTTATAGCCCTCACCAACCACAAACAATTTTCCTCCCGGCGCCTGAATCACACGATGCACATACAGGTAGCCGATATTGGATATTTTGCCTTTGCGATTGGTAGGCAGGTATTCGGCAAAATCCCCCGCCCAGCTATTATAGGCTCTCGACACTACCTTTCCTGAGGTCGTGATCTCATAAACAGCAAGGCCGGTGCTGTACTCGTTCATGATCTTATCTCCCGTCTCAAAATAATTGCCGAGCACAAGCAGCCTGTCCGTTCCCTTTATCGCCTCGATACTGGCAGGCACCAGCACGTATCCGGATTCTTCCTCGCTGATGTCAAAAGCTTTTTTACGGGTAACAAAATTGATTCCCACGATATGCGAGCTGACCTTTTTACTCAGCGCGGATTTCCTTTTCATCACTTCCAGGATGATCAGGCTGTCGGTGCTCCCGAGAAACTCCGCCGCCGCAAACTTTTCCTCGTCGTCCGGAATATAGGTCCATTGTTTTTTGGAAACAGAAGAGTAATAGTCCACTTCGTATGACCTTTGTTTGCCATCGCGCACGGGTAGTACGGAGGCATACCCTTTTTCACCAAGATCAAATACATTCTGGTTCGTTCCCTCATCGGTGTGCAGGGTGGCATAAGCTTTCATCAGGTCGTCCGATCGTTTGTCGAACATCCGGCTATACGTGTATTTCAGCTTCCCGTTGATGCCGTATATCTTCAGGTCGAGCGTTTTTGTATCGTCGTTCTTGAACAGAAAAGCGAGGCTGCTGTTATTGTAAGCGGCTTCGAGCAGACTGATCTTTTTTGAGTCCTCAAAACGGATATCGATCACCTTGTTAAGGTTCTGGTCGAGTATCTGCAATGTGTACTCATTCGTCCGCTTATCGATCTTGTCACTCTGATAAAGAAAAAAATAGCCTTTGATCTGGTTGTTTTCCATGATGGTGCCGCTGTTGCGCAGATAGGTTGCGTGCACTTTTTCGATGCTCAGGTGCCCCTGCGCATTTCCGGTGACGGCAGTACAACAAAACAGGACAAGGAGGAATAGGAAGGTTTTAGACATGGTGTTGATTGTTAAGGTTAATAGTGAATGGTGACTGATTATAAGAATTCTGTTTTTAAATGGTAAAAGATTTATTGAACGAATGATTTATTTTGGCGCTATGCGGATACTTTCCTGATAGGCATCCCGGAAGGGCTCATAACCACTCAGCCGCAACTGGTGCCGGTTGAGGAAATGGTAGCTGAGTGCTGCAATATTCTCCGGATACAGGTTCTGTATAAACTGCAGCAATTGGTTATAGCTGGAAGAATACCCGGGTGAAGGATTCTCTATCAGTTTACTGAGCCGGTGCTCCTTCATGGCAGCATAGAGCCCGTTCAACAGTTTTCCAGTATGGGCAATGAGATACGGATCACCGGGATGTTGCTGTAACAGCTCAAGCGTATAATAAAGGCTCCTCCCATAATCGCCGGAAATATAGCTGTACTCGGCGATCTCATAAGGGAAAACGCGCCGCAACTGTTCAAATTCTGTACTGTCGGCCACGAAGGTTCGCATCCCTGCACGCGCATATCTGTCAACGGCAGGCCGAAGTGCCAGGATCCGCGACGGACAATCCGGATGCGTTTTCAGTGAATCCTCAAATTCGTTGCGATCCAGTTGGGCATGCCCTCCCAGCAATCCCTCTTCCTTCGACAGCCATCTCTGCTGAAAAGGATAAGCCCTTGTGTCGAAGGTTTTTTTTAATACCACGGCGGTGTTCAGCGAATCGGTGTCGATATGGTCGAGCAGTTCCAGAGCAGTGAGGGCCTCTCCAATGTCAAAAGCTGTATTTCTCAATAATTCCAGGGCCATTGAATCAGCTTCCCGCTCAAATTCGCGGCCGTGCCGTCGCGAGTCGAAGCTCAGCCCCTTAAGCAGATCTGCATACTGCTCCCGCCTGCGATATTCCTTTTTCCTGATCTCCTTCAGTTCCTGCTGCACCTCAGGTGAATTAATTTTCTGTACATAGTTGCGAATAGTTCTTTCGCTATGCCCCAGGTAGAGGTGCGCCAGTTCGTGGCAGATCACGAATGCCGCCTGGCTCTCATTTGTCAACCGGTAAAACAGGCCCATATTAAGCAGGATCACGCCCTCACCGAGATAGCTGGCATTAGGCGCTCCCGAACGCGAAAAATAACAACTGAAAGAGGTCTGCTGTAGCAAGGGATTGGAACGGACGATCTCCGACACCAGGGTTTCCAGATATGCACGCGCATAAGCTGCCGTGTGTATCTCTGCGCTCCCGAATTTTTTCTTTACATTATTCCAGCGTAGCGTGTACTGTTTCCGGTAGTCGGCGGCATACTGGGCGGGAAGGGTGCGCAACGTTTGCCGGTAGATCTGCTCATGGTTGGCAAAAAAAGTTTGCAACCTTGCGGAATCCTTTTCCCCCAACTGAAAAACGGCCTGTCCCGGCAGTGTCTGCAACAGCAGCATGCCGGCAAAAGTCAATCGCACCGCACGTCGTTTGATAATGCTGTTCGCGGTATTGAACAGCAGCATGCAGATGCAGGTAAAAGCCAGGGGCCGCTTTTTCCGGGGTAGTAGGGTGGGTATGCGCACGACAATAAAAATTCGTATGATGCATAATTACGATTTTTTAGATCACCGGTCAAGCTGAATTTGATCAGGTTCAGCAAGGGGCCGCGTTTCCGGCTGTCTTTCAGCACAGCTCCCCGGGATAGGTTTAAGTAGAACTACCGGGCTAACGCTGCACCCCACCGGATCTCAACCATCCTGCTCATCGGCGTGCCGACCGGAGCGCCCTGCGACCCTCATCCAGTCCCGATCTTCAGCGTTCTGTGATCGTGATCTTTCCTGCACCATGGTAAGAATGATACTCCGCATTGTACATGGCGTCGGCGCCAATAGGCCCCATGGTAAACTCGCCGGGCGACACAGCCCGCACCGCATAATAGTACACCTGGCGCTGCCGGGTGAGGTCTACAAACAGATTGACCCGATCGTCCCGCAGATCCAGGGCGGAAGGTGTCGAAGCGTCCTTCACCCAATCCATCCCCGGGATCTCCCTGACGCGCGGATTCTCCACCTCGAAGCCTGCGGGAAGCAGATCGGTGATCACAATATTTTCTACATCCCCGCTGTACAGCCGCTCCAGGGAAACCTGTACAATTACCAGATCGTTCTGCTCAAAATGGTTGGAGTGAATTTTTTTACCGAACCGATCGAAGAACTGCCTGCGCACGCGGATATAGCTGTCCTCCTCCTCGTACTCACCGGTTGGACTAACCCCTTCTGCCTGCCAGTAATAATACAGCTTCCCCGATCCGCTGGTGCTGATATCGACCGTATTGCCACCGAGCTGTTTGGCCGAAAGGCTGATAGTAGCGTTTTCAAACTGCGCCACCGTCTTATCCCCCACCGTCAGGTTAGCCGTGACCGTTGCCCTGTTCGCTTCCCTGGCCAGTTTCCCGAGCGCCAGAAAACTAAATGCAGCCTCCTGGGTATTGAAGCCGGATTGCCGGCCCAGCGCATCCGCAATGTGTTTGGCCATCAACGGCACCTGCTCATTGGCGGGATCCACCTCAATCAGGGCGTACAAGGCAATAGCTTCATCCCTGAGTGGAGAGTAGAAGCTTCCCCCGGTCTGCGGGACGGACTCCTCGCCCGCAAAAGCCGCCGGCAGCAATTCCCGGTATCCCCTCGTATCCCCCGCCACGGCGTAGGCGGCGCTAAGCAGGTATTTGCTGTCCAGGCTCAGCAACTGCCGGTTCTCCTTATAATAATTCATCGCCGGCACATTCGGCGTGGCCGCCAGAGCCAGCACGTACAGACTGTAGGCCACTTCTTTGGGAGCAATCTGCTTTTTCTGGTCGCGGTTATAATAATAATCGATGGTCTGCTTGTTCCGCAGGCGGCTATTGATATAGTTCATCATGCCGCTCAGGAGCGTGCCATCTACATCATATCCGGCCTTTTGCGCTTCCAGCAGGAAGTGGGCCGCATACACGGTCGACCACCAATGAGGCTGTCCCTGTGCTTCCCACATGGTCAGCGCCCCATTATACAACTGCCGCAGCTTTAATTTTCGTACGGCTTCCAGTATGTTCTCATTCGTATTTACCGGAACTCCGTTCTTTATCTGCAGTTGCGCTGCGAGCTCTCCGTGGTAAAGCTGTGGGAAGGTCGCCGAAACCACCTGCTCCGTACAGCCGAAGGGGTATTGTACCAGGAAACCCAACTGCCCTCCCCATTCCAGCAGCGGATTGGTTCCAACCACCAGCTTGTAGTCCGCGCCTTTCATGAACCCGTCAACAGGAATGGTCAACCGCTTTTTGGCGCCTCCCTCAACCGAACCGCTGCCGGTTTTTCTTTGAAGTGGGGAAGCCGGCCTGATCCCGATGGCGATCTCATCGGTGAATTTTTCACCGAGGGCTTCCACATCCAGGTAGATCCTTGCCGTGTCGACCGGTGAATTGGCGGCAATGCTGAAGGCGGTTCTGCCCTCTGCGTTGGGCTCAATGGCAAGCGACTGCCTGGCGGCGCCGAGCACCTTCACGGGCCCGCGCGTACGCAACGCAGCCACAGCCTGCGCTTTTCGTGACGTGGTGTTTGTAATAGTGAGGGGAACGGAGAGCATGTCTCCCGGACTCAGAAAACGCGGCATTGCCGTACTCAGCACCAGCGGGTCCGCCACCGTGATAGCGGTTTCCGCCGCACCGAATTCATTATTGTGGTAAGCCACTGCCATCAGTCGCACCTGCCCGCTGAATCGCGGGATATCGAAAGAAAAGTTTGCCTGACCGCTGGCATTGGTCTTCACGATACCACTCCAGTAAGACACGATCTGCACCCGCTTCGAAGGCATGGGATTCAGTCTTTTCTGCATGTCGTTTTCTCCGTCGCCGCCGGTGCTGCTTAACCTGGGCCGGAGCTCAGGAAACAGGTAGGGATACAGATCGTAGGCAGTTACATCAAGCGCCCGGGGCGCATAAAAATATTTGTAAGGATCCGGTGTCAGGAAATTGCTCACCTGTAACACCCCATTGTCGACCGCCGCCAGCGTCACATAGCTGCCGGGGGAAGCCTTTACCGTCACCTGCTGTTTGGTATGGGAACGGGCTGAAACAGCCGCCACGATCTCCACCTTGTTTTTCCTGCCGTCCTCCTCCACTTTCAGATTGCTGAAGCCGTGCGCCACGGTCAGTGGGATCTCACTCGTCCGGTGGGGTTTTATCAGGGTGGCCGTTACAAATACATTGGGCAGATGCTCGGCCGAAACCGGAATATCGACCGAGGCATTCCTGTTATCGACCTCCACATACCGGTACGATAGTACTTTGTCTGATTCCATCGTTACCAGCAGCCTGCCATCAAAGGGGGCCTTGAACAATATTTTGGCGGTTTCGCCGGGCTTATAGACCGATTTGTCCGTTTCAATATCAATGGAGCCATCGGTGTTCACCTCAAAAGAGTTGTTATCACCTCCCCAGGACCCGTAGCTATAGAACTTGCGACTCACATAACCGGCAGCTCCCGGCACTGCTATCCTGATCTCGTAGTTGCCCGGAGACCGAGGCGTAAACACAAATGCACTGTTGTCTCCGCTGACCGTGACGGTCTGTTCCAGGATCAGCTTGTCGTCTTCCTGCGATTCATAACGGAAATAGCTACCTGATTTTGATAACACGGTTCTGTATTCATGTTTTATCACTTTCACTCCGGCCTTTACTCCCGACAGCACCTGCTCTTCGCTGTTGAGCGCGATCACCGGGAAACGTACCGGCCGGTTGAGCGCATAATACCAGTAGCCGTCGTCCGCTATTCCGAAAAATACTTCCTGCGTAAAGATGTCTGCGGTAATACCGCTACTTACAGGCCTTCCCGTTTCGTCAAACACCGTTGTATAGAAGTTCGCCTGCAATAGACCGGTGTTGCGGAACAGGGTGGGCACCTCATATAATTCGGCAGCGTTTCCTTCCGGATCGGTCTTCCCCTGCTTTACAACCTTATCCAGCGAAAGGCCCTGGTTCCTGATCCCGAAATCATATGCGGGGAATTTGCGGGGTTTAAAATGTTTTGATCTCACCTGGATCTCCGCTTCATAGTTCCGGCCCGCAGCGGGAGGGCCAAAAAAATTCACAGCAGCGATCGACAGCCGCGCTGTTTCACCCGGTATCAGAAAGTCCTTGTCCAACTTCGCGGTTACTTTGATCCTGTCGGGCACAAACTCCTCTATACTGAAATTTTTGCTTCCCAGCAGCACATCGGTAGATGTGTAAACTTCCAGTGTGTAGGTTCCCGTTATGCCTGCGTTAGCGATGTCGATATTTCCTTCCAGGGAACCCTGCTCATTGAGGGTTTTGCGGAACGTCTTCAATTCCCGGCCATTCGGCAGCAGGAATTTCAGCTTCAGCGGAATCTGCCCGGGGATCTTCCATTCGCGGTCTCTGACGATCACCGAGAAATTCAGTCTTTCGCCGGGCCGGTAAATATCGCGCTCGGCATAGATGAACGCATCCAGCGAACTGCTGTTCAGTCGCTTGCCGCCCACTTCAAACCGCGAGGTGTTCACCTGGGTACTCCCAAACGGAAGATAGTTAAAGTCGTTTTCGGTCTTGGCAATGATCATAGCAGGCCGGAAGCCGGCAAACTCCTTTCTTGTATATGCGATCTCCGCTACTCCGTCGGCATTGGTGGCAGCCATACCCAGCACCTGGTTATTGCTGCCATAGGCAATGACGTTCACCCCGTTCAGCGGCTCTGCCGTTTGTATCGAATTGGTAAAAACAAATAATTTATCACGACCCTCTTTTGCGATCAAACCCAGGTCAGACATCGCAATAAACCTGCTGTCGCTCACCCAGAAATCCTTTGCCGAGCGCACTTTGATATGGTAGATCCCCTTAAATGCGGGAAGCCGGTCTTCCAGGTCGAACCGGAACAGCCGCCCGCTGCCAGACTGGGGAAGCGACCGGGTATCGATCTCCTGTTCATACACCACATCGCCCATTCTCAGGTCGTGCTCCTCCCCATAGTAATACGCTTCTCCCGCTTTCCCCGACTCCCGCGGGTAGTATCCGTATTGCCGGGCGCTCAGCAGATTGCTCTCATATATTTTAGAGACCACCACTTTGAGTTTCGGAACGTTCACTATGTTCATCTCCAGCATTCGGTTTCCCTTTACCGACAGGTAGGTGCTTTTTGTTGTCGTGAACCGTAGCGAGGGTTCCATTTCTCCGAAGGCGATCTGGTTCTCATACTGCTCCTGCAGCACCCCTCCTACTTTGCCGCGTATCCCTTTGAGCAGGGTCAGGCGGTAGGTTTTTTCTGCGCTGAACTGCGGGCTCTTGATCGCTATCCCCCCCTCGATCGCCTCCACGGTGAATTTCACGGCCGGGTCGATCTGAATCCTGGAACTTATATCGTCCATCACCGCGTCCTGGCTCAACCGCAGCGTTATGATACCGCCCAGTCCGTCGTGCTGGGCCGACACGTCATTGACAACAAGATTAAAAGGCGAAGGGATCACGGGGGCCGCTTCAATATCCGCTACCGTAGGGTTCCGGCCATTCCTGGGCACCAGGCCCTTGCTGATCTTCAGGTTGGCGCTCAGGTCTTCGTCGCGCGGCGTAATTCCCTGGAGCCGTAGCAGCACGCGGTTATTGTCCGACAAGGTTTGTACGGTGTAAGGAACCTGCTGTCCCTCCAGCTGCAGCGTAAGCCGATCCTTCACATCGGCCGGCGACACGGCATAATTGAAAAACAACTCCAGTTCCGGTGCCACAAGTCCCGAACCTTCGTCCTGCAGGGTCCAGGAAGCGTTTACGTAGTTGAGGTCCACGCCCGGCGTATAAAAACGAATATCGCCTGCACCGGTTATCCTGTTGAATACGCTGTGCCGCAGGATATCGTCGTCAAACCGTGCGCTGAAACCGGTGGCGGGGGGCAGGGGTTTTGCGGGCGAAAACACCAGCAGGTCGGCCTGTTCCCACCGGAAACGCCCTTCGATCGCCGGCTCAAAACGGATATAAGCAGTGGAATCCCACCGGTTCAGCATAGAATCCCCCACCAGGGCATTGCTGAAATGGAACGTTAAATTTCCCAGTTGCGGCACTTCTCCGTCCGCATTCGTCCGGTCGAGCCGGACGGTGTTACGGTTGCAGGAAACGATGATGCAGGCCAGCAGACAAATTAGGGCTACACGCATAGTAAAATGTTATATTAGAACCCGAGAGGGAATTTTCAATACGGAAATAGCAAAGCGGGGCTTACCGATTTCCTTAATGGCTCCTCCCGGTCTATAATAATAAACATTTTTCAAGAGAAATGTACATTTGCAGGCAATGATAAAAGTTTTATCAATATGCGCAGCCGCCGCCATTTTGCTGGTGGTGGCGCTGAATTTTTTTTCCCCCTTACCCGACCGCATTGAATATTCCACCATCATCACCGACAACCGGGGCGAGATGGTGCACGCATTCCTCACCTCGGACGATAAATGGCGGCTAAATACTTCCCTGGACGAGATATCTCCCCTGCTCCGGACCACGATCATACAGAAAGAAGACCGGTTCTTTTACTACCATTCCGGCGTCAACCCCTTTGCCATAGCAAGGGCGGCAGTACGAAACCTGTTCAGGCGAAAACGCACCTCGGGTGCTTCTACCATCACCATGCAGGTGGCAAGGGCGCTGGAACCCAAGCCGAGAACCTACCTGAACAAACTAATAGAAATATTCCGCGCGTACCAGCTCGAATGGAAATACAATAAGGAGGATATACTCGGAATGTACTGCAACCTCCTTCCCTACGGGGGCAATATCGAAGGGGTGAAAGCGGCGTCTTTATTGTACTTCGACAAAGATCCCGATCATCTCTCGCTGGCCGAGATCACCGCCCTCTGCGTGATCCCCAACCGGCCATCTTCCCTGATACCAGGAAAACACAACGAAACGATCATGAGTGCCAGGAACCGCTGGCTGCGGCTATTTGCCGCGCAGCGGGTGTTCACCGATAAACAGATACAGGATGCGTTGGCTGAGCCGTTTACGGCACAGCGGGGCAGTTTTCCGAAACTGGTTCCGCATCTGGCGAGAAAGCTCAAAGCAACGGGTGGCCCAGGCGTGGTGGAATCTTCGATCGATCTTTCCATACAGCGCCAGGTAGAGCTAATTGTGCAGGGCTATTCCGGGCGCCTCCGGCTCAAAAATATCCGCAACGCTGCTGTGGTGGTCATCGATAATAAAACGCGGCAGGTAGTAAGCTATGTGGGATCTGCAGATTTTGACGACACCACCGACGGCGGACAGGTAGACGGTGTGATCGCGGTGCGGCAGCCCGGAAGCACCCTTAAACCCCTGTTGTACGCCATGTGCATCGACGAGGGTATGCTCACGCCGAAATCGGTGATCAGCGACGTGCCCGTCAACTATGCCGGCTACACTCCGGAAAATTTCAATAAAAAGTTCAATGGCTATGTGAGTACCGAATACGCGCTGGGCCATTCGCTGAACGTGCCCGCGGTCAAATCACTCCGGCTCCTGGGAAAAGACCGGTTTATATCCACACTGGCCGCCTGCGGTTTTGAGCAGGTGAAAAAGGACCAGGGTAAACTGGGGCTCTCGATGATCCTGGGCGGCTGTGGAGCCACGCTGGAAGAGCTCACAGGACTATTTGCCGCATTCGCCTGTGATGGAGAATATATCCGGCCCTCGCTCACCCGCCACGCCGGCACCCGCTCCCGCCGGCAGTTGGTCAGTCCCGCCGCAGCGTTCATGGTCAATGAGATCCTTTCTTCCACGGGCCGCCCGGATTTCCCGCTCAACTGGCAAGCCACGGAGCGTATGCCCCGGATAGCCTGGAAAACAGGCACTTCTTACGGACGACGCGACGCATGGAGCATCGGCTACAACAAAAACTTCACGGTCGGCGTATGGGCCGGCAACTTTTCGGGTGCAGGAGCTCCCGAACTCACCGGGGCAGACATTGCCACCCCCCTGCTCTTCCGCATTTTTAACACGATCGACTACGACAGCGACCGGGAATGGTTCAACCAGCCGGGGGATTGCGACACGCGGCTGGTCTGCTCCGAAACCGGCCTTCCTCCGGCAGATTTCTGCCGGCACGTTGTGACCGATTATTTTATCCCGCTGATATCCTCCTCCCGAACCTGTCACAACCGCCAGGAGGTGTTCGTTTCACCCGACGAAAAGATCTCGTACTGCAGGGCCTGCCACCCGCCGGCAGGGTACAAAAAAAAGCTATGCCGGATCGTTCCGGCAGAAATGCAGGCGTACTACGACAACCACTCCATAGCCTACGAAAGGGTGCCTGCGCATAACCCCAAATGCGAAAAAATATTCCACGATGAAAAACCCATCATTCTCTCGCCCTCGAATGGAACGGAATACCTGATCAGCCGTCGCCACCCCGAACCCCTGCAACTGAAATGTCGCACCGGAAACGACGTCAGCCGCGTATTCTGGTATATTGACAACCAGTTCTATAAAACCGGCGAAGCCGCTGCCAGCCAATTCTTCATGCCATCGGAAGGACCTGTGAAAATATCCTGCACGGACGACAAAGGCCGGAACAGGGACGTGTGGATTAAAGTAAAATATGTTGATCTCTGATTTCTTTACCTTCGCACGACCATGACGGAAAAGATTTTAATCCTAGATTTCGGAAGCCAATATACCCAACTGATCGCCCGGGCTGTACGCGAAGCCAACGTGTACTGTGAGATCGTTCCTTTCCATCAGCAGATCGTACCCGACCCTTCGCTAAAAGGCATCATTCTTTCCGGCTCTCCCTTCTCCGTGAACGAAAACAACGCCCCGGATATTGATATAGCCGCCCTGCGGCAGCGGCTCCCGGTTTTGGGCATTTGTTACGGCGCCCAGCTCGCCGCCCGGAAATACGGTGGCATAGTGGCCAAAAGCAGCAAAAGGGAATACGGCCGCGCACAGATGAAAGTAACCAAAAACGATGTGCTGCTGCAGGACGTGATGGAACAATCGCAGGTGTGGATGAGCCATAGCGATTCAGTATTGGAAATGCCTCCGGGCTTTGAGGTGCTGGCCACCACGGCCGATATCCCGTTCGCGGCTTTCAAAGCCAATGGAGACGCCTTCCCGCTGTACGGGGTACAGTTTCACCCCGAAGTATATCATTCCGCCGAAGGGAAAAAAATATTAAAGAATTTCCTGGTGAATATCTGTGGATGCAGCCAGGATTGGACTCCCGCACATTTTATCACGGACACGGTGGAGTCGCTGCGGAAGACCATCGGTGAACGCAAAGTGATCATGGCGCTCAGCGGCGGTGTGGATTCTACGGTTGCTGCCACGCTTATCCACCGGGCGATCGGCGACCGGCTGTTCGGCATTTTTGTAGACAACGGCGTACTGAGGAAAAATGAATTCGCTGAAGTACTGGAAACCTATCGCTCCATCGGCCTGAATGTAAAAGGCATAGACGCAAAAGAGCTCTTCTACCGCGAACTGAAAGGGAAGAGCGAACCCGAAGAAAAACGCAAGACCATCGGCCGCCTGTTTATTGATGTATTCCAGGAAGAAGCCGCCAACATACAGGGCATCGGGCTGCTGGGACAGGGCACCATTTACCCCGACGTGATCGAAAGTGTGTCGGTGCACGGGCCTTCGGTGATGATCAAATCACACCATAATGTGGGCGGGCTGCCCGATGTGATGCACCTGGAGCTGATAGAGCCCCTCCGTTCCCTCTTCAAAGACGAGGTGCGAAAAGTGGGATACGAACTGGGCATCGCCCCGGAACTGCTGGAACGCCACCCCTTCCCGGGGCCGGGACTGGCTATCCGCATACTGGGCGAGATCACACCCGAAAAGGTGGCCCTGCTGCAGGAAGCCGACCATGTGTATATCAACGGACTGAAGGAACATAACCTGTACCGGCAGGTGTGGCAGGCAGGGGCTATCCTGCTGCCGGTGAAAAGCGTGGGGGTGATGGGCGACGAGCGCACCTATGAGTTCACGGTTGCTCTTCGCGCGGTGACATCTGTAGACGGGATGACGGCCGATTGGGCACATCTGCCCTATGAATTCCTCGGCCGCATATCGAACGATATTATCAATAGCGTTAAAGGAATTAACAGGGTGGTGTATGACATCAGTAGTAAACCGCCTGCAACGATCGAATGGGAGTAACCGTCTTCGTCAACAACCTGCGAATACAACCGAGCATGATAAATTGGATGAAAAAATACACCGTTTATACAGGATTATTTTTATTCTTATTTGTATCCCGTTCTTATTCGCAGGATACCATCTATAATTATTTTGAAACACTGGTGCAGGACCTTCCCGTACAAACCGCACCTCAACGGCATAAAATCGCGGTCTTTGCACCGCTTTACCTCGATTCCGCCTTCGACGCAACCCTTTCTTATCGTCACGGCAACAGCTTCCCCAAATATATTAATCCCGGTCTGGAGTTTTACGAGGGTGCCGAGCTGGCTATCGACTCGCTCGAAAAAGAAGGCATTCCCCTGGAGATATTCGTGTATGATTCGCGTTCCACCGCTTCGAGCGTGGCCACCGTGATCCGGCAGGGAAAGCTGGAAGACATGCAGTTGATCATCGGCCACGTGAACAGCAGCGAAGCGAGAGCTATCGCAAACGTTGCAGCAAGAAAAAACATTCCCTTCATCAACGTAAACTATCCCAACGACGCGGGGGTAACGAACAATCCGAATTACGTGATCCTTAATTCCACCCTGCAAACGCATTGTGCCGCAATATACCGGTTCATTCAAACCCACTACGCGTTATCCGAAGTAGTGATGTTCCTGAAAAAGGGACAGCAGGAGGAAACGCTGAAAAACTATTTTGAGGAGATCAGCCGCCGTACCGCTTCCGTTCCGCTGAAAATAAAATTCGTAACGCTGGAAGCGAATTTTGTACCCCTCGACCTGAGAAGGCATATGAAAGCCGGCGCCACCACTGTGTGCATCGCAGGCAGTTTAGACACGCGCTTCGGCAGTCTCCTGACCCAGCAACTCGCTTCCCTCACTCCCAGCCATCCTTCCGTGATCTTTGGCATGCCCACCTGGTGGGACGTGACCGATTTCAGCGGTTCCGAATACAGGGGAGCTGAAGTGATCTTCACCACCCCGTTTTATATCGACACTGCCCGCCAAACAGTGAATACAGTGCTCGAAACATTCAAATCGAATTTTTATTCCAAACCCACAGACATGTTGTTCCGGGGATACGAGACCCTCTACCATTTTGCGCGTCTGCTGCACTTCTATGGCGACAATCTTGGTTCGGGCCTGACCGACAAACGGTTCAGCTTGTTCAATGAGTACAATATCCAGCCTGTGATCGGCAGCAGGAGCAATACCCTGGACTATTTCGAGAACAAACACATCTACTTTGTTAAAAAGATCGATGGTACAGTAGTTGCAGTTTATTAGGCGATTAAATGCGGCCGTAGTTGTTCTGATTTTCAGATGTTAGCAAATCCAAAGGCGGAAGCCCGGACGGAAAAATCAGGAAGTCAGAACCGGCAGGTTTATTATTTCATTCATGTCACTGATAACCTTCACAGACAGCGGCCTGTTTTGTGCGGCCGGAAACTTTTATATCGATCCCTGGCGACCGGTAGAGAGAGCTGTAATTACACATGCTCACAGCGACCATGCACGCCCCGGCAGCCGTTATTATCTCTGCCATCACTTTACCCAACCGCTGCTCCGCCTGCGACTGGGCGAAAACAAGTTCCAGCCGGTTGAATGGAACCAACCCGTTTTGTTTAATGGCGTCCGCATAACCCTATTCCCTGCAGGCCACATCATCGGCTCCTCGCAGATCAGGGTAGAACACAGGGGTGAGACATGGGTGATCAGCGGCGACTATAAGACAGAAAACGACGGTATCAGCGGCAGCTTCGAACCCGTACGCTGCCACACCTTCATCACAGAATCCACCTTTGGCCTGCCCATCTACCATTGGAAGCCGCAGGCTACGCTGTACGAAGAAATACAGCGCTGGATACGTAAAACCTGGTCGGCCGGCAAAGTGCCGGTGGTGATAGCCTATTCCCTGGGTAAGGCACAGCGGGTATTGCAGGCGATACAACCTGTTACGGAAAATATTTTCGTACACGGCGCCATTTATAACGTGCAGGAAATGCTTCACCAGTCCGGCATACCGGCGGCCAGCCTCCTGCCGGCTGTAAAACGGGTGTCTGCGGATATCCCTAAAGATGCTTATAAAAACAGCGTCGTGATCGCCCCGCCCGCGGCGGAGGGTTCGGCGTGGATCAAACGATTCAACCCATATAACATCGGCATCTGTAGCGGCTGGATGCAGGTTAGGGGAAACAGGCGCAGAAAAAATGCGGACGCGGGTTTTGTTCTGAGCGATCATTGCGACTGGAGCGGATTGCTCAAAACAGTAGAGAACACCGGTGCAGAGCAGGTTTTTGTTACTCACGGATTCCAGTCCGCCTTCAGCAGATACCTGAACGAGGCAGGGATCGCCGCCGCAGAAGTAAAAACCGAATACGGTGATGCTGACGAGGAATTGACCGGCATAACGGATCCTAATCAACCTGAACAAGGGGCAGGAGATGAACAGATGCCAAGCGATGAATGAGCCGAAAAAGAAAATATTAGCCCCTTCGCCCGGGCCATCAGCGGCGGGCGGCATGCGTCTCTTTGCCGCATTGGTGTATGAGCTGGGCTCGCTCACTAAAACCAATGAGAAACTGGAGGCGCTGGTACATTATTTCGCCGTTGCAGATCCGGAAGACAAGGTATGGGTGATCGCACTGTTCAGCGGCCGCAGGCCACGACGTACCATCAGTCCTGCACAACTTCAGCAATGGTGCGCCGAGCTGATCGGACTGCCCTTGTGGTTGTTTGCGGAATGTTACCAAACGGTGGGCGACCTTTCGGAAACCATTGCGCTGCTGATCCCCGACCCGGCAACGATCGCCCCGGGATCCCAACCAAAATCGCTGGCCTGGTACGCTGAACAGTTCCTTGCGTTGGAGCAGCAGGACGAGGCCGCAAAAAAAACATTCGTTATCCGGTCCTGGCATGAACTGGGGAGAGAGGAGCGTTTTGTCTTTAATAAACTCCTTTCCGGCGCCTTCCGCATCGGCGTTTCCCAACGCCTGATGGTGAACGCCCTGGCAAAAACCACCGGGCACTCTCCCAATGTGATCGCGCACCGTCTCAGCGGCAAGTGGGATCCTACCGTGATCCGATTCGAAGACCTTCTGAGCGAAGACGCAGCCCTGTATGATCTTTCCAAACCCTATCCCTTTTTTCTGGCCCATGCCCTGGACCGGATGCCGGACGCGCTCGGCGTGCCGCCCGCCTGGCAGGCCGAATGGAAATGGGACGGGATCAGGGGGCAGGTCATCAAGCGCGGCGGTTTACTCTTTGTGTGGAGTCGTGGCGAAGACCTGATCACCGATAAATTTCCGGAGTTCCAGGTGCTGGCCGGCCACCTGCCGGATGGCACCGTGATCGACGGTGAGATACTACCTGTCAAAGACGGGAAAGTCCTTAATTTTAACGTGCTGCAGACCCGTATCGGGAGAAAAAATATCACTAAAAAACACCTCGAACAAGCCCCTGCCGCAGTCTTTGCGTACGACCTGCTTGAGGAGGCCGGGGAAGATATCCGGCACCTGCCCCTGGAAACGAGAAGAAGCCGCCTTGAAGCCATAGTTGCCGATATACAGCTTCCGCAACTCATTCTCTCCCCCGTTATAGAATCTCACTCCTGGGAAGAACTGGCGGAAACCAGGCTGCATGCGAGGGAAAACAACAGCGAAGGGCTGATGTTGAAAAGAAGATCCTCACCTTACCAGGTCGGAAGAAAACGGGGCGACTGGTGGAAATGGAAGATCGACCCCCTTACGATCGACGCCGTGCTGGTATACGCACAGAAGGGCGCAGGGCGCAGGAGCAATCTTTATACAGACTATACATTTGCAGTGCGCGATGGCGAAAGGCTGGTGGTGTTCACCAAGGCATACTCTGGGTTGACAGACAAGGAAATTGCGCAGGTAGACAGTTTTGTGAAAAAAAATTCGATAGAAAAATTCGGGCCGGTGCGAACGGTACAACCGGTGCTCGTTTTTGAGATCGCCTTCGAAGGCATTGCCGCTTCGGGGCGACATAAGTCGGGGGTCGCCCTGCGTTTCCCCCGTATCCACCGGTGGCGCAAAGACAAACCAGCGGAGGAGATCAATACCCTTGACGACCTTAAATTGATGCTGCAGCAATATGGAAAGTAAACATTTATTATTCCGCATTCATTACCGGAGGTTTTATACCATGAACACGAGGCCAAAAAGCTATGGAAAATAACACCGCCCAAGCCGTTCCCCTGCATACAAGCGCTGGTTACAGGGTGGTATGCAACTGGTTGCGGCTGCACGGTATGCTGCCGTTCCCCTTCCAGGAACAAACCTGGGAACACATTATCAACCGGCGGTCGGGCCTTGTAAACGCACCCACCGGCTGCGGCAAAACATTCTCCGTTTTCCTAGGCGCCATCATTGATTTTATAAATGCTAACGCAGCCGACTATACGAATAAAAGGGCGGTCGGCTTGCAGTTGTTGTGGATATCCCCGTTACGTGCGCTGGCCACGGATATCAAAAGGGCAATGGAAGAAGTGATTGCCGGGCTGGGCCTGCAATGGCAGGTCGGCAGTAGAAATGGCGACACCACCCCCAGCGAAAGGCAGCAACAAAACCGGCGTATGCCGGAAATACTCATCATCACGCCGGAGAGCCTGCACCTGCTGCTGGCACAAAAAGGCTACGGCAACTTATTCCGTAGTCTGAAGATCATTGCGGTGGATGAATGGCACGAGCTGTTGGGATCAAAACGCGGCGTGCAGGTAGAGCTGGCCCTTTCCCGGATCGTGGGTTTGCGGGGGCGAGCTACTGAACCACGTATGGCATATGAATCAGGATTAGCACATGATGCAGGGCTGACCCCGGATCCGGCATCAGCACATGATGCGGGGTCAGCTCGCGGTTTAGGGCGGGCTCGCGGTTTAGGATCAGCCCCTGTTCCCGAACAATCTCCCGGCGGCACGGAACAGCCGCCCGGCCATATGCAATCGGGATCGCTGAGCATATGGGGTATCAGCGCCACCATCGGCAACCTGGAGCAGGCCGCTGAAGTGCTATTGTCACCGGTGCATGCGTCTTATCCTGGCAGTCCGCCAGTATTGGTGAGGGCTGAGATCCAAAAAACGATCGAAGTGCAGTCGATCTTTCCCGACGAGATCGAAAGGTATCCCTGGGCGGGGCACCTGGGCCTGAAGCTCGTCAGCAAAGTGATCCCCATCATCAACAACAGCCGCACCACGCTAATATTTATTAATACCCGCGGGATGAGTGAAACCTGGTACAATACCCTGCTCAACGAATGCCCCGACCTCGCGGGGGCTATCGCCCTTCACCACGGCTCGATAGACCGGGAAATGAGAAACTGGGTGGAAGAGGCGTTGCACAACGGCACGCTGAAAGCGGTGGTGTGCACCGCAAGCCTCGACCTGGGTGTCGATTTTCGGCCGGTAGAGACCGTTATACAGGTCGGATCGCCAAAAGGGGTTGCCCGGTTCCTGCAACGGGCAGGCCGGAGCGGGCACACACCCGGAGAGTTGAGCCGGATCTATTTTTTGCCCACCCACTCGCTTGAGCTGGTAGAGGCCGCGGCACTGACAACGGCAAAGGATCTGCAGTTCATTGAGAGCCGTGACCCCCGCATACGCTGCTTTGACGTGCTGATACAATACCTCTGCACCCTCGCCGTTTCGGATGGGTTCCGCGCGGAGGAATTATTCCGGGAAGTGCTGACCACCTATTGCTACCGCGATATGAGCCGGGAGGAATTCGATCAGCTTCTCCATTTCATCACTTCGGGCGGGGCGGCGCTGCAGCAGTATGATGAATTCCGGAAGGTGGAAGTCATCGATGGTGTGTACCGGATCACCAGCCGCCGCATGGCTATGCGTCACCGTATGCACATCGGCACCATCGTGAGCGATCCGATGCTGAAAGTGAAATTTATTTCGGGCGGATACATCGGCATGATAGAAGAGTGGTTTATTTCGAGGCTGAACGAGGGGGACACTTTCACCCTGGCGGGCCGCATCCTGGAGTTTGTCATGATCCGCGACATGACGGTGCTCGTGCGCAAATCGACTGCCCGCAAATCGATCGTTCCGAGCTGGCAGGGGGGAAGGATGCCGCTGTCGGCCAATCTGGGGATCATGCTGCGGAAAAAATTCCAGGAAGCGGAGGCGTCCATGCGGCGCTCCCCGCTGTCGGCCGATAGCGAAATAAGGGTGCTGGAACCTCTGTTTAAGCTCCAGCAGCAGCTCTCGCATATTCCGGGAGAAGACGAGCTGCTGATCGAGCAGATAGAAACAAAAGACGGCTTTCATCTTTTTGTATATCCTTTTGAAGGGCGGCTGGTGCATGAGGCGCTGGCAGCACTCCTGTCGTACCGCCTCAGCCGGCTGGTGCCGATCACCTTCTCCATAGCTATGAACGACTATGGTTTCGAGCTGCTCAGTGATCAGCCCATTCCCCTTGACGACACCAATGCGATGGAGCTGTTTTCCGCCGAAGGGCTGCTCGACGATATCCAGCGGAGCGTGAATGCCGCAGAAATGGCCAGGCGCAAATTCAGGGATATTGCCGTGATCGGCGGGCTGATCTTCCGGGGCTATCCCGGGGAGCACAAAAAAGCCAGACATCTGCAGTCCTCTGCCTCGCTGTTGTTCAAGGTATTCAGTGAGTACGACAGTGACAATCTTCTGCTGCGCCAGGCTTACAGCGAGGTGATGGAACAGCAAATGGAGGAGGCCCGGCTACGCGACACCCTTTCGCGCATTCAGCGCGCAAAGATCGTGATCCGTTTTCCGCGGCAGCTTACTCCTTTTTGTTTCCCGCTGAAGGTGGACAGTTTGCGGGAAACCCTGTCGTCCGAAAAACTGGAGGACCGGGTGAGGCGGATGCAGCAACAGCTCAACCAACAATAGCCCAGGCTCAACCCACAACCCTATCGCAACTAACCGCGACCCAGGCTCAACCCATAATAGCCCAACCCACAACCCTATCGCAACTAAGAGCAATCCAAACCGGTGAAACCGGCTCCCTATCTTTGCCGGTAATCATGCATACATTTCAGCAGTTCAGTGTAAGGGGTCAGGCGCTCTGCCTCACTCCCGGCAGGGCGGTCTTCTGGGAGGAAGAAAGGGCGCTGATCGTTTCAGATCTTCATTTCGGAAAATCGGGGCATTTCCGTAAGGCCGGCATTGCCGTGCCGCAAACGGTATTCAAAGACGATATGCAGCGGCTGGTGATGCATATCCAGTATTTTCAGCCGGATAGCCTGATCGTGGTCGGTGATATGTTCCACAGCAGCGCCAATCGTGAGTTGGACCTTTTTGCAAAGTGGCGGAGCGACTTCAACCAACTTCGGGTGTTGCTGACGCTCGGCAACCATGATATCCTGAAAAAAGAATGGTATGCGGAGGCGGGAATCGAGGTCTTTGATCCGGGGTTGCGTATCGGCCCGTTTTCCTTTTGCCATAGCCCGGACGATTGTTACACTTCAGAAGAATCGACTCAGCAATATGTATTCTGCGGCCATATTCACCCCGGGGTCACGGTCAGCGGCATGGGAAAGCAGCGGCTTCATTTCCCCTGTTTCTATTTTACTCCCGGGTACTGCGTGTTGCCCGCTTTCAGCCGCTTCACCGGCACCTGCGGTATCCAACCCGGAAAGGAGGATACGGCTTTTGCGATCGTGAATTCTTCGATATTAAAGGTGGCCTGAGGGTTTTGAAACCCATCAATGTGAAGGAAAACACAGCTAACCAAACCTAACTACCGGCAATCCTGCCAGAGCAGGATAAAACAATTCGTGAAGTCCCGGCCAAATGTGTGGTACTGGAATGACCCGGAATAACTATACAGTGGTTCCCTGCTCAGCCTTTTGGCCCGCCCCCGCCTAGCGTTTCCGCAGTTGCTGGTAGTTGAGAAAGTAGATAAACCGCAGGGTCAGCTCATTTCCGTGTGGGGTGCGGAAGAGCCGGGCTGCATTGTCTACATAACTCCGGTAGATATTTCCGTTGATATAATTTTCATAATCCATGCCCAGCGAATTTTTCCACGCAAAGATGAGCCGGCTTCCGGGGCGGAAATCCCAGGTATAAAAGACGTCGAGGTTAAAAGCGTTATAGTTCATATTGTAGTCGGTCATAGTCAAAGCGCTCTTCTCGGTCCAGTACCCATCGTTCTTCATGTCGTACAGGTTGGTATTAAGGATACGGTTCCAGAAATGGCGGGCGCGGAAAGTAATGTTCATACGCCTGTTGATATTGTAAATGCCGCTGACGATAGAGGTAACATCGGTGTATTTCCGCCGGGCCAGGATGGGGCCCTCGGTAGTTGGGTCGCGCATGAAAGAATAGCCAAACTGGCCGTTATCGTGCTGGCGAAGATAGTTTGCCGTCAAACTAAACCGGTCGCTGAACCGATAGCGTACTTCCATCTCTACCTTAAAGAACGGATCATCGGGCAGGGGGCCTTCCGAGGCGCCCAATCCGAGCATGGTATACAATCTTTTGCGGGTGTCGGTAGCAACATTGGCGAATAAATAATAATAAGGCGCACGTTTCAGCTTTTGCCGTGGAGTGCGGAAAATATCAGCCGGGGTCTGCAACTCAAAAAAATCATTGAACCAGAATGGCCTTGCCCCCAATTCTATATCGGTGGTCCAGAAATTCCGGAACATCAAGGAAGAATAGGCCACCACCTCGGTCTTTTCGTACTCGAATGGTTTGTACAGGTAAGACTGCTGAAGGGTCAGACTATACTGCTGATTCAGCAGCTTCCCCTTTGGCTGGTAGATATTGTAGCTGAGTTTTGCAGTATTATCCACCTGGTTGGGGGCCGACAGGTAGCCGAGGTCGTTAGGATCATATTTGACGGATCTGATCTCGTTACTAAATGAGTACTGTAATTTGCCGCTGACCTTGCCGAGCTCCAGATAATTTTTGAAACCGTCGTAGCCGCCCCCGGAGTTAAATATTTTACTATAGCGTGGTTTTAGCAGGAGGCCGAAAGTATTGTTTTTGTTATACAAGGCGAGGTCGAAAGCGGAGACATTGGCGTCGCGTGCCGAACTGTTCCGCAAAACATTCGTATTGGTGAATGTCAGGTAGGACCGGTTTTTAAGGGCCTGGTCCAAAACGAAAACATTATAATTGGCCAACCCTTCGGTGGTGATCGCAGAATCCCTTCCGGTGATCCGGTTACGTAGCAGGGCTACTTCCGGTTGCGCTATGGCGTTAAAAAAGCCTATACCGAGATTCCTGGCGGTGCGCCCTGACAGTTTAATGGCATTGAGCAATCTTGTGCTTTCGGGGTTTTTGAGAATTTCATAGTTGGCCAGGTTTCCGGAGTGTATATTGTCGAGCACGGATTGGTACCCTTCCGGCTGCCTCCCCACTCTGCGCGAATAAAATATATCCGCTTTATTGAACAGCTCGGTACCCTCGGTAAAAAACTGGCGGTTTTCGCGAAACTGGATCTCGAAAGGTGATATGTTATTGACAACGTTGTCGGATATCACCTGTCCGAAATCCGGGATCAGGGTGGCGTCCAGCGTAAAACTTTCGCTGATGCCGTATTTCACGTCCATCCCCCCGCTTTTCAGCCATTCGCTACTCCGGCCGTTAGCCACGGATGGATTTCTGCGCAGCCCCCCGCTCACGTAAGGCGAGAAGCTCAGCCGTAGTGGCGCAACCAGGTGCTCCAGGCCGGTAAGATCGCCAAACTGGTTGGCAAAGCCGCTGATATTGGGATCCTGCGGATTCCAGAACGAACTTTCATTCAGCCGGCGGCTGTACCGCAGGAACTGGATACCCCATTGCTGGTTCTTATTGGAAAATCGGAGGGAAAAAAGCGGGATGCGGATCTCCACGGACCAGCCATCGATCTGCATCGAAGTTTTACTCTCCCACACCGCGTCCCAGTTAAGATCTCCGTACACGCCATCCTGCGGCGGGATATTGGAAGACACCCGGGCGTCGCTTTGTACGTTCCGGGAGGTAACCAGGAACTGGAATGCATTCTGCCGGTCGTGATAAGAATCAATGAACACCGCGAAATGGTCGGCATCGGCCTGCCGCTCCTGGTCGCGCGGCGAGAACTGCTTGCGGATCTGGGTTGGGTCACCGAAAAGGTAAGCCCCTATATAGATCGCATTATTATCATACAGCACCCGCACCACGGTGCTGTCACCCGCCGGAAGGCCAAAGGAAGGAGTATGGGTGATGAACCCCCTGGCCGCAGGAGCCTGCTCCCAGACTGCCTCATCAAGCCATCCGTCGATGATAGGCGCCTCAGCGACCTTGATCGCACTGATACTCTTGAGTTGGCTGAAAGCCATTAGGGAATAACACAGGAGGACGGGTATGATAACAACTGCTCTCAGCATGGGTGCAAAGGGGGCCGTAAAAATAGCCTAAAATACGACAGCCGTTAATCTAAACGCTGCGATAGGCTCAATTAGGGGGCTATGGATGCAAAATATTCAATAATTTGACATAAGTCAAGCGTCTAAGCCACCGACAGGGAAAAGATGGTTATTTTTCGATCCTGTTCTCGCAGCCGGTGGGTGGGATCTATGGATTGCCGAAACCGCACAATTCAGCTTCTTCAGGCCTTTGAAACCTCAATTGACCTTGTTTTTCAGCGAAGCCACCTGATCCTGCAAACTGCTGACCATAGTGGCCAATTGGTTGACATCCCAGCGGGGCTGCACATTGGCCTTGCTGATCACCATTTGCGCCTTCCAGATCTCCAGAATATCCGTGTAATGCACCGAATAGGGCTGATAGGCGCTGTTGTCGCTGACCAATGTCAGCTTTCCCTTCGACTTCGGGTTCCTCATCACTCTTTTATACACGATGCCTTCATTCCGGGAGACGATCACATAGGTTTGGTTACTTTTGACATCTTCTATGCTGCCCGCATTTTCACATATAATAATAGAGCCGCTGGGGGTAGGCAGCATGGAATCACCCACGATCTCGAAAGCCCTGTAATTTCCGGGAGCAAGCATGGGAAGGGTAAAAGTGTTCAGCTCGTCAATGTACTCGGGATCGGCGTACCCCGCCAGATAACCGGCCGCAGCCTTCACGGGCACAAAACCGATCTCGCTGCTGCCCGCCGCCAGTTTCTGAGCCCGGCGTCGGGCAAGGTAGCTGCCCTTCACCGCCCCCAGCTCGGTAAGCAACAACTCATCCAGGGTGAGCTTGAATATTTCTCCGACCGCTTCAAGCACCTCCAGCCGGGGTTCTGCACGCTCTTCCTCGTACGCGCCCAGCAAAGAACGTTTGATTCTCAATTTGGTGGCAAATTCTTCCTGGGTCCACCCTCTGAGCTTTCTCAGATATTTCAGATTTTTTCCTGCGGCTGACATAGCTAAGTTATTTAGCTGTAAAAATACTAATTTCTTTAACAAAACAAAAATGCTGAACAAGTCCCTTAACTTTGTGCCCCTGTCAGATTGACGCTCCGTTCCCGGTTAGCATTATTTTTGACTACAAAAATATTTTCCATTCCGCGGGAATGGATCATGGTAAACTATTAAAGATCCATTAAGATTATATGTTAGGTTTTATATCCAAAATTTTCGGCGGCAGCAAATCCGAAAAAGACATCAAATTCCTGATACCTCTTGTCAACACAATTAACCAGCACGTCGAGTCTTACCAGACTATTTCGAATGACGAGCTGAGAAACAAAACAGCAGTGTTCAAAGAGCGCATCGCCCGGCATCTGGAACCAATAGACGAAAACATCCGGAATCTTTCGAAGGAAGCGGAAGAGCTTGCTTCCACCGAGATCGACGCAAAAGACGGGCTTTATCAAAAAATCGACAAATTACGTAAGGAACGGGACGAAGAGCTGGAGAAGGCGTTGGAGGAATTATTGCCCGAGGCCTTCGCGGTGGTGAAGGAAACTGCCCGGCGTTTTAAGGATAACCCCGAACTGGAGTCGACCGCCAACGAATTTGACCGGGAGCTAAGTGTGAAGAAAGACTATGTACGCATAGATGGAGACAAGGCTATCTACAAAAACAGTTGGATGGCGGGTGGCAACCTGATCACCTGGAACATGGTGCATTACGACGTACAGTTGATCGGAGGTGTGGTGCTTCATCAGGGAAAGATCGCCGAGATGGCTACCGGTGAGGGTAAAACACTTGTATCCACACTTGCCGCCTATCTTAACGCCCTCAGCGGCCAGGGGGTGCATATCGTAACCGTGAACGATTACCTTGCCAAACGTGACTCCGAATGGAATGGTACGCTCTATGAGTGGCTGGGGCTACGGGTAGATTGTATCGACCGCCACCAACCCAACAGTAATGACCGGAGAAAAGCCTATATGGCGGATATTATTTACGGCACGAACAATGAATTTGGGTTTGACTATCTGCGCGACAACATGGTGCACAGTCCCGACGAAATGGTGCAGAGAAAACATCATTACGCCATGGTGGATGAGGTGGACAGTGTGCTGATCGACGATGCCCGTACGCCGCTGATCATCTCCGGCCCCGTGCCGAAGGGAGATGAGCAGCAGTACCATGTGCTCAAGCCGAGGGTGGAAAAGCTGGTGGAAATGCAAAAAAAAGTCACCAACCATTTTCTCAACGAGGCGAAAAAAATGTTTGCAGAGGGCGACGACGATCCGCGCAGCGGCGGGCTGGCCCTGATGCGCGCCTTCCGGGGGCTACCCAAGAACAGCGCGTTGATCAAGTTCCTCAGCGAGCCGGGGATGCGGGTCAAGCTGCAGAAGTCGGAAAACCATTACCTGGCCGATCAGTCGAAGGAAATGCCGAAAGTGGATGAGGAGTTATATTTCCATATCGACGAAAAGAATAATTCGGTAGAACTCACAGACAAAGGGATACAGGCCATCACCGGGTCGGGCGAGGACCCCGAATTTTTCCTCCTTCCCGACATCGGCGTCCAGTTGGCGGATATAGAGAAGATGGAGGTATCTCCCGAAGAAAAACTGCAACGGAAAGAAGCCCTGCTAAACGATTATTCGGTAAAAGCCGATCGAATCCACACCGTGCAGCAGCTTTTAAAAGCGTACACCCTGTTTGAAAGAGACGATGAATACGTAGTGATGGACGGGGCAGTGAAGATCGTCGATGAGCAAACTGGACGTATTCTCGACGGTCGCCGGTATAGCGACGGCCTCCACCAGGCGATCGAAGCCAAAGAAAACGTAAAGATCGAAGCGGCCACGCAGACCTATGCCACCATCACCCTGCAGAATTATTTCCGGATGTACCACAAGCTTTCCGGCATGACCGGCACAGCGGAAACAGAGGCAGGGGAATTCTGGAATATCTACAAACTGGATGTGGTGACCGTACCCACCAATGTTCCCGCAATCCGCAAAGACCATCAGGACTACGTATTCAAAACGAAGAGAGAAAAATACAAGGCGGCAATCGAAGAAATCGAAAAGATGAGGCAGGAGGGCCGCCCGGTACTGGTCGGCACCACTTCCGTAGAGGTAAGTGAGCTGCTCAGCAAAATGCTACAGGGGAAAAAGATCCCACATAATGTATTGAATGCCAAACAGCATGCCCGGGAAGCCCAGGTGGTGGCCGAGGCAGGTTTTGCGGGCGCTATCACCATTGCCACCAACATGGCGGGAAGGGGTACCGATATCAAGCTGGGGCCTGGCGTAAAGGAAGCTGGCGGGTTGGCCATCATCGGCACCGAAAGGCACGAAAGTCGCCGGGTAGACCGCCAGTTGCGCGGGCGTGCAGGCCGCCAGGGCGACCCCGGTTCTTCTCAGTTCTATGTGTCGCTGGAAGACGATTTGATGCGGCTTTTCGGCAGCGAGCGGATCGCTTCCATCATGGATCGGTTCGGCTACAAGGAAGGTGAGGTGATCCAGCACAGCATGGTGACCCGTAGCATCGAAAGAGCGCAGAAAAAAGTGGAAGAGAATAATTTCGGCATCCGCAAACGGTTGCTGGAGTACGACGACGTGATGAACAAGCAGCGTAATGTAGTGTACAAAAAGCGGAGCCATGCCCTGTTCGGGGAACGGCTGGCCCTCGACCTGGACAATGCTTTTTATAATATTGCAGAAGGATTGATCAACTCGTTCCAGGAACAAAACGATTACCAGGGTTTCAAGCTGGCCAGCATCGTGAATTTTGGGCTCGACAGCTCTATCACGGAAGAAGAGTTCACCCGGGGGAACCCGGCAGAATTGTCCGGCAGGCTCTACCTCGAAACGATTGCGCGTTACCAGCAAAAAAAACTGGACCTGGAAAAACAGGCCATCCCCGTCTTCTCCAGTATCAGGAAACAGCAGGGGTCACATATCGAAAACGTGGTGGTGCCGTTCAGCGACGGGAAAAAAGGAATTCAGATCCTGGTGAACCTTAACAAGACCCTCGACACGGAGGGGAAAGAACTCACCAATGCCCTGGAACGGCAGATCACCCTGTCGCTCATCGACGAAACCTGGAAAGAGCATCTCAGGGCCATGGACGACCTGAAACAAAGCGTTCAAACGGCCTATCTGGAACAGAAAGACCCCCTGGTGATATACAAGATCACGGCCTTTGATCTGTTCAAAAGAATGGACAATGACGTGAACCGGGAGATCGTTAATTTCCTCAGCCATTGTAACATCCCGGTAGAGCAAAGCAGCCGCATCCGGGAAGGCAGGGAGCAAAAAACGGACATGAGCCGCATGCGCGCCAACAAGGACGAAGTGGATGCCAGAGGTGATGATTATGCTGCCAACGAAAATGATTATCTTGACCCTTCGGCAGACGTGAAACAAATGCCGGTAAAAGCGGGTCCCAAAATAGGCCGGAACGATCCCTGCCCCTGCGGTAGCGGTAAAAAATATAAGAACTGCCACGGCAAGGAGACGTCGTAGCCGGGAAGCGGGATGTTTATAAACCAAACAGTCGTGTACATGAACAGGATCGTATTTATAGTTGCTGCTTTCCTGCTGGGCGTTGCAGTGCAGGCGCAGGTGCCGGGTAGCCTGCTGATGGTGCCTGTCGACAGCAATGTGGTTGTGCACAAAGACCCCCGGGTCAGCCTGCTGGTCGACAAACAAATTGAGATCAATGAGCTGACTACCCGGAGTTCGCGACAGTTTGCACCGGGTTTCCGTATACTGGTGATCAGTTCCAATAACCGGAATGCCGTGACCGACGCCAAAACCAGGATCTACCGGCATTTTCCCGAACTGCGCGCGTATATGATGTATCAGGCACCGTTTTTCCGACTAAAAGTGGGTAATTTCAAGGATCGTTCGGACGCAGAAACCTACCTCTCGCCTATCCAGAAATTATTTGAAACATCGGTGTATATCGTCCCCGATACCGTTCAGGTTTTACCCGAGACCGACTGAAGCAGTTTATTTATCATCCGAGAAAGCCTGCGTACGCATTGATCGATTCGTTCGATATCCGCTACGCAAAAGCTTACCTACCATCCAGGGAAGCCTTTGCACCCAGCCAGGCCATCATCTCCATGCCATACCGCAGAGATCGCTCATCAACGTCAAATACCGGGGTGTGCACCGAAGCCGTGATCCCGGCTTCAACATTTCCCACACCCAGCCGGTAGAAACAGCCAGGGATCACCTGGGAGTAATAGCCGAAGTCCTCCGCACCCATCCGTAGCTCGGTGGTTTCGATATTCTCCTCACCCATCAGCTCGTCTGCCAGTTCACGCGCTGCAATGCTCAACTGCTCATGGTTCAGCACACTGGGATAACCGATATCAATATGCACATCCACAACAGCACCCATGGCGGCTGCCGTGGATACGGCAATTCTTTTGATCAACTCATGGGCCTTAAAACGCCAGACCTCATCGAAGGCGCGGAAAGTACCCATCAGCTTCACCTCACTGGGTATCACGTTGGTCGTGTGGCCCCCCTGGATGGAGCAGATCGAAAGCACCGAAGGAGAAAACGGATCGGCATTGCGGCTGACCACCTGCTGAAGCGCCACAACAATGTGTGAGGCCACCAGGATCGTGTCGGCGGTGAGATGGGGGGAAGCGGCATGCCCCCCCTTGCTTTTGATGGTGAAAAACAGTTCGTCGGCGCTGGCCATTACCTTTCCGCCCCGGAAACTGAACTTTCCTACGGGCAGACCCGGATGAACATGCAGGCCGAAGATGGCTTCCGGTGCAGGGTTGTTCAGCACCCCCTCACCGATCAGGATACTTGCCCCGCCGGGATTGCGTTCCTCTCCCGGCTGGAAAATCAGTTTCACCGTTCCCTCCCATTCCCCTTTCAGCTCGTTGAGTATCCTGGCAGCACCCAGCAGGCAGGTAGTATGGACATCGTGTCCACAGGCGTGCATCACGCCTTTTTGGGTGGAACGATAGGGCACGTCGTTCTGCTCTTCGATCGGAAGCGCATCGATATCGGCCCGCAGTGCAACAACCTTTTTCGAAGGATTCCGTCCTTCTATCAATCCCACTACCCCCGTTTCCGCCATGACGCGAAAAGGGATACCGAACTGTGTGAGCTGCTGCTGGATATAAGCCGAAGTCTTATGCTCCTGGTAACTCAATTCGGGGTGGGCATGCAAATGGTGCCTGACGTCTATAAAATAGGATGCGTAAGCAGTTGCCAGGCTCCTGATCTTGTCCTTGAGCGTATCCATGGCTGAGATGTTTATGCCTGAGCGGTGGGGCCACCAAAATTAAGCGGTAACTGAACGTCTTCCAGATCCTGAATCTTCCCGTGCAATTGTTCGAAACGATGCACATATTCGGCGAGCGCCTTCATAAAACGCTTTGCATGCTGGGGAGTGAGGATTACCCGCGACTTCACCTTACTTTTAGGTGTACCCGGCATCACATTCACAAAATCAATTACAAATTCAGCGTGTGAATGGGTGATGATAGCAAGATTCGAATAGTTGCCTTCTGCAACTTCTTCGGATATCTCGATATTCAACTGATTCGGCGGGAGTTGGTTTTGTTCGCTCATAAAACAAATTTACGCATTCATAGCATGCCCTCATCCGCAAAACTAAAATACCCCTCTTCGCTCACGATGATATGGTCCAGTATGCGCAGATCCAGCAGCCTGGCTCCCTGCACGATCTTGCTCGTGAGCTCTTCATCGGCCCGGCTGGGCTTCAGGCTCCCGGAGGGATGGTTGTGGAACAGGATCAGGGACACGGCCTCTTCACTTAGCGCCTTCCGGAAAATCACGCGGGGGTCGGCCACCGTTCCGGTGATCCCTCCCGTGCTGATCACCTCGTAGCGTTTGACCCGGTTGGCCCTGTTCAGCAGCATCACACCGAATACTTCGTGCGGCAGATCGCGCAACTGCGACTGGATATAAATGGCCACCTCCCGGCTGTTCTTCACCACGAGCTTGTCCGGGATAGCCGTCGACTGCCGCCTTCGCCCCAACTCAAGGGCGGCGGCAATAGTGATGGCCTTGGCCTCTCCCATGCCCCGCACCCGCATAAAATCCTTCACATTGAACCGGCCCAGGGCGTTCAGATCGTTCCCGCCCAGGCTCAGAACGTCCCTGGCGAGGTCGACGGCAGTCCGCTTCCGCACGCCATTCCGGATCAGAATAGCCAGCAATTCGGAATCGGAAAGATACTGCGGGCCCCGGTATCGTAGTTTTTCGCGCGGACGATCGTCTTTTGCCCATGTTTTGATCGGGTATATCTGCTCTTGCATGACTCAATAATAGAAACTATTTTTATCCCGTCATTGTAATAAACAACAGGTTTCCACCGTTATTTAAACAGTGTTCCAAAGTGTCTTAGAAAAACAATTTAAATCCAACACCATGAAACGCAGATCTACTTTTTCAGCAATTGGCGGCTACCAGCCCTTCCTTTTTTGTATCGGGATGTATTTTGTAGCCCTCTTCTTTTCGATCTTCATTTGTTCGGCAATTTTTTATGCCGTGAACCCTAAGGGAGTAGCCAAGAGCGACAATCCGCCGGCCCAGAAAACAGCGATGGTACAAGCCGGCAACAGCGTATTGCTGACCGTGACCAACAAATAGATTTCCGGGAAACGTCTGCCGGCAAGGGCTCTTGCCTTTATGCCGGGCGCCGGATCCTGGCCATGATATCCCCTGACCGCTCTCTATCCCCGCGAAGGATGGGAGCCGGTCAGGGACAGTTCATCATTAGAGGTGGTGAGCGGAAACTTTCGCCGGCGGGATTGCCATCGGACGAAAGTTTTTTATTTACCTTCGCCGCTCATCTACCTACACACATGCACCGAGCACCGAAAATCTTTTCCGGCACAGGCTCACAATACCTGGCCGAAAGAATTGCCCATAAATTCGGCATCCCATTGGGCAAAGTCACCATTTCCAAATTCAGCGACGGAGAGATCCAGCCGGTCTTCCAGGAAAGCATCCGGGGCGACATGGTTTTTCTCGTCCAGAGCACCTGCTCGCCGGCTGAAAATATACTGGAGTTGCTGCTCATGATCGACGCAGCCAGAAGGGCCAGTGCCGAGAAAGTGGTGGCGGTAATCCCCTATTACGGCTATGCCCGCCAGGATCGGAAAGACAAACCCCGGGTAGCAATCGGTTCCAAGCTGATAGCCAATATGCTGGAGGCTGCCGGGGCAGACCGCGTGATCACCATGGACCTGCATGCACCCCAGATACAGGGATATTTCGACATCCCCGTGGACCATCTCGACAGCTCCGCCATTTTTATCCCCTACATCGAGCAACTTCAGATAGAAAATCTTACCTTTGCCGCCCCTGACGTGGGAAGTGCCAATAGGATCCGGGAGATTGCCAGCTATTTTAATGCCGAAATGGTGATATGCGATAAGCACCGCAAACGTGCCAATGAGATAGCCAGCATGGTGGTGATCGGTGATGTTACCGATCAGGACGTAGTGCTGATAGACGATATCTGTGACACGGGGGGTACGCTGGCAAAAGCAGCCGCTCTCCTGAAAGAAAAGGGCGCCCGTAGTGTGCGCGCGTTTTGCACCCACCCAGTTCTGAGCGGAAATGCCTATTCTAATATCGAAAACAGTGTAATGGAGGAGTTGGTGGTATGCGATACGATTCCGTTGAAGCAGAAGATATCCAAGATCAAGGTGTTGACGGTTGCAGAGCTGTTTGCTGTAGCTCTCCGCAATGCTTATGAGAACAAGAGCATCACCGGCTTGTTCATTCACAGCCAGTTACGGAACCGGTAAGGGATCTGAGAACAAAGACACTGCCGACGGTGCGGTATCGATCCAAAAGAAAAACATCAAAACAAATAAATAAAATGAAATCAATTACAGTCGAAGGACAACTGAGGACCGAAACCGGCAAAAAACATACCCGTCGGCTCCGCTCTCAGGGCTTGGTGCCTGGCGTAATTTACGGGGGTTCGCAGGAGGTGAATTTCGCCGCTCCTGCGTTGGCATTTAAGAACCTTGTGTATACGTCGGAATTCCAGCTCGCAGAGATTCATGTGGACGGGAAAAACTATAACTGCATCCTTAAAGACATCCAGTTCAATAAGGTTACCGATGAGCTGACCCATCTCGACTTCCTCGAGCTGGTAGAAGAAAAGCCGGTGGTGGCTACAATTCCGATCAAGTTCACCGGGTCCTCTATCGGGGTGAAGAATGGTGGAAAGCTGGTCACTAAAATGAAGTCGCTCAAGGTAAAAACCTTCCCGCGCTTCCTGCAGGAGAACATCGAGGTCGACCTGAGCGAGCTTGATATAAACGAAAACGTAAGGGTTGAAGACGTGAAGGCCGACAACTTCGAAATACTCAACTCACCCCGTATTCCAATCGCCTCGGTGGTGATGACGCGCCAGTTGAAGCAGGAAGAAGCTTCGGCTACGGCAACCCCAAAGAAATAAAATCATCAGTAACATAAATAAGCTCGGAGATTGCTCCGGGCTTATTTATCTGGATTATTTTTATCTGGCGATCATTCAATTTTTGCCATGTCCCGCTTCCTGATAGTTGGTTTGGGGAATATCGGCGGCGAATACGCCCACACCCGCCATAATATTGGCTTCGATGTTGCTGACGCCTTCGTAGCCAAACACGGGGGCACTTTCCGGATCGACCGGCTGGCCTATACTTCCACCGTAACATTTAAGGGAAAAGAGGTGATGGTCGTAAAGCCGACCACTTACATGAACCTGAGCGGAAAAGCCGTGAAATACTGGCTGGATACCCGCAAGGTACCCCTGTCGCAATTATTGGTGGTGATGGATGAGCTGGCCCTCCCGCTTTCCAAGCTGCGGTTACGACCGGCTGGAAGTGCGGCGGGACACAACGGGTTGAGTAGCATTCAGGACGTGTTGGGAACGGATGCCTACCCCAGGCTCCGTTTTGGCATCGGCAACAATTTTGCAAGAGGTATGCAGGTTGAATACGTGCTGGGGCAATGGACCGCTGAAGAACTTCCACTGGTGATCCTGAAAATTGAGAAATCCGTAGAAGTGATTGAGAACTTTATATTTGCCGGCATTGAAAGGACGATGACGGACGTGAATAAAAAAGAATTTATACTATGATTTGTTGAATTGAATCTTTATTTTCGCAATGTCATCTAGTAAGCTTAATATTTTGATATTCAATAGTCCTATACTCCCTACCCTTGTCTTTTCAGGCTTATGAGAAATAGAAAGTGATTATCTAAGAGTAAACCCTTAATTGAATATGAAAATATTCTGTGTCGGCCGGAATTATGTGGCTCACGCGCAAGAATTGGACAACGCGATCCCAGAGGAACCTATCATTTTTATGAAGCCTAAGAGCGCGCTGCTCCAGGCTCATACTCCATTCTATTACCCGGAATTCACCAACGACCTGCATTATGAATGTGAGCTGGTGCTCAGAGTTTCCAAAAACGGGAAATACATCCAGGAACGATTTGCCGGAAAATACTACGATTCAATTACAGCGGGTATTGATTTCACGGCCCGGGACATTCAGAACGAATTGAAAGAGAAGGGTTTGCCCTGGGAAAAAGCCAAATCCTGGGATAATTCAGCCGTCATCGGCAAGTGGGTACCTGTCCAGGATATCAAAAACAAGAAAGACATCAACTTCTGCCTGTATAAGAACCGGGAGCTGGTGCAGCAGGGAAATTCAGGGTTGATGCTGCATTCATTTGACCAGCTCGTGGCTTATATTTCCAATTTTTTCTCCGTCAATATCGGCGACCTGATCTTTACCGGCACTCCTGCCGGAGTTGGGGAGTGTGTGGTGGGTGATGAACTGGAACTCTTCATCGAAGACGACAGCCTCGGAAGCGTTGAGATCAAGTAGCCATCGCTTTGCACCAGCACCTCCTCTAAAGACGATCTGCCAGCCGGGAATGTACTAGCCAGCGGCATCCGCAGTACTTTCATTCCTTCGGATTTACTATCTAAATCATTGACCTGCCGACTTATACGCCGCTCGCGTTGACCGGGTGCGCAGTTCGTATACCGCAAATCTCCGGCCGCAGCCAATAACAATGAAGCGCTTGCCCTCGCCGGTCTTTAGTTCAACATGGCTGAGCGCATGTACCGGCTGAAGAACAAAAAAGACCGCCCAGTTTTGAGAAGACGGTCTTTTTTCGAAATCAGTTATATTGTAGAAGCAGATGGACGGGCAGCTACTGGTTCTGGTCGGCAGGACTCAGACTGGTGTTCCCTTCTATTTCGGATTGGGGGATCTTAAGATTGAATTTGGGCGAATTGGCCGGGATCACATAATTTAACGGCACAGGATGGTTGGAGGTACTACGATCCAGCGCCGACTGAGTTCTTTTGGCATCCAGCCAGTCGATTCCCAGCTCGCCGTACAATTCCTTTCTCCGCTCCAACAGGATCTCTTCGATCAGCGCATCACCCGTATTGCCGGATGCCGTTGCATTGGGGTCGCGGTTGCTCTGCAGTTCAAACAGCACGTCAGCCGCATCGGACTGATCGTCCCTGGCTTTGGCCTCGGCCTCGATCAGATACATTTCTCCCACCCGCATCATATTCAGCGTTTCGTTGAAGTCGAGCGTTTTCAATAAAACCGACTCTCCGGTGATCAAATCGATGGGCTCCTCTGTGGCGATGCCAAATTTATTGGTGATATAAGCATCAGGGGCAGTATGATCAGGGTTGTACTCAATGAATGTGTTCCGCACGTCGGTATTGCTGAACTGATGAACCAATTCAGCACTCATCCAAAAAGCGCTATATCCCTCGCCCGTCTTTTCAAAGAAAGAGCTGGGTGTACCATAGTAGAGCGACTGTCCTCCGCTTTCTGTGGTCTGCGGAAAACCCCAGATCACCTCCGGTGAAGCCATCCCGTTATAGTTATCCGGATAGTCGGCAGCGTCGAGGCTCAGCCCCTCGATAGCATTCCGTGCGGCCGTGGCGGCTTCTCCCCAGCGCCCCTGCTCCAGGTAGATCCTGGCGGCCAGTCCCCAAGCAACGTTTAAATTGATCTGGCTTTTCAGGCTCCGGGCTACCTCCAGGTTGGCCACTGCGAACTCAATATCATCATTGATCAGGTTAAAAACCTGCTGTATGGTTCCCCTGGGTTTACCCGTCAGACTGTTCACACTGGCAGGTGCACTATAAAGGGGTACTCCGGGTGCATTGGGGTCTTTCAGTACCGTAAACTGGAATTCCCGGGTCAGTTCAAAATAGAGATTAGCCCGTAGCGCCCTCGCTTCCGCGATCAGCAATGTTTTGTCTGTATCAAGGATCTCATCGCTGTTTTCCACCCCTGCTATCAACGTATTTACCTGGTTGATCAACTCGTAAAAGAAATACCAGGTAAACCGAACCCTTCGGTAGGTAGGTTCACGATTGTCGTTCTGGTAATCGAAATAGTACCAGTCGTTACGAGGCATAACAATATCCTTCCCTTTCGCTACGCGTGCCAGGTTTACCGAATTATATCCCCATGCGTCGTCGGTACCGCCGGCTGATTCGTCGATACTTTTCCACTGGCTCCGCATGGTGCGGTAAATGCCGTTGAAGTACACCCGGACCCCCTCTTTGGAGCCAAACACTTCCTCAGCGGTGGCGGCATCCGTCGGGTGCACGTCATTGATAAAATCTTTGGAACAACTGCTGAATAGCAGTCCCCCTGCTAATAGCGTGCCCAGTATAAATATATAAGATCGCACTATCGTAAACATATTCAGTTGTTTTAATTAGAATGTGAAATCCAATCCGGCTGAAAGGGTTTTAAAAGGCACCGCGAAACTGCCGGCGTTTCCGTTGAGTGCAGCTTCCGGATCGGAACCGTCTTTCAGCTTACTCCAGGTAGCGAGGTTATCCGCCTGCACATAGAACCGGATATTCTTGAACACTTTCCGGTTCCTGTCAGGGTTAAAACTGTATCCGATGGTCAGATTCCGTAACCTTACATAGTCGCCGCTATACAGGAAGCGGGTGGAACGGTTGCTGCCATCGCCGTTGGCCAAATTAAGGATCGGCACATCTGTGATATCTCCCGGTTCCCTCCATCGTTTTAGCTGGTCGACGTGCATCTGATAGCCCAGATCATAGTAGGTGCCGTGCATCAGTCCGGCGTAGTTATTGTCGTAATATTTACCGCCGAAAGCGTAATTAAATAATATGCTCAGGTCAAAGCCGAGGTAATTGAGCCGGGTAGACAGCCCACCAGTGTACTTAGGCAGGCCCGAGCCTACCCATTCCTGGTAGTTCAGCGCTTCGCTAAGGTCGGTGGTAGTTATTTTTTTGCCGGTCGGATTGCCGCCGCCATCTTCCTCATCGATGTACCACATGGGCGCTCCCGTATCGGGGTCTACTCCCGCCCACAAAGGCATGTAAAATTCGTAAATGGATTTGCCTACCACATTGCGGAAAGGGCCGGAAGACGCCACAGTATCCTGACCCGGCAGCAGACTTACGATCTTATTCTGCAGATAAGTTATATTAAAGGATACGTCCCAATTCAACCGTTCGCTCCTTATAATATTGTAGTTCAGGTTCAACTCCACTCCGCGGTTCTGCAACTTTCCGATATTAGCCTGCAGGCTGGAGAAGCCCATAGAAGGTGCCAGCGGTTGATTGTACAACAGATTTTCAGAACTTTTATCAAAAAGATCCAGGCTACCCGAGAAGCGGTTTGAGAACAGACTGAAATCGATGCCTATGTTGGTAGTAAGTTGCTTTTCCCACTGTATCCTGCTGTTAGCGAAATTGGTCAGGTAAACTCCCGGGTTTGTTAGCTCGTTATAGCCGGTGGAATAGGTCGACAGGTAAGGGAAAAGATTTGACAGCCCGTTATTCCCCAGCGAGCCGTAGGAAACGCGCAGTTTCAGCATGTCAATACTTTGGGAACCTTTCAGGAAACGCTCTTCGCTGATCAGCCAGGAAACCCCTGCAGCGGGGAACCAGCCTACACGGTAGCCGGGCGCAAATATGGAAGAGGCGTCGCGGCGAGCCGTGAACTCTGCAAAATATTTTCCGGCATAGTCGTATCTCACCCGGCCCAGATAGCTCAGCAAAGTGGAGGTTTCGGTGTAACCGGAAAAATCTTCGATGGTAGCAGCATTCGCCGGCTGCTGCTGCCCGGCAATAGCAAAACCGGTTTTAGTGCCGGAGAGCGTTTCGTAAAAGTATTTGTACGACTCATAGCTGGCCATCAGTTCAATATTATGCAGACCAAAACTTTTGTCGTAGTTCAGCATATTATTCCAGGTCCAGGAAGTGGTATTATTCCTTCCACTATACACGCGGCCACCGACCAATTGGGCATCGCCATAGTCGCGGTTCTGAAAGTCGTGCTCATTAGCAGCACTCCGGTTGATGCCGAAGCTGGATTTAAAATACAGATCGCGTAAGATCTTTATCTTGGCATAGGTGTTCAGATCGGTGAATAAACGCCTGTACCACCAGTCGTCCAACGCCAGGGTAGCCGGCACATTCGAAAGTTTAAGTATCGGTCTGTCCACATTCACCGAGCGGGAAAAATCGGGGCGTCCGAAATCATATATCGGCTGATTGTCCGCGTCATAAATGAGGTTGCCGTCGTCGTCATGGGCATAGATCGGAAATACAGAAGACAATGCTCTTCCGTATCCGATTACGTCGGAATAATTTCCCGTACCCTGATTAGGGTAATTCTGGTCGGAGGAAACGACGGAAACTCTCGCTCCCAGCTCCAGCCAATCGGTCAGGTTACTGGTATAGTTCAACCGGGCCGAGATCCGCTCATAGTTGGATTTCGCTATGAAGCCCTCTTGTTTGAGATAGCCGCCCGAGAAATAATAGTGCGACTTCTCGGAACCTCCTCCAATACCTATGTTTATGTCTTTGCGGGTAGCCGCATTATTGGTAAGCGCACCCACCCAGTCGTCATTCCACAGCGGCACTGCACCGGCGACCAGCTTGCCATCATGACCTACCGGTTCCGGATAGGAAGGGCCATATGGGTTGTACCCAAAGCCATAGACAATATCCTCCGATGCCGCCACTTCTGGATCGGGGAGGAAGTCTGCATACAG
>CAZUWX010000004.1:44230-78467 GCA_964624205.1 uncultured Chitinophagaceae bacterium
GTTGCCGCACTCACCGTCGAAATGGCGCTGGTCACTTCTGCTCTTCTCTGTGTACCATATGCCACCACAATCACTTCGCTCAGCGACTCATCCGAACTCTGCATCCGGATAAAGGGACTGCTTTCCGGCACTACGGATACCTCTGTGGTAACATAATTTACCGAGCTGATTACTAAAACTCCGGGGGAGTTGACCGCAAGACTAAACCGGCCTTCATGATCTGTGGTGGTGCCGATACTTGTACCCTTTAGGGTGATAGAGGCATTTACTACCGGATTATCCGTTTCGTCTACTACCGTTCCCCGGAGAAGAGGGGTCTGTGCTGTCGAAGAAAAAGTAACCCAAAAAAGCACACTTAGTACCAATAGAATTTTCGCATTCATAAAATTATTGGAATTTTTAAGCGACAAGATACAATATATGATATAAATTTTTGAATAAAGCGACAGCAAACGACAAAAAAAAGTCATTTTAATTAACTAAAATGACTCCTTGTTTATTGTGCCGGTAACGATTAGTTTTCTGCCCACCAGACGGGAACATTGAGTTCCATGGGCTGCGCGTTGGGATTATTCTGGCGTTCTTTCTGAGGTGTGGGAAATCTTGCGGGGATATATCCGCGAATCGCACCGACCGATCCAGGCCTCACGGGCACTACGGGAAAACCTGTACGCCGGAAATCATTGTAAGGCTCAATTTGTCCAAACATCGCTTTCCATTTCTCCGTCATGATATTTTCCAGTGTTGCGGTGCCGGCCGTGTATGTCGCAATGGATGCACCATCATCCGCTCCTCCCGTCGCATATGCTACAGAGGCTCTGATGGCGTCGTTCAGTGCCACAGAGGCATCCTGGCCCAACCGCGCGCGCGCCTCTGCCTCTAAAAACTTTCCTTCGAAAAGCGTAACCATAGGAAAATTACGTGTTGATCCCAGGAAAACTCCTATCGTAGAAGCCTCAGGATCCACCTGCTCGTCGGTCAGGTCTGCCCCGTAATAACCCCCACCGGTAGCCTGCGAAAAATAATAGGAGAGTCTGGGATCGCTGTTACCAGCCAGCATGTCGATAAAAAATTTATTGGCAACAATATACCCTTCGCGCTGACTCTGGAACGCCCCCCATTGATTGAGGGATTCTCCATCGTGTTTGGCTTCCATAATATCCGCTCCTTCCGACATCCCACTCGCGAGATAATCGAGCACAGCGGTGGCAGATGCCGCCGGATTCTTGAGACTCATCCGGTTTGCATATCGGGCCTTCAGGGTCCAGGCCGCTTTAATCCACCGGTCTATCCGGGACACCCATTCTCCCGAAGGAGCAAGCTCCCGGAAGATAAGATCGTCTGCACCCGGCAGGTCAACATTGTCTGATTCGGGCCGGCTCAATGCCGCTATCCCTTCATCGAGCAATTGCTGGATCGTGTCCAGCACCGCAGCCTGGGGATCATATTTGGCGACGAAATTTTCGGGGGCCATAAATGCTTCTGAATAGGGAACATCTCCCCAGAGGTCGGTTGCCACCCCGAGATTCAGTGCGAGCAATATTTTACTAATCCCTGCATAGTAGGGATTTTCCTGCATATTCTCACTGATCAGGATCTTTGCGTTCTTCATGGTGCCGGAATACAACTGCACCCAAAGATTGTTGAAATCGCCTTCTGTGATGTCGTAATTCTGGAATGCCTGGTATTGACCGGTTGCACCTGCCATCTGGCCCGCATACATGGACGCAATACGTGCGAAATCGCCTTCCACGTTCTGAAAAGTGTTTACCTGTAGTGATACAAGCATGGTGGCGGGCGTCACTTCCAGCGGGTTTTCGGGATCCGTATACAGGTTATCACCTTTCTCGCAGGCCGTTAAAGCACCCAACATAAATAACGATAAAAAAATATAGCTGGCTTTTTTCATGACTGCTGATTTAAAATGTGGCTCTTAAATTAAAGAAGTAAGACCTTGTTCCCGGATTGTTGAAATAATCATAACCGGCGAAATTCTGGTCGGAACCGGTGAGGCTGGTCTCAGGATCGACTCCTTTATAATCCGTGAACAACAACAGGTTTCTACCGCTTACCCCTAATCGCAATGATTTAATTGCCACATTAGGATTATTGCGGCCGAAGGAGAAAGTATACGCCAGTTCAACGTTTCTCAGTCTTACCCATCCTCCGTCCTGAATTGAGAGTTCGTTGGTGAGGCCACCGCCTCCAAGATAGTTGGAGAAATAGTTGGTGCCCGTGAGCTCCGAGGTATTAGGCTTGCCTTCATCCGGGCCGTTTCCATATACGCCCGGGATAATAAAGCTCTGCTCTCTCGCTGCGGTTTCGATCGTTCTTCCCCGAAAGGTCAGGTTCTGCCAGGTGCCGTTCCATATCTTGCCACCTTTTCGGATATCCCAGAGGAAGGAGAATTCGAGGCGCTTATACGTAAAAATATTGTTGACGTTTCCCAGCCATTCGGGCAAAGGGCTGCCGAGTTCGTTCTGTACACTTTCTTTCAGGGGCAGGCCGGAGGCGGCATCGATCAGCAGATCTCCCTGGGCATTCCGTTGGAATTTGGCGCCATAAAAAACACCGAACGGCTTGCCGACGATTGCGAAGGATTGCGGATCCGAGAAGCCGCTTCCCACCGACAATTCTTCCACACCCGGCGCCAGCTTCAGCACCTCGTTGTTGTTTGTCGACCAATTGACAACCATCGTCCAGTTAAAGCCTTCAGTTTTTACGATATCACCGGTCAATCCCAGTTCAATTCCCCTGTTCCTGATCTCGCCGATATTATTATATAAATACTCAAATCCTCCACTGGGCGCCACCGGTTGCGTGATCAACAGATCAGTAGACCGCTGCTGATAGAGTGTGAGGTCCAGGCCAAGGCGTCCGTGAAAGAATTGCATTTCCAGACCGGCTTCCAAACCCACGTTCCTTTCGGGCTTCAGCCCGAAGCCGTACAGGGTTTGGTCGATAGAGTATCCGATCTCGCCCAGATAGGGAAAACTAAACCCATTGGTAAAGCCATCTGCGATCAATGGCTGCACAAAATAGGTCTTATCCGAATAGGGCTTCGGCGCGATCCCCACATTGGAATACGCCACTCTGACCTTGCCATAACTGATTGCGTTCTGATTCGGGATCAGGCTGGAAAAAACATACGAAAGGTCGGCCTTGGGATAGAAGAATCCCTTCGATGCCTTGCCGAAGGTAGTTGACCACTCGCTCCTGCCGGTCAATGTAAGAAATACGATACTGTTGTAATCAAAAGTAGCATCGACAAAGAGGGCCCGGCTGTTATAGTATGATTCGTCGTCGCTCACGTACCGGTCTTTCGAGTTACCAAGGTTATAAAATCCGGGGAGCGCGAGATTCCGGCCTCTCGCAAAAATCTCTCTGTATTGTGTATAATTATAGTTCGCTCCCACCAGGCCTTTCACGCTAAACAATTGTGAACGGCCTATGGAGGTGTTGAAATTCAGCAACAGATCGCTATATAGGTTACGGAAACTCACCGAGGTCTTGTTAATCTGCCCTGCGCCATCGCCAAAGTCGTTCCCTCTTGAAGAGAGCTCGTAGATCTGCCGGCCCTGCGTGGCGTACATATCCGATCCCAGGCGCCAGGTAACGGAAAAGATATCATTCAACTTCACATTAGCATATACGTTTCCCAGCATACGATCTGTTTCATCATTATAGGGATTGTAATGCACTGAGTAGAACGGGTTATCGTAGGAAGCGAAATAGGTTTTCTGTGTGCCGTCCTCATTCAGATAGTTGCGTCCGTCAAAATCAACAGGCATCCTGGTAAGCGGAAGCATTACGCCGGCCAGGTTCGACCCGTTCTGGACACGTTGTGCCGATGTGTTGGTGTAAGACACTGTGGCACCGATATCGATATGGTCGTTCAGTTTTGTGTCGCCGGTGACCCGCAGCGTGTACCGGTTCATGTCCGACTCGGGAACCACACCCTTGATATTGTTGCTGCCGAACGAAATCCGGAAAGAGGAGGTCGCATTCCCGCCCGACAAAGAGAGATTATTATTGAATGACACCCCGGTGCGGAAAAAATTATCGATGTTATTGAACACGGGTTGACCGGAGTTGCTGAGATTGGGGCCCCAGCTATTAGGAGTAGCATCGGTATACACGCCATTAGAGCCCTGGCCGTAGGTAGACTGCATCTCGGGCATCTTATTGACCTCCGAGAATTCCATGGAACTGGTGAGCGATATTCCGATCCCGGTTCCTGTGCGGCCTCTTTTGGTGGTGTATATAATAGCCCCGTTCCCGGCAGTTTGACCGTACAATGCTGCAGCGGCCGGCCCCTTTAAAATTACTACAGAGGCGATATCTTCGGGATTGATGTCAATTGCCCGGTTGGAAAGCTGAACCCCATACAGATTACCATTATAGGGGTCGTCGCCGGCTGTGATATTATTCACGGAGTTGTCTATAGGCACGCCGTCTATCACGATCAGCGGTTGATTGTCGCCACTGAATGTGGCAGGACCGCGAAGAATAACTTTTGAGGAAGCGCCCGGTGTTCCGCTGGAGGAGACGATCTGCACGCCCGTGGCTTTGGCTGCCAGGCCCTGTATAATATTTGCTTCCCCCGAGCGGACAAGCTCGTCGCCCGACACCTTTGACACCGAATAACCGATCGCCCGCTGGCTTTTGGGGACGCTGAGGGCGGTAACCACCACTTCATCCATGCTGTTGGTCACCGCCAGGCTGACCACCACCAGGTTTCCGGCGGGCCTGACCTCTTTCGTTTCATAGCCGGCCGCGCTAATGACCAGCGTGCCATCGTCGGGCATCACGATGGAGAAGGAACCATCCTGTCCGGCGGAGACGGCGGAATTCGTGTTTTTCACGTTCACGGTGGCGAAGGGTATGCCTTCGCCATCCGGGGCTGTAACGGTGCCGGTAACCGTTTTTGTCTGCCCCAGGGCGGTGATGCACAGCATAGCGCACACCACGAGAAGGGAAAGTGTTTTTCTCATTGTGGATTATATTTAAGTCTTCAATATTGTCGCACACCGTATATACAAGAGCATACACAGGCACGAGGATAGGAATGCAACAGCATTGTTCAGTCGCCTCAATGCGGTCGTCTGGACGTTGCATACACATCCGTTCGATGGGATCCTGTATCAGTTACAGATCCACCGTCAATGGCTAACAATCAAAAATCGCGGTAGGGGGTATAAAGGCAACCTTTATATGCGTGCAAGGGGTGGCACGGAACAATTCGTTCGTCCGGCATATCGCCGTAAAGGCAAGCAGAAAAATTTTGATTAAAGAACGGGAGGCAAAAGCCGCTGTTATTCCTCCTGTCCATAACATTTTAACATCTGCTGCATGATCAAACTGTCTTCACTTAATTTTGTTAAAAATGATGAGCGGTGCGCTACTTTTGAAAAGACAGGGGAAAGATAGGTTTCGCTGCCTGAGCAGGAAAAATTTTATTTAGCAGGAAGCAGTAGTAACTGCAGTTTTATTTCGGAGCGGTGCCTGCCTTCGATTTCATCGGGACCTGATCCTATTTTTTCCGAGCCCTGATAAACGGTTGTGGCAGCCCGGACCCCCAGGTCCAGCAGGGTATTATTAAAAAATTTTAATGGGATGCGGCTCTTAAAATTGCAGTATACCCGCGTTCCCCGGCCGAAAAAAGCGGGCGTGTTGCCGCTGAAGAGAACATCATTCTCATACGCATAGAGACGGGTGTCGTAGCCGTCTGTCTCAAACACCTGGAATCGTACCGAGCCTGTATACCGCCGATGCGGGGGCTTATATACCAGATCCGTATATGCCAGGAATCCGTTTTCCGGTCGTAGAGACGCCGACACAGGTTTACCCGGAGCAAAAAACCAGCAGGCTTCCAGGCGGCTCCTCAACAGCAATTCTTTGCTAAGCTGGTAGCTGATGTGGGTCCGCCAGTTTTTCAATACGGCTGCGGCGGGAAAACGCGTTGGGCCCATCTGCCAGTCGGAGCCGGTATTGAGCGGCTTCTCCTTTCTCCGGAACCGGGTATACAGCTCAATTTGCCGGCTCAGTTTGAAATTGAGCTGTATCATGTATTGCGAGCCCGTGGAAGGCGCGTCGACTCTATATTTTAACCAGGGGAAACGGAAATTGTCGGCATACATATCCAATTGCCATCCACCGCCGGGCTTCAGGCTGACCCCCGTATACAGGCCGTATTCGTTAGAGGGCAGGCTGTTCTCGGTGAAGGCATTCCCGTAAATAGACTGGTAGGACTTGCTTATCCCCCGGTAAAGCACCGCCAGATCAACGGCCGGGTGAATACTGATCATACAACCTGCCAGCAGAGCGGCATGCCGGTTACGATCGGCAGCGGCCTCTCCGAACAGGTGGAAATTCCGAAAAGTATAGCTGTAGTCCAGGCTGTAGTTGATCCAGTGTTTGCCCCGGGCGGCAAAAAGATTATACGGCTCTTCCCGTTTTACCCAGGCCAGGGAATAGGAATTGTGTACAACATTGGCAGCCACATGCCAGTTTGCTCCTGCCAGTTTGAGGTTTCCTCCGAAAGCCCGGCGCGTCGCATTATTTCTATCCTCCCACTCCGTTGCGGTCCGATGCAGACCCGAGGTCTGGATAGAGCTGATGACCGGGCCATAGTTGTCATGCCAGGATACATTCGTGCTGATCCTGCGTACCGATCCGAATAAGGTGGCCGACCAGGCCCCTTTCTGCAGTACGGCCGCCACCCCCCGGTGAAAATTATACTCACCCGCAGAATGATAGGCCCTGACCGATTCTCCCTGCCGTTTGACGTCTATTACCCGGCTGCCTTTGTTAAAAGCCAGGCTTTGCCAGTGGATAAGACCCTGCCCAAAATTGATGGTGTAGTCGCCCACCGCCAGCACTTTAACCAGCCCCAGTTTTCTGGCCAGCAGATGAAAGGAATAAAAGTCGAAACCGATAGGGCGGGCGCCGGCACCAAACCTTTCTCCGGCATCTTTATCTCCCAGCATCCCATACTGAAGAAGGTCCCGATACCGGTAAGTGTACCGGAAATACACCCGCGGCCTGCCACCCCTGAAGGCGGCATCGCCTGTTTCCCGGTTCCGGAACCCTTTTGATAGCTCCGGCACAAACGAGGGCCGGAGCACCCAGTGGTGTTTCCCACCCTTTAATTTATCCCCGAATCTTCCTGAATAAAAGCCAGGAACCGATACGGCAACATAAGGCAGTATCGCACGGATCGTTTCCAGACCAAAGCCGGGCACCGCCTGTAGTTCGTAAATGTCGACCAGATCGCCGAATACCTGCCGGTAACGCAACAGATTGTCGACCTGCAGGGAGTGTAGCAGGGGAAATTCCGACAACGCAGCCGCCTCACCATTTAGATTCAGCGGATGATCCAGGTAAGCCTGCAGTAATTGCTGGCTGTATTCGTCTTCGGTTTCTGCCTCGGCCCATTCGGAAAGTGATTCCAGCTCCTGTTCATTGAGCATTTCCATTGCCGCTGGCGGATCTGCAACCTGCGCAATCGTTCGGGCCGGAGTCAATCCTCCCACCGACAGGCCGGCAGACAATAACAATATGGTGAAGGTCCGTGTCATTCTTTGTCTTCTGTTTTTGATAAAGGCGGGATGGTTCGTACAGCTATCGCTGCACAAAAAGAATTGTGGCGGGCTTTTCATTTAACATCCTGGCCATATACCGCATATGCGGCCGGGCTCAGTCCCAACAAAGGATGGTATCCGAAACAGAAGGCTGTCCGGATCCGCTGCCGTTGCCATTCGATGCCAAAAAAGAACTGTCCCTCTTCGGAATAGATCCCGGCTTTACCCGTCAATCCCTCCCTGACCCGGTATTGCAGAAGGGTAAACACCTGCAGCGGCCTGTTTTCTTCTTTTATCAGATCGATTCCTGCGTACACCTGCTCCGAAACCAGCCATCCGATCCCCATCCGCTGCAGACCCGGCCCCCGGTCGCGGCCGTTGAGCCGTACTCCCACGGGGTTCAGGAAAAAAAACCCCGCCGCCAGCCGATCGGAGAGCGCCCAGCGGGACGCCAGCCCGAAATCCGTGACCAGCGTTTTCCCGTACCCGGCCACCCTGAACAGGTGAAGCCTGCCGAGCCAGCCAAGCTGCAGCTTCCCCAACGCCCTGCCATAAGCCAGGGTGACCGAGGTTTCCTGATAACGGAAATTGCCGAAATACCAAAGCCCCGCGCCGGCCCCGCCACCCGGCGTGGCAACCAGGGCAGCGAGCCGCCCGGCGTTCAGCCCGGAAACCCCGAATCGTTTTTCAACATATCCGCCCACCTGCCACGCCGAACCGCCCGGCAGGGTAGCCGGGTGGGCCAGACGTGAAAACGGGTCTGCCGCTCCCGCGGCATAGCGTGCTGCGACCAAATTAGGCAACCGGCCCGCCGGGCGGACAGATTGCGCGGCGGAATGCAGCAGGACAAGAGTGGTAAACAAACAGGCCGGTATCATCTTTGCGAGAATCATTGGGCAAAACTGGAACAAAGGCGGAAAACAGAAATGGGGAAAACACGGATCAAATAACGTTTTATTCTTATCCTCTTCTTTTGGGAGGCATTTTTCAGCACATTACCTTTGCCCTGAAGCGGCGCCCCATCAACGGCTGCATCCTGGCTAAGCCTGACCAATGTCGCACTTAGCGCAAGATCCGGCAGAGCAAGGCCGCAAAGTATATGACAGCGCCAGCCCCCATTGAAAAAACAAAAAACAGCGGATGACCATAATGAACGGCCAACTCGTTTCACAGGCCACAAAAGACGAGCTAAAGATCAGGGTGCAGCAACTGGCCAATGAAGGGAAAAAGATCCCGCATCTGGCAGCGATACTGGTTGGCAGCAATGGGGCGAGTGAAACCTACGTAGGCTCGAAAGTAAGAACCTGTGAAGAGATCGGATTCAAATCCACACTTGTGCGGCTGGAGGAGAACATCAGTGAACACAAGCTACTGGGAACAATTGAAGACCTCAACCTGGAAAGCAGTGTGGACGGCATCCTGGTACAGCTTCCCCTGCCGAAGGGGATCAGTGAGCAAAAAGTCATCGAAGCGATCGATCCTTCGAAAGACGTAGACGGGTTTCATCCCGTGAACGCCGGCCGGATGATACAGGGAATGCCCACCTTCCTTCCCGCCACGCCGTATGGCATCATGCTGCTGCTCGAATATTATAAAATAGATACGAAAGGGATGAATGCCGTGGTTATCGGGAGAAGCAATATTGTGGGCAGGCCGATGAGCATCCTCCTCAGCCAGGCGACCGGCCGGGGCAACTGCACCGTCACGCTTTGCCACTCCCATACCCGCAACATCGAAACGATCTGCCGGGAAGCTGACCTGATCGTAGCGGCGCTGGGACGGCCCGGCTATCTGCGGGGCAACATGGTGCAGGAGGGGGCCGTGGTGATCGATGTGGGCATCAGCCGGGTGCCTGACCCTTCCAAAAAAAGAGGCTATTCCATCAAAGGCGATGTGAACTACGAAGAAGTGGCACCCAAATGCAGCTATATCACCCCTGTTCCCGGCGGGGTCGGACCGATGACGATAGCCGCGCTGATGAAAAATACCTTCCACGCCTGCGTGTCGAGAAATTAAGCATTGCCGGCAATATTCACGATCATTAAAGCGAACTTTGCAGCATGCGAGCAGAGACAGTTGATCAAAGCACCGGCCTGCCGGTGATGGAATCTTTCTACACCATCCAGGGTGAGGGCTATCACCAGGGCAAGGCGGCCTATTTTATCCGCCTGGGAGGATGTGATGTGGGCTGCGTATGGTGCGACGTGAAAGAAAGCTGGATCGCCGATAATCACCCGCAGCAATCAACGGCACAGATCGTTTCGGGGGCAAAAGAACACCCGGCACGGCTCGCAGTGGTAACAGGGGGTGAACCCCTGATGCACGACTGCTCGGCACTCACTGCCTCGCTGCGCGAAGCCGGCTTCTCTGTCAACCTGGAAACATCAGGAAGTAGTCCGCTCTCGGGTAAATGGGACTGGATCTGTTTATCACCCAAAAAATTCAGCCCCCCCCTTGAGGAAATACTTCCGCTTGCCAATGAACTGAAGGTGGTGATCTATCACGATTCGGATTTTCAATGGGCCGAACGATATGCAGCGCTTGTAAGTGCAGACTGCAAACTGTATCTTCAGCCCGAATGGGGAAGGTCGGAAAAAGTGACCCCCGGGATCGTAGCCTATATTTTAAAGAATCCCCGCTGGGAGTTTTCATTGCAGATGCACAAATACATCTACGTTCCCTGATCACCCGGCCAAACAAAAAGATTTGAACAGACGCTTATATATAATACCGATGCTATGCCTGGCGCTAGGCGGTTATGGGCAGTATGACCCCGGACGAGTCAATAAAAAAGCCGCCGATATTTATATGAAAGCCCTGCAGAAAGCGGGAGAAGGTGAATACCGGGAAGGCATTCGCATGCTGCATAATGCCGTGAAGCTCGACAAAGGCTTTCTGGATGCCTATCTCTCACTGGGAGGCATACACGGCGAATTAAAAGAATATCCGGAAGCAGTGGGTTTTTACGAAAAGGCCCGCTCCATAGACAGCATCTATTTCAGGGACTATGCGCTCCCCTACTCCATCAACCTGGCCGGCATGGGCAACTTCGAAAAAGCACTTGCCGCCGCCGAGGAATTCCTATCCATAGACGACTTGAACGCATCGAGCCGCAAGGCGGGCGAATACCGGAAACAATGTTATGCGTTTGCCATCGACTATGCCGGCGGGGAAGGATTATCCCACTACCAGTTCGAGCCCCAAAACATGGGAGACAGCATTAACAGCGCGGTATCCGAATACTTCCCCGCGCTCACCATCGACGGAGATCATTTTTATTACACCCGCCGGGTAGATAATCTCAACGAAGATTTTTACGAATCCTCCCGGGTGAACGATGAGTGGTCGCACAGCCGAAGCCTGCCCGGCCACATCAACACCGCCCGCAACGAAGGAGCGCAAAACATCTCGCAAGACGGGGAATGGCTGATCTTCACCGGATGCAATTTCCCGGACGGATACGGAAGCTGCGACCTCTACATCTCTTTTCTCACCGATGCGGGATGGAGCACCCCCGAAAATCTCGGCCCCACCATCAACACGGAAGCATGGGAATCTGCTCCCAGCCTTTCTCCCGATAAACGGGACCTGTATTTTGCCAGTAATCGCGTAGGAGGCCTGGGCAAAAGCGATATCTATATCAGCCGGCGTAATCCCGACGGCACCTGGGGACAACCCCGCAATGCGGGCCCCGCCATCAACACCCCCGGAAACGAAAGCTGCCCGTTTATACACGCGGACAACCAGACCCTTTATTTCACCTCCGACGGACATACCGGTTACGGCGGGGACGATCTTTTTATGGCAGTCAAAGACACGGGAAATAAATGGCTCCCCGCAAAAAACCTGGGCTACCCGATCAATACCATTGAAAATGAAGGTAGCCTGGTGATTGCAGCAGACGGTAAAACGGCTTTCTATGCCAGTGACCGCAGCGATAGCAGGGGAGGGCTGGACCTTTACACCTTTGAACTCCGCGAAGCGGTGCGGCCCGCCAAGACCCTTTGGGTGAAGGGCCGGGTGTATGATGCAAAAACGACCCGGGGACTGCCTTCCGCAGTAGAACTGACCAACCTCCTCACGGGTGAAACGGCCAGCAAGGTGCAGACCGACGAAACAGGCAATTACCTGATCACGCTGCCGATAGGAAAAGACTATGCGTTCAATGTGAGCCGGAAGGGATATTTGTTCTATTCGGAGAATTTTCCATTGAGCCATAACCCGCCCGATTCCACCTATCACATCGATATCCCGCTTCACCCACTTGAAGCCAACGCTACAGTGATCCTCAAAAATATTTTCTTCGACCTAAACCAGTACGCGCTGAAGCCGGCTTCAGCCGCCGAACTCGATAATCTCGTCAGACTGCTCACCGAAAACCCCTCCGTGAAGATCCGGATTGAAGGCCATACCGACAGCACCGGTGTTGCTGCTGACAATCTCACCCTCTCCGTCAAACGCGCGGAAGCGGTGGTGGAATACCTGGTGATCAAGGGAATAACCGCCTCGCGGCTTTCTTACAAAGGTTTCGGGGCCACACAGCCGATCGCAGATAATGCCACGGAAAACGGAAGGGCCCGCAACCGCAGGACGGAGATGAAAGTTGTGAATTGAAACTAATCAACTTATCCATTCCTATATGGACAACGACCTCCTATACCAGCTTTCGCTCTGCAAAGTGCCGGCAATAGGAAACGTGCACGCAAAAGCATTGACCGACCGGTTTGATACGGTCCGCCAGATCTTCATGGCAAAACCCGGGCTGTTGGAAAAAATAGAAGGTATCGGGCCCGCACGCGCAGCCAACATCAGAAGATACCGCAACTTTGCAGCGGCTGAACAGGAAATCGCTTTTATAGAGAAATATCATATTAAGCCGTTATTCATCCGGCACAAAGATTACCCGTACCGGCTCCGCCAGTGCGATGATCCGCCGGCGATCCTGTTTTATAAGGGGACGGCAGATCTGAATGCACCCAGAATCGTGGCGATCGTGGGCACGCGTAGCCACACCGAATACGGAAAAGCAGTCACCGAAAAATTCGTGCAGGACCTCGCCTCCTACGATGTTGTCGTGATCTCGGGCCTGGCCTACGGGATCGATGCAGTCGCCCATAAGGCCGCCCTCCGCAAAGGATTGCCAACGGTAGGCGTGATCGCCCACGGCCTGGATACCATCTACCCGGTGCAGCATACCGGTCTGGCCCGGCAAATGCTCCAAAACGGAGGACTGCTCACCGAGTTCCAGAGCAATACAAAACCCGACAAATACAATTTTCCCAGCCGCAACCGGATCGTGGCCGGCCTTAGCGATGCCACCTTAATCATGGAAAGCGGTCTCAAAGGCGGAAGCATGATCACCGCCGACCTGGCCTGTGGTTACAACCGGGAGGTATTTGCCTTACCCGGTCGAAATACGGATGTCAACAGCCGGGGATGCAATGAACTGATCCGCACCAACAAGGCTGCCCTGCTGGGGGAACCCGCCCGGTTCGCAGAAATGATGGGGTGGCAGCGCTGTGCAAAAAAACCTGCGGACATACAAACCGATTTTCTTGAAAACCAGCCCGAGGAAGAACAGAAGGTGCTGGCCGCGTTAAAAGACCGGGAACTGGTCTCCATAGATGAGATCAGCCGGGCCAGCGGCCTGCCTACGGCTATTGTATCGGCGGCGCTGCTCGGCCTGGAGCTTAAATCAGTGATACATTGTAGCCCTGGCAAGCGTTACACACTCAGGGATTAAAAATCATTTGGACGGGAATTGGGTAGTACCCTATCTTTGCACATGGCAACAATTAACAGCAGCGCTAAGTCAAAAGCCCCCAATTTTAGCAAGTTTTTCGGAGAAGGGATCACCTTCGACGATGTTCTTCTGGTTCCCGCCTACTCGCAAGTATTACCACGCGAAGTCAGTATCCAAACCCAACTGACCAAAAAAATCAGCCTCAATATACCAATGATGTCGGCGGCCATGGATACCGTTACCGAGGCCACGCTGGCAATAGCCCTGGCCCGCGAAGGCGGGATCGGGATCCTGCACAAGAACATGAGCATCGAAAAACAAGCCGAACAGGTCAGAAAAGTGAAAAGGAGCGAAAGCGGCCTGATCATCGATCCGGTCACGCTCAACCAGGAGGCAACCATCGGCGACGCCCTCCGGCTCATGAAAGAGAATCATATTGGAGGAATACCCATTGTGGACAACACTAAAAAACTGGTGGGCATCCTGACCAACCGCGACCTGCGGTTTGAAGCCAACGGCTCCCGCAAAATCAGCGAGGTGATGACAAAGGAGAATCTCGTCACTGCACCGGAAGGCACGGACCTCAACAAAGCAAAAAAAATACTGAGCCAGCATAAGATCGAAAAACTCCCGGTAGTCAACAAAAAAGGACAATTGGTGGGGCTGATCACATACCGTGATATCCTGCAACTCATCAGCTATCCCCACGGAGTGAAGGACAACTTTGGCCGGTTACTGGTGGGCGCGGCACTGGGGATTACACACGATATGCTCGACCGGGCTGCCGCCCTGCAAAATATCGGGGTAGACGTGGTTTGCCTTGATAGCGCTCACGGCCATACAAAGGGCGTGATAGAAGCATTAAAGGCAGTGAAGAAGGCCTGTAAAGGGTTGCAGGTGATCGCCGGAAATGTTGCCACCGCAGCCGGGGCAAAGGCCCTGGCAGAAGCCGGAGCAGACGCGGTGAAAGTGGGCGTGGGACCCGGTTCCATCTGCACCACCAGAGTGGTGGCAGGAGCCGGTATACCGCAGATCACCGCGATCATGGAAGCCGCTTCCGGATTGTCGGGATTAAAAGTACCCCTGATCGCTGACGGTGGCATACGGTACACCGGCGACATGGTGAAAGCCCTGGCAGCAGGCGCCGACGTAGTGATGATGGGCGGCGTCTTTGCCGGCACAGAAGAAAGCCCCGGCGAAACTATTATCTACGAAGGAAGAAAGTTCAAACAATACCGCGGCATGGGCTCTATCGGAGCCATGAGCCAGGGAAGCGGCGACAGGTATTTCCAGGATGTGGAGGAAGACATCAAAAAATTCGTACCCGAAGGCATCGAAGGGCGGGTTGCCTATAAAGGCAACCTTTCTGAGATCGTTTATCAGTATACGGGAGGCCTGCGGTCGGGAATGGGATATTGCGGCGCAGCCAATATCCCTGCCCTGCAGAAAAATGCCCAGTTTATAAAGATCTCTAACGCAGGAATAACGGAAAGTCACGCCCACGATATCGAGATCACCCGCGAAGCACCTAATTATAGCCGGTAGGAAAGACGATGAACATGATTTTTTTGAAGCGCATCTTGCTGTTACTATTTTGCTGCCAGTCGTTGTTTACCGCTTATTCGCAACCCGATTCGTGCAACCTGCAGATCAGCCTGCTGACCTGTAGCCCCGGCGATGACCTCTATTCCACTTTCGGACATAGTGCCCTGCGCGTCACCGATCGAACTACCGGGATCGATATCATTTATAACTACGGCACTTTTGATTTCGACGATCCCGATTTCTATTTAAAGTTTGCCCGCGGCAAGCTCCTCTATTACGTTTCTGTAGAAGCCTACCTGGATTTTATGTATGCTTACCGCCTGGAAAACCGGGGTATTATCGAGCAGGTCCTCCGACTGAGCTGTGCAGAAAAACACCAACTGTCCGAAGCGCTGAAAGTCAATGCACTAGAGAACAATAAATACTACCACTACGAATTCCTTTTCGACAACTGTACAACAAGGCTTCGGGAGATGATCGACAATCACGCGACAGGACTGGTTTTCAACAATATATTGGAAACGCCGCCCATTACCTTCCGCGACATGCTGCACAACTATCTCGACCAGGGGCAGCAGTACTGGAGCAAACTCGGGATCGATCTCCTGCTGGGAAACGGAATAGACAGAAGCCCTTCCAATAAAGAAGCGATGTTTCTACCCGATTACCTGATGAAGGGGTTAGACAGCGCATCGGTGAACGGCGAGCCGCTCGTGAGGGGGAAAAGAATACTACTGGCACAAATCGATCCGGATACAGGTCAGCCTTTGCCCCCGGGAGCACCCGCCCCATCCACAAGTATGGATTGGCTGGCCCAGCCGCTCACAGCTACAACCGCATTGCTGATTTTTGGAATAGTGATGAGCTTGCTGCGCGGCCCGCGCGACAGCCGGTTCCTGGGCCTGCTGGACACCGGCTTTTTTATGCTGATCGGCGGTATAGGAGTGTTGCTGCTGGCGATGTGGTTCAGCACCGAGCATGTGCTCTGCGCAAATAACTATAACCTGTTGTGGGCCTGGCCCCTTCACCTGCCCGCTGCATTCTTTATATACAGGAAAAAGAAATGGATGCGATTTTACTTCAGGGTAAGCGCCATCTACTATATCGGACTGATCCTCACATGGCCCCTTATTCCCCAGGGAATGAATCTTGCATTTTTTCCCGTAGTATTACTGATCGCAATCAGGTGTATCCATCTGTCTTTCAAAAAATAATCCTATATGCAGGATACTATTGTACAGGACGCACAGTTTTATTACCGGATCTCCGGATCCGGGGGCCCCGTGGTTTTTCTCCACGGCTTCGGGGAAGACGGGAATATCTGGTACCCCTTCCTGAAACCCCTGGAAAAAACATATACCCTGATCGTCCCCGATCTCCCTGGCATCGGCAGCTCAACAGCCGGTGCTGACGGGATCACGCTGGAACAGGCAGCCGAACATATTAAAGCGATCCTCGACAAAGAGCAGATTGCCCGATGCAGTATGATCGGGCATAGCATGGGCGGATATATCACCCTGGCATTTGCCGAGAGATATGGCGATAGTCTAACCCATATGGGATTGTTCCATTCCAGCGCTTTTGCCGACAGTGAAGAAAAAAAACTGACCCGGCAAAAAAATATACAGTTCATAGAAAAGCATGGAGCAGGAAAATTCCAGGAGCAGGCTATTCCCAATCTTTTTTCCGAAGCCACCCGTCATTCCAACCCCTCCATAACGGCGCAGACTATCAACCGGTACCGCGACCAGCCCGCTGCAACCTTGATCAGCTATACCCGGGCAATGATGGAGAGACCAGACCGAACACAAGTGCTTTCCCATTTTCCCAATCCGGTACTTTTTCTCATGGGCGAACACGACACTGCCATCCCCATTGAGCAGGGTTTACGGCAATGCCATATCCCCCAATTGTCCTATATTTATATAGCTGCGCATTCAGGTCACATGGGCATGTTGGAAGAGCCTGAATTTTGCTTACAAGCAATCGGGGATTTTCTGGCGGGCAAATAGCGATCGACCGATGCTGATGTTTAGATGAAGCTGGCTATGAAAAGAATCTGCCTTTTACTCCTGTTGGTAGGAGCGTGTACGTTTTCCCTTCATGCTGCGCATATCCGTGGTGGTGAGTTATATTATCAATATCTTGGTCCGGGTACGGCTCCCAACAGTTCATCTTATCTTCTCACCCTGAAACTATATATCGACTGCGGCCAGAATCAGGAGGGTCAGCTCGATGAGCGGGCAGCACTCACCATTTTCTCTAAGTCCACCAATGCGCAGTACGGTGGCGTACGCATGGCAGGCATGGTCAGGGACAGAGAGGAGTTTATCCGTTACGATCCTAACTCCAATCCCTGTATCAACAACCCGCCCACCGATGTCTGCTACCGCCTCCGGTACTATGAGGCCATTATAGAACTTCCCGATACACCCGATGGATATACGATCGCTTTTCAGCGGTGCTGTCGCATCCAGGGCATACAGAATCTCAATCCGCCCAGCAATGACGTGGGGGCAACCTATTTGTGTGAGATCCCCGGCACAAGATCCCTGCCGGACGCGGTACAGAATTCAAGTCCCTCTATTACCGCCAACGATGCGGTTGCGGTTTGTATGGGCTCAACCTTCGAGTTCGATTTTTCAGCTACCGACAACGAGGGAGATTCGCTGGTGTACAATTTCTGCAATGCATATGCAGGAGGCGGGCCAGGACGGGGTGAGAACTGCTTAAACTGCCCGGTTCCTATTCCCGGAGCCCCACCGCCTTACCACTCGCTCAGCTATCGATCGCCCTATACCGGCGGCACCCCCCTGGGAAACACCGTCACGATCGATCCCAACACCGGTGTGATAAGGGGTGTTGCACCCGCCAATATCGGCCAGTATGTGGTCACCGTATGTGTGCAGGAATACCGGAGAGGTGTGTTGATCAACACCCATCGGAAAGACATCCATATAAAAGTTTCGGATTGTATCCCGTTGCGCGCCCGGTTGAACCCCGACTATTCTTTCTGTGACGACTTTCTGGTGAGTTTCCGGAACCTCCAGGTGAATCGTACAGGATCGGTGTACACCTGGGATTTCGGAGATGGCAGTGCCCCCGCAATCTCGCAGGTGCCCGACGGAACAATTCAACATCAGTATGCCGACACCGGCACCTATACTGTAAAGTTAAAAGTAGTGCTGGCCGGGCAGTGCCTGGATTCTACCACCGCCATCGCAAAAGTATACCCGGGATTCTTCCCCGGCTTCATCTATAACGGAGCCTGCTTGTACACTCCTTTTATTTTTACCGACACTACCAAAAGCAGGTATGGAAATCCCGCTTTCTGGCGCTGGCAGTTCGGCGACGAGACCACCGAAGCCGACACCAGCCGGATCTCCACCCCTAGTTGGCAATACAGCTCCCTGGGGAATAAAAATGTGCAGTTGATCGTGGCATCCGACAAAGGATGTATCGACACCGTGAACACGATTGTGGAAGTGACGGAAAAGCCGGACCTGTTCCTGCCTTTTACCGATACCCTGATCTGCAGCGTCGATAGTTTGCAGTTGCAGGCAATTGGCGACGGGGTTTTTGAATGGACCCCCGGCTACAATATTTTCGACGGGCAAACGGGAACCCCCACCGTATTCCCCAAAACCACCACCACCTATACGGTCACAATGACGGAAGACCGGTGCATCACTACCGAAGACGTCCGGGTGCGGGTGGTCGATTTTGTAACCCTCGATGCCGGTACCGATACCACAATTTGCGCCACCGACACCCTGCAGTTGTGGCCCGGAGGAGACGGTTTACAATTTAACTGGACGGCGACGCCGGACGCTTATTTCAGCGACCGGCAAGCCCGGAATCCTTTTACTACACCTGCATCCGCCACATCGGTTTACCGCGTGGAAGCCAGCATCGGTAGCTGCTCTGCAGAAGACGCGCTCACCGTGCATACGGTGCCCTACCCAATTGCACAGGTCTGGCAGGACACCACCATTTGTTATGACGACACGGTGCACATCATAGGCTATACGAACGGGTCCAGCTTCCGCTGGACTCCCTCTGCCTCCCTCTTAAACGCAGAAACGCTGAATCCTTCGGCATTTCCGCTTCGCACCACCACCTATACGCTCTGGGGGTACGACACCCTGGGTTGCCCCAAACCCGGCATAGCCGAAGTGACGATAGCCGTGAAACCGGAAATCTTTGCTTCCGCCGGCAATGATACAGCCGTGGTAAGGGGCCAGCCGCTCCAGTTGTCCGGTGCCGGCGCAGCATTCTATTCCTGGTCGCCCGAAAGAGGATTGACGCAGCCCTCCGCAGCAAATCCCCTCGTTTATCCCGACCACAGTATGACCTATATTCTGCGTGCCTATGATGCTGACGGATGTTTCGACCTCGACAGTGTCCGGGTGCAGGTGTTCCAAACCATGCCCGATATCTTTGTTCCGAATGCCTTTGTTCCCCTGGGCAGTAACAATGAGTTAAGACCCAGGCCGGTGGGGATCAGCCAGTTGTTGTACTTCAATGTCTACAACCGCTGGGGGCAATTGGTATTCCGAACCACGGCGATCGGAAGAGGCTGGGATGGCCGCGTCAACGGATCCCTGCAGAATAGTGGAACCTATGTTTGGATGGCAGCGGGGGTGGACTACACCGGAAAAAAAGTCATAAAAAAGGGCACTGCCGTGCTGATCCGGTAGACCTCCGGTTTGCAATTTCCGTGTATTTGTTTAATTTTACTCTCTTATTCAATATCCATTAATCCGGTAATCACTATGGTTAAGAAGCTCGTGTGTAAAATTCTGGTTCCGGCTATTTTGTTTTTTTCTTTTGCCTCTTCATCAGCCCAGGACATTATCAGGCAGCAAAGCTGCAATGGCCAGCCCTACTCCGCAACGGTGGACAGCCTGAAATCATTCTATGCCAGTCAGGGTTTCGCAGTGTTACGCGAGGCTTCCATGACAATGGAAAGTGAATACGAGATGCCCATCGTGCTGCCGATGAACGCCGGCACCTCTTATGAGTTCGTCTTTATCGGGGACCCGACTTCCCGTCTCTATGAAGTGCGGATGTTCGACTATACGGAGAAACAGGTGGTATACAAAAAAAACATGTGGGGCGATATAGATGGCAACATCATCAGCTTCAGCTATGTTCCGCAGGTAACGGAGTACCACATGATCAAACCACTTCAGGTAAATAAGCACAAAAAAAAGATGTGCGGTTATGTGATGCTATTGAAGAAAGACGCATAGTTTGTTACAATCGCGACGCTCATCCGTAACATGCACTTCCGGTTCCCGACCGGTTTACCTCAGATAACAACATTCCCTAAAAGCTACCGCTTAAATTCTAACTACGCTACCGGGTAAGTACCCTGGTGTGCAGCGTAGGGATCGGGAAAACTGTTATTAGATCCCAACTACACTACTGAAGGGCCAGCCTGATTTCAACGCCGGCGCGGGTTGTGGTGATAGGCGGCGCGGTGGAGATCTTGGGCTCTACCCTTCGTTGGTCAAAGAACAGCTTAATCTGAACGCGGTTGCTGATCACATAGTCGATTGTAGGATTGATGGTGATCACCCGCTGTCCTCCGGTAGGCAGGGCCTGGGTCTGGTCGAGCCGTGAATTGGCAGTGGCATCGTCGCGGAAGCTCAGGTCAAGCCTGAAAGCCACGTCATTCTCAAGCGCTTTGCCTTTCCATTTTATGAACGAGAGCGCTCCCCGCTGACGGTAGCCGGCGCCCACTCTGTACTCAGTAGATCGGGCATCGCTCAGTTGAAAATCGATCAGGCTTAGGCTGAGTTGCCTGGATTTCCTGAATTCGAATTTTGTATTCAATTGATTGGTGAATTGCATATCTAAATTGATCAGGGGCGAGAACTCCTCGCTGATGGTGATATTCGGCACGAGGAAATATGGCACAAAGTTTCCTGTGAGCGTGTCAATAAAACTGGGATAATTTGTCTGGAACTGGTCCTCAAAAAGTAGTGCGGATTCAAAGCGGTTCATACTCAGCCGGCTGTTATATCCGTGAGAGATCGTAAAATTGGAGAATATTTTTTCCATGCCCGGAATCCTCGACAGGCCATTATAGGTAATCGCCCAGTTGGGCTTAGGTAATATCCCGGAGAAAGGGTTGCTGCGGATATTGGGACTGCCGTTCTTCATCAGTGCGATACTGGAAGGATCCTTGCCGGTATATGCTGCAAGAAAGGCAGGTAGCAGCACTTCCTGCGAATAACGGCCGTATCCCTGGTAATAACCATCCGCACCCGGTGCTCCGGAAGCGATGTTCTCCTTGCCCAGTCTTTCCGAAATGATAGTCCGATAGTCCTGGAACTTCAGGAAGGTCTCTGATACTTCATTAGTCCTGATCTTGGTGAAGAGGGTTTGATAAGAAATATAGCTCACGCTGAAACTGCCTTCTGTAAAGGGATTCAAACGCGCAAATGTTCCACTGTAACCATTTTCAGTAGTGTCTTTGTACAGTTCGCTGTACATTTTGCCAAAGGTTTTTTCCAGTTTCAGGTCGATCGTCAGGTCCCGAACCGGCATCAGGTTGGCATTGATCGAGAGGTTCTGCGTATAATCCTGCCTGTTTTGAAAGTTAAGGTCCGGATCGCCCGTAACCAGTCCCTGTTTTGCCAGGTCATTAATAAACGAGGTGTCGGGTTGTTTACCAAAAACATATGCCAGGCCGGGTGCCATCGATCTGAAATTCATGCCGAGGGCACGGGTGCTATCGGTGTATCCGTATATGCTTGCCGTAGCGCTTTCCGTATAGCTGACGCTCACCCTTTTCAAGGAGGTCAGCAGCCGGCCAAATAGTTTTACAACCGTTCCGGGCCGGGTGGGGTCTGTGCCGTTTTTCCCCGTACTATCGGGCGGGGCGGCCGACGTGGCGGGTGCGCCATCTTCCAGCGACCGGAGCAGTCCGGATTTGTTATACAGGCGGGTAAAATCAAACTCAGCGGTAAGATTTTTCTGCTGTTCGTTTGCCAGGGTATTGCCCAGGCTCCGGGCGATCAGCGACGCAGCCAGCCAGTTATAATTCGCAACATAATTTGCTCTCACCAGCGTCCAGTCGAGCGCCGGGAATTTAGTGGTCGGCAGCACATAAGAAAGATTTGTAGTTTGCTGGTAGGATATCGTTCTTCCGCCGTGCAGAAAGTTATCCCACACCCGTTTTTTCTCATTTTGGTCCAGTCGCCCTGTATCTTCATCCACCCAGGCTTTATTGGTGGCGGAAAAATCGAGGTTGAGCGATCGGGTGAGGTCCCAGCGTAGATTATAAATGCGGTCGAACGTAAAATATTTATCGTAGGTTTCGGGAAGCCCCAGCCTTTTACCGCCCACATTGCGGGGGCGGTAAGCGCCGAACTGGCGGTTCACATCCGCCCGGAAACCCAGCAGGCCAGGAACCGGATTGACGTTAAAATCTCTTACGAGATCAAACCAGTGCGATTTCGATTTTATGCTTTTTTTCAGCGGCTCCACATATTTTGGAATGGCCGTGTAATTATATCCCAATCCTGCCCGGTGGCGGACAATATCGTTACTTTCAATAAGCGGGTTATGTTGTTCTTCTTTGTAATAGGAATAGCTGATATCAATGTTCTCTATACTCCAGATCTTCGCCGGTTTCCCGTTAGTATTATTCCTTTTGACATTGGTAAAATTGATCGTTTTTATCGTACGCACGTCGATGGCATTACTCCTGATAGAGTCACGAAGGGCGGCGGGTGTGCCGTTCAATTTATCCTTCAAGCTCACGTCAAGGTCGTACGGATCGTATTCAGGAGTAGAAACTGTTTTTGAGATGCTCGCATACACGGGTATGGTCATGCCCGCTTCTTCGGGCAGCAGCCGGCCGAGTTCGAGGTTGGTAGCCACATCAAACTGGTTCATACTTTCCCGCGCCCGTTCGTTCACCCGTTGTTCAATGCTTCCGAAGCCGGCACTCCTGGTGCTTCCCGAAATATAGAGGGTACCCAGATCGGCCAGTTTGATATCAACCCTGCCCACAGCAGCCCAGCCGCCGTCTTCGTCGAGCTCGCCCAATCGGAGCTCATTGAACCATATTTCCGAGCAGGCGTTCTCGCGCCCCCTGTTTTCCACGCCCAGAAAAAATACCCTCACCTCCCCGAGGTTGGGGTTACCCAGGATCGAATATTCTTTTCCGTCGCCATCCACCTGTCTATAATACTGTGAGGTGGGTGTGCCGGCGTTCCGCTGCACTTTTAACCGTATCAGCCGTTGGAGATCAAGTTCCAGATCGTTCTGCGCAGGCCAGATATCGCTCTCGGAATTGGCGCCCCAGGGGGTTTTTTTCAGTGGTATCCTTACCTCATAATAATTATTGATCAGGTCGTTTCCCAGGCGCAATACGGTGTACATCTCATTGTCCTGCAGGTCGTCAAATGCGCCGCTCGATTCTATATGCGTGTACATATACGCTTTCCCGTACTGGCGAAGATCAAGATTGAGCGTTTTAAACACCCCCCGGATATCTCCCCTGGCCAGGTTGCAGGTCTGCAGGCTGAGTGACTGCTCGTTGAGCAGCAGGTTCACATTATTATTGCTGAGCTGCTGCTGACGGATCACGTTAGCGGGTGTTTTGTAGGGTATGGGCGACCGTGAGTTGTTCTCTTCGATATTCACGGCCAGTTGGTTAAAGGATGTGGGAGAATTGGCCGGGATCAGTTTGTATTGGCCGGTGGTGTCCAGCTCGTAGTTGAACCGCCGCCACTGGTTGCGCACAAGCTCCAGCTTTGCGAAACGCAACACCACGGAATCTTCAAAGCCGGTGAGGAACATCCTGATAAACCGTATCGATTTGAAATCGGGGATATCACCCACTTTTTGCTCGTATTCCGCGATCGGAATCCTGAACAGGTACCATTTTTCAGGATTGCCTCCACTGGGCGTAAAGGATCGCACGTCAGTAATAAAATTTCTTCCCACTTCATTCAGCTCCTGGGGCCTCAGCTCTACTTTATACTGAAAATACTCCTCCAGTTCATTGAGGGTATTGTCGCGGTTAAATTCTTCCTGGTCGGGGTACAGGGTAAATGCGCTCACAAATTGGTCGCCAGTCGAGGCCACCGGAGAATTACCCTGCGGGTTATTGATGTGCTTATATCTTTCGAGGATACCATCCCGGTTGGTAAAGCTACCGTCGCGGTAGTTTTTGAAATTATCCCGTGAAGGATCCTGAAGCGCCTGCAGGTAGATAGGAGAGTTGGCGCCGAAAGTATTTCTCAGATCATTCAGGTATTGCTGGAAATTACGCGCCTCCGCCTCATCGTCGAGCCCGTCGAAGCCGGCGTCCTGCAGCGGCCTGTCGGCCGGGTCGTTGCTGAAAGCCTGAGTAACCTGGATGGGGTTGCCGGGCACCTTGCCCCAGACCGTGGAGGAGTCTTCGTTCGCTTTAATGGTTGCGCCGCTGATGCCGTTCTCAAAAAAACGTTTCCCGTCTTTGAGTACGTCTTCCGAAATATTGCCCAGATTAAAATACAATTCCCCGCCGGTGCTTGCAGGGTTATTCAGGAAGGGGTCCTGCATCCAGAATTCGATGAACTCCACGTTGCCCGTTTCAAAATCCACCTGGTCGAGGCCGCGCATGATCCCGCCCCATCGGCTTCTGGGATTCAGCAGCTTACCTTCTGCAGTGACGCTACCCGGGCGTGTGTCAAAATTATAGGGGCCGATGTCTGTGGGATAATAAGCCATGTCGAAGGTGACCAGTTGGGCCTGTCCGAAATCGGGTGTGCGGTTGGGATAGATCTCGGTCACTTTTACCTGGCGTACCCGTGGATCATTGATCAGGTCGTCGTCGATCGGGTTATTTGAGTTCCGCCGGTCCTGCAGTACGGGCTCGATATTATACCAGGCCAGTTTTGCCCGGTTAAACCCGTATGGCAAGGAATCGGTCCAGTCTGCTTCCGGGAAGAGGCCGTTGCCCGCCGGTGTAGAGGCCAGCCCCCAACTCACAAGTGGGAAACGCAGGTCGATCGCGTTTCTGGAGCCTTCAAAATCGTCGATGAAAACCTGGCCGCTGCTCCCCTTGCCGATCTGGCGGGGGTGACCGGGTTTCAGCACGGCTCCCTCCCCGTATGCGGTGAGCGTACTCATCTCCGTGGTATTATAGAAGGGAAGCTTATCGAGCCACCTAGTCATGCGGGGCCATTCGGTGCGGTAGTTAAAGTCCAGCCCGTACATCGTATTACGAATAGGATCCTCGTCGTATCCGGTCTTGGTGAAAAAAGGCCGCTCGCCCAGCTTCACCATGGTGGCGCCGAGGGTGAGCGATTCACGCGCCGTGGCCTTAGCCAGATAATCGAGCCGCAGCCCCAGGAAATTACGCTGCTGGATCCCGAATCCCGCGTTGTTCTCAAACTGCACGCTTACCGGTACGCCGGAATTGATGATCCCGGCATTTATGATCCGCACGGTGCCCAGGTTGTAGTCGATAGTATAGTCGACATTTTCCTGCAGCACCTGGCCTCCGGCCATCACGGTGACGGAGCCGGGTGGCACATTAAAAGCGCCCAGTTGGATATCGGTCGTGGACTGCCCTTTGGCGGTACCGCTAATAATATACCGGTCGAGATTAGCATAGGTCTTTGCGATCTCCTTGATGGTATCGTATAGGGGATAATACACATAGCGGTCTTTCATATCCTGCGGTGCATCCCGGAAAGCCACACTGTCCAGGTCGCGCCCGAAGGGCTCCAGCAGGGGAAAGATGATCCTCGCCTGATCTGACCGTACGGTGAATCCTTCGATATAGTCAAACACGCCATCGGGCATTGGGTCGCTCCGGGAATTCAGCCGGTCGAGGTTCAGCAGGGAAAGCAGGGGCACACCACTGGAAGGGGTCTCTTCCGGCAAGAATCTTTTCTGTCCGAGGCTGGGTTCCTCGTATAGGATATTCAGCTTAAAATCCCCCGGCTGTATGCTCGACAGGTACATGCCGTCGTTGGATTTCAGCGAGTACACGTTCTTCATCATCAGGTTCCACAAAGGAAGCGTGGTCCGTTGCGAAGTCGCTTTCAGCAGTTTGAGAAACAGGACTTTCTGGGAGCCCGCTGTGGAATTGGCGGTATCGGGAGGCACATCCTGTGAGAACTCCCCCACCTTGTATATTTTACCGTTATAGCTATACTGGAAAGCCACCGCCAGCACTTCGTCGGGCTGTAGCGGCTGGTTAAGCGAAATAAATCCCACCTGCGGATTAAAATAAAACTCAGTGGGAGCAAGCTGGCGTGCGAAGGTCTTTTCGAAATCCTGTACCGCACGCAGGCCCATGGTTGACAGTCGTGTTGTAACAGTGGAAGAATTCCGGCTTCCGGGGTCCGCAAGTATATTCCTGTAGAGCAGGGTAACATCATTGTCGGGGATGCCGTTCGGCAGTGGCTGGTAGGGGTCGAGATTGGGGTTCCCGGCCCGATAGGGGTTTGTTTCAGCGAGGTCCATCAGTCCCACCACGTCGCGGGTTTCGGTTGTGGAATTGTTGCGATTGGTCACCCACACTTCGATCCGCATGATCTGGACCCGGGAATTCACGATTGGCAACTGGCTCATCGCGTTATTGTAATTGTTTCTGAAGTATTGCGACATCAGGAAGTGGCGGTTCTCTTCATAGTCGTTCGCCTTGAATTCGAAGGAGGAGCTGGTGGAGCCCCCCTGCACGCCCATGGTCTGGCGTTGCGCCCGCTGGTTAGCGAGCACGCTGGTAACAAAAAGTTTACCGAACTGGAGCTGGGTTTTTAAGCCGAACAGTGATTGAGCGCCCTGGATCAACGAACCCCTCGAAGAGAACGAAACGTTCCCCGCCTCGATACGTTTGATGATCTCGTCGTCTGTGCCGGTGTAGTCGAGCTTCAACTGATTTTCAAAATCGAAATTCGCCTGGGTATTATAGCTGATGGGTAATTTCAGCTTGGTGCCGATATTGCCGACTACATTCAGGTTGGCGTTCATGTCGAAATCGAAGCCCCCGTTGCGCCTGGCCCGCTCGGGAAGGGCCGGGTTCTTGATATTCTGACCCTGGTAACCCGCCATCAGGTTGATGTCACCCTGCGGCTGGATATCCACTTTTCCGCCACCAAATATCCGGTCGAAGAGATTCTCGGTGACCTGGTATCTGGGTCTCGGGAGTTTATAGTTGAGCTTGGAAAGCACGTCGGCCCGCTGGCGGAAGTATTCCTGTTCCTGCTTGCGGGCTCGCAGTTGCAGGTATTCGTCGTAAGTAAGATAGCTGGGTTTCCGATAATAAAAACTGCCGATTTTTTCCAGCAGGTAGTACTGCCGGGTTTCCGGATCGTAGACTATGGAATCGGTGATATTCGAAGGCTCTTTAAGATCCAGCGGATGCCGTCGGTCGTCGAAAAGACGGCTGCCCCGCCTGTCGTATATGGGATAGGGCAAGGTATCGTTACGCCCGAGGGTATCCGTACGAGCGGAGTCGACCGGTTGTGCAGCAGTTACGGGTACCTGAGCAAAGGCCTTTCTGCATGACGCAGACCAGTACATTGCGGCAGTTAGCATAACAATGGCTCTCAGGATCAAAGTTAGTTTCCGGAACAATTGGTTTATACAGGAATTTGTTAGGTAGAGTTCTTCTAATAGGCTCAGATATTTTTCAGGGCTTGTTTGACGATATCCTCTATTTTTTCGGGGCGGGGATTAAGTTTCATGACCTTGGTGAGCGCCTGTTCCCCAGCGGTGCGGGCGATCCCCAGAGCCATAAGTGCATTTAACGCGTCGTTCTCCAATGTATTGTTTGTCAAGGCCTCATTATTTATTTCGAGCGATATCTTTCCAATCTTATCCCGCAACTCGAGGATAATGCGTTCTGCCGATTTTTTCCCTATTCCTTTTATGCTTTCCAATTGCCTGGCGTTACCCTGGATGATGGAAGCGGCAAGTTCCGCCGGCTTCATGGCAGAAAGCATCATCCGGGCCGTAGAAGCGCCCACTCCGGACACGCTGATCAGTTGCGTGAACATTTCCTTTTCCGCTTCATCGATGAAACCGTACAGCAACTGAGCATCCTCCCGGACATGAAAGTAGGTGTATAACAACCCCTCGTCCAAACCGGCGATACCGGTATAGGTATGCAGACTGATATGCAGCTCATAGCCCACACCATTCACGTCCACGTAAACCAACGCGGGTGTTTTTTTCACGAACCTGCCCTTTAAAAAAGCTATCATGGCGGCAAAAGTACGGTTTCTATGCCACTAGCCCGCTGGTATGGAGCCGATCGGAGGAGATTCGGACAAGCGTTTAGCTATGCGATCAAACTTCCGTATTTTTGCGCCCTTCAACAACTGATAATGAGTCAAAAAATTACGGCAGCCATCACAGGAGTAGGCGGATATGTTCCCGATGATAAACTAACGAATGCAGACCTCGAAAAACTGGTCGATACCAACGACGAATGGATACGTACCCGTACCGGCGTTTCGGAAAGACGGATCCTGAAGGGAGAGGGGAAAGCCACTTCCGACCTCGGGGCGCCGGCCGTGCTGGATCTTTGCAAAAAAAGGGGTATCGACCCCACTGAAATAGACTGCCTGATCTGTTGTACGGTCACGGCAGATATGCCCTTTCCCGCCACGGCTAATATCATCTGCGATAAAATTGGCGCGATCAATGCCTGGGGGTTCGACCTGGGAGCCGCCTGTTCGGGTTTTCTGTATGGCGTGACCACCGGCGCCGCGATCATTGAAAGCGGGCGATACAAAAAAGTAGTGGTAGTGGGGGCCGATAAAATGAGCGCGATAGTGGACTATAGCGACCGTACTACCTGCATCCTGTTCGGCGACGCCGGCGGGGCTATACTGCTGGAACCGAACGAACAGGGTTACGGCGTGCTGGACAGTCTGCTCAGAAGTGACGGTAGCGGCGTGAACTACCTCCACATGAAAGCCGGTGGGTCGCTTCGGCCGGCTTCGCTGGAGACCGTTACTGCCAAAGAGCATTTCATCTTCCAGGAAGGGCCCGCTGTGTTCAAATTCGCCGTAAAAGGTATGGCCGATATCAGCGCGGAGTTGTTGGAACGCAACCAGCTCACCGGCGACGATATCGCCTGGCTGGTACCCCACCAGGCCAATAAGCGCATCATCGATGCCACTGCCAACCGCATGGGCTTATCCTCCGATAAGGTGATGTTGAACATTGAACGGTACGGCAACACGACTGCAGCCACGATCCCGCTCTGTCTTTGGGAATGGGAGAAAAAACTGAATAAAGGCGACAACATTGTACTGGCTGCTTTCGGCGGCGGCTTCACCTGGGGCGCCACGTTGGTCAGGTGGGCCTACTAAGAACGCCTCCACCCAGGCCACTTTGCTCAGTCTTTGTGAAGATAATAGGGATTTGCCTGCGCAGTGGGCGTGATCACAAGATCGTTCACACAGACATGCGGTGGCAGGCTGGCACAATAAAAGACGGCATCCGCCACGTCTTCGGCCGAGAGCGGCTGGTAGCCCTCATACACAGTCCCCGCAGCTTCCGCGTCGCCCTTGAGGCGTACCAGCGAAAACTCGGTTTCGGCGGCACCCGGATGAATAGCCGTGACCTTAATGGCATGGCGCAAAAGATCTATCCGCATAGCCTGCGACACGGCGTCTACGGCGTGTTTGGTGGCACAATAAACATTACCCTTTTCATATACCCCTTTCCCCGCTATTGAGCCTATATTGATGATATGGCCCCGACCCGCCTCCCTGAGATAAGGCAGCACTGCCCGGGTCACATATAACAGCCCTTTTAGATTGGTGTCGATCATGGTGTCCCAGTCGTCCAGCGAAGCTTCGTCAAAATATTCACGACCCGCCGCCAGGCCGGCATTGTTCACCAGCACCCGGATATTCCGCCACGCCGGGGGCAGGTTTCCCAGCTTTTCGGTCACCACTTCCCGGTGCTGTACGTCAAAATCCAGCGGCAGGACTTTTATCCCTTTTTCCCGTTCAAGAATGGCAGCAAGGGTTGTCAACCTCGACCTGCGGCGACCGGTGATGATGATATCGTAACCATTCGCAGCAAATTTTTTTGCAGTGGCTTCACCGAAGCCCGCTGTGGCACCGGTAATCAAAGCAATTGGACGCATGTGTCGGATTTTGGATGATCAAATAAATCGCCCGAACGCTTAAACAGGTAGTCGAGACTGACGGGCGGGATCACACCCCTCCTACCTCAACCTCTTTGCTGATCTTTGCAACCAGCCCCTGAAGCACCTTGCCCGGCCCCACTTCGGTGAATTTCCCCGCTCCATCGGCTATCATCGCCTGGATAGTCTGGGTCCACAAGACCGGCCCCGTCAGTTGTTCCACCAGGTTCCGGCGGATCTCCTCGTGGCTATAGACCGCTTTGGCCACCACATTCTGGTAGATATGGCACGACGGCTGGTAAAAAGCGGTTTGCTCGATCACTTCCTGCAATTCCTTTTTGGCCGACCCCATGAGCGGGGAATGAAAAGCGCCCCCGACTGGTAACAACAGTGCCCTTTTCGCGCCGGCTGCCCGGAGCTGCTCGCAGGCGAGCTCCACCCCTTTAACAGAGCCGCTGATCACGATCTGCCCTGGACAGTTATAATTTGCCGGCACCACTACTTCGCCGGTTGCTGTTGCCACCTGCCCGCAGATCTCTTCCACCACCTCGTCGGCCAGCCCGAGAATTGCAGCCATAGTGGACGGACTGGCCATACAGGCCTCTTGCATGGCTTTGGCGCGCACGGCCACCAGTTTGAGACCATCCTCGAAACTCAGTGCTCCGGTTGCGGTAAGGGCGGAAAACTCACCCAGGGAATGCCCCGCCACCATATCCGGACGCGGATGGTCCGCACATTTATAGGCGATCACAGAATGCAGAAATACAGCAGGTTGGGTTACATTCGTCTGTTTCAGGTCAGCGTCTGTTCCTTCAAACATCAGGTCGGAGATACGGAACCCCAGTATTTCATTTGCCTGCTCGAACAACTTCTTCGCAAAAGCATTGCTGGTATAGAGTTCTTTCCCCATGCCGGCAAACTGGGATCCCTGGCCTGGAAATATAAAAGCTTGTTTCATCCGTTTATTTTTTGTCTTTTCATGGGTCGGCCGTGCGTCGCCAAAGGCTTTGCCGGCGGCACGATGGAACTCCGCCCATACATTCCCCTGTGCACCAAAACTATCATGCTCCGTTTCATCGGTAAAACAAAGATTTTTTACTGATAGAAGATAAGATTTTTAATGGAGGTGCGAAGATATCAGTTTAGTGAATTCGCTTCTTGTTTCACTTTTTTCAAACTCTCCGCAGAAGGCGGAAGTAGTAGTAACCGAATTCTGTTTCTGAACGCCGCGCATCATCATGCACAGATGGGAGGCTTCGATCACCACTGCCACACCCAGGGGCTGCAGTGTGTCCTGTATCGCGTTCAGTATCTCCGTCGTAAGCCGCTCCTGCACCTGGAATCGTCTTGAATATACGTCCACCACCCGGGCTATCTTGCTCAATCCCGTGATCCAGCCATTGGGGATATAGGCCACGTGCGCCTTCCCGAAAAAAGGCAGCAGGTGGTGTTCGCACATGCTGTATAATTCAATGTCTTTCACCACGATCATCTCGCTGATCGGCTCATGGAATTTCGCGGAATTGAGGATGGCCCGTGCATCCAGATTGTATCCCTGCGTGAGGTATTGCATGGCTTTGGCCAGCCGTTCGGGGGTTTTGACCAATCCCTCCCGGGTGGGATCTTCACCCAGCAATTGTAAAACACCCTTGTAGTGCGCCGCAAGTCCGTTCGTTACCGGCTCATCAAATTGTTCAATTTTTTTATATGCCATTCTCCTGGTTTGAATTAAAAATTACCCCGCCGGATACTCCACAAAATTCCGCTCTGTCTCGTACAGCCGTACCTGCAGGTCGATGCGGGGTTCGATCTTCTCCCGCAAGATCTCATATATCACTATGCAGATATTTTCCGCTGTCGGATTTTTCTCCCGGAAATACGGGGTGTCGAGATTCAGGTTCTTGTGGTCGAAGTGTTCCAGCACATGGGTTTTGATCAGCTCGCTCAGCTTTTTGAGATTCATTACAAAACCCGTTGCCGGATCAGGCTCACCCACCAGCTTTACGATCAGTTCATAGTTATGGCCATGAAAATTGGGATTGTTGCATTTGCCGAATGCCGCATTGTTCTTCTCCATGTCCCAGTCGGGATTGTATAACCGGTGTGCTGCATTAAAATGCTCTTTCCTGTAAATGGCCACTTTTTTTCCCAATACTGAAGATTTATTCGCCGAAATACTCCACGTATATCCGCGGTGTTTCATATAATTTAACACAGTGCAGCGCTACCGTTGGAGGAATGTGCGGCTTCAGTTGATTCCATATCGCGATGGCCAGGTTCTCTGTAGAACACATCTTCCCCTCCATAAAAGGAACGTCGATATTCAGGTTCTTGTGATCCAGTTCCTCAATAACTGCCTCTTTGATAAGGAGGCTGAGCTGTTTCACATCAAACAAAAATCCTGTATCGGGATCGGGACGGCCTTTGACCGTGACATACAACTCGTAATTATGCCCGTGCCAGTTTTCATTGGCACATTTGCCGAACACCTCTTCGTTCTTCTCCCTGCTCCAGGCTGGGTTGTACAACTTGTGCGCTGCATTAAAGTGTTCAAGGCGGGTAAGGTAAACCATTAAAGCGAAAAAGTTTTTGCAAAGGTACTGCCTGGGACGCAAAATCCCCGGCGCGCCCCAAAATTGACAGGAATACCGGAAATTGCAGGATGCATATATTACTGGTTGCAGCTACCCCCGATGAGTTAAATCCCGTTGCCGAATGGCTGAAAACTGGCGCAGGCCAGGCCCACGGACACCAGGTGGAACTGCTTTATTCGGGGGTGGGCAGTACGCTTACAGCAGCTTCGCTGGGTAAAAGGCTCTGTTCGGACCGGCCGGAACTGATCATCCAGGCAGGAATTGCAGGTAGTTTTGTACCCTCCCTTCCGCCCGGGAGCCTGGCTTTTGTGAGCGAAGAAGTGTTTGCCGATCTGGGGGTGGTGGAGAATGGCATATTCCTGGATCAGTTCGATCTCGGACTGGCCGGCAGTGACGACCACCCGTTTGCCGGGAGGCGCCTGAAAAACCCGCAGGGCGACTACTGGAAAAGTTTCGGACTCGAGTGGGTTGCAGCCGCTACCATCAACTGCATCAGCTCGGGCCCGGACCAGATCAACCGGATCGTAGGCAAGTACCACCCCGCGCTGGAGTCGATGGAAGGCGCAGCCGTACATTATATTTGCCTCATCGAAAACATTCCCTTTGTGCAACTGCGTGCGGTGTCGAATTACGTGGGGGAAAGGGACAAATCGCGCTGGAAACTGGCGGCAGCCATCGATGCCCTTAACCGGCAGCTCAGGACGCTTCTTGAAGTGTTTCCCGTTGCCGGACCGGCGGGATGGCAATAGCAGCATCTGAACTTTCGCTGCTTGCAGTTGCAGGCGGCGAAGCCCATGTGCAGATAACAACCACAATACCTGATTAGCCGGGCCCGCATGTTGCATATCTGCAGGCCGGTGCAAAACAACAGCTCATGAATATCAAAATAGGTTTTTCTCCCTGTCCCAACGATACGTTTATATTTGACGCCCTGGTGAATGGCAAGATAGATACCGGAGAGCTGCACTTTGAGCCGGTGATGGAAGACGTGCAGACCCTGAACGAGATGGCGCTACGCAACGCGCTGCCGATCACCAAGATCAGCTTCGGCGCCCTTCCGCTGGTTACAGAACACTATGTGACGCTTAACGCCGGTGGCGCCATAGGCAGCGGGGTCGGCCCCTTGCTGGTATCGTCGGTTCCCCTGCCCGATGCCGCCGTGAAACAATGCCTCGTGGCTATTCCCGGCCGCAACACCACCGCCCATGTTCTTTTTTCCCTCGCCTATCCCGAAGCCACTCAAAAGGTTTTTTTAAAATACGACGAAATAGAGGATTTTGTGCTACAAGGCCCGGACGACCTGGAAAATATCCAGGCAGTACGCGCAGGCGTCCTCATCCACGAAAACCGCTTCACATATCAGCAGAAAGGGTTAACCCTGCATACCGATCTCGGCACATTCTGGGAAAAGGAGACCGGAAACCCCATCCCCCTGGGTGGGATCATTGCAAAAAGAACCCTGCCCACCGATCTGCTGGCCAGGATCGAAACACTTATCCGGGAAAGCATTGCCTTCTCTTTTGCGCAGGGCAACCAGTTGAGTGATTTTGTACGGGCCCATGCCCAGGAAATGGATGAAGCGGTGATGTGGCAGCATATCCGCCTGTATGTAAACGACTATTCCAGCCATTTCGGAGAAAAAGGGCAG
>CAZUWX010000004.1:78567-80218 GCA_964624205.1 uncultured Chitinophagaceae bacterium
AATAATCCGGGAGGCTTTCCGAGGGGCTGTCTCACCTGCATAAGCTAAATCGTGGCGTTGAATAATCCGGAAGGCTTTCCGAGGGGCTGTCTCACCTGCATAAGCTAAATCGTGGCGTTGAACAACTGGCTGCTGAGCTGGTTACCAAAGGTCTTTCCGTTGAAACTGCCCACCCATCGCAATCCCTGGATGGCGTTCGTAAGAAATATCTCATCCGCTTCCATCAATCCGGCTGCCGTAACCGGCTGCTCGGCAACCGGTTTTCCTTCTTCCGCCAGGCGGGCGATCAGGTTGGCCCGCATCACACCCGCCACGCAGCCTTCAGAGAGCGGCGGCGTATAGAGTCTACCGTCTTTTACCCAAAACAGGTTGGCGACCGTTGAATCGCTGATCCGGTCGTGTGTGTTCAAAATAAGGCAGTCGTCCCATTCTTGCTGCCGGGCGTGTAACGCGCCCATTACGTACACCAGGTAGTTGTTCGATTTCAGGTTCGCAAGCTGATCGCAGGCCTTTCGGCCAGCCTCATATATTCCCAGCGAAAGCCCTTCACTGTTCATCATCAGTTTGGATGACGGCAGGGGCCAGACCTGGATAATATACCCGGCGCTCCGGCTGGAAAAATCCTGGAGACTTCCGCTTCCCCTGAACACCATCAGCCGCACGCGCGCCGGCCCCTTGATATTATTTTTTTTCACGGTCTTCAGTACCTGCTCTTCCAGTATCCTGGGGTCGGCCGTACCGTTAAGGCTGATCTTCAATGTTTCCATCCCGTCAAAAAGTCGCTTGAAATGCAGCTCCTTCAGCCTGATCTTCCCCAGCACCACGCGCATGGTCTCAAACAATCCGTCCCCGTATTTCAACGCGCGGTTGTCGGCCACCACCACCGGGGTGCGTTCCTCTATGAATTTTCCGCTAAGATTCAGCCATTCTTTCATCCGTATGTCTTTTGTCTTTCAATGTCTCCGGTATTGAGACATATATGCTGGGTTGTACACTATCCGCTCTCGCACCAGGAACTCCATTTTATTATTTAGTCCTGAATATTTAATATTGCTGATGATCAACAATTCTTTATTGCTTTTTTTAGCAGCCTGCATGGTCATCGCAGCGGCTGCCTGCCGGGATGCACCGGTTCCTTCCCCGGCCCCTGATATTACCGGCAAAATGAACTTCGGTTATCTGCGTTATGACTCCGCCGCATTGGAATACCGCCTCGACTCGATCCATAACCGCGGATTGGTTTTCCAGTTCTGCCTCAAAGAAGTCGGCAACAATAATAATACTTTTCAGCTAATTTCCTATGCATTTGACACGCTGAATGACTATAACAATAGCTGGATGCCCGACACGCTCATGATCATAGCAGATAGCGTTCCAAAAAATTTCGAAGGGCCGGTTGCCCTAGGCAACCACATCGCCGACCGCGAACAATTGTACAATGTAGTGCGAGACGAGCGGGGGGAGCGCTTCAGCTACGATTATGTGCTGTTCACGCCCGTTGTGGAAGGAGTGCTCCGCCACCTGGTTTACCATATGGTGCCCGTTAAAAACGGCCAGCGCGTCCCCGGCAGCAAAATGCAGATCACTACCGCTATGCCGCCAACAAGAGTATGGGAGTGATAACGAAAATAAGCAGTGGTGAGTTAGCCAT
>CAZUWX010000004.1:80318-97510 GCA_964624205.1 uncultured Chitinophagaceae bacterium
GTAGGTTTTCCTAACCAGTGGGCCGGCCTTATCGCGGAGATGCAACCACAGCGCCCTTAAAACTATTTCCTGCGAGCTTTTTGTTGGTACTGTTCAGGTGGGAATCGAGCATACTATTGAGTTCGGGTAACGCTGGCGCATAACCGTAAGATCCGGTTTCTATATAAGAGAGCACCGCCTTCAGCCGCGCTTCCTGACGGTCGCCCCAATCCTTGTCCAGCCCGTCGGGCACCAGCCTGTCTACCTTCAGTCCGTCGAAATAGTCACCCCTGCCCAGTCCGTTTGTACTGCGGAACGACACAGGGAAGATCAGCCAGTCGCCCACTGCCACATCGTAGAACCCGACCGGCTTTCCGTAAGTATCCGCGCCGATCAGCTTCACATTCATATAAGGTGCCAGGTTATTGATCAATAGTTCGCTGGCCGAAGCGGTGTTATCACTCACAATAAAATAAACATTCGACACGTCCAGCGTTCCCAGCTTTTCAAAAAAATAGGTCTGGTTTTCATCGGCATGGCCGGTATTGTATTCCTGGCTCATCATCACGCTGCCGTTCAGCGCCGGGGGAATGAGATAATTGGCCAATTGCTGCTGCAGGCTTACATAACCGCCGCCATTGTATCGGAGATCGATCACCAGATCCGTAACACCTGACATAATGAAACGGCCAAATACCACGGCGAGTTTGTTGACGATCGCCGGCTGATGACCGAGAAAGGAATTCAGCACCAGGTAGCCCACCCGTTTTGTTCCCACCGTGTACACGGTGTCCAGGTAAAGCGGATGTTCCTGGTATTCGGCTGCCGTCAGTGCGATATCCACCTGCGTGCCGTCGGGTTTCTGAAAACGAAGCTGGCAGGACGGCGAATTATAAATGTTTTGGATAATAAAATCGGCCCTGTCCGAAACGATATTTTCATCGCCGTTGATGGCAACGATACGCCATCCCCGGCGGATGCCCGCTCTGCCTGCGGGCGCGTCGTCTTCCGTCATCCGCACCCGCAGGTCGCCCTCCGTGTAGAAAAACGCGCTCAGTCCGAAATCGGTTGCCACGCCGGTGCTGATGTCATCCCATTCCGATTTTTTGATCGCGAAGCTGAAATGATCCACCGGTGTAGGAAAGCCGGGTTCCATGCTGTACAGTCGGACTGCATCCATGATTTCCCGGGGCCCTGCATACCGGCGAGCGTCAAAACTCTGAGGTATCTGGTCGTTCCAAAGATATATGTCGCGCGTGCGCTCCAATACGTCTTTTTTCAGCATGTCATCTTTCCCATCCTGCGTGCCGGACTTGCGGCAGGAGCTCATCACCAGCGAACTGACCAGAAGGAACCAGATCCAAAACGTTTTCATCCGTTCATTTTTGTTTTTTATAAAAACCTATGCTCCGGTTCGCGCGACCATATTTATGGTTTTGCTGCATTTTTGTGTCCACAAGTATAATCAATATAGGCGCTCTTTGTTGTAAATTGCACCCTCCCGGCCGTAAAAAATTGTGTTAAGATGGCAGAGACGGCCTTAAAAGACAAATATGCAAAAAGACCTCAGACGAGAACAGGCGCTTGAATACCATGCCAAGGGGCGTCCTGGAAAAATAGAAGTAATTCCGACCAAAGACGCAAAAACGCAGCGCGACCTGTCCCTCGCTTATTCCCCGGGAGTGGCGGCTCCCTGCAAGGAAATAGAAGAGAATCCTGAAAATGTTTATAAATACACTGCAAAAGGGAACCTGGTAGCAGTTATCTCGAATGGCACGGCAGTGCTCGGGCTGGGCAATATAGGCCCCGAAGCCTCAAAACCCGTGATGGAAGGTAAAGGAGTGCTGTTCAAGGTTTTTGCCGATATCGATGTTTTCGATATAGAGATCAATGAAACCGATCCTGAAAAATTCGTGCAGATCGTCAAAGCATTGGAGCCCACTTTTGGCGGTATCAACCTGGAGGATATCAGGGCCCCGGAATGTTTCTACATTGAAAAACAACTGCGGGAACAGTTGAAGATCCCCGTGATGCACGACGACCAGCACGGAACCGCCATTATCAGCGCGGCAGCCCTGCTGAATGCGCTTTGGCTGCAAAAGAAAAAAATAGAAAAGGTAAGGTTTGTAGTGAACGGCGCGGGAGCTGCCGCCATGGCCTGTGTACGATTGTACATCTCACTGGGAGCACGCCGCGAGCATTTTGTGATGTTCGACCGAAAAGGCGCCATATACGCAGGCAGGCCGGGTCTGGAGGGAGATAAACAGGAGTTCGCCACAGCTAAACGCGATATCAGCCTGGAGCAGGCGTTGAAGGACTGCGATGTATTCATCGGCCTGAGCGTCGCCAATGTACTGACGCGGGAAATGGTAAAGAGCATGGCGCGCCGGCCGATCGTGTTTGCAATGGCCAACCCCGACCCCGAGATTACCTACGAAGAAGCCAGGGCCGCACGCGAAGACGTGATCATGGCCACCGGCCGGAGCGATTATCCCAATCAGGTGAATAACGTGCTCGGTTTCCCCTTCATATTCCGGGGGGCGCTGGACGTGCGGGCAACCCGGATCAATGAAGAGATGAAGCTGGCCGCCGTACACGCCCTCGCCGAGCTGGCGCGCACACCCGTACCCGATATCGTGAATATCGCCTACAACACCAATAACATAGTATTCGGTCACTCATATATCATCCCCAAACCGCTGGACCCGCGCCTGTTATCGACTATCGCGCCCGCCGTTGCAAAAGCCGCGATCGCCTCCGGTGTGGCACAAACAACCATCACGAACTGGGCAGATTACGCCCTCGAACTAAATAAGCGGCTGGGCCTCGAAAACCAGATCGTGCGGGTGCTGGGTACGAAGGCAAGAAAGGATCCCCGGCGGGTGGTCTTTGCAGAAGCCGATAACCTGAAAATACTCAAGGCAGCTCAGATCGTGTTCGATGAAGGAGTGGCCTATCCCATTTTGCTGGGTAACGAGAACAATATCCGCGAAATTGCCGGCCAAAACGGTATCGACCTGACTGGCCTGCCCATCATCGACCCGCATTCGGATAGTAACGCAGCGAAAAGAAGCGAGTACGCCGAGATCTTCTTTGAAAAAAGGAACCGGCGGGGATTCAACCAGTATGAATCTCATAAAATAATGAGTAACCGCAATCACTACGGATGCATGATGGTTGAAACAGGTGATGCGGACGCAATGATCTCGGGATTAACAAAAAATTATCCCGACACTATCCGCCCCGCCCTCCAGATCATCGGAGTGGAACCGGGTGTGAAAAAGATCGCGGGGATGTACCTGTTGCTCACCAAGAAAGGCCCCCTGTTCCTTGCAGACACTACCGTCAACTTCACTCCCACCGCCGAAGAGTTGGCCGATATCACGCTGATGGTTGCCCGGGAAGTAAAAAATTTCAGCCTGACGCCCCGGATCGCCATGCTTAGCTACTCCAACTTCGGCAGCAGCAATTCACCGGAAGCCAGGCTCGTTGCAGAAGCGCGGGAAATCGTAAAAAAAAGGAGTCCGGAGCTGGTGGTTGATGGCGAAATGCAGGCCAGCATGGCGTTCAACAAGGAATTGCTCACCGAAAATTATCCCTTTAGTGAACTGGCCAATCAGGACGTGAATGCATTGATCTTTCCCAACCTCGCTTCCGGAAACGTAGCCTATAATTTGCTGAAAGAAGTGGGTGGGGCCGACGCTATCGGCCCGATCCTGCTGGGTCTGAAAAAACCAGTGCACATACTACAACTTGGAAGCTCGGTGAGAAGCATCGTGAATATGACCATGGTGGCGGTGATAGACGCACAACAGAAATCGAAACCCGCGCCGGAAGAAGACGTAAAAAGATCCTCCTGGTGGAAAAGGTTCAAGAAAGAACAGGGTGGCAGAGAATGAAATAATTTAATACAGTTGAACCGATATTATTGTATATTGAAATCGCGCCATGATGCGCATATTTGCTTATGAATTTTTTTACCGAATTCGGGCGATATTTGTTGCTAATGAAAGGGATGTTTTCCAAACCGGAAAACGCGAAGATGTACTGGATTGAGTTCATGCATCAATGTGTCGAGATCGGTGTGCGATCTCTCGGCATAGTGGTGATCATTTCATTCTTCATGGGAGCCGTGTCTGCACTGCAGACCGCCTATCAGCTCACCAGTCCGGTGATTCCCAAATCCACTATTGCACAGATCGTTCGCGACACAATGATCCTGGAATTTGCTCCCACCCTGGTGTGCATCGTGCTGGCAGGTGTGGTCGGCAGCAAGATTGCCAGCGAGCTGGGTAACATGCGGGTTAGCGAGCAGATCGACGCTCTTGAGATCATGGGCATCAACACCAAAACCTACCTGGTGCTGCCCAAGGTACTGGGTGCGCTTACCATGATCCCCCTGCTGATCGTGATATCAATGTCGCTGGGCATCTGGGGTGGAAGAGTAGCTGGTGTGGCTTCAGGTATCCTCCCCGCCAATGTTTACGACCGCGGCCTGCTGGAAAATTTTGTTCCCTACAATGTATTTTTTGCGCTGGCAAAAGCTTACACGTTCTCGTTCATTATTGCCACTATTCCCGCATTCTATGGTTACCATGTCAAGGGGGGGGCGCTCGAAATCGGCCGCGCCAGTACCAAAGCGGTTGTGGTGAGCTGTGTGGCGATCCTGTTCGCAGATTATATTCTAACCTCGATGCTACTGTAATGATAGATGTGAAAGAAATAAGAAAATCATTTAACGGCAACGCCATACTTAAAGGAGTATCGGTAAAGATGGAAGCCGGAAAGTGCAATCTCGTCATCGGCGCCAGTGGGAGCGGGAAAACCGTTTTCATGAAATGCCTGGTGGGCCTGTTCAAGGTGGATAGCGGTGAAATATGCTACAATGGAATAGACTTCGGCAGCCTGTCGGTATTGGAAAAAAAGGATATCCGTAAACAGATAGGCATGCTTTTTCAGGGTTCGGCACTCTTCGACAGCCAGACCGTCGAAAAAAACGTGATGTTCCCGCTCAACATGTTCACAAAAGACACCACTGCCGAAAAACTGAAGCGGGTGGATGAAGTGCTGGAAAGAGTGAATCTGGTCGGCTCAAATAAAAAATTTCCCGCGGAACTCAGCGGCGGCATGAAAAAAAGAGTGGGAATCGCGCGCGCCATCGTGCTCAATCCCAAGTACCTGTTTTGCGATGAACCCAATTCGGGGCTGGATCCGCAGACCTCCCTGCTGATCGACAAATTGATCCAGGAAATCACGGTAGAATATAATATCACTACAGTGATCAACACCCACGACATGAACAGTGTGATGGAGATCGGTGACCATATCCTCTATATGCACCAGGGGAACAAAGAGTGGGAAGGCACAAGGGAAGAGATTATTTTTAGCAAGAACGAATTATTGAACGAGTTCATCTTTGCTTCGGAATTCCTGAAAGATGCCAAAGACATGCGCATGCTGGAAGCCACCGGCAAGATCGACAACAACCGGGACATGACTGGCCTTACCAGTAGTGACAGTCCCCCGATTAGCTAACATTCCCTATTTTTGCGCCACTTTAAAACCTATACATGAGCATACTCGTTAATAAGCAGTCCAGGATTCTTGTTCAGGGCTTTACCGGTACGGAAGGGACTTTTCACGCTACACAGATGATCGAATACGGCACCCAGGTGGTGGGTGGCGTCACGCCCGGAAAAGGCGGAGCTACCCATCTTGAACGCCCGGTGTTCAACACCGTTGCGGATGCGATCGCCGCAACGGCAGCTAACGTATCAATCATATTTGTTCCCCCGGCATTTGCTGCGGACGCGATCATGGAGGCGACAGATGCCGGTATCGGCCTCATCGTCTGTATCACAGAAGGTATTCCCGTCCAGGACATGATCAGGGCAAAAACCTACATGGCCGGCAGACCCGTCCGGCTCATTGGGCCTAACTGCCCCGGCGTGATCACGTCAGGCGAGAGTAAAGTGGGGATCATGCCCGGTTTTATCTTCCACCCCGGCCGTATCGGCGTGGTGTCCAAATCCGGGACACTGACTTACGAGGCAGCCGACCAGGTGGCCAAAGCCGGCCTCGGCGTTTCCACCGCAGTGGGGATCGGAGGCGACCCCATCATCGGCACCACCACCAAAGAAGCAGTGGAAATGTTCATGAACGACCCTGATACCGACGGCGTGGTGGTGATCGGAGAGATCGGCGGAGGAATGGAAGCCGAAGCGGCAAAATGGTATAAAGAAAATGCTAAAAAACCGGTGGTAGGCTTCATAGCCGGTCAGACAGCCCCCCCCGGCAGGAGGATGGGGCACGCCGGAGCTATCGTGGGAGGCGCCGACGATACCGCTGCCGCAAAAATGAAGATCATGCAGGAATGCGGCATCCATGTGGTAAGCAGCCCCGCCGATATTGGCACACGAATGGCGGAAGTGATCGGGAAAAAATAATATACAACAGACGATAACTGCACCGGGCCCCAAAAAGGCCCGGTTTTTTTATGTAATCTGCGCACAGGATGCATCCTTTTCCCGTAGAAACGGATCAGATGCTAAACCCGATCCGTAATTTTAATGTCAACCCATAACCATGATGAAACGAAGCATGATGAGTTTAACGCACAGCGGAATGTTCATGAGGGGTTCCACCCTGCCTTTGAAAAGACTAAAAATATACGGATGAAAAAAAATATTGTCCTGTTGGTAATGTTTTCTCTCGGTTACCTGTTTACGATCGCTCAGAAAATGAATACATACGATAGTCATTGGAAGGAAATCGATTCACTCCTTCAAAAGGAGGGTCGTGCCAAATCGGCCCTCACCCTGGTGGATCAGGTGTATAAAGACGCCAAAAAATCAGCCAACCAGGTTCAAATGGTCAAGGCGCTGCTCTATAGTATTGAACTGAACAAAGAGTTGATGGAAGACGCCACAGCCGCCAACCTCATCAGGCTGGAAGAAGAGGCCTCCACTGCCGGAGAACCGGTGCGCTCAATCCTGAACAGTATCGCCGCGGAAAGCTACTGGCAGTATCTCCAGATGAACCGCTGGAAACTGTACGACCGCACCGCCACCACCGGATTTAAGAAGGACGACCTCGCCACATGGGGGCTGGAAGACCTGCACGCAAAGATCTCCTCGCTCTTCCTCGCTTCGCTAAAAGAAAAAAAACTGCTGCAGGGCACCACGCTCGATACTTACGAAGCCATTCTCAACAAAGGCAATGCCCGGTATCTCCGGCCCACACTTTATGATCTCCTGGCCCACCGTGCCCTCATCTTCTTCGAGAACAACGAACGCGACATTACCCGCCCTGCCTATGCTTTCGAGATCCGTGACCCCGCAGCGTTTGCCAAGGCTGCGGAATTCACCGCGTACTCCTTCCCATCTTCCGACTCCCTTTCCAATCTCCATAAAGCCCTAGAACTCTATCAGCAACTGATCGCCTTTCATCTCAAAGACACCCGGCCCGACGCACTGCTCGACGCCGATATCAAACGAATCCAGTTCGTTTACACCTACGGCTTGCAGGTCGACAAGGATAGCCTCTACCGGGAGGCCCTGACGCATATCGTCCGGAACTATCCTCAAAACCCTACAGCGGCCCAGGCAATGTTCCTGCTGGCAAGCTGGCACCTGTCTAAAGCCGAAACCTACGATCCACTTGGCGATACCACCCACCGGTACGCCAGGCTGGAAGCCAAAAGGATCTGCGAACAGGCCCTGCTGCAGGCCGACTCCAGCGAGGGGCGGCAGCACTGCGCTAACCTGTTGCGGAATATATTGCAAAAGACCATCAGCATCGAGGCCGAAACAGTCACCCCGCCTGGCTCCCCCTTTCGGATGCTGGTTAGCTATAAGAACCTGGGTAACACCTACTTCCGGCTGATCCGCTTTGACGAGCAGACCAACCACAAATATGGGCCTGGAAGTGAAAACTGGAAAGATGAATACTGGGAAGGGGTCGCAACACTGCCCGCCGTTGACAGTTTTCAATACCATCTGCCGGAAACCGGCGACCACCAGGAGCATCGCACCGAGATCAAACTGAATGCTCTCCCGATCGGCGAGTATGCCCTCCTCGTCAGCGCAAACCCCCATTTTGGCAGGGAAGAAAACACCCTGGCCCTGCAATATTTTTATGTGTCCAACATCGCCTATGTAAACAATGGTTCTCACTACTACGTGCTCAATCGCAGCACGGGGGCACCCCTGGCTTCGGCCCGCGTGCAACGCTGGCAGGAAGAATACAACTATCAGCAAAAAAGCAGGCAGCTTCGCAAAACCGGTTTATACGTCACAGATAAAAACGGATATTTTCGCATAGCCGATACTATTGAAAATAGAAATACCAGCTACCGGCTTGAGATTAGTTACGGAAAGAACAGGAACGCCGACCGCCTGTTCCTGAAAGAGACCGAATACCTGCGCGTGTACAACGCCAACAAAACGCAGGACGTAGAAAAAAAGCAGGCATTCCTGTTCACCGACAGATCCATCTACCGCCCCGCCCAAATCGTGTACTTCAAAGGTATCGTGGTGGCGAAACAGGGCGAAAAAGCACCGTCGACCGTTGTCAGCAATGCCCCCGCCACCGTTACCCTCTATAATGCCAACAACGAGCCCATCGATTCGCTCCTGCTGAACACCAACGCATTTGGCTCCTATTCAGGAAAATTCAACCTGCCCTCCGGTACACTCAACGGCTATTTCAGTATCCGCGACAGCCATAACGACGGAGCGCTGAGTTTCCGGGTAGAAGAATATAAACGCCCGCAGTTTTATACCGAAATAGCCAAACCCACCGGCACCTACCGGCTGGAAGATTCGGTAGTGGTGGAAGGCTTCGCCAAATCATACGCCGGCAACGCCATCGACGGCGCGGGGGTAGCTTACCGCGTTGTACGAAAAACCATCATGCCCCTGTGGGCCAGGAGCAGCTATCTTCCCAGGATCTGGCCCCCTTTTCCGCAGCAGCAGACCGAGATCGCTCACGGAACTACAACTACCGATGCGAGCGGAAAGTTCATCGTACAATTTCACGCAATTCCGGATCATGGGATACCCCAGGAACAATCGCCCCTGTTCTTCTATGAGATCAATGCCAACGTAACGGATATCAATGGCGAAACCCGATCGGCACTTACCACTGTCAGCATCGGCTACCAATCGCTGAAATTGCAGCTCAGCCTACCGGAGCAGATGGTTGCCGGCGACCTTGAAAAGATCGCGATCTCTACTACGAATATGAATGATGTTTTTGAGAAAACCGAAGTGGCCGTCGAGGTTTACCCACTACAGGCACCTTCCAGAATATTTCGCAAACGATACTGGCAACAACCCGACCAGTTCCTGATGGAGCGCGAAGAATATTACCGGCTTTTTCCTTACGACGCATACGACGACGAGCAGGATATGACGAAATGGCCCAGAGGGAAATCGCAATACAGCGCAACGATCACTACCGAACCAGGTACCAGCTTAACGCTACCCGATACAAGGTTCGGGCAGGGATGGTATGCCATAGAAGCCGCCGCTACAGACAAGGATGGCAAATTGGTTAAGGATCTGCGTTATTTTCGGGTCGACGGATCGGCCCTGCCCGGCCCGGCCGCCGCCGCAACGCTCCGGGTCAGCCGCGATACCGCGCAGCCGGGTGACAAAGTCACCTACCGGCTGATCACCAACCAGCAGCGCCCCTTTGTGGTGTACGAGCTTACAGGATCCGACACGGCGCAACGGGAAGTCATCCGGGAAACCCGCGGACGGGAACATACCGCGATCATCACCGCAGCGCATCGCGGCCGGTTGTCGCTCAGCACCGTTTTTGTCAAACACAACCGGATCTATACCGATCAAAAAGAGGTCGAAGTGCCGTTCTTTGATAAACAGCTCCATATAGACTACACCAGCTTCCGGAACAAGACCCTGCCGGGAACCGCTGAGACCTGGCAGGTGAAGATCAGCGGCCGGGAGGGAGAGAAGGCGGCTGCCGAATTGTTGACCGCTATGTACGACGCCTCCCTCGATCAATTCACCCCCCATCAATGGCGTATTCCGGGCCTGTGGGCAGCACCGGTTCGCCCGACATCATGGAGCGGGGTGCATAATTTTAAGTCCACAACGGCGCTGCAAAAAATCTACACCGCTCCGCTGTCACCCGGCAAACCGGTTCAGTACGACCAGTTGGGTATTCCTAACCGGTTTTTTCCTCCTCAGTATAAAAGGAACCTCGAGACCCAGATGATGGGTATACAATCAAACGTGGCACGGGAAACCGTCGACTATGACCAGTCAGTTTCTGTCGCTTACGAAGAAGCCAGCACGGCGGATACCGAGGCAGGCGCTGTGCCTCCCCCACCCCCATCACAACCCACGGTAACGCCCCGCACCGATCTGCGGGAAACCGCCTTTTTTTTCCCCGACCTGCAGACAGACACAGCAGGAAACATCAGCTTTTCCTTTACCACCCCCGAGGCCCTGACTGAATGGCGATGGATGCTGCTGGCTCATACGAAGGAACTGGCCTTCGGATACGGAGAAAAGACGATGGTCACCCAGAAACAACTGATGATACAGCCTAATGCACCCCGGTTCCTGCGAGAGGGCGACCGGATCGACTTCAGCACGAAGGTGGTCAACATGACGGACTTTGAACTATCGGGCAGGGCAATCCTTGAGCTGTTCGATCCCGCAAGCGGAGAAACGGTAGACGGGATATTTCACAATATTTCGCCAGCCCAGTTCTTCACCACAGGAGCACAGCAGAGCACAGCAGTAAACTTCAGCATAAACATCCCCTTTCAGTATAACCGGCCCGTAGGATGGCGCATCGTGGCCACAGCAAACAGCCCGGATTCCGGCGGCAAAACCCGATCCACTTTCAGCGACGGCGAAGAAAACATGTTACCGGTGATCAGCAACCGAATGCTCGTGACCGAGACGCTCCCGCTGCCGGTGAAAGGCGAAACGGTCAAAAAATTCAGCTTCGATAAACTACTGAAAAGCGGATCCAGCGAAACCCTGCAGCAATACGGAATAACAGTTGAGTTCACCTCCAATCCGGCCTGGTATGCCGTGCAGGCGCTCCCCTATCTTGCCGAGACAACAATTGAAAATGCGGAACAGATCTTCAATCGCTATTATGCCAACGCGCTTGCAGCAAAAATAGCCAATACATCAGCGCGTTTCCGCGAGGTGATGGAGCAATGGAAAAAAGCAGACACCGCCAGTTTCCTAAGCCAGTTGCAAAAAAACGAAGCGCTGAAATCCGTGCTTCTGCAGGAAACACCCTGGGTGCTGGAAGCCAAAACCGAAACCCAGCAGAAAAAGAATATCGCCCTGCTATTCGATATGATAAACATGTCTACTGCGCTGGAAGCCTCTCTGGCTAAGCTGCGCGATATGCAGGCACCCACCGGCGGTTTTGTATGGTTCAAAGGCGGGCCGGAAGACCGGTACATGACCCAGTATATTTTAACCGGCCTGGGGCGGCTGCAAAGCCTGGGCGCACTCCCGGAGCAGTCGCCCACCCTGCGCGATATCATCCGGCTGGGCATTTCCTATCTCGACCGGGAGATCAAAAAAGAATACGAGCAACTGACGAAAGACAATAAGGAGCCGAAAGGAATCACGATCGGATATCTCGAAACGCAGTACCTGTATATGCGCAGTTTTTTCAGCGAGATCGGCATCCCGGCAAACATCCTGCCTGCCTATAGCTATTTTAGAACCCAATCGCAGCAATCCTGGGTAAAACAAAACAGCTACATGCGTGCGATGATCGCTTTGTCGTTGTTCCGGACCGGCGATGTTGCCACCGCAAAAAGGATCCTGACCGCTTTACGGGAGACTGCCATCGAACATCACGAACTGGGCCTGTACTGGAAGGATATGAGCGGGGGCTACTACTGGTACCAGGCTCCCATTGCCTCCCAGGCGGTGATGATTGAGGCATTCGGAGAAGTAACGCAAGACATCGCTACCGTTAACGGGATCAAAACCTGGCTCCTGAAAAACAAACAAACCCGGCACTGGAAGAGCTCGAAAGCCACAGCAGACGCCTGTTATGCGCTTCTGCTACAGGGTAGCGACTGGATGGCGGATCAGCCACCTGTGACTATCAGTATGGGTCAAACGCAGTTACATAGTTCCGAAGCCCACACCGAAGCGGGGACCGGCTACTTCAGTACAAACATAGCGGGTGGATCCGTAGTGCCGTCAATGGGCAATATCACCGTGAAACTGGGAGAAACGGGTGCAACCGGCTCCCGTCCTGCCTGGGGGGCAGTGTACTGGCAGTATTTTGAAGACCTGGATAAGATCACTCCCGCCTCCACTCCGTTGCAGCTCAGCAAAAAACTCTTTGTGGTGAAAAATACCGACCGGGGGCCTGTTCTGCAGCCGCTGGACACCAATAACACCCTTCAGCCGGGCGACCGCCTAAAAGTACGCATAGAGCTACGCGCCGATCGGGCAATGGAATATCTGCACATGAAAGACATGCGTGCAGCAGGTACCGAGCCGATAAACGTGCTGAGCCGCTATAAGTGGCAGGGCGGCCTGGGTTATTATGAAACCACCCGGGATGCCTCAACGGATTTTTTCTTCCACCTGCTACCCAAAGGAGTGTACGTATTTGAATATGAGCTGAACGTTACCCACACCGGCACTTTCAGCAACGGTGTTACTTCCATTCAATGTCTGTACGCGCCCGAATTCAGCAGCCACAGCGAAGGCATCAAAATAAATGTAACCACCAGATGAGGTGTTGCGCTTTTATTGAAGCGCATAGCAAAGACCTCAAAATAAACATAAAACCAGGGGATCAGCTCGTGCATTCGCACGTCATGTTTGTAGCATAGCCGTTTGCTCATACAAGGATCATGTAAACTTTGCCATGCGGCACCACCCTGTTTAGTACTAATTTCGCGGTGTCGGCAACAGATAAAATAAAGCGGAATGGAAAACAAATGAAGCAAGTCGAGTTCCTGATCATTGGCCAGGGGATCAGCGGCAGTCTACTTAGCTGGCGTCTGCTGAAGGAGGGCCGGTCTGTTCTCGTGATAGACAACAAAAACCCCTTCTCTCCTTCGCGGGTAGCCGCCGGCGTTATCAACCCCGTCACCGGTCGCCGGATCGTTCCCACCTGGATGATCGAGGAGCTATTGCCTTTTGCGGTAGACAGCTATCGGGTCATGGAGAATGATCTTGGGGTAAACCTCATCTCCCAAAAAAACATCATCGACTTCTTCCCCTCCCCACAGATGATGCTGGCTTTTCAAAACCGGGTCAAAGAAGTGCCACATTATTTGTCGCTACCAGACGATCCCACGACGTACCGTCACGTGTTTAATTACGACTTTGGTTTCGGAGAGATATCACCTTGTTATACGGTAGATCTGCCCCGGCTGCTTTCCGCCTGGAGAACGGCCCTGCGGACTAAGGCCTGCCTGGTTGAAGAAGATTTTCGGGAACAAGACCTGCACACAGGGGAGCAGTTGATCCGGTATGGGGATATTCTGGCGGAAAAAATAATATTCTGCGACGGCATCGCGGCGGGCAGCAACCGGTGGTTCGGTAAACTTCCCTTCGCATTTAACAAGGGCGAGGCTCTCGTGATCCGCGCAGACGGCATTCATCCCGATAAAATATACAAAAGAACGATAAGCCTGGTGCCGCTGCAAGAGGACCTTTTCTGGGCAGGTGCTTCTTATGAATGGGACTTTACAAACGCGGAGCCCTCGGCGATATTCCGCGAGCGCACCCTGACCGCCCTGCGATCCTGGCTAAAAGCAGCATTCACGGTAGTCGACCACCTCGCAGCGCTCAGGCCCGCAACCCTGGAGCGCCGGCCCTTCGTGGGCATGCACCCGACTGATGCGCGGATAGGCATATTAAACGGAATGGGCACGAAGGGATGCTCACTCGCTCCCTATTTTTCGCAGCAATTGGCCGACCGGCTGTTGCACAATGGCGCAATCACTCCCCAGGCCGACGTGCACCGCTTCGCACGTATGCTGAGCAGCTAAACCAGGCCGGCTATTCTTCTTAAGCCGCGAGTTTGGCACGATAATAAACGGCCATCGGATCCTGCCTAAGCAGACGCGACATCGCTTTGTACAATTCGGGCAGCTCGTTTTTCATACGCACGGGATTCTCAAAAAACACTTCCACACTCACTGCCCAGAATTCGTGGTAGTTAATACCGGCGTATTCCCCAAGCAAGGTCTTGGTACCCTCCTGTATGGCGTTAAAAATGGGTCGGGCCACTTTGGAAAAACTCTTGAATTCCTTTTTGAAATGCCTGTCTTCCTCCGTTTGTGTGATAAAATTCACATATGCCAGTGCGTGCCCCATTTCGTGCAGGCCCACATTACAATTGGGCGTCATTCCGCTGATCCCCTTCATGAAATTATCCCACGACAGATAAATCCCGCTGTGGTCGACGTGCCCCTGAAATGGGCGGGAGTAAAAACCATAGTGGTAGTCATCGCGCAGCAAATAGATATCCCGAAAATAATCCAGCTTATATTTTTCGAGACCCAGCGTGAGCTGCACTGAGACCGCGCTGATCAGAACAGGCATCTCGGCATTCTCTGCAACTTCGATATAGTGAAATTTTTTCGACCTCCTGAATAGATAGGTGCGGAAGAGGAATTTTTTCTGTTCCTCCAGGTTGAGATGATTATAATATTTAAAATGACGGGATACAACGGAATGGTAGAAAGTCTCCTGCGCAAGAAATTTTTTATGCAGTCTTGCGGCGTTGATCCGTTCAAACCAATTTGCGGCGGGCTTTTGCAGGATGATCATTCCTACGATGAGCACAAAGAGTAAAACAATTTCCATGAGGGTCCATTTTTCTTATAAATCTGGTACGTTTCGTTGGTGGAATCGCACGGATCTGGATTCGAAAAATGGTTTTTCAGTGCTCTGAACGTCCTTCACAACTGAGGCGTAGAGCGGAAATCGGTTCCCGGAAAAGGTGTTTGTTCTGACAAAGTAGAAATAAAAATTGAAAAATGGAAGCATTTGGAAAACCCTTTTCGTACACATCGTAATCTGCAATAATTCCCTCGTATTTTTACGCGGTTTTGATCTCCCATTAGCAGGCACCCTTTTACGGCTCGCGATCATGTGTTTAACATGATTCAGTCTACATGTCAATCATTTATATATTATTATAAATTTATTACAATTTTACTAATTCTGTTGTATCAATTAGCTTAAATTTGCGCGTTCTCCTTCTAACCTATTGAGAGATAAAGAGTAATGTTTAAATAAGCGGTAAAAATGTACAGAACGCATACCTGTGGCGAATTAAGAAACGGCCACGCGGGAACAGAAGTAACCCTGGCCGGATGGGTTCAAACCGTGCGCAAATTCGGGAGCATTACCTTCATTGACCTGCGCGACCGGTACGGAGTCACACAACTAGTTGTAGATGAGTCTCTTAACCAGCAACTCAACGAAGCATCTCCCGGCCGCGAATTTGTGCTGCAGGCCAGTGGCCAGGTGCGTGAACGTAGTAATAAAAATGTGCAACTGCCTACCGGGCAGATAGAGGTGGCTGTGAAATCCTTCACCATCCTGAACCGGGCAGGAACACCGCCCTTCACGATACAGGATGATACGGACGGCGGTGATGACCTGCGCATGAAATACCGGTATCTGGATCTCCGGAGGAATGAACTGAAAAAAAACCTTGAATTACGATACGCCGTAAACCGTTCAGCCCGCAACTATCTGCACGAGCAGGGGTTTATGGACATTGAAACACCTTTTCTGATCAAATCGACGCCGGAGGGCGCGCGCGACTTCGTGGTACCCAGTCGGATGAATCCGGGTCAGTTTTACGCGCTCCCCCAATCGCCCCAAACCTTCAAACAGCTCCTGATGGTAAGTGGGTATGATCGCTATTATCAGATCGTGAAATGTTTTCGGGACGAAGACCTCAGGGCCGATAGGCAGCCCGAATTTACGCAGATCGACTGCGAAATGAGTTTCGTGGAGCAGGAAGACATCCTCCTGATGTTCGAGGGTATGATCAAAGCCATTTTCCGCGACGTTAAAGGCATCCATATCCAGACGCCGGTAGAACGGATACCCTGGGACGAAGCCATGTGGAACTATGGCAACGACAAGCCTGATACGCGCTTCGGCATGCAGTTGACGAACCTTAAGTCGCCTTTTCTGGTAAACGGAAAACAGCTTGTCCGGGGTGAGTTGCTGGAAGGTACCGGGTTCGGCGTGTTCAACGAAGCGGAGACCGTCCTCGCTATCGCAGTGCCGCAGGCAGCAGCGTACACGCGCAAACAAACGGACGAACTGACCGAATGGGTGAAGCGCCCACAGATCGGCATGAAGGGGTTGGTATTTATAAAATATAATGCCGACGGCAGCTATAAGAGTAGTGTGGACAAATTTTTCGGACCGGATAAGCTGAAGGAGATTGTTGCCGGCTGCAAAGCTGCTCCGGGCGATCTTATTCTAATACTAGCCGGACCGGAAGAACGTACCCGCAAAGCCATTAGTGAGCTTCGTCTGGAGCTGGGTGAACGGTTGGGGTTAAGAAAAAAAGACGACTTTAAACTGCTGTGGGTACTCGACTTCCCCTTGTTTGAATACACAGAGGAAGGGAACCGATGGACTGCCCGGCATCACCCCTTCACCTCCCCGAAGCCGGAGCAGATCGCGGTGATGGTTAACAACTCTCCGGACATCACCGACCCATCGGCCTACCTGCAACATCCCTATGCGGAGATAAAGGCAAATGCTTATGATATGGTGCTGAACGGCAATGAGATCGGCGGGGGATCTATCCGGATCTTCCAGCGCGATCTGCAGGAAAAAATGTTTCGCGCCCTGGGCATGAGCAAAGAAGAAGCGTTAGAAAAATTCGGTTTCCTGCTGGGCGCATTCGAGTACGGTGCGCCTCCGCACGGTGGCATTGCCTTCGGCTTCGACCGGCTATGTGCCATTCTGGGCGGCAGCGAGAGCATTCGTGATTTTATTGCATTTCCCAAGAACAACAGCGGCAGAGATACCATGCTCGACGCGCCCTCGGGTATCGATCGGCAACAACTCGACGAACTTGGCCTGCTCCTTCATCCGGCTGCGAAATAAACACCGGCCTTGATTTCGTATCGTTTCTCCGGAAGACTTTGATCTTGCCAACCGGCATTTTTATTATCCCTTCTAAAAATGCGCCGGCAG
>CAZUWX010000004.1:97610-101828 GCA_964624205.1 uncultured Chitinophagaceae bacterium
CTAGGAAGGCACGTCTTTTGTGTGTCTTGGTGAAGATTATCTAGTTAACTACCCTTTGATTAATATGCGAAGTTTTATTCTGATTACGGGTATATGCCTGTTTTTTCTTTCTTGCTCAAAAAGTGATATTTCCGATGGGAACGGCGGTAAGATGGATTCGCTGGCTGCCATTTCTTATTTGGATCTGGCATATGGGGAAGATACGCAACAAAAGCTGGATATCTATTTACCGGCGATGCGCAATTCACAAACTCCTGTGGTTGTCGTCATTCACGGCGGGGGTTGGTCCGCGGGTGACAAGTCGGATTTTACTCCCTTTATCACCGAATTACGAAGGCGCATGCCCAATTACGCGTTCGCCAACCTGAACTATCGACTGGCAACCAAAACCAGCAATTATTTCCCTACTCAGGAGAACGATATTGTGGCAGCGATGAAATTCCTGAAGGATAAAGCACCTTCCTATGTTGTTTCACGGGATTTTATCATCATAGGGATCAGCGCGGGGGCGCATTTGGGCATGTTGCAGGCGTACAAACACCAGGACGTGCTGAAACCTGTCGGTATGATTTCTTTTTATGGCCCTGCAGACCTGCCCCGTTTGTTTGTCAATGCAGATCCCTCAATTCCGTGGACCCTCAAGAACGTTGCTAATGCAACCCTTGAAACCGATCCAACGATATTTGCTGAATCGAGCCCCATCAATTATGTTACTGCGGGAGCGCCGCCAACTCTTCTGCTGCACGGCGACGCGGATACGCTGATCCCACTTGAGCAAGCTACTCTGTTACATGAAAAACTGGACGCCATGGGCATACGCAATGACCTTGTGGTGTATCCGGGTGCAGGACACGGCTGGGAGGGCGATCAACTGACGGATTCCTTCAATAAAGTGGAAAACTTTATCCGTTCGCTTAAATAGGCTTCGCTGTCTGCCCTTCAGGATATGCTCTTTCAGGATAGGAAATTAATTTAGAACGTACCTTGCACGATATGCCGGTCAATTCACAAACCCCACCACTTGCGGAAAGAATGAGGCCCCGTCGGCTTGATGAACTGGTGGGACAAGGCCATCTTGCGGGAAAAAAAAGTATCCTGCGTACTGCGCTGGAGCAGGGAAGAATTCCTTCCATGATCTTGTGGGGCCCTCCGGGCACCGGTAAGACCACCATTGCAAACATAATTGCCAGCACCCTATCGGTTCCCTTCTATACGCTGAGCGCCATAAACGCCGGGGTGAAGGAGATCCGGGAAGTGATCGCTGCGGCGGCGGGCGGACCGCGGGCCATCCTGTTCATCGATGAAATACACCGTTTCAACAAGGGCCAGCAGGATGCTTTGCTGGGGGCGGTGGAAAAAGGAGTGATCACACTGATCGGCGCCACCACGGAGAACCCTTCCTTTGAGGTCAACAGCGCCCTGCTCAGCCGGTGCCAGGTCTATGTACTCAAACCATTATCCGATGAGGACCTGATCGAGCTACTCCATAGCGCGATCCGGAAGGACGAGGTGCTGCGGCCGTTGAATATCTCCCTGCGGGAGACAGAAGCTCTCATTACCATCTCTGGCGGTGATGCCCGCAAACTGTTGAATCTCCTGGAAATTGTGGTAACAACCCACCCGGTTAGCGAATTGGAGGAGATCCTGGTCACAAACGAAAAAGTAATGCAGATCGCACAGCAGCGTGTAGTACTGTACGACAAAAGCGGAGAGCAGCATTACGATATCATTTCCGCCTTCATTAAATCGATCCGCGGAAGCGACCCGAACGGCGCCGTATATTGGCTTGCCCGGATGATCGAAGGAGGTGAAGATGTAAAATTTATTGCCCGCCGGCTCGTGATCCTGGCCAGCGAAGACATTGGCAATGCCAATCCCACTGCGCTGGTACTGGCCAATACCTGTTTTGAGGCGGTGAACAAGATCGGCCATCCCGAAGCCCGGATCATCCTATCGCAATGCACAACCTATTTGGCTGCCTCGCAAAAAAGCAATGCGTCGTACATGGCGATCAACGAAGCAATAGCAGCAGTGCGGAACAACGGAGACCTTCCCGTTCCCCTTCATCTGCGAAATGCGCCGACGCGGCTCATGAAAAACATGGATTACGGAAAAGGATATCAGTATTCCCACAGTTACAATCAAAATTTTTCAAAACAGGAATACCTGCCTGAAGGGCTCTCCGGAACTGTCTTTTATTCGCCAGGCAAAAATGCCCGTGAAGAAGAACTCCGGAAATACCTGCGTAACCTTTGGGGAGAGAAGTACGGCTACTGATGACTAAGATTAAAACGGGATCACCTCAGGGCTATCCTGAGTAATTATTAGGATGCCGCTCGGCAATCCGGAAATACGTCTTTGATTAAGGAATTATTAGCTTGGGAAACCGGCTGCTCGCGGTATCGGCGATATCGCCATTGTTACGACGAAAAATAAAATGGGCGGAGATATTCGGATGTCTGTCAACAAAACGCATGGCATTTTCGAGTCCCATCAGCATCAGCGCGTTGTCATATGCATCAGCCGTGAGGGCGTCGGAGGCATACACCGTGACGCTGAGGAGATTGTTGTCGGCCGGGTAACCCGTTGAGGGATCAATGATATGGTGTATGCTTTTCCCTTGCCATTCATAGGTCTTCCTGTAATTCCCCGAAGTGGTGATGGCGCCACGATCTACAGCGAGCACCTTCTGGACATAGGGCTCGATAGCATCATCAGCGGCCGGGGTTTCTATGCCTATTTGCATCGGCTCTCCCGACGGGCGCCTTCCCGACACCCTGATCTCACCACCCAGTTCCACAACAAAATCCTTCACTCCGCTGTTTTGCAACAGATCCGCCATCCGGTCGACCGAATAGCCTTGAGCAATGCCATTCACATCGATCGTTACGCAGGGTTTCTTCTTGATCAGTCTTTTCCCTTTAAGGGTGAGCAGATTGGATCCCACGCATGCTCTTAGTGCTGCAATCGTCTGGGAGTCCGGTGGATGATCGATGCTGTTGCTCCCGAACCCCCAGGCCTGCACCAGGGGTTGTACGGTGAAGTCGAATTTCCCCCGGGTATCGCGGTAGGTGCGGAGCGCTTTCTTCACCACAGCGTAGAGGTGTTGGTCCAGTTCCATTCCTTTTTCTGAGCGGTTAAATGCACTGATCAGCGAGTGTGGCTGATAGATAGAAAGAGAATGGTCGAGTTGCTGGAGGAGACGGTCAATTGCAGCGGGCGCAATCAGGCTGTCTGAAGCATAGTAGCTGATCATCCAGGTAGTACCCTGTGCCTGACCATTGAGGCGGAATCTTTTCAGCGGTTGCCGGGCTGAAGGTGCACCTTCAGCGGAAGAGGGCGAAGCTATTTGGTGGGCAGGGGCCGAACGGGGAGGTGAGGCAGTGTGGCAGGCCGGCACCAGAAAAAGCATGGACAAAGAAAGCAGCCATGCAATGGACGAAAAAATCAGGGAAATAACGGGCAAAAAAGACAGGAGCGGCCGTTTCATATCAGCCTGTAAAGTACAGCAAAGGTCCCGATAAATAAAACGAGGCTCTTTCAAAAGCTATCCGAGATTCTGAAGATCGCAAAACGATGGTCATATCTGATGGTGGGCTACCTGGACGGATAAAAAATTGCCGTGGGCTCAGTTAGGGACATAAAAAAAGGCTATCTCGGTATATTGAGACAGCCTTTTTTAAATAAATATGGCAGCTACCTACTCTCCCGGAACTAAATCCAGTACCATCGGCCATGAGGGACTTAACTTCTCTGTTCGGAATGGGAAGAGGTGAACACCCTCGGCAAAACCACCATAAGTCGTTCGTCCGCTTTCGCTGAAGCTACAGCGGATAAATAAGATTAACATATTGGAAAGTTGTAAATGCGAGTGTTAGTAACAAACAATTATTAAAAATTGAATTGTAATTAAAAAAAATTAAAGCGTACGGGTAATTAGTACTACTCGACTTTGATGTTACCACCTTTACATCTGTAGCCTATCAACGTAGTCGTCTACTACGACCCTTAAAAGAAAACTCATCTTGTGGAAGGTTTCACGCTTAGATGCTTTCAGCGTTTATCCTGCCCGTACATAGCTACTCTGCGCTGCACCTGGCGGCACAACAGATACACCAGCGGTACGTACAACCCGGTCCTCTCGTACTAAGGTCATGTCCACTCAATTTTCTAACGCCCATCACAGATAGGGACCGAACTGTCTTGCGACGTTCTGAA
>CAZUWX010000005.1:0-5060 GCA_964624205.1 uncultured Chitinophagaceae bacterium
TCCTCTCTGCCAGCCCTTACAAACCGCTCCTTGCCCTGCATATCCTTTCTCACTACAGTATTCACAAATCCTTCGTCCTCAAAAATACTTGCGACGGCAGCGCCACTGTTGGCATGGATTTCGACGTATACCTGCCCGGAAGGGTTTAAGTGCAAACGGGCAAAACGGGCTATCTGCCGGTAAAATAGCAGGGGGTCCTCATCTGCTACAAAGAGCGCCAGGTGCGGCTCATAATCCAACACGTGGGCATCCATTTCCTGTTTTTTGGTAAGCGGAATATAAGGCGGATTACTAACGATAATATCAAACCGGCGCTTCCCATCCCACCCGGCGGCATCTAGCATATCCATCCGAAAAAACGCAACGTCTGTATGTTGCTCACGGGCATTTTTTGCAGCTACTTCCAGTGCCTCCCCACTGATATCACAGCCGCATAAGGATGCAGCGGGCACCGCCTTCTTCAACGCAACGGCAATACAGCCGCTGCCGGTGCCGATGTCCAGGATCTGCAGGTGTGGCCTCCCATCGGTTCCGGATCCGCGTACCTGCAGATCACGCCTTCCATCGTTTTCGATTCCAGGCATGCGCAAATTGGACTGCTCATCGGTTCCAGCTTCGGGTAGGGGGGGATCACGTCGCTCATCGATGTCGACTCCCGCTCCGGGCATGAGCGGGTTGACCTGTTCCTTCAGGCGTACTTCTTCTATTACCCAGGCAACCAACTCCTCAGTTTCCGGCCGGGGGATCAGTACGTTTTCATTCACAAAAAAACACAGATCTCCGAACCAGGCTTCCTGCAGTACGTATTGTACCGGCCGCCCACTGCGCAGTTGGAGGGTGTATTGCCCGAGTAGTTGCTCCGCCGATGCGCTGAGCGCAACATGTTGCTGAACGATGCGCTCACTCCTGCCAAGCCGCGTAATATTTTCCATCACCAGGTCAGCGATGGCCACCGCTTCACCAGACCCGTACCGGCTGTTTAGCTGAGATAATAGTTGCTGATGGGCCGCCCCGATCGTCATTCCGCAAACTTAGCGGATTAATCATTGGCGAATTCCTATTTTTGATCGCAATTGAAATTCAGCCGCGGTACCTGCAGGAAACACTCATTTATGAGAGCGCTCACGATAAGCTTGCTCTTGATAAATAAAAGCGTCCACTATAGAATAAAATTATCGCGGCAGGCATATAATTGAAAGAATTGGAGACGCACGAACGATACATGCGAAGATGCATCGCGCTGGCGGAAGCAGCGGCTGGCCGGGTAGCCCCCAATCCCATGGTGGGGGCGGTGCTGGTGTACGACCAAACCATTATCGGGGAGGGCCGGCACGAATATTTCGGTGGGCCGCATGCTGAAGTGAACTGCCTGGCGTCGGTGCCTTCCCATTGGCAGCCGTTTATCCCTTCCGCTACGCTGTACGTTTCGCTGGAGCCCTGTGTCCATACGGGCAAAACGCCTCCCTGCACCGACCTTATCCTCCGTTCGCGCATTCCCCGCGTTGTGATCGGATGCCGCGACCCTTTTAGCCGGGTGAATGGAAAAGGAATTGAGCAGTTACGGGCCGCAGGCGTGGAAGTGCTCACCGGCGTGATGGAAAAAGAATGCAGGGAGCTGAACAAACGGTTCTTTACATTCCACACCCTGCACCGCCCGTATATCGTGTTGAAATGGGCGCAGACGGCTAACAAAAGGATAGCCGGCGAGGGAAGCGCGCGACTGATGATCAGCAATGGTTTCAGCAACCGCCTGGTGCACCGGTGGAGGGCAGCGGAAGCCGCTATCCTGGTGGGCACCAACACCGCACTTTTGGACGACCCCGCCCTTACGGTCAGGCGATGGACGGGAGTTTCGCCGGTTCGGCTGGTGGTGGATATGAACCTGCGACTGCCGCCATCCCTGCGGATATTTGACGGGGAAGTACGTACGATCGTTTTTAATACGGTTAAGCACGACCAGACGGATAACCTGCTTTTTTACCAGGTGGCCACCGGTACGAATATGGTGCACCAGCTCGTCCATGCGCTCTACCACCTGGAAATTCAGAGCGTGCTTGTGGAAGGAGGAGCCAGATTATTGCAGTCGTTCATCGACGAAGACACCTGGGATGAGGCCAGGGTGATCACAAATTCGAAATTGCTGATTGACGGCGGACTCCCGGCACCGGTGCTGCGCAACCAAATAGCCCGTGAGCAACTCAGGTTAAAGCAGGATATTGTGGATTGGTACAGCCGGATAAATTAATACCCCAGGCATGCGAGCAGGGTTATCATCTGCAAGCATCCGATATTTTTCATAAGCCATATGAGCAGGATATGACCGAATATAGATAAGGTACTGCTTGAAACAGTTGAATTAATGAAGGAGGATTTGATGTCGGAAGATTATTACACTATTGAGAAGCCATCGACCGGGGAGTATAAAGACCGCGGCAGCCGCTTTATCGGTCTGGCCTTTCCGGTCGACGACCTGGCAGCGTTTAAGGAACAGATGGCCGGGGTAAAAAAAGAACACCCCAAAGCTACCCATCATTGTTTTGCGTACCGGCTGGGGTTCGATGGCCTGGTGTTCCGTGTGAGTGATGCTGGTGAACCCTCGGGATCCGCCGGCCGGCCTATCCTGGGGCAGATCGACAGTCGCCGGCTGACCAATGTGCTGGTGGTGGTAGTGCGGTATTTCGGCGGCACGCAACTGGGCATTCCCGGGCTGATCAATGCGTATAAGACCTCCGCGTCCCTCGCACTGCAACTCACCCCGCTGATCAGAAAACCGGTGTCAGTTCCCTATGAACTGCATTTTGACTATTCCGCGTTGAACGAGATCCTGCGTGTTGCGCGACAATATCAGTGCACTATTTCAAATCAGCAACTCGGCCTTTTCTGCTCCCTGCGCATCGATATTCCCAAAGAGCGGCTCGAAGAGACCCTGTATAGGCTGAACGAGATGCAGGCAGTGACCCTCCAGCCATTTCCGGCGAAATAAACCGGATGTCCCAAAATTTCCCCTCGCTCGGGTGAGCAGTTTATTTACAAATTAATTCAGGTTGCCTTCAGTAAGGCTTCAGATTTATCTCTCATAAGGATATCCTGAGGTTATCCTAGGGTTATCCTGAGGTTTTGCTAAGGATATTAGCTTAGCTATATCCTATGATATACTTAGGAAAACCTTAGAATATTCTTAAAGAAATATAATCTGAACTATATCCAGGCATAACGGAGGAGCAAATAGATAATCCGGGAAATCCTACAGATCGTTAGGACAGTCGCCGGACTGCAACAAATGAAAAAAATTACCCGGAATCAGTCGGGAGAGGTCGCCAAACCGGTGGCGAGGCAGTAGGAGATTGGCCTGACGCATATTCCGTATCAGGCGATATGGCAGATTGCCGAATCCGCTGGCAGGGGTCGATTGGCCCAACCTGGCTCAGGCAGGATAGCTTATAAAAACCGGGGGCTGACGGCGGGTTGTTTGGAGCCCTTAGAATAATCGTAAAATCCTTCGCCCGTTTTTACGCCCAGCTTTCCCGCTTCCACCATATTGGTGAGCAGGGGGCAGGGGGTGTACTGGGATTTGCCCAACCCTTCCCGCATTACCTTTAATATTGCGGCACAGGTGTCCAGGCCGATAAGATCGGCCAGTCGCAGGGGCCCCATCGGGTGGGCCATGCCCAATTGCATGATGGTGTCAATCTCCTCTACGCCGGCTACTCCTTCGAAGAGGCTGTAGATGGCTTCATTGATCATCGGCATCAATATGCGGTTGGCGATAAAGCCGGGATAGTCGTTTACCACGCAGGGAACCTTTCCAAGTTGTTTGCTCAGCGCCACGATCTGTCCGGTTACCGCTGCTTCGGTTGCATAGCCATTGATAACTTCTACCAGACGCATCACCGGCACGGGATTCATGAAGTGCATGCCGATCACTTTTTCGGGGCGACTGGTGGCGGAAGCGATCTTGGTGATTGAGATTGACGAGGTATTGCTGGCGAGCACACAGCCCGGAGGCGCTGCCCCGTCAAGTTGCCGGAAGATTTCCAGTTTTAATGCGGTGTTCTCGGTGGCGGCTTCGATCACGAGCTGTGTTTCGGCAACGCTTTTCTCCAGGCTGGAAAACGTTGTGATGTTCGCCAGGGCGGCGGCCTTTTGATCGGCTACGATCAGTTGTTTGGACAGTTGACGGTCGAGGTTGGTCGAAATTGTCTGTAAGGCCAGTTCCAGCCTGTCGGGCCGGGTATCGGTAAGGTGTACGCGGAATCCGTGCTGTGCCAGCACGTGAGCGATGCCGTTGCCCATTGTTCCGGCGCCGATAACGGCGATCGTCTGTAGCATCTTATGTGGTTTGATGAGCCTGCAATGTATTTATTTTCCCGCTGCTATTGTTTTCGTTTATAGTCGCCCCGTTTCCACGCCTTGATGAATTCCGACCAGGCAAAGGGGCTGAACAGGTTTTGCGGGGGAGCCTGGCCATAATAGTATTGTCTTGCAGCTACGTTACGAAGCTGCTGGTTGGAGGCCTCGGCTCCATCCCTCGGCAGAGCGCGCTCGAGGATGCGTCGTTTGGAGGCTTCCGTATTCTGCCGGGCGATCTCATACTGGTCGGCCGGTACATCGGTATTGACGAAATCGCGTTCGAACTGCGCCCGCGTGGGGCGCGGCCGGATAATGGTCATCGGCAGGTACTGTGTGTCGGTTACCAGCAACTGGATCATGCTATACTGGTTACCTTCTATGTCGGTCGGTATATCCACGAGCTTCGGTTTATAGCCGATCGAACTGAATTCGACCTGATCGCCTTTCTCCGCAACGATAGAGAATACGCCGTCGTCGTTGGTCACTGTGCCGCGGTTCTCACCCCGGATCATCACACTTACGGAAGGTATCCCCTGCAGGCTGTCGGCCGTCATCACCACCCCGTAGAGCATCACCAGGGAGTCTTTCAGTTTTTCAAACTGAGCCTGGCCTGCAAGCGGAACGAGAATGACAAATACGACCACACATAGTACAATTCGTTTCATCCGTATATTATTCGTCTTTTCAATGGTCGGATGGAACTTCGCATA
>CAZUWX010000005.1:5160-99474 GCA_964624205.1 uncultured Chitinophagaceae bacterium
GATGGAACTTCGCATAAACATTCCCCATGTGAGAAACTCATCATGCTACGTTTCATCATCGGCATCAAACCTACGTTTTTTTGTTTAATGACCCTTGCCGCAAATGCAAAATTTATCACATAAAGGGCTGTAATTAAATTGTTCAGGGAAGTACCCTTTGCATTGACTAATTTTGCCCTGCAAACCCCTACAGTTATTCATATAAACATATAACAGATATGACGCAGGAGAAAATACTGGAGGCGCTGGGTACCGTGCAGGAGCCTGACCTTGGGAAAGATATCGTGACCCTGAACATGGTGAAAGACATCAAGACGGAAGGTAAGCAGGTGTCATTCACTGTTGTGCTCACCACACCCGCCTGCCCGCTGAAGGATATGATCCGCAAGGCATGCGTGGATGCTATTAAAGCCGTTGACCCTGCTTATATGGTGCTCGTAAATTTCACTGCTAACACCAGCTCCGTACGACAGGATATTCATTCCGTGCTTCCAAAAGTTAAAAATATAATTGCCGTGGTGAGTGGAAAAGGAGGCGTGGGCAAAAGTACTGTTGCCGCCAACCTGGCGCTGGCTTTTGCCCAGGACGGAGCAAAGGTGGGCCTGATGGACGCGGATATATACGGCCCCAGCGTTCCCATTATGTTCGGGGTGCGCGGCCAACGCCCCATGATGATCCCGGGAAAAGGGGAGAAAGGGATGATCGCACCGCTCGAACGCTATGGGATCAAACTCATGAGCATAGGCCTGCTGGTGGACGACAAAAGTGCGGTGATCTGGCGGGGGCCTATGGCCAGCAGCGCGATCCGGCAGTTTGTTACAGAAGTGTATTGGGAAGAGCTGGACTACCTGGTGCTGGATATGCCGCCGGGAACGGGCGATATACACCTGACCATGGTGCAGACGGTTCCCATCACCGGCGTGGTGGTGGTGACCACCCCGCAAGACGTAGCGCTGGCAGACGCCAAAAAAGGCATTGCCATGTTCAGCCAGGCACAGATCAAAGTGCCCGTGATCGGTCTGGTGGAAAATATGAGCTATTTCGTGGCGCCCGGTATGGCCGACGAACCGGCAAACCGGCATTATATATTCGGTAAGGAGGGAGGGAAAAGGCTGGCCGAAGAATACGAAATTCCATTCCTCGGCCATATTCCCCTGGTGCAGACCATCCGGGAAGGGGGCGATCGGGGAGTGCCGGTGATGATGGGCGACGACGAAGTGTCGCGGAATGCTTTTATAGCTTTTGCCGGGAACACAGCCAGGAGCATCGCCATGCGTAATGCCAATATAAGCAGCGAAAAAAGGGCCGAGATGGTGGAATTACTGGACGAAGGCTGATTGGATCCGGCATCGGACTGCTCCGGCCGCATTGGATTTTCGGCAGTCAATGCCGAATTGCTAAACGAAGACTGATTGGATCAGGTCTTATAGGGGCCGATAGCGGCAGTACCCATAACCCGGCAACGGCAGCGCTAAATAAAGGACTGACCCACTTAATAAAATGCCCGGCCCAGGCTGGCGCAATATCCCCAACCGCACAAAAAAACCGGTATGACAAAAGCCGCGCTGACGGAGCAAATAAGAAATAAAAAAACCTACCTCTGCGTGGGGCTTGATTCGGATATAGACAAACTCCCCGCCCACCTGCTCGGCTCTCCCGATCCGCAGTTTGAGTTTAACCGGCAGCTCATCGATGCAACGCTCGACTATTGTGTGGCCTACAAGATCAACACTGCCTTTTACGAATCGCGCGGACTGAAGGGGTGGGAGGAGCTGGAAAAAACGGTGCAGTACATCCCTTCCACGCACCTGAAGATCGCGGATGCAAAAAGGGGCGATATCGGCAATACAGCCGCGCAATACGCAAAGGCTTTTTTTGATACCCTCGGCTTTGATGCGGTAACAGTAGCGCCTTACATGGGCTCCGACAGCGTACAGCCCTTCCTGGAATATAAGGAGAAATGGACCATCCTGCTGGGGCTCACTTCCAATGAGGGTGCGAAAGACTTCGAGCTGCTGCCTACCGGTGAGGGACTATTGTATGAACAGGTGCTCAGGAAAGCCGCCGGCTGGGGCACGCCCGACAACCTGATGTTTGTGATCGGCGCCACCCGTGCCGATAGGGTGGCTGCTATACGGGCTGCCTTCCCCGACCATTTTTTTCTGGTTCCTGGCGTGGGCGCCCAGGGTGGAAGCTTGGAGGAAATCTCGGCGAGCGGTATGAACCACGAATGCGGGCTGCTGGTGAATGCGAGCCGGGCGGTGATCTTTGCATCAGCAGGAGTGGATTTTGCCGCGAAGGCAGCGCAGGCCTGCCGCGAATACCGGGATGAAATGAGCAAATACCTTTCACGTCTCCGTTAACGGGTGTATTGTGTTAGCTTCGGGGTAATCACTAATTTTACATACATGGCTGCAAGAACCGACCTTTTTACGGCGCCGGACTATTTTCTTACAGAGGAGCTCTTCACCGAAGAGCAGCGGCTGATAAGAGATACTGTCCGGGCCTATGTAAAGAAGGAGATCTCGCCTATCATTGAAGTGTATGCGGACAAGGCGGACTTCCCGGTGCAGATCGTGAAACAGATGGGTGAGCTGGGTTGCTATGGCCCGATGCTTCCCGCGAAATACGGGGCAGCGGGACTGGACTATATCAGCTATGGCCTGATGATGCAGGAACTGGAGCGCGGCGACAGTGGTGTGCGATCCACGGCCTCGGTACAGGGCTCGCTGGTGATGTATCCTATTTACAAGTTCGGAACGGAGGCCCAGCGGACGCATTTTCTGCCGAAGCTGGCCAGCGGAGAATGGCTGGGGTGTTTCGGGCTCACCGAACCCGATCACGGGTCGGATCCCGCCGGCATGACCACCCATTACCGGGAAGACGGCGATCACGTGATCCTGAACGGTGCAAAAATGTGGATCAGCAATGCGCCGTATGCGCAGGTGGCGGTGGTTTGGGCCAAGGACGAAGCAGGCACCGTTCGCGGGCTCATCGTGGAGCGGGGCATGGAAGGGTTCTCTACCCCGGTCACCCACGGAAAATGGAGTCTCCGCGCCAGTAGCACCGGCGAGCTGGTTTTCGATAATGTGCGGGTGCCCAAGCAGAATATCCTGCCCGAAGCCGTGGGACTGAAAGCACCCCTGACCTGTTTGACGAGTGCCCGCTATGGCATCGCCTGGGGTACGGTTGGAGCAGCAATGGACTGTTACGATACGGCCCTGAGATATGCGCGGGAACGGATCCAGTTCGATAAGCCGATCGGCGCGTTTCAGTTGCAGCAGAAAAAGCTGGCGGAAATGATCACCGAGATCAGCAAATCACAACTGATGAACTGGCGGCTTGGCGTGCTGATGAACGAGGAAAGGGCTACGCCGCAACAGGTATCCATGGCCAAAAGGAACGGTTGCGAGATCGCGTCAAACATTGCACGCGACGCCCGGCAGATATTGGGGGCAATGGGCATCACCGGCGAGTACCCTGTGATGCGCCACATGATGAACCTGGAAAGCGTAATGACCTACGAGGGGACGCATGATGTACATCTTCTTATCACCGGTCAGGACATCACCGGATTAAATGCATTCAAATAAATGAGAATATTTTTGATCGGTTTTATGGGTTCAGGGAAAACATATTGGGGGCGCCAGCTTTCGGCAATATTGAAGATCCCCTTCTTTGACCTGGATACGGTGATCGCGGAAAAAGAGAACAGATCCATTCCCGAGATATTCGCCGAACAGGGCGAAGAGAGTTTCAGAATGACGGAAAAAGAGATGCTGGAAACCCTGATCGAGGAAAATCCCTCGATGGTGTTATCCTGTGGTGGTGGTACCCCGTGTTTTTTCAATAATATCGAACGGATGAAAAAATACGGAGTGGTGGTTTGGCTAAACACCCCGGTAGATGTAATGCTCGAGCGACTGATGAAGGAAAAGGAGGGAAGGCCCCTGGTGCGGGATATCGCCGAAAAGGACCTCCGGGCCTATATCATCCGTAAACTCAACGAACGTCGCATATACTACGAACAGGCAAACGTGGTGCTTGATAATGAAAACGCCATAACCGCCCCTGCATTCATTCAAACTATATTACATGCATAGATCTTTTTTAGTTACTGCGGCCGCACTCTCAGGGCTGGCTATCATATTGGGCGCCTTCGGTGCGCACGGATTAAAACAGATAGTTCCGACCGATGCCGTTTCTACCTTTGAAACCGGTGTCCGTTACCATTTTTATCACAGCATCGCGTTGCTGATCGCGGGCATGTTGTTCGAGAAATTCCGGAATAAATGGGTGAGATGGGCAGGCTACAGTTTTATTATCGGGATAATATTATTTTCCGGCTCTCTGTACTTGCTTACTTTTCTAAAGGCGACCAACAGCGTGGGATTGAGTGGTATCGGTATCATCACCCCGATAGGAGGTGTGTTTTTTATTGCCGGCTGGATCAGTCTGATGGTGGGGTTTATGGCGAAGGGTCAGTCTCCGCTTAAATCTGTCTGAGCAACGCGGAATTCAAAACAAACGAGCGTGCCGTTGCTGTTGCCGATCATCAGCTCGCCCTGGTTGCTCTGCACCCGTTTTTTGATGTTATTCAGGCCATTGCCGAACCGGCGGATACTTTTGAGATTGATGCCGACGCCGTTGTCATGGATGCCGATCAGCAGTTTCTCTTCCTGTACGCTGATCCGGATATCGACGCGTGTGGCGTTTGCGTGTTTCAGCACATTGTTCAGCGTTTCTTTAAAACAAAGGAAAATGTTCCGTCTTTTTTCTCCGCTGATCTCGTGGTCTGTGATCTCCTGCACATCGATGACACAGGCTACCGGCGTGTTGTCAAAAAATTCCGTGGCATAAGCGCGCAGATAGGCCACGAGGCTTTCGATGGTGTCGTTGGAGCTTTTCATCGTCCATATAATGGCATTCATTTTTCCCAGGAGTTCGTTGGCCGACTGCGATATTTTGTCAATCTCAGGGTACTGCCCCGGCTTCATTTTGCTTTTTACGATCTCGCTCATCAACCGGATAGCCGTTACCCCCGAACCAAGATCGTCGTGCATATCGGCTGAGATCCTGTCGCGCTCCTCCTGCCGCACCGCCATCATCGCCATTTGTTTTTCAAACTCCTTCCGTTCGTTCTCCCGTTTCAGTTCTTCACGTTCTTTCACCTGCGCAATAATGTCTTTCCTGTTCTTGTATGCAAGTCCAAACAGGAACAGCGTCAGCTCGAATACCAGGCCCGCCTCATAATACAGCATGGAGCGGTTCAGCACCGAGGAGGGGCTGGCGGGGTAGAACCGCCATTTGAATACGATAATTCCAAGGGAGATCATGGAGAATACCAGCCAGGCTATATTGCCCGCAGCGAGGTACCGGAGCAGCGGATCTTTTTTTCTGATGCTGTATACGATCACCAGGATGCCGATAAGAAAGATCAGCAACTTGATTACATAGTTTTCGAGAAGGTGCAGGACAATATATTTGTCGGTAAAAAAATAAATGGACGAGAAGGCGGCGAGCAGCACGAGCAGTGCAAACTCCGAATATCGCAGCGTCTTTTCGAGAAACGGTTCCTTGACGCCGGTGTTGAGGAATTTCCGGATAAAACCGAGGTAAAAGAACACTCCGGCACACAGGATCATAAAATCGAGATATTCCTCGTTAAAAGAATTCAGCGGCGACGGGCGATACAGCAGAAAAGCTTTCATGAACACCATCGCCACAGTACAGGTGGCGTAGCCGGCATAAAACAGAAACTCCGTGTTGTGGTTTTGCGCGTACACGGCGAGTGAATAGAAGATCATCAGCAGCATCATCCCGCAGACCAAATACGTGATGGTATTCAGAAAACCATCGCCCGAACGGATCATCATGCCCCAGGCCCAGATAAATTCTTTGTCTACCACCCGCGGCAGATAGCTATTTATGTTTGTGCGGATAAAATTGAAACGGGCGTAGTACACGGCGGTTTCATGCGGTTGAACCGTGATCAGCCGGCTATCGGCAAAAGTGCGCGCCGGTGTGTTGTCGAAAAGGGCCTGAAAGCTGCCCTCCACATTCCCCGGGTCGGCTTTGTAAAGCTGCAGCGTATGCAGGTAGTATCCCGCAACAAAATAGACCTCCCTTACTGTGTCGGAATTATTGTGGAGTATGAAGCGCACGAAACAATCCCTTTCCATCAGGCTGTCGGGCACTGGCCCCTGGCGGCGTGGTTTTGCCGACTGGAAAAGGGAGGGTATGGCTGCGTCTGCGACGGTGTTTTTCGGCGTGGAGACGAAGGCGTATTTTTTATTGCTTGAATCAAAATGATGCAGGTCGGCCAGTTCTACAACGGCCGCATCAATGACCTGCGCGGCTGGCCGGAGGAGCAATAAGCAGCTAATAATGGTTAAAAGTATTCGCATTGGTACTCGTCTGCCGTGTGTAAAATACGCCTTTTGTCTCTTTTATTTGTAATACTACTGCTTATCTTTGTCGCCATGGCAAACCGTTTAAAGTCAACCAGGGGCCAGTCACCCAATCCGGATAAACTCAAACCTGAAAAAGAGGAGCAGGTGAGTGTGAAGGAATTGGTGAAGGATGAGCGTACGCATAAAATAGCAGGAACGGTTTTATTGTTGATCTGTGTTTTTCTTTTCACCTGCTTTTCTTCATATCTCTTTACCTGGTCTGAAGATCAGAGTGTGGTGGAGAGCAGTTCCATTTTTTTTCCCGACCCGGATGTGAAGGTCGCCAATGTACTTGGCACGCTCGGAGCCTGGGTATCGCACCAGTTTTTTTTTAACGGCTTCGGATTAGCCTCCTTTCTTTTTTGTATTCTTTTTTTTGTGCTGGGTATCAACGCGCTCACGGGCAGAAAACAATATTCGTTTTACCGGCACCTGCGCTATGTATTGGCAGGTATCCTGTATTTCAGCGTGCTGCTGGCCTTTATTACCGAAGGCAGCGCTTTTCCCTGGGGTGGGGAAGCGGGGAATATGGCTGCGGGATGGCTAAAGAGTGTGCTGGGCTGGTGGGGCGCGGCGGGTGTTTTGTTTGTTGCGGGGCTTGCTTATATTATCTGGCGGTTTAATCCTGTGTTTGCCATGCCGGCCAGAAAAGCTGTTCCGGCTGCCGCCGCGGATATTACGGAAGGCGGAGAAGCCGGGATGCTGGACCAGCCGCTGTTGGGGAAGACAAAAAAAGGACGCACAAAGGCGCGGGAGCTTTTGGAGACTGAGCCGGATGAAGCGGAGAAGGGTTCGTTCGTATGGGTGCAGGACGAAAACGGGAAACCGGTTCGCCTGCCGGGGCCGGGCCGCAGTGATCGCCCCCACCCACAGCAGGACGTACCGGTGAACTACCCGGATGAGGGGGAGGAAAACGGCCTGGAGGGGATAATGGTAGAGAAGGATACGATTATATCGGCTGGCGGAGAGTCGGATTCGAATCCAATGGACCTCGAACTGGTGATCAATGAGGTTGATGCGGAGCCGGCAGAAGAGCCTGCTGAACAACCGGCTGCCGGGAAGATGGTAGAACTCACGCCTTATGAGCCCACACTTGACCTGCCGGGTTACGAGAAACCTTCAATCGATCTGCTGGAAAATTATGGCAGTGAAAAGATCGTACACGATCCGGGCGAGCTGGAAGCGAATAAGGAACAGATCATCAGCACCCTGCGCAACTACGATATACAGATCCGGAAGATCAGCGCCACCGTGGGTCCCACGGTAACTCTCTATGAGATCGTTCCTGTGGCGGGCGTGCGTATTTCCAGGATCAGGAATCTCGAAGACGATATTGCGCTCAGTCTGGCTGCCCTTGGTATCCGGATCATCGCGCCCATTCCTGGTAAGGGTACGATCGGCATTGAGGTGCCCAACGTGAAAAAAACCGTGGTGGGTATCCGCAGCCTGCTCAATTCCGAAAAATTCAGGCATAATAATTACAACCTGCCGATCGCCATCGGTAAGCGCATCGATAACGAAAATTTCATCGTGGACCTCACCACCATGCCGCACCTGCTGATGGCCGGTGCAACAGGGCAGGGGAAATCGGTGGGGTTGAATGCCATCCTGGTTTCACTGCTGTATAAAAAACATCCTTCGCAGTTGAAGCTGGTGCTGGTAGATCCCAAGAAGGTGGAGCTGAGTCTGTACCGTTGCATCGAAAAACACTTTCTTGCCAAACTTCCCAATGAAGAAGAAGCCATTATCACAGACACGCGGAAGGTGATCCATACGCTGAATGCCCTGTGCATCGAGATGGACAACCGGTACGACTTGCTGAAAGAGGCTGGCGCCCGTAATATCCGGGAATACAATGAGAAGTTTGTAAAAAGAAGGCTGAACCCGCAGAAAGGGCATCAGTTCCTGCCTTTTATCGTGTTGGTGATCGACGAGTTTGCGGATCTGATCATGACGGCGGGTAAAGAGGTAGAGATGCCTATTGCGCGCCTGGCGCAGCTCGCCCGCGCGGTGGGGATCCACCTGATCATCGCCACACAGCGTCCTTCTGTGAATATCATCACGGGAACCATCAAAGCGAACTTCCCGGCCCGCATTGCCTTCAAGGTGTCTTCGAAGATCGACTCGCGCACCATTCTTGATATAGGCGGGGCCGAACAACTGATCGGCAAGGGGGACATGCTGGTTTCCTACAATGGAGAGCTGACGCGGTTGCAATGCGCTTTTGTGGACACTCCTGAAGTGGACAAGATCTGTGAATTCATCGGCCAGCAGCGGGGCTATCCCGATGCTTTCCTGCTGCCGGAATACATAGATGAGAAGGAGATGGAAGGGAAAGATATCAGCCTGCTCGACCGCGATCCGCTTTTTGAAGAGGCTGCGCGCCTGATCGTGCAGCACCAGAGCGGCTCTACCTCTCTTATCCAGCGAAGAATGAAGCTGGGTTATAACCGGGCCGGCCGGCTGATGGATCAGTTGGAGGCCGCCGGGGTGGTGGGCCAGACCCAGGGGAGTAAACCCAGGGATGTATTGATCAAAACAGAGGCGGAACTTGAGCAGCACCTGGTGATGTTGGGTTAGCGATATGTTAAACGATCCCTGCTTTTAAACCCTGGCCTGTTATTCCGGTCTATCTTTTAGGCATTACCAATATCTTTGCCATCTTTGCCCCGCCGGATTGCCGGAGGCGCTTATCTGACCATTGGAAAAATATAAAATATAGGGATGAATAGATTATTTCTTTTTGCCGCGCTGGCCGTGGTGTCGTTTTCGGGATTTGGGCAGGATAACGATCCACAGGCGAAAAAAGTGCTGGATGCAGTCAGCAATAAGTTCAAAAGCTTCAAAGCGGTGCAATCCACCTTCACCCTGCGCGTGGAAGACGCAAAAGGTAAGGTGCAGGGTGTCAAAAAAGGCACGGTGTACATGAAGGGCAAGCGGTATCGCGTAAACATCGACGGACAGGCTATATTCAGCGACGGTATGAATGTGTGGACCTACGACGAGGGCAGCAACGAGGTTACTATCACCGAGCTCGATCCTTCGGGATCGGGTATCACCCCCCAAAAACTATTCACTTCTTTTTACGACAAAGACTTTCTGTATAAGCTGAACGGCGAGAAAAAAGTGGACAACAGAACGGTGCAGGAAATTGAAATGACGCCTACTGATAAAACGAAGGCCTTTCACAAAGTGTACCTGCTCGTAGATAAAACTATGCACACGGTGTATTCCACCCGCGTGCTCGAAAAAAACGGTAACGTGTATTCGTATACCGTTAACACCCTGGATGGGCAGTCGCCCCTGAATGACGAGATCTTCGTATTCAACAAGAGCCATCATCCGGGCGTGGAGGAGGTGGATCTGCGGTAATCATCGGCGTTATAAAATATTTGAGTCGGAATTGCAATCATCCTGCAGCAGGGGCCGGAAAAGTCCCGGGTGGATTCGATGATTTTCAGACTGTATTGCTAGTCTGTATTTCCCCAGCGATAAGTGCTGATGTTTAAACCTGCCAGGTCCAGCACGCGGTCGACCACCGTGGCGGCAGCGGCTTCGAGTGTGGCTGGCCTGCTGTAAAAAGAGGGCGTGGCGGGGCATATAATGCCGCCGGCAAGGGTGATCGTTTCCATATTGCGGATATGGATCAGGCTATATGGGGTTTCTCTTACCACGCAGAGCAGCCGGCGCCGTTCCTTCAGCACTACGTCGGCTGCCCGGGTGATGAGATCGGAGGAAATGCCGTTTGCTATCCGGCCCAGCGTACCCATGGAGCAGGGCACGATCAGCATAATATTATACTGTCCCGATCCCGAGGCGAAGGGAGCCATGAAGTCGTGCTGACCATAATACTGCACCGGGTATTGTTCGAAGTTCCGGTTGCCCAGTTCCGTTTCCCACACCAGTTTTGCATTTTCCGTCATCACCACCGCCAATTCGTCCCACTGGCTGCGTAGCGCTGAAAGTTTTTCTATCAGCAACTGTGCATACAGGGAACCGCTGGCTCCCGTGATCGCCACTACAATTTTGTTAGCCATCGGATGGTATTAAATTGTGCTACGCAATGCTGCCTGACAGCCTTAATTTCTATAAAAAAAAATTAAAATCGGGTAGAGTAATGATGTTTCAACATTATCAGCTTATCTTTGATATTTCATAGGATAAGGTTTAATGGTTAATGGTATTTGATTAGAGCAGGCCTCCTTCGGGGGGCCTTTTTTATTGATCATGCATTAGCCATATCGGGGATCAGTTCCGCTTTGTATTCCCCGGCGTCCAGTTTTTTCTTTGTTTCGGAAAATGCTTTCAGCGTTAGCTGGATATCTTCTTCTGTATGCACTGCTGTCGGGATCAACCGGTAAATAATATGTCCCTTCGGAATAACGGGGTACACCACGATTGAGCAGAATATATTATAGTTTTCGCGGATGTCCATCACCATCGCAGTGGCTTCCTGCAGTCCTCCTTTCATATAAACGGGAGTTACCACTGAATCGGTGTTGCCGATGTCAAAACCTCTTTCCTTGAGTCCGTTCTGCAGGCTGAGTGCTGTTTTCCAAAGTTTGTCCTTCAGTTGCGGCTGCGAACGGAGTAATTCCAATCGTTTCAGGTTACCGATCACCAGCGGCATGGGCAGGCTTTTGGCGAAGATCTGGCTGCGGATATTATAGCGGATATAATCGATGATCCTTTTTTCACCTGCTATGAATGCACCAATGGAGGCCATGGATTTTGCGAACGTGGAGAAATAAATGTCTATCTTATCCTGTACGCCCTGCTCCTCTCCCGCGCCGGCGCCGGTTTTTCCCAGTGTGCCGAACCCGTGCGCGTCGTCCACCAGCAGCCGGAATTCATATTTGCCTTTGAAGGAAGCTATTTCTTTGAGTTTACCCTGGTCTCCCGCCATGCCAAACACCCCTTCGGTGATCACCAGTATGCCGCCGGCACCCTGTTTTTCGATTAATGCAGAGGCCCTTTGCAACTGCTTTTCAAAGTCGGCCATGTCGTTATGCTTAAATACGTAACGATGGCCCGGGTGAAGGCGTACGCCGTCGATGATGCAGGCGTGGCTTTCGGCGTCGTACACGATCACATCATGCCGTTCGCATAGCGTGTCGATCAGGCTTACCATTCCCTGGTAACCATAGTTAAGAAGAATTGCGTCTTCCTTGCCTTCAAACGCCGCGAGTTCGGCTTCCAGTTGCTCATGATGACGACTGTTCCCGCTCATCATGCGGGCGCCCATGGGGAGTGCCAGCCCATACTCTCTGGCCGCTTCCGCGTCGGCCTTTCTCACTTCCGGATGATTGGCCAGCCCCAGATAGTTGTTCAAACTCCACACAATAACCTCTTTGCCGCGAAACTGCATGCGGCTTCCGATATCCCCTTCGAGTTTGGGGAAAGTGAAATAACCGTGCGCCCTTTGGCGATGCTGCCCGAGAGGGCCGGCGCTTTTAAATAGCCTTTCGAAGATATCTGCCATAATAAATTGTGATTTTTGAGGGTGTAAAGGTAACTATTAAAAAATTGTAAACCGGCTGGGGCGCTCCGGCTGTATCAATTAATTGTTTACTTTTAGCACTGCTACAATTACTAAACCCTTGTTGCATGCGTTATCTCCTATTGTTACTTTTCTTTTCCAATTTTGCTGTTGCTCAATCTGTTAAGTCGACTGACAAACAAGTCCCCCGGCCCAAGCTGGTGGTGGGGATAGTGGTCGACCAGATGCGTTGGGATTATCTGTACCGGTATTACGACCGATATGCTGCGGATGGAGGATTCCGGCGGCTGATCAACAAAGGTTTCAGTTGTGAAAACACCTTTATCGACTATATTCCCACTTATACGGCCTGCGGCCATACTTCGCTTTATACCGGTACTGTGCCGGCGGTTCACGGCATTACGGGGAACGACTGGTATGATACCCACTTGGGAAAGGGAATGTATTGTGCGCAGGATGATTCCGTAGAGGGAGTGGGCGGAACCGGGTTTCCCGGCCGTATGAGCCCACGTAACATGTTGACTACCACTATTTGTGATGAGCTTCGCCTGGCTACGAACTTCGAGAGTAAGGTCATCGGCATCGCGATCAAGGACCGCGGCGGCATCCTGCCCGCCGGTCATTCGGCCAACGCAGCTTACTGGTACGACGGTCGGACAGGCAACTGGATCAGCTCCACCCACTATATGAAGGCGCTCCCCCAGTGGGTGAACAACTTCAACAACCGCAAGCTGGTGGATGGCTATTACCGGCAGGGTTGGCAAACCCTGTACCCCATCAACAGCTATCGGCAGAGCGAGGCCGACGAGCAGCCTTATGAAGGCAAGCCATTCGGCCAGGAGCAGACAAAATTCCCCTATAGTTTTCAGGCCTATGTCGGGAAAAATTATGGTGCGATTTCCAGCACACCTTACGGCAATACCCTGACGGCCGAAATGGCGATGGCTGCAGTAACCGCGGAGGGGCTTGGCAAAGACAATGTCACGGACTTTCTGGCGGTCAGCTTTTCCTCCACGGATTACGTGGGCCATTCTTTTGGCCCCAATTCCATCGAAGTGGAAGACACCTATTTGCGCCTCGATAAAGACCTGGGCACCCTGTTCGGCTTCCTCGACCAGCAGGTGGGGAAAGGGCAGTACCTGGTGTTCCTGTCGGCTGACCACGGCGTGGCCCATGTGGCCGGCTTTTCACAGCGGCATCAGCTTCCCGGCGGCGCCGTTTCGTCCGGGGCAATGCAAAGAGGGCTGGACACCCTGCTGAGAAAACAATTCGGTGATTACAAGTTCATCAAAGCCTCGGCAAACAGCCAGTTGTATTTTGACCACGACCTGCTCGATTCCTTAAAGCTGGATAAGCGCGCGGTGACCGAACTGGCCATACGGTATCTCTCGGCCCGGGAGGGCGTATACCGCGTGTATCCTACGCACGAGATGAGTATGATCCCCTTTCCTGCGGACATTCGTACCCGGGCGGTGAACGGCTTTTTCCCTTCACGCAGCGGTGATTTACAGATATTACTGAAGCCGGGTTATATGAGTGGCGGAGGCAGCGGCACCACACACGGTTCCTGGAATCCCTACGATGCACATATCCCCCTGGTCTGGTACGGCTGGAATGTTCAGCCTGGTAAGACCAACCGGGAGACTTATATGACAGATGTGGCGCCGACAATCGCTGCCCTGCTCAGGATACAAATGCCCAGCGGCGCGATCGGCAACGTGATAGAAGAGCTCACCGGGGACACAAAATGAAGGGGTGCGTTAACGCCTGGCGATAGGTGAAGATGGATGAGTGATGCGAGACAGGAGGGACACGGGTGATGCCATGCAGGAATGGGAGAAATACACGATCCTCCCGCTCAGTGGTTGAGGGTTTAGCTCCGGCAGCACCCAGGCTACCCCAGTCCTGGGCCCGTTTTATTGTTTTTCATGATCTTTTTTGCCTCGTCCGGGTCCGGCTCTCCGGTGGGGAGCGTTTCCTGGTCTTTCCGTGTAGAGCCGGTGGTTTTGACCGGATGGTCCGGATGGTCTTCCTGAAATCCCCGGTTCTTCAGGTTTTCCTGGTCGTTCCTTTCCTTCCCGGATTTTTCCGGCACACCGGAATGCCGGAGGATGTCTTTCTTTTCCACCTCCTGGTCGCGGATATGGGCATTTTCCTGCTCCCTTTCTTCGCCGGTAGCAGATTTGGATGATTTGTTCGCCATGCAGGAATCATTGTAAAAACGGTGCCAGCCCCTGCGAAGCGGGGCAAAGATGTTGGGCTATCCGTCATTCATGGGAATAATAACCCGGTTTTGAGCCGGTACTGTACACCTTTACGGTGTCCCATGATTTATCATCTGTCATTGTCCCATCCCGATCATAAACTTTGATCTCATAGATCCAATAGTTGCCTACCTCCAGGGGTAGCAAACGTTCATCGGGCTTATTGGCGTCGCTGGTTTCTTTCTGACAGGCCAGGAAAGGCAAGAGGCAAAGGAGTAAATACTTTTTCATAGCAAGGTGGACCTAGGGGGCTATGAACCGAGGCTTATTGAAAACGTATTGTTAGCTTCATTATTGTGCCTGGGCCAATAGGGATAAAGCTTAGCCTGTTTGGGGATATAAAAAAGGGCATATCCCAATGAGATACGCCCTCTGAATTATACAACGTTTTGATCATTAAGCGCTGTTGTTACAGCGCGATAGTCAGGCTTTGGATGTTGTCCCCTTAGGCGACTGTGATGGTCGGGTCGAGGTAAACGTCCTGGGTGGCTTGCAGCAGCTCCACGCCTTCGGCGAAGGGGCGCTGGAAAGCCTTCCTGCCGAGGATCAGTCCCATTCCGCCCGCTCGTTTGTTCACCACAGCCGTCATCACTGAATCGGCGAGGTCGGAAGCGCCCTTACTTTCGCCGCCGCTATTAATCAATCCCACGCGGCCGCTGTAGCAGTTCAGCACCTGGTAACGACACAGGTCGATCGGATGATCGGTGGTAAGTTTTTCATACACCAATGGAGAGGTCTTCCCGTGTTTGGTAGCCAGGTAGCCCCCATTATTGGTCGCTATTTTCTGTTTGATGATATCCGCCTGGATGGTCACGCCAAGGTGGTTTGCCTGGCCGGTCAGGTCGGCCGAGGTGTGATAATCCACTCCGTCCACTTTAAAGCCGTTATTGCGGGTGTAGCACCAGAGGATAGTAGCCATCCCCAGCTCGTGTGCGTATTCAAATGCTTCGGCTACCTCCTTCAATTGACGGGCGCTCTCTGCTGATCCCCAGTAGATGGTGGCGCCAACGGCTACGGCCCCCATATTCCAGGCACTCTTGATGGTGCCGAACATGGTCTGGTCGTACCGGTTGGGCAGGCTCAGGAACTCGTTATGGTTGATCTTCACTACGAACGGAATACGGTGCGCGTACTTTCGGCTCATCACTCCGAGCACGCCAAAAGTGGAGGCAACTGCATTACAGCCTCCTTCGAGGCCTAGCTTAATGATATTTTCAGGATCAAAATAAATCGGATTGGGTGAAAAGGCCGAACCTCCGCTGTGTTCGATACCCTGGTCCACCGGGAAAATAGATATATAACCCGTGTTGGCGAGCCGGCCGTTGCCGATCAGGGTCTGCAGGCTGCGTAACACCTGGTTACTTCTGTTGGAATTCACCCAGATCTCTTCCACGTGGGTGGGTGAGGGAAGGGTGAGGGTGGATTTATCAATGGTTTGGCAGGTGTGGGATAGCAGATACTCGGCTTGGCTGCCCAGGATATCGACTGTTTTCTTTGACATATTAAACATTTGATGAATGAAGGTTCTTTTCGGGGGGCAAAGATAATCAATTGTTGATTGTGAATGGAATGCTGTCTTAGTTTGGTTTTCCTGAAATAAGGGATTAAATATCTATTTTAGTGACAAATTATTGAAGATGCCCAACATTAAACAAATGGCAACCGGAATTGCTTTTACAGTATGGGCATGTGGCTTGATCGCCTGCAATAATCAGCAGACAACTGCCGGGGATGCGGAAAAAGAAGATATCGCCGTTCAGCAGTCCGCTGGTACGAACGTCAATAACCCCGAAAAGGTAGCGGTCGGGGCAGATGGCAACCTGCTCCTCACGGCGGAAAATGGCGAGGCGGCAGGCCCGGAAATAAAATACATGCCCGAATGGAAGGCATTCGGATGGTTCACCGCTGCTGATCGGGTGGAGTGGGAAGTGGAGGTTGCCAAAGCTGGTGAATATGAAGTGCAGCTTGAGTGGTCCGTATCGGATGAAGAAGCCGGAAAAGAATTTCTCCTCCAGGCTGGCGACCAGAAGCTGACCGGCACGATCGCAAAAAGCGGTTCATGGGAGACCTTTAAAATAGCAAATGTGGGCCGTATCAAATTGAAGGAAGGTATTCAGAAGGTTGTTTTTAAACCGAACACAGCGTTTGAAGAGGGAGGGCTGCTGGACCTGCGCACGCTAAAGCTGGTTCCGGTGGACTAGTATCGTAGGGATTGAGCGTGAGCGGGGAGTATAAATCGATCATGAAATGATTACCCGTTTGGCAATTTGAGTAACAAAGCTTGTTATATGAAAAGTGGAACAGCACTGATAACGGGAAGTACCAGCGGCATCGGGCTGGGCATTGCCCGGGCTTTTGCCGAAAAAGGATATAATGTTGTCTTTAACGGGTTGGAGGAAAATGGCAGCGACTGAAGCGACAAAATTTTGACGGTTTTAACTTCCCCATATGCATCTATCCGGGATGATAGGAGCTTCAGGCACTGTCCGGTTAATTACTCAGTTTGCCTAACGATTGCCGGATCAGCGCAAAGTGTTTTTTGAGGTTTTGTTTGAGGTGCACCTTCACGATCTGTCCCATCGAAACACAGGGGTCAAATACATTGGTCCGGAAATGCTGGTTCAATTCGCGCTTGAGCTGGGCCACTTTTTCGGGAGTGGAGATATTGTCTTTTGACATGATCGACAACAGGTCCATGGTACGGCGCCGGGTGGAAGCTACGCGGAAAGCCATCATCGTCCGCTCCTCGGCCTGGTATTGCTCTATAGAGTCGGCATTGAGCAGTTTACGCGTGAGCTCCACCAGCGGGAGATTTTCCTTAAAGAACTGCGGTAAGTACAGGTTTTTTCTGGCTTCGTACGACTGCTGATCGAAGTCGATCGCCCGGATACGATACTGGAAGTCCTCGATATCCGGGGTGATGTTCACCACAAAATTGTACGAGCGCATATCTCCCAGCAGCCTGACAAAACATCGTTCGTTAAATTTCACAAATTCCTTTGCAAACCGGATCAGGTTGGTGGAAGGTTGGTTCAACTGGTATTTAATAAAAAGATCACCTGGTATACCCGGTATATGCTCTTCCACCAGGGTTTCGGTGCTTGTCAGGAACGTGATGCGGTTGGGAGACAGGATGTGTTCCAGCTCAAGACCGTAAATCCGGGATGCGTCTGCCTGCTTGATGTAATAATAGTCGTAGTTGTCGTTGAATTTATTCACGATCCGGATACGGAAGGGGTTGGAATTCCCGAAAGTACAGTAATCGATCCGGGCCACATCCAGGTGTTTAATAAAACTGAGATCCCCTTCGGTTTTCAGTATCGCATATGTCTTCACCAGCGCGTTACGGATGTGTTCCCAGTGCTGCATATCATAAGTCACCTGCTCCCAGAGCGTATCTTTGCCGTATTTATCGTAAACCGGCATGCCGTAGGAGACGCGCAGCAGATCACGGTACGCTATGGGAAGCTTGACCTCCCGGCCGTGCGCCTTCAGGTAGGTGCTCAGGGCCTCCCTTACCGGAATGATATCTTTTTTGCGTGAAGGTTTGAAGCTGAGATCCATAGTCGAAGTTACGACTATGTGGCCTGAAGCGGCATCAGTATTTACCTCCTGCTAAAACAAATTTAGCAGGAGGGTACTGGAGTTAATACTAGGTTTTTCGCGGATCAATGGATAAGTTGGATTTCTGAATATTGGATCTTAACTGCGTTGTTGTCAACCGGATAAAGGTTGCGGTGATTCAAGGATACGATCAAAAAAAATAGAAGTTGACTGATATTGGACTTTCGGAATTTCCTGGATAATTGGACGTAAAGGATTTTCGGACGGTATTGGACTTAAAGATTGATTTAATATCAATCAACTTCTGATGCAAATATATATCCACATCTGAATGTGGACAAGCGCATAATTGCCCTATTATTTTTCTTCGGTATTTACTGTCAAATTCGTAAAAAAACACATATTTAGGGGGAATTTGCTTGTTTGGGCACTGTGTTTTTACGAAGGAGGCCTCCCAGGGAGAAAAACGATGGGTATAACCGCTAACTTATGAACCCTTTATCCACAAGCCACTGGTCGTTGTAGATTTTGGCGACGTATCTGCTCCCGTGATCGTGGAGGATCACCACCACCAGGTCGTCTTGCACCAGTTGGTCTTTCATCTGAAGAAGGCCCTGGATAGCGGTTCCGGCGCTATATCCGCAAAACAGGCCCTCTTCCTTCGCCAGCCGGCGCGCCATCAGGGCGGCCTCTTTGTCGCCCACCTGTTCAAAGGCGTCAATATACTGCATATCGTAGTTTTCCGGAACAAAATCTTCGCCAACCCCTTCGGTAAGATACGGATGTACTTGGCCGGGATCCGTTTTGCCGGTGCGAAAGTACGTGGTGAGCAGAGAGCCGCGGGGGTCGATGGCCCAGACCTTGATCAGGGGATTCTGCTCTTTCAGGTACCGGGCGGTGCCGGTGATTGTGCCCCCGGTGCCGGTAGCTACCACCAGATGAGTAAGTTTTCCGTCGGTCTGCTTCCAGATTTCGGGTCCTGTACTCTCATAATGGGCCTGTCCGTTGGCCAGGTTGTCGTACTGGTTACAATGGAAAGAATTGGGGATCTCGTTAGCCAGTTTGCGCGCCACGGAATAATAGGAGCGGGGGTCGTCGGGTTCTACGTCGGTAGGGCATACGATCACTTCGGCTCCCATCGCGCGCAGGATATCGAATTTTTCCTGCGATTGTTTGTCGGTTGACGTAAATATACAGTTGTACCCCCTGGTAATGGCGACCAGCGCCAGTCCCATGCCCGTGTTACCGGAGGTGCATTCTATGATAGTGCCGCCCGGGTGGAGCTTTCCTTCCTTTTCAGCGGTGTCGATCATTTTCAGCGCCATCCGGTCTTTGGCTGAATGGCCGGGGTTAAAATATTCCACTTTCGCAGCCACTGTGCAGGGTAGCCCGGCTGTGATGCGGTTCAGCCTTACCAGCGGGGTATTGCCTATGGTTTCCAGTATACTGTTTTTGATGTCCATCGTCGCAATTTAATAAAAATGAAACGAAGCGAAACAAATGACATGCGAATGAAACGAAGCTGATACGGTTTTATCGTGCAATGAAATGGTTTGAAGTTGTAATTTCGCGCACCATGGAAAAAAGATATCTGGAAAAGATCGCGGAACTGCAGGCTGTAACTGAGAAACAGGTCACGAACGTGTTTGCGCTTCACCAGGAAGGAGCAACGGTGCCCTTTATGGCGCGTTACCGCAAAGAGGCCACCGGCAACCTTGATGAAGTGAAGATCCATGAGGTGGTGGAAAAGATCAAGTATTTCCAGGAGCTGGACAAAAGAAAGGATACCGTGCTTAAGACCATCGAGGCGGCGGGCAAACTTAGCGAAGAACTAAAACTGCGGATCGGGAACAGCTTTGATGCTACCGAATTGGAAGACATCTATCTTCCTTTCAAGCCAAAAAGAAAGACCCGGGCTACAATGGCCATAGAGAAGGGCCTGGAGCCCCTGGCAAAGCTGATCTTCGAGGAATCGGAGACGGATATCGGGGCGGAGGCGCTGAAATTTATCTCCGATCAGGTTCCCGGCCCCGCGGAAGCCCTCCAGGGCGCCCGCGATATTATTGCCGAATGGGTATCCGAAAACGAGCAGGCCCGGAATGCCATCCGCCAGTTATTCCGGTCCGGGGCAATGGTGAGTGCTAAAGTGTTGAAAGCAAAGAAGGAAACAGAAGAAGCCCAGAAATACCGCGACTACTTCGAGTTTAGCGAACCCCTGGCCGACTGTCCCTCGCACAGGATGCTTGCCATTCGCCGGGGCGAGAAAGAAGGTTTTCTTGCCATGGATATCTATATTGAAGAGGAAAGTGCTCAGAAAGCGCTGCTATCCGTTTTTGTGAAAAAAAATAATGCAGCTTCCGCCCAGCTCGTCACTACCCTTGCGGATGCATTCGGCAGACTGCTGAAACCTTCTATCGAGAACGAATTCAGGTTGATCGCTAAGAACGAGGCCGACGATGAAGCCATAGCGGTCTTTGCTGCTAACCTGCGGCAATTGCTGCTGGCCGCTCCCCTTGGCGCCAAACGGGTGATGGCGCTTGATCCGGGATTCCGGACGGGCTGCAAGCTGGTTTGCCTGGACGCCCAGGGCAATTTCCTCCACTACGCCGCTATATATCCGCATCAGCCGCAAATGCAGGTGGAAGCGGCAGTACAGGATATCCGGCGCCTCGTGGAAAAATACGCGATCGACGCCATCGGCATTGGCAACGGCACCGCAGGGCGGGAAACCGAACAACTGGTGCGCGGGATCGACTTTGGGAAGCCAGTGAGTGTTTTTATGGTGAATGAAAGCGGGGCGTCGATTTATTCAGCGTCCGAAGTGGCGCGCGAAGAATTCCCCGACCAGGATGTGACGGTACGGGGCGCTATCAGCATCGGCCGCCGGCTGCTGGACCCGTTGAGCGAACTGGTAAAGATAGACGCCAAATCGATCGGGGTGGGACAATACCAGCACGATGTGAACCAGGGTAAGCTGAATGAGGAACTCGATAAGGTGGTAGAGAGCTGTGTGAATCATGTGGGGGTAGACCTGAATACTGCCAGTCGCCACCTGCTGGGATATATCTCCGGGTTAAGTGCCACCCTTGCCGGTAACATCGTTGCCTACCGCCAGCAAAACGGGCCTTATGCAAGCCGGGACGAGGTGAAGAAGGTGTCGCTGATGGGACCCAAGAGCTTTGAACAATCGGCCGGTTTTATGCGGATACCCGGTGCTGCCAACCCCCTTGATAACAGCGCCGTGCATCCTGAAAGTTATTTTGTGGTGGAAGCCATGGCCCGGGACCTGAGCTGCTCCGTGCAGGAACTCATCGTTGATCCCTCCCTACGCAAGAAGATCGATAGAAAAAAATACCTTTCCACAACTATCGGCGAGTTTACGATCGACGATATATTAAAGGAGTTGGAAAAACCGGGCAGAGATCCGCGTGCCCAGGCGAAGGAATTCCGGTTCGACGACACGATCAAAAGCATAGAAGACGTGAAATCCGGTATGGTGGTGCCCGGAATTGTGACCAATATCACCAATTTCGGCGCTTTTGTAGATATAGGAGTGAAACAGGACGGGTTGCTGCATATTTCCCAGATGAGCAATTCCTATATCAGCGACCCCAACCAGGTAGTGAAACTACAGCAACAGGTGATGGTAACCGTTACAGAGGTGGACGTTTCCCGAAAAAGGATCTCGCTTTCGATGAAAAATTCAGCGGGCGGTTCCCGGCCGAAAGATGCGCGCCCGGCTGTAAAGGGGAAAGCCCCCCGCAAACCGGAGCCATTGAACGACTTCCAGTCGCGCTTGATGGAACTGAAGAAAAAATTCAAGGAATAACCACCTGGCGGTGCTGGAGACGCGGGCTTTCCCCGCTTCATTTGTTCGGCCCGCATGTCCATCGGTTACCGGAGTTATCAGGCCAAAGCCCGAAATTTCGGGTCTAAAGTCCGATCGTTAAAGTCCGACGGTGTTGCGTACCTTATTTTCCGCTGTTTCCCGCGTCTGTTTTTGATCTTCTTTTGCCGGTGAGGTACACATCCAGCAGCATCAGCGCCAGGATGACATTCCCCATCATCAGGATATTCGTATAGGTATTGTTGAACACACCGGCCCAGTTAAAACGGCTGAAGTCGAAAACAGCGTTGCCGGCGGTGGAAGTCGGTTGCGACCAGTCGGCCTGCCCCAATACAAAGACCAGCAGCCCCGCAATCGTGAGCAGAAAAAACGCCCCGATACCGCGAATGATATGCGGATTGATGTATTTTTTTGCCGCCGGTATAACCTGTAATCTGGCTATTTCTTCCATCACGTTCCGGGTAAAGCGAAGCGAAGGCTGATCGAGCGATGTGCTATCCTGCGCCAGGCGGTGTAGGTCCAGCAACTCGGCGTAACAGGCCTGCCATTGTGGCTCGGTTTGCAGCAGTTGCTCCACCCGTAGTTTTTCGGGTGGGTCAATCTCCCCGTCGATATAGTTCCACAGCGTCGTTTCCATATTTTGCCGATCGTCCATAATAAATAATTTAACGGGTTAATAATTGAGGTCCTGCACTTCCCGCGCGAAAAAAGTCTGCATCTTTTCTTTCAACCTGCCCCTGGCCCGGTGGAGTTTTACCTTCGCCGTGTTGGTTTCTATCCCCATGATCGTACCAATGTCTTCCAGCGACTGCTCCATCTTATAAAACAGCGTGATCAGGGTAGCATCGTTTGGACTGAGCATCCCAATTGCCGTATTGACCATCACCGCCCTCGACTTTTGTTCCACTGCTCCCGCTGCCGATGCGCCGGAAGTATTCACGGCCTTCGCGAATACCTGCTCGTCGTCCAGCGAACGGGTATTGAGCTTTTTTCTTCTTAAAAAAGAAAGGCTGGTGGAATTCACGATCGTGTACAGCCAGGTGCTTAATTTGGAATCGCCCCGGAAATCCGGCAACGCCCGGTAGGCTTTCACGAATACGTCCTGGGCGATCTCTTCAGCGTCTTCCCTTGACGGAACGTATCGTAACGCCAGGGTAAAAACGAAATTCTGGTATCGGCCGACCAACTCGGCATAGGCCTGCTGCTCGCCGTTCAATACCTTTGTAATAAGTGCTTTATCGGTGATGCCGGAATTCATTCTTAATAGTATGACTACCGCCGGGCCTACCAGGTTACACTGTAAGTTACAGGAATACGCCGGCTTTTTTTACCGTTCGTGTAACTTGTGCAGCACAGGGGTAGTCATATTCCCGGCAACCAATCCAAACCAAAATGTTAATCATGAATGTTTTTTTATTAGCGGTGACGAAGCAGGAGCTTGCCCTGCTGATCCCCATACTTGTTCCCCTCGGCTTTTTTGCCATGATATTCGGTATCATCTATTTATATAAGAAGGAGAGCCTGGCCATGATCGACAAGGGGATGAATCCCCGCTCTCCGCGGGCCCCGGAAGGGCCCAAGCCATTCCGCTATCTAAAATGGGGTGTATTGCTGGTGGGAGCGGGGATAGGACTACTGCTGGCTTATCTGCTCGAACAGGCGCTGCCCGACGCTCGCGACAGTGAAGCCCTTTATTTTGCCCTGATAGCTATCGGCGGAGGCATCGGCCTGGTCGTTTCTCATAAGATGGAGATGAAGGCGATGAAAGAATTGCAGCTCAAAGATAAGAGCGGGAAAGACGACCTGGGCACAAAAACAGATGACAGGATGGGTCGCTCCGGCGATCTTCGGGATTCCGGTGCTCCTCCGGCGCCTGGCGAGTTGTGATCGTTGCCCTGGGCTTCCCCGTAGTTTTCCCGGGAAACAGATGGTTTCGTTAGTTCACGCCTATGTCCCCTGCCGAACCCTGTTTTTCTGCCCGGCAGATGTGCACACTTTTGGGATCAGTTCAATTGCAGGGCCTGTTGAACAGTAAGGTCATAGGTATTGTTCACTTCATAGAAACCTGGCATGCCCCAGATCTGTCTGGCCATCCAGGTTTTTATCCTTTTATCCATCTCCCGGCGATCCTCGGCCGGTAAGGCCGGCAGCGTGCTGCCGTACTGGTGGAGAAAATCGGTCAGGCTTTTCCATATCTGCTCACCGGGAATATACCGTCTCGAAAAATCAGCCGCATCCTTGAACTGGCTGAAGACGTCCATATTTGCCATATAGTACTCATAAATGAACTGGCTGAAGCGCTGGTTGGCGAACAGCGGCGCCATATTGGTGGTAAATCCCGTGGTATCATAAGGCACAAAGATATCGGGTGAAATGCCTCCTCCGCCGTACACCGTTCTGCCTTCGGCTGTTTTAAAGGCTTTCCCTTCGTCCGGCGGGAGGGTATCCGGCTGAACCAGGGAGCCGTTGTGCAGCCGCTCCATTACTTCCTGATTATAGGCCTTTCTCCCCTGGGAGTAGGATTTCTGGATGCTCCTGCCGGCAGGTGTGTAATACCGGGCTACTGTGAGGCGGAGTGCACCGCCGTTGGAAAGATTGAACTGTTCCTGCACCAGGCCTTTTCCGAAGGTCCGCCTTCCTACGATGGTGCCCCGGTCCCAGTCCTGGATAGCCCCTGCGATCACTTCGCTGGCGGAGGCGGATCCTTCGTCCACCAGTATCACCAACCTGCCTTCTTCGAACTGGCCGGGCCGTTTGCAATTATACTCGATCCTGGATTGCCGCTCTCCCTGGGTGTACACCACTAGCTTGTCGCCCGACAGGAATTCGTCGGCGATATCCACGGCTTCCGCCAGAATTCCCCCCCCGTTGCCGCGCAGATCAAAGATCAGCTTCTTCATCCCCGCCTCATTCAGTTTTTCGAAAGCAGCCATACATTCTTCATAGCTGGTACCGGAAAACTTATTTAGGTGTATATAGCCGGTAGTATCGTTGATCATATAGGCTGCGTCTACTGAATACAGCGGGATAAGCCCCCTCTCCACCTGTATTTTTTCAGTGGCGGTGCCGCGGAGCAGGGTGAGCGTCACCGTGGTTTTTCCGGGCCCTTTCAGCAGGGTTTTAATTCTTTCGGAGTTGATGCCGTTCCCGGCCACCACCGAGTCTCCTACGCGGATAAGTTTATCGCCGGTTTTCAGTCCCGCCTTTTCGCTGGGGCCGCCGGCCAGGATGCTGACCAGGTTCACGGTGTCGCGGATGATCTGGAACTCCACACCGATGCCTTCGAAATTCCCCTGCAGGTCTTCATTCACCTTCTGAAGATATTTTTTAGGGATAAAGAGCGAATGAGGATCCAGGTGTTCGAGCATTGCCCGGATCGCATCGTCGGCGATGCTGTCCGTTGAAATGCCATCCACGTAGTTCAGCCGGATCAGATCGAGCGCTTCCTGGACCGCGGAGCGCTGTACGGGTTGAAAAAACCCCTGGGCCACCGGCATTCTTTCCCTGAGCAGGTAGCCGGCTGCCATTCCGGCGATCAGGATTATCGCAAATACAAGGGGCAGCCAAGCCTGATTTTTTTTCATCCTGGAATAATTGTTTTAACTGGCCGGCCATGCGTTGCCAAAAGCTTTGCCATCGGGTTTATACTTTGCATCATACGGGGCAGCCGGTTGCACGTTGTGTAAAAGATGGCGAAGTTCATAATAAATTTCTCAATTTCGAATTTTACCTTAGTGCACTCCTCGCCGGTATTCTGTGGGGATGGATTGAAGGAATTACGTATTAAGTATAATGAAACGGATGAAATGGCAATATTGATCGCAGACAGCGGCGCTACCAAGTGCGAGTGGTGCCTGACAGGGGCCCGGAAAAAGTTGACAGTGGTTACGCAGGGCATGAGCCCTTATTTCCTGACCGCCGGGGAAATGGAGCAGACGATGCGCACCGAACTCCTTCCTGCCTTGAAACGCACACTGCCGGAGGCGGTATACTTTTATGGCACAGGTTGTACAAGCGCCGGAAATGTAACAGCAGTCCGGAAAGCCCTGAAACGGGTATTCCCCGCTGCGGAGATCTTTGTGACACACGATCTGCTTGGTGCCACCCGCGCGCTTTGCGGCGAAGAGAGGGGAGTGGCCTGTATCCTGGGAACGGGCAGCAATTCCTGCTATTTTAATGGTAAAAGGATCGTTCGGAACAGTTCGGGGCTTGGGTATGTGCTGGGCGACGAAGGCAGCGGCGCCTACCTGGGGAAGCTGGTACTGCAGCATTATCTGAATAATGTTTTTGAAGAGGACATAAAGCAGCTGTTCGACACAAAATATCGTGTTTCACCGGCAGAAATAATCGAGAACGTGTACAAAAAACCACTGCCGAATCGTTATCTCGCTTCTTTTACTCCTTTTCTATCAGAGAACCGTGGTCATTATATGGTAGAAAATATTATAGCAGATGGCCTGAATGATTTTTTTTTCCGTCATATTGCCTGTTATCCCGAAAGCAGCCGCTATCCCGTACACTTCACCGGAAGCGTGGCTTTTTATTTCCGCGACGCGGTGCTCGACCTGTGCAACGCCTACGGCTTCCGCCCCGGGTCAATTCTCAGAACGCCCATGGAGGGCCTGATCCGCTATCACAGCCCCCGCTAAAACCGGTTGTTAATTTCTCCGAAAAATTTGGAAACCCTTTTCCAATGACCGTATCTTGCCCGGAGCTGTAAAACCGGATAGTATGCATGATATTGAGCCCTTTTACAACTGGCGACACCTGTACGTGAGTGAAGAAGACGAGCGGTCACCCTTTTATGGAAGGGTCTATTCCGAATTCGAGTTTTCACAGGCCGTTTACAATTATTATATCCACCCCCAGTGGGATGAATTTGCCTCACGTACCCTCTATATGAAGGTACTGATCGCCGACTACGAAGAGGGCTACGCCGTGATCGAGCTCATCGGCGAGTGGAATGATGCGATTGAGAACGACATCATGAACCTGAAGCGGGAAGTGGTGGATAAGTTCCTGCAGGAAGGCATTTTCAAATACATCCTGATCGGAGAAAATGTGCTCAATTTTCATAGCAGCGATAAGGAATACTACCGGGAATGGTTCGAAGAGGTGACCGATGAGTACGGCTGGGTCGTTTGTCTCAATATGCCGGAGCAGACCCAGCACGATTTTACCCGCGCCAAACTGCATCGTTATATCGAGTTGATGGATATTGAGAACTGGCGGGTTTACAAGCCTTTCCACCTCTTCCGGAAAATTAACCAGGAGATCCAGCACCGCCTGGAATGAGCCCGCCGGCCCGGCTGGGAACACTAACGATTGTTAGCAACCGGTTTTTCTGAAAATTAAATTGTATTATTTCCAATATCTCTTTATTTTTGCAGCGATATGAGTATAGGTAAAGCTTTCCCCTTCTTTTATTTTTTTTTCTACTTTAGAAGTAGCCGGGAACGCTTTTGTTAATAAATAGATACAATTGATTAGCATAAGAGAGTCCCGGCCTTCCCGCCGGGATTTTTGTTTACATGCAGAAGAAATAAAAAACGCAGGAGAAACAGAGATACATGAAAAATGAACCCGTTGTGCCCGTGCACACTACCGCAACCACCCAAACCGCCACCCGGGTGTCCATCCAGGGGTATGAGGGAAGTTTTCATCAGGCAGCGGCTTTGCATTTTTTCGGTGAAGAAGCGGAGGTGATCCCCTGTGCCACTTTCCGCGAAGTGGTTCAGCTTGCGGCCGATCCTTCCAGGAGCACGGGCGGGATCATGGCGATAGAGAACTCCATCGCCGGCAGTATTCTTCCCAACTATAATCTCCTCAAAAAAAGCAATCTGCGTGTGGTGGGGGAAGTTTACCTGGAGATCAGCCAGAATCTCCTGGTGAATCCCGGCGTATCGCTGGAAGACATCCGGGAGGTGCACTCGCACCATATGGCCATCCAGCAGTGCCTGGAATACCTCGACAGGCATAGCTGGAAGCTGGTGGAGACCGAAGACACCGCGCTCAGCGCAAAACTGGTGCACCAGCACAAAAGCCGGCATATCGCTGCCATCGCCAGCCGGCTGGCGGCAAAGCTTTTTGAACTGGACGTCATCGCCCCGAATATCCATACGATGAAAAATAATTATACCCGTTTCCTGGTGCTGGAACCGCAGGGGCAGGCGGCTCCCGTAGAAGGTGCCAACAAGGCTTCGGTGAATTTTCACACCGACCATTCGCAGGGAAGCCTTGCCCGGGTGCTTACACGGATCGCCGACCTGGAAGTGAACCTGACCAAACTGCAGAGTTTTCCCATTCCCGGGAGCAACTGGCGATATGCTTTCCACGCGGATATGGAATTTGAAAGTGTGGCACAGTTTGAAGCCATGATAGCAGCGATCCGCCCCGTGACCGAGGAACTGAATATATATGGTATTTATAAGAAGGGGGCTACCCATAAGAATTAGCATCCCATTGTATGATTAGTTCAAATTAAAATGATAACGACAGCACAAAGACTGGAAGGAATCGGCGAGTATTATTTCTCGCATAAGCTACGGGAGATCGCACAACTCAACCAGGCAGGACGGAATATCATCAACCTGGGCATCGGTAGTCCGGACCTCCCGCCGCACCCCTCGGTGATCAGTACCCTTCAGCAGGAAGCTGCTGATCCGCGCAACCATGCCTACCAGGGGTACAAAGGGGTTCCGGCCCTTAGAAATGCTTTTGCCGCCTGGTATAAAAAATGGTATGCGGTGGAACTTGATCCCGAAACAGAGGTTTTGCCGCTGATCGGCTCCAAGGAGGGCATCATGCACGTCTGTATGACCTACCTGCAGCCGGGCGACCAGGTGCTGGTGCCCGATCCGGGTTATCCCACCTACAGCAGCGCAGCCAGGCTCGCCGGAGCGGAAGTGCTACGGTACGGATTAACCGAGGCGTCCCGCTGGCAGCCGGATTTTGACGCGCTGCAGCAACTGGTGCAACAACACGGGAAGGTAAAGCTGATGTTTGTGAATTACCCGCATATGCCTACGGGGCAGCTACCCGATACGGCCCTTTTCGAAAAGATCGTTTCGTTTGCTGCAAAGAATAAGATACTGGTGTGCCACGACAACCCGTATAGTTTTATCCTGAATGATGCGCCGATGAGCCTGCTGGCCGTTAAAGGCGCGAAGGAAGTGGTAATAGAGCTGAACTCCCTTAGTAAGTCGCACAATATGGCGGGATGGCGCATAGGGGTGCTCTGCGGGGCTGCAGAAAGGATATCGGAAGTGCTTCGGTTCAAATCGAATATGGACAGCGGCATGTTCCTGCCCCTGCAACTGGCTGCCGCCAAAGCGCTTGAGCTTGGTGCGGACTGGCACCGGGAACTGAACCTTATATACGCCAGCAGGAAAAAAATTGCACTGGAGCTGTTGAAAATGCTGGGATGTAGCGCAGAGCAAGGGCAGGCGGGGATGTTCGTTTGGGCTGCTGTCCCGGACCGCTATAAAGACGGCTATGCGCTGAGCGATGAACTGCTCTATCAAGCGAACGTATTCCTCACCCCCGGCGGCATCTTCGGATCGGCCGGTGATCGCTATATAAGAGTGAGCCTGTGCTGTAAGGAAAACAGCATCGGAGAAGCCACTGAACGTATAAAAAGATCAGGGCTATGACAGTTGCTATCGTTGGTACGGGGCTGATCGGCGGATCGATGGCTATCGCACTCAGAAAAAAAGGTATTGCCGGCTCCATCATCGGGGTGGATACCAATGCCTGCCACTTGCAAAAGGCGGTTGAGCTGGGACTGATAGACGAGGCAGCGGAGCTGGATGAGGCAGTGGAAAGAGCTGCGCTGATAATCGTAGCCATCCCGGTACAGGCTGCCCGAAACCTGATTCCCCGCATACTCGACCGCGTCAGCACCCAGGTGGTGATGGATGTGAGCTCTACCAAAGCCTCCATCCTAAAGGTTATCGCCAATCATCCCGGCAGAAGCCGGTTTGTGGCCACCCACCCCATGTGGGGTACGGAATATAGCGGGCCGGAGGCGGCTGTGGAAGGAGCTTTCGAGGGGAAAGTGACCGTGATCTCTGGGTTCCGGGATTGCGATGCCGATGCGATGCAACTGGTGGAGAATATTTACCGGCAACTGGGGATGCGGGTGCTGCACATGGATGCCACCGCTCATGATCTGCATGCTGCCTATGTGAGCCATATCTCGCATATCACTTCTTTTGCCCTCGCAAACACCGTACTTGAAAAAGAAAAAGTAGAGGCTGCCATCTTCGCAATGGCCAGCGCAGGTTTCGAAAGCACGGTACGGCTGGCAAAGAGTAATCCGGCAATGTGGACCCAGATATTCATGGAAAACCGGAAGAACGTGCTTGATGTGCTCAAGGAACATATCACGCAGTTGGAGAAATTCAGGGAATGCCTGGAAAAAGAGGATGAAATCTGCTTATCTGAATTAATTGGTAATGCCAATAAGATAAGTAAAATATTGAAATAAGGTACATTTGCAAAAATTTTTAATGAGTATGACAACATTTGAAGGGTTAGGTTTAGATCCGAGGCTGGTTCAGGCAACCGATGCACTGGGATACACGCAACCCACTCCCATTCAGGAGCAGGCGATCCCTGTTCTTTTAAGCGGCACCAAGGACCTGGTGGGTTTAGCGCAGACAGGCACGGGCAAAACGGCAGCTTTCGGCTTACCCCTTCTTCAGTTGCTGGACGCTGAGAAACGATACCCGCAGGCCCTGATCATTTGCCCTACGCGTGAGCTATGCGTCCAGATCGTGCACGAGATGGAGCTTTTCCGAAAGTTTATGACCCATATCCAGGTACTTGCTGTTTACGGGGGCACCCCCATAGGCGGCCAGATCCGGGAACTCCGCAGGGGAGTACATATTGTAGTGGCCACCCCCGGCAGGCTGATCGATCTGATCGAGCGGAAGGCCGTTGACCTGGAGCAGATACAATACGTGGTGCTGGACGAGGCGGATGAAATGCTGAATATGGGTTTCCAGGACGATATTGAGTTTATTCTGAAGAACACTCCTCAGCGGGAAGCCACCTGGCTTTTCAGCGCCACCATGCCACCGGAAATACGTCGCGTAAGCCGGAAATACATGGACACACCGGCTGAGATCACCGTGGGTAAGGTGAATACCGGAAATAAGAACATCGATCACCAATATTATATCACCAGCGCTCAATACCGTTTTGAAACGCTGAAAAGACTGATCGATTTTAATCCGGGTATTTACGGCATCATCTTCACCCGCACCAAGATAGATGCTCAAACCATCTCGGAAAAGTTAACCCGGGATGGCTATGATATAGACGCACTGCATGGCGACCTCACCCAGCAGCAGCGGGACAAGGTGATGCACGATTTCCGGGAGAAAACACTGCAGTTGCTGATCGCTACCGACGTGGCAGCCCGGGGTATCGATGTGCAAGGCATTACCCATGTTATTAACTATGAACTTCCCGACGACCTGGAAGTATACACTCACAGGAGCGGCCGTACCGGCCGTGCTGGTTTGACAGGCATCTGTATGTCGATCGTGCATAGCCGTGAAATAGGCAAGCTGAAACAAATAGAACGGATCATCCAGGCTCCCTTCCATAAGCTCGAGATCCCTTCCGGAAAGGACGTATGCCGCAAGCAGTTTTACAATTTTATGGACAAGCTGCTGCAGACCGATATCAGCCACGGGGATTACGAGATGTATGCACCCATGCTGGAAGAGAAGTTCGCAGATGTTACGAAGGAAGAAGTGTTGAGGAGGGTAACGGCAATGGAATTCGACCGGTTCCTGAAATATTATGAACACGCAGCCGACCTGAATGTACGCGAGCGTGAACGGACAAAGCAGCCCTGGGAGCCCACAAAGCGGGCAGGCCCGCGTGATTTCGACCGCCGGCGCGATACCCGGGGTCGTGAATTTCACGGCAATGGTGATTCCACCAAGCTGTTTGTGAACCTCGGCACCAAAGACGGGTTTTATAAGGCAAGTTTTCTGCAGTATATCCTTGACATGAGCGACCTCAGCAAAGAGGTGCTGGGAAGGATCGACATGAAGGAGATGAATTCATGGATCGAAGTTGAAAAGGGGGCCGCTCAGAAAATGATCCGTGCGCTGGACGGCAAAAACTACAAAGGGAGAAGAGTGCGGATGAATGAGGCGAACAGCAGGTGATGAACAACGCGCGGGGAAAAAATAAATAATAATATCTTACATATCAATAATAATTCATGGAACAAACATTAACATCGGGTCAGACTATCGATCAGGTACTGGCAAAACGGCCACTGGTCATATCCGGCCCCTGCAGTGCCGAAACCGAAGAACAGGTGATCGAAACGGCTACACGCCTGGCAAAGACGGGTAAGATCGACGTATTGAGAGCGGGTATATGGAAGCCCAGAACCCGGCCCGGTAGTTTTGAAGGCATCGGTACCAAGGGACTGCCCTGGATGCAACAGGCAAAAAAGCTGACTGGGCTGCCCACCGCGGTGGAAGTGGCTACCGGCAAGCAGGTGCAGGATGCTCTTCATTTCGGGGTAGACATTCTCTGGATCGGCGCCCGTACCACCGTCAACCCTTTCAGTGTGCAGGAAGTTGCCGACGCGCTTCGCGGTGCGGACGTGCCGGTACTGATCAAAAATCCGATCAACCCCGACCTTGAATTATGGATCGGCGCCGTGGAACGTGTGGCTAAAGCCGGCATCAACCGGATCGGCCTCATTCACCGGGGGTTCTCTTCCTATGGCAATACGGAATACCGGAACGCACCTATGTGGCATCTGGCCATCGAGATGAAACGCCGTAATCCCGGCATGATGATCGTGAACGACCCTTCCCATATCTGTGGCCGGCGCGATATCCTGCTCGACGTGGCCCAGAAAGCCATCGACCTCGACTTTGACGGCCTGATGATCGAAAGTCATATTGATCCCGATAAAGCCTGGAGCGATGCGAAACAGCAGGTAACTCCCGAACGCCTGGCTGAAATGCTCAGTGCGATCGTATGGCGGAAAGAAGACATAGGCTCTGTGGCAGAGCACGAAACACTGGAAAAACTTCGTCAGCAGATCAATCATCTTGACGACGAACTGCTGCAACTGCTCGGCCAGCGTATGAAGATTGCCGATAGCATCGGTCATTTCAAGAAGGATAATGATATCACCATCTTGCAGACCAACCGCTGGAATGAAATACTCGAAAGAGCATTCGTGAAAGGGGATCGCCTCGGGCTCACCCGCGAATTCATCACCAAATATTTCGATGCTGTGCATATGGAAAGCATCAGTCACCAGAACCGGATCATGAATTCCTGATATTTTTTTCATGACTAAAAAGAAGATCAGGTTTTCACAGAAAACCACTGATTACTATTTTAATGCGGATTTCAGCTTCCTGGGTCAGTTGGCAGAAAGATCCCGTGCCGTTCTGCTTACCGATGAAAATATTTTCAGTCGCCATAAAAAGAAGTTCAAAGACTGGAATACTATCGTGCTGAAACCGGGAGAGGCCAATAAAATACAGACAACGGTAGATAGTGTGATCGATCAACTGATCAGGTTTGAAACCGACAGGAAGTCGCTCCTGGTAGGAGTGGGAGGGGGAGTGATCACTGATATCACGGGGTATGCCGCTTCTATTTATATGCGCGGTATCCGGTTTGGTTTTGTACCTGTTTCCTTACTCGCCATGGTGGATGCATCGATAGGCGGTAAGAACGGCGTGGACGTGGGAGTGTACAAGAACCTCGTGGGCACTATCCGGCAACCCGACTTCCTGCTGTACGACAGCGCTTTCCTGAAAACCCTTCCCGACGCAGAGTGGACGAATGGTTTTGCAGAGATTATTAAACACGCCTGTATTAAAGACAGTTTGTTATTCCGTTCGCTGGAGAAACAATCGGTTCAGATCTATAAAAAAGACCAGGTGGCACTGGACGCCCTGATCAAAAAAAATGCCCTGATCAAGTCGCGGGTGGTGATGGAGGATGAATTTGAGCAGGGAGAAAGGAAATTGCTGAATTTCGGGCATACCTGGGGGCATGCTATTGAAACGAAACACGGGCTGCCGCACGGTCATGCTGTGTCTATCGGGATGGTGATGGCCTGCCGGTTATCGGAAAAACGTACCGGTTTTGCTCACACAGAGAGAGTGGTCGCTTTGCTGGAAAAATACGGGTTGCCCGTAACGGTCGGGCTAAACAGGAAAGAGGTTTTCGAGATCCTTAAAATGGATAAAAAAAGAAGCAGTGGAACGATGAGCTATGTGCTGCTGGACGCTATTGGAAAGGCCGGCATACATAACATTCCGCTCGACGAGCTCGAAGAGCTGATCCTTTCCGTCTGACGAATTTTTTAAGCTGTATTTTTGCGTATTATTTATTATGAAGATCACTATACATCCCTCTTCTCTCGCGGGCAGCCTGCGGGCACCGGCCTCCAAGAGCTCGATGCAGCGCGCCTGCGCTGCCGCCCTGCTGACGAGGGGAAGAACGGTTATCCTCAATCCCGGGCACTCGAACGACGACCTGGCGGCATTGGACGTAATCGGTAAGTTAGGGGCCCGTATTCATCACCATGAGCACGATAAGATCCAGATAGAGAGCGGGGGCGTACAGCCCGTGTCTTCTTCTATCAACTGCGGGGAGAGCGGCCTGGGAATACGGATGTTCACGCCACTGGCGGCACTTAGCAGCGAACCGTTGACAATCGAAGGAACGGGTAGCCTCCTGCAACGCCCCATGCATTTTTTTGACGAAATATTTCCGCAGCTCGGTGTGGGGATCCGGTCCAATAACGGTCATCTTCCTATCTCCATTCAGGGGCCGCTGGTGCCGGCAGATATTGAGATCGACGGCTCGCTCAGCTCTCAGTTCCTCACAGGCCTGCTGATGGCCTATGCGGCGGCAGGCGCGAACGATGTGGAGATCCGGGTGAGGAACCTGAAAAGCCGGCCTTATATAGATCTCACGATCGAGGTTATGCGGCAATTTGGCGTAACATTGGAGAACCACGATTACCGGAGCTTCCGCTTCAGGGGCGGACAGCCGGGCAATCAAAATACCGGCTTTCAACCAACCAGCTATGTGGTGGAGGGCGACTGGAGTGGGGCTGCCTTTCTGCTGGTGGCAGGCGCGATCGCCGGGGGTATCACCGTAAGCGGTCTCGACCCACGGTCGCCCCAGGCCGACAAAAAGGTGCTGGAGGCGTTGCAAGCGTCAGGCGCCGTTTTGCGGATAGAGAATGATAGCATCGAATGTGCCCCTGCTGCCCTGAAACGTTTCGATTTCGACGCCACCGATTGCCCGGATCTTTTCCCGCCGTTGGTGGCGCTGGCTGCTTATTGCGAAGGCGTAACGGTCATCCAGGGGGTATCCCGGCTTACCCATAAGGAGAGCAACCGCGGGCTCACGCTCCAGGAAGAATTTGCAAAGATGGGCATAACCGTGGAGCTGCATGGAAATGAAATGCGGGTACACGGCGGCGGCCCGCTGAGCGGCGCCGACCTGCATTCGCGGCATGACCACCGCATTGCAATGGCTGGCGCGGTGGCAGCCCTGAAAGCTTCGGGCTCCACCACCATCGAAGAAGCCCGGGCAATTGATAAGTCCTATCCCGATTTTTATCGCGATATACAGTCGCTGGGAGCATTGATCAACCATAAAATTCTGCAGTCTTGAACTCATTTGGCCGTTTACTCCGGGTAACGATTTTTGGCGAGTCCCACGGCGAAGGTGTGGGGGTCAATATAGACGGCTGCCCCGCCGGACTCTCCCTGAAGATGGAAGATTTTCTTCCCGACCTCGAGCGGCGGAAAGGGGGAACCCGTAAGGGAACCACACCCAGGAAAGAAGACGACCTCCCGTTTTTCAAAAGTGGGGTGTTTAACGACCTGACTACCGGCGCACCCCTTACGATCCTGTTTGAGAACAACAATACCCGCTCGGGCGACTATGCCAAACAACGCGCCGTGCCCCGGCCCGGTCATGCCGACATGGTGGCCCGGCAGAAGTTTGGTGGTTTTGAGGACTATCGGGGGGGAGGCCATTTCAGCGGGCGGTTGACGGTTGCCCTGGTCGCTGCGGGAGTGATTGCTAAAAAATTGCTGCAGGCGGCTGACCGGAATATCGGGATCGGAGCGACCATCACCGAAATAGGTGGTGAATCCGATCCGGAAAAGGGGATCGAAAAGGCCATTGCAGCCAAAGATTCCGTAGGAGGTATTGTAGAATGCCGGGTGTCGGGGTTGCCCCCCGGCCTGGGTGAGCCCTTTTTCGATTCTGCGGAATCCCTGATCAGCCATGCCGTCTTTGCTATCCCCGCAATAAGGGGCATCGAGTTTGGAACGGGGTTCGCGGCTGCCAGGATGTTTGGCGCTGAGCATAATGATAGCATCCTGGACCCGAGCGGCAAAACCGGCACTAATCACGCGGGAGGAATAGTGGGCGGCCTCACCAACGGGAACGAGCTGATATTCCGCATCGCTGTCAAACCCACTTCATCCACTCCGAAAGAACAAAACACGCTAAACCTCGAAACGGGAAGCGTGGAACCTTTCTCCGTGAAGGGGCGCCACGACCTCTGTATCGCACTGCGGGTGCCCGTGGTGCTGGAAGCGGTGACGGCATTGGTGCTGGCCGACCTACTGCTGCTGGAACAGCGGCTGCCGAGAATATTAATTAACGGCCCGCATAGTAACAATTCCAATTGATTTTATTATTATTGGGGCGATGAAGGCCGGCGTCAAAAGCGATACACTGTTGAATGGCGTGCATGCGCTGCTCTTACCCTGCCTGCTGATGCTTTTTGCGGGTTGTGGTGGCGGAGCGCCTTCCGAAAAAGATATCGTGGTGAAGCCCGAACTGATGGAAGACCGGTTAACGAGAAACCTGCGTTCCATTGTGGCATATGCTGCTGATAATGACGGCCGGTTGAATGACTCCACCCGGCTGCATAACGATGCAGCCCTTACCCGGAACGCCTACGAAGCGAGCGGTTATACTCCTCTCTGGTCCGACACCGGCATCTGGCGGCCCATTGCCGACACGCTCTACTGGTTTATCGCCAGTTCCAGAACATACGGGCTATTCCCCGCAGACTACCACTACGCTGCGTTGAAAAATATACACCGGCAATTGATGCTCGATACGATGGCGCAAAAAGACGCCGCACTCTGGTCGCGAGCCGATCTATTGATGACCGATGCCCTGCTACAGATATCCCGGCACCTCAAAAGAGGCCGGCTTCCGTACGATAGCATCAGCATCAGGAAAGACACCCCGGTGGTGGACGGACAATTCTACCTGAATGTGCTCAACGAAGTGCAGGATTCCCGCTCTGTGATGACACCGCTGCTGTCACTGGAGCCCAGACTGAAAGGGTATCGCGATCTCCGCAGTGCCCTGAAACCATATGTAGACACCACCGTTTTTCGCCAGTACACCTACCTGCCATATCCCATCACCGATACCGCCGATTTCTATTTCCTGCTTCGGCTGCGGCTAAGGGAGGAGAATATCCCCGACTCACTGCTGGTACTGTCCGATACGGGCCGGTTATACAATGCGGTAGCCGCCTACCAGGCGAAGGAAAAGCTGAAAGTGACCGGTAAGGTCAATACAACAACGGTCGGCCGGCTCAATGACAACAGCTGGGAGCGCTATAAAAGGATTGCAATCAGCCTTGACAAATATAAGCTGATGCCCGACTCCATGCCTGCCTCCTATGTGTGGGTGAACGTGCCTTCCTATTACCTCACGGTGGTGGATAACGATACGGTTGTGATCAGGTCCAAAACGATAGTGGGAGCCTCACAGACACCTACACCCGAACTGGTTTCTGAGATCTCAAACTTCATCACCTATCCGCAATGGACGGTTCCGTATAGTATCGTATTCAAGGAGATGCTTCCCAAGATCCAGAAAGACACCAACTATCTTAAGAAGGAAAACCTGATGGTGGTAGACAGGTACGATAGCGTGATCGCTCCATCTACTATAGACTGGGCATCGCTGAATAAAAAGAAATTCCCGTATACCATCCGGCAGCGCGAAGGAGACGATAATTCCCTGGGCGTATTGAAATTTAATTTTAGGAATAAATATTCGGTATACCTGCACGACACCAATGCCCGCTGGCTTTTTTCGAGGTCTGAACGGGCATTGAGTCATGGTTGCATCCGGGTACAGAAATGGAAGGAAATAGCTAATTTTTTGGTAAGGAACGATACAATAAAATATCACCCCGACACCCTGTCGCGGTGGATCGCCAGGCAGGAGAAACACACGGTGTCCGGATTCAGGAAGGTGCCGGTATATATTCGTTATTTCACCTGCGAGGGAGTGGATGGGCAACTCAGATTCTACGACGATATTTACGCGGAAGACAAACTGCTGGCAGAAAAATATTTCTCCAAAAATGTCAACTGATATCCATGCAAAAAACCTCCTTATGCTGCTGCTGCTGTGGCAAATTGCGGTAGCATTACATGCACAGCCGGCTTCGGGTAGCATACCGAATGCCAATGCCGCCAGGCCCGTCGCCGACACGGGAATCGCCAGCTTTTACAACTCCCGTTTTCAAGGCAGGGTAACTGCCAGCGGGGAGGTATATGATGAAACGAAAATGACGGCTGCACATAACCGGTTAAAATTCGGAACCCGCATCCGGGTCACCAACCTGCGTAACGGGAAGTCCGTGATCGTAAAAGTGAACGACCGGATGCACTCCCGAAACCCGCGGCTGGTGGACCTGAGTCGCGCTGCTGCTATTCAGTTGGGATTTGTAAAACGCGGTCTCACGCGTGTGCGGGTCGAACTGATGAAACCTTAGCCGCTTATATACGTGTTCAGCAATTTATGTCTTGGTTTTCGAATTGTTTCAGCCCCGCGAATGCCAGTGGTTCGTCTATAGGATTAGGGTGGGGAATCATGGCGGCTAAACCCTCCTGTGGGTGGTCCGGTACCTGCCTGGCGACATACCGGTAAACTTTTTGAACACCCTGGAAAAGTAGGAGACGCTTTCAAACCCGGTATCAAAAGCGATTTCGCTGAAAGAAGATTCTGTCGTAATAATGAGGAACTGCGCCTGTTCGATCCGTTTATGCCGGATATACCCGAGGGGGCCTTCACCTACTTCTTCGCGGAAGATCCTTGAAAAATAATCAGGATGCAGATGTGCCCGCTGAGCCAGGGAGGCCACCGTGAGCGGTTGGTTGAGGTGGTGCTGCATGTATTCCAGGGTTTCGTACAAGCGGGGCCGTACGGGTGTCCTGCCGCGGCTGCGATGATACTCTGGTGAGGCCAGGAAGCGGCTGACCAATTGCATCAGGATACCCTCGGTTTCCATCTGCACATGCAGGGGGAGCCGGTAATTGAGCCCCTTACTGTCTAGCAGTGCCGGACTTTGCTGGTAAACGACGGGATCGTTGGAACGCCGCAGGTTCCTTCCGGGATGGAGGCCAACTGCGCGCGTGAAAAGCAGCAGGTCGCCGGCAGCGGCCGGCACCTTGAACAATTTCCTGTTTGAGAAAAAAAGAGACCTGCCACCCTGCACTTCTTCCGTAAAATGGATATAATGCTGTTCAAGATAATGGCTGCACGAATAATTGCAGGACGTATAACTCGGCACCAGATAGAGGAACCCTTTTTCCAATACAACGGTTGTTTCGGAGTTGTCTAGCTGGCCCTCACCTTCTTCTATCAGGTAAATACGATAAAAAGGGCTCACTACGTTCCTGAAACTCCAATTTTTGTTCAACTTTACCCGGTCGGTATGCAATAGCAGGAGAGATGGTCTGATTTCCTTCATACTCTTATTGTTACCCCATCTTTTGATTCTGAATACAGAATCGGATCGCAATCTCAAGATAATGATAAAAAGTCGGATCTGTTCAAACTTTGGTAGGCTTTGTACTCATTTCCTATGATATGAAATAATAGCTTTGGAAGACGTTCCGTAGACAGTAATAGTACAATATGATAAACGGATGAAACGATTCTTTCCATTTATACCGCTGTTGTCGGTCGTATTGTTGTTGGGTGCCTGTTCCCCGGATCTGCCGGAGGATGTGGCCATGGAATATGACAACCTGCCGCAGAAGCTGGACTATAACATCCACATCAAACCGATTCTCTCAGACAAGTGTTTTGCCTGTCATGGGCCGGATGAGGCCAAGCAGGAGGCGGGGTTACGGTTGGATATGGCTGAATCGGCATACGCCGAACTTCCCGAAACGCCGGGGAGATGGGCTATATCACCGGGAAACCTGTCTAAGAGCGAATTATTTCACCGGATATTATCGGAAGATCCCGATCAGGTGATGCCGACGCCCGAATCGCATCTGAGCCTTTCTCCCCGCGAGAAAGCGCTGCTTGTTAAGTGGATAGAAGACGGAGCGGCTTACAAACCGCACTGGGCCTTTGTGAAGCCGGTGATGCCCACCGTTCCGAAACTGAAGGCCAAAGGTTTTTCGTTGCACAATCCTATCGATCATTTTATTGCCGGTAAGCTGTTAGAAGAAAACCTGCGCCCCTCTCCCGAGGCTTCCAAGGAAGTACTGTTGCGGAGGCTCTCACTTGATCTTACGGGACTTCCGCCTTCTGTTGAGGAGATCGACAGTTTTCTGCGCGACAGTTCGGCCGATGCTTACGAAAAGCAGGTCGACCGCTTGCTCGCCTCTCCCCATTACGGAGAAAGGATGGCGACCGATTGGCTGGATCTCGCCCGTTTTGCAGACTCACATGGCTATACTGTAGACCGGCTCCGGGATATGTCGCCCTATCGAGATTGGGTGATAGATGCTTTTAATAATAACCAGCCCTATGATGAATTTCTGCACTGGCAACTGGCCGGCGACCTGATGCCGGATCCTACCAAAAACATGATAATCGCGACCGCGTTTAATCGTAACCATCAGCAGAATATGGAAGGGGGTATCGTGGAAGAGGAGTATCAGACCGAATACGTGCTCGATCGCACCAACACGTTCGGAGACGCCATTCTCGGTGTGACCCTGAGTTGTGCCCGTTGCCACGATCATAAGTATGATCCTGTTTCGCAGAAGGAATATTTTCAGCTATTCAGCTACTTTAATAATGTCCTGGAAGCAGGTCAGATATCCTGGGACGACGCCGCGCCTTCACCCACCATCTTGTTGCCGGATGAACAAAAAGAAAAGCTGATCAGCTTTATGAATAACACCATCTCCCAACAGGGAGCAACGGTGCGGGAGCAAATCGCATCCGATGAAGCCGGTTTTGAACGATGGGTGAAAACGGAGGCTTACCGTCAGGTAGCAACAAAATCATTCAACAACCGGCTGCAGGCTCACTATGATTTTAACCAGGAGAAACCCATCAACCTCGTAACGGGTAAAGACAACGGGGTAATGGAACGCGATGGCGGGAGTGCAGGTGGCAATCCGGAATTCGGCCCCGGACATACCGGCAGGGGACTGACCCTCAACGGGGATATCTGGATGCACCTCAAGAATATCGCCGTGTTCCGCAAGTCCGATCCTTTCACCGTAAGTATGTGGATGAAGATTCCGAAGGACCTGAACGAGGGCGTATTATTTCATAAATCACTTTCCGAGCGACTCTATAATTACAGGGGCTACCATGTTTATCTGAAAGACGACCGGCTTGAGTTGAGCATGGCACATGCAGCTCCCGGAAACGCCATCACCCGGCTGAGCCCTGCAGGCATCCCCCGCGACAGGTGGTTGAATATCGCCATCAGCTACGATGGCTCCGCCAGAGCGGCCGGCTTCAAACTTTTCCTCGACGGCAGCGAGGTGAAGATGGAAACCGTTACGGATGCACTTTCCAAAGATATACTCTTCTACCAGAGTCCACAGCCGGGCCTGCAGATCGGTGGCTGGTACCGGGGACGCGGCCTCACGGGCGGCAGTGCGGATGATGTACTGGTGTATGAGCGTGAGCTGACACCATTCGAGATCAAAGTGAATGCGGGCAAGGCGGATTGGAAAACGATCATGTCCAAAGCTCCCGCCGGGCTCAGCGGGGAGGAACTGTCGCATCTTCGCGGCTATTATTTCGCCGCAGTCTCTCCTGCTGTGCTGCAGGCAAAACAGGAACTGCAGCAGACGCGCGCCGCACTTGCCGATTCGGTGGAGCGAGTGCCGGAACTGATGGTGATGCGCGAAATGGCCGTTCCGAAAAAAACCTTCGTGCTGGAGCGGGGAAATTATGACGCCCCCGGCGAGCAGGTATTTCCCAATACGCCCGCTGCCATTCTGGACATGCCCGCCGATCTTCCCCGAAACAGATATGGGTTGGCGCAGTGGGCTACTCATAAAGACAATCCGCTTACAGCGCGTGTAGCGATCAATCGATACTGGCAACTGCTTTTCGGCACGGGTATCGTTAAAACGGCGGAAGATTTTGGCAACCAGGGGGAGATGCCTTCTCATCCGGAACTGCTCGACTGGCTGGCGGTGACCTTCGAGGAATCTGGCTGGGATGTAAAGAAAATGATGAAGCTGATGGTGATGTCGGCCACTTACCGGCAGGACTCAAAAGCGCCGGTGAAGGCTGCAGAAAAAGACCCGGAGAACCGTTTGCTGTCGCACGGGCCGGCGCACCGGCTGACTGCCGAAATGATCCGTGACAACGCCCTGCTCGCCAGCGGCCTGCTCAACCCGGCTATAGGAGGGAAAAGTATAAGACCCTATCAGCCCGAAGGACTCTGGTCGATCAATAGCGCCGTATATGCGCCCAGCAAGGGTGCCGATGTATACCGGCGAAGCCTGTACGTGATCGTAAAGCGCTCCGTACCCAACCCCACACTTTCGACCTTCGACGCGGGCTCCCGCAGCTACTGCATAGTGCGACGGCAGCCGACCAATACGCCCCTGCAGGCTTTGGTGACGCTCAACGATCCCACATTTGTAGAGGCGGCGGTGGTAATGGGAGAAAACATCTCCCGCAAAAAAGACATAGCCAGCGGTGTGCAGCTTGCCTACAGGCAGCTGACCGGGAGGAATCCCTCCGCGAAAGAAATGGAGCTGCTGATGGAACTGCAACGAAAAGAGTGGGAGAAATTCCGGAAATATCCGGAGAAAACCACCGGCTGGCTGCATGCCGGCCAGTATCAACAGGCGGAGGGGCTGGATGCGGCCCTGGTCGCTTCCTGTGCCGTAGTTGCCAGTACAATTATGAACTCAGACGCCACACTTACAAAAAGATAAGCCATGTGTCAACATCATCCCGAAGAATTCCGGCCCTTTCACCCCGATCTTGATTCCCTCCGCAAGAAGCTGGACAGGAGGAATTTTCTGATCAAAACCTCGTTGGGATTGGGCGCCATCGCCACCGGATCACTACTGGGGCAAAGCCTCTGGGGTAATCCGACCCCGGGCAAAGTCGCTGCATCCACTGTTTCCCCCAGCATGGAGGAGGAAGTGCTTCGTGCTATTCCACATATCGCACCCAAAGCGAAGCGTGTTGTATATCTTTTTATGAGCGGCGGCCCCTCACAGTTTGAGACCTTCGATTATAAACCGAAATTGATCGATCTGAGGGGGCAAAACCTGCCCGACTCGGTGCGGCAGGGTCAGCGGCTGACGGGCATGAGCGCGAACCAGAGCGTGCTTCCCGTAGTGCCTTCTATATTCAAGTTTAACCAGCATGGAAAAAACAACACCTGGATCAGTGAATTGCTCCCTTATACCGCGGAGGTGGTCGATGAGCTTTGTATCATCAAGTCCATATTTTCCGAAGCGATCAACCACGACCCTGCCATCACATTTTTTCAAACCGGCAACCAATTGCCGGGTCGCCCGTCGATAGGTTCCTGGGTGAGCTACGGACTGGGGTCGGACAATCATAATCTTCCGACCTTCATCGTACTGGTATCGAAGAACGCGGTGCGTGACCAACCCCTGTACGCCCGTTTATGGGGGAACGGATTCCTACCCTCCAAACATCAGGGCGTTCAGTTCAGGTCCGGCAAAGACCCCGTGCTTTTTCTCAATAATCCAGAAGGGTACGATGGCCCCGACCGGAAAGAAATGCTGGACTATCTTTCCAGTCTGAACCGCCTGCAAAACGACGTGTACGGCGACCCGGAGGTAGAGAACCGGATTGCACAATATGAAATGGCTTATCGTATGCAGACCTCTGTACCGGAGGCGATGGATATTTCCGAGGAACCGGACGAGGTTTTTGATATGTATGGTTCTGATAGCCGGGATCCCGGCACTTTCGCTGCCAACTGTATCCTGGCGCGCAAGCTGCTGGAGAAAGACGTGAAATTTGTCCAGTTGTACCACCAGGGCTGGGATCAGCATGGTGGGCTTCCCGGCGGCATCCGGAACCAGTGTAAGGTAACCGACCAGGCCACCGGTGCCCTTATCAAGGATCTGAAAAGAAGGGGATTGCTGGAAGATACCCTGGTGATCTGGGGGGGCGAATTCGGCAGAACCGTTTATTCGCAGGGCGAGTTCACAGACACCAATTACGGCCGGGACCACCATCCCCGCTGCTTCACCATGTGGATGGCGGGGGCAGGCGTAAAACCCGGCATCAGTTATGGGGAAACGGACGACTTTAGTTATAACATTATTAAAGACCCTGTGCATGTGCACGACTTCCAGGCCACCATGCTACACTTGCTTGGCGTTGACCATGAAAGGCTGGTTTATAAATTCCAGGGCAGAAGATTCCGTCTTACCGACGTTCACGGCCATGTGGTAAAAGATATTCTTTCATGACGGAAATAAGGATCCTGCATGCTACTCGCTGATATTGCCCATTACCTGGGGAGATACCATCCCCTTGTGGTTCATCTTCCCATTGGGTTTCTCCTGATGGCCGCGCTGGCCGACCTTGCCGCGTATGGGCGACCGTTGCGGCACCTTCGCAGGGCGGTACCTTTCGTTTTATTGCTGGGTTTTGTTTCGGCAGTGCTGGCTTGTGTATTGGGATGGATGCTTGCGGGAGCCGGCGATTACGATGCCGCGCTGCTGAACAATCACAAACTATCCGGTATCGCGCTGGCTGTTTTTTCGGGATGCCTGGTGCTCCTGAGCAGGCCCGCCATACGGTTGCGGTTACACGTAGGCCCCCGCTTATTCACCTCGCTTAGTGTGTTGATGCTCGTTATAATGTCTTATTCGGGGCATCAGGGGGGAAGTCTTACCCACGGAAGCGATTTTCTGTCTCTGGAAAGCTTTTTGAAAGAGAAGCGGCCTAAACCGACGTCGGTTGAAGAGGCGCTTGTATTTGAAGACCTCATACAGCCCATACTCGATAAAAAGTGTGCGCAATGTCATAATAGCGGCAAACTCAAAGGGGGGCTGTCGGTGGCTTCGCTGGAAAAACTCCTAAAAGGTGGAAAGAACGGGGCTTCAGTCACCCCCGGGGATCTCGGTAAAAGTGAGCTGTACCACCGGATCACGCTGGATCCTTCGCATGAAGATTTTATGCCCACAGACGGCAAGACGCCATTGACCGAAGACGAGACTGCGATCATCGGGTGGTGGATCTCCTCGGCAATGGCAACCGATAAAAAAAAGATCGCGGAGCTGAATGCCGGCGATACGGTGCGGGCGGCTATCGCGGCCTATCTTCAGCTTGGGGGCGCCGCATTGGCTTCCGGGGGGGGATCGCCCGTCAATCCCGATATTCCGTTTTCCGCCGATCCGGTGGCCATTGAGAACCTGCGCAATAAGGGCTTCATGGTGCGGGTGATGCTGCACGAGCCCATGATGCTCGACCTAACCCTGCCTCCTAACTCCGGGAAAATAGCGATAGAGGCGACCGCTGAAGAGCTCAAAACGATCGCCCCGAATATTGTCTGGCTGAACCTCTCTGGAAACGGGTTGACCGACGCCGATCTGTCTTTTTTACCCCTGATGCAGAACGTGGAAAAGATGAGACTGGAAAAAAACCATATCACCGACAGTATCAGCTCGTTGGTCGGCGGACTGAAGCATTTACAAGCCATCAATCTGAATCAGACGCTGGTGACCGCGGCGGGTGTGGAGCATTTAAAAACGATCTCGCCGGTGCAGCGGATCTACTCCTGGGAAACGGGTGAGCTCGTGGAGAATTAATTCCCGCGGACGTCCGGGCGTTTTATCCGAACATAGGGGATAGTAGTTAGTCTTCCGAGATTCACTTGTATCATTCGCCGTCTTTCTTACTATCAAACAGCCTCCTGAAAAACCCTTTCTTTTTTTTGTCATCGTCCTGGTCAGAAGCACCGGAGGCGTTCTTTTCAGGAGTTTTTTTCTGCGCTTCCTTGAGTATCTGCTGCTCTTCAAAAGAGAGTTTCGATTCAACAGGAACGTCGTTAGAGTAGGGAGTGCCGAGGTATTCGTCTGCCGCCCCATTGCCTTCATCCACTCCTTCAGCACCCGGAGGGGGCATACGGTCCTGGATATTCATGTAATCATACAGCATTTCCCGGCGCATATTCTCAGGCTGCACAAACTTTGCCTGTTTATCAAGCCCCAGTGTTTTGTCTGCCAGGGCTTTTTTGAAAAAGTACTCCCAAACGGGACGCGCCGATCGCCCGCCCTCGCCCAGTTTGCTGTTCATGCGGATAAACCGGTCGTCTGCACCCACCCATACGCCGGCAGCGAGTTGTGGGGTGAATCCGATAAACCATGCGTCGGAATAATCGTTGGTGGTTCCGGTCTTGCCGCTCATTTCAGCTATACCTAAACGTGAGCGAAGACCCGCGGCCGTTCCCACGTCCACCGGACCCTGTAACATCCGGGTGAGTGTGTAGGCGGTGGATTGACTGATCACTTCTTTTCTTTGGGTATCGAAGCGGGCCAGCACGTTGCCGTTCTTATCCTCTATGCGGGTAATATAGATCGGCCTGGTGCTGAATCCACCCCCGGGGAACATGGTGTAGCCCCACATCATCTCAAAAAGCGACAGGTCGCACGAGCCCAGGCTGATCGAAGGGTAGGGTTTTACTTCGGTGGGTATATTGATCTGTTTGATGAACTCCGCAAAACGTTCCGGGGTGGTTTGTTTGATCAGGTAGGCTGCCACCTCGTTGATCGACCAGGTCAGTCCACTGGCCAGTGTACGGGTGCCCGTGCGACCGGTATTGGTAGCGGGTACCCATCCCGAGCCGGGAAAATACTGCGCAGTGGCCTCACATTCCGTTTCCGGGGTAAAGCCGTATTCTTCTACGGCAAGTGCATACAGGAACGGTTTTATGGAAGAACCTACCTGGCGTTTAGTGCGCAGGTTCACGTGATCGTATTTATAATTCCGGAAATCAATTCCGCCCACCCAGGCTTTCACCTGGCCGGTGAGCGGATCCATCACCATAAAAGCGGTCTGCAGCATTTGCCGATGGTATTTGATGGAATCCATGGGTGTCATCACCGTGTCTTTTTCTCTTTCTGAATTCCACGCGAACACCTTCATCGGCACCTTCTCCGAAAAGGTTTTTTTGATCGTTGCGTCGTCGATGCCTTCTTTCTTCAGGGCTTTCCACCGGTCGCTCGATTTCATTGCCGCTTCCAATATGTTCTCATGCCCTTTCCACACGCTCCCGCTTTTTATATTGTTTTGCGCACTCAATGCCTGCTGGAGCCCGGGAAGATTCCTTGCTACGGCTTCCTCTGCGTAGGACTGCATGATGGGGTTGATGGTAGTGTACACTTTTAACCCGTCTTCATATATATCGTAGTTGCCGCCGTCCGGTTTCTCACTCTCATTACACCACCTCCTTATCTCGTCGCGCAGCACCTCAAGAAAGTAGGGAGCAATACCGTTGTTCTGATCCATTTTTTTATAATTCAGCCGGATCGGTTCTTTTTTTATCTCCGTGGCTTCGTTGGCCGGCAAATACGCATTGCGTACCATCTGGTCTATTACCGTGTTGCGCCGGTCGAACGAAGATTTGTAATTGGTTCTGGGATTATAGATGCCGGTGGCTTTCAGCATGGCGATCAGCACGGCCGACTCTTCCACATCCAGTCTGTCGGGTTCTTTCGAAAAAAATGTCCGCGAAGCATTGCGGATGCCGTAAACATTGTCGCTGAAAGAAACCGTATTCAGGTATAATGCAAGGATCTCCTCTTTGGTGAAGTTCCGTTCCAGCTTTACGGCGATGATCCATTCTTTGAATTTTTCGACCACCCTTTTGATCAGGCTTTTTGACCCCTGATCCAGCATGTTTTTAGCGAGCTGCTGGGTGATGGTGGAGCCGCCCCCCTGTTGGCCGAACAGCACAACCGCTCTGAAAATCGACTTGGCATCTATCCCCGAATGTTCGTAGAACCGTTCGTCTTCGGTGGCTACGAGTGCATTGGTTACGTGTTTGGAAATGTCGCGGTACTGGACATAGCTTCTATTCCCTCTTTCTTTGAAGTATTTCCCCAGCGTAGTGCCGTCGTCTCCATACACTTCTGTGGCAAGGGTGATCGAAGGGTTTTCTAACTGGGCTAGCGAAGGCATCTTGCCGAACGCACCGAAATGGATCAGTACCAGCACAACTGCCAGCGACAATAAGCCGATAAAGAATATCTTCCAGTAAATTCCTACGGTACGAGACATATTTATTTAAGGCATTTGTGATTGATCAGTGCGATAATACAGCAAAAATCGTACTTGGTGTCGAGTATTACAAGCTTTTAACAATTGTAGCCGGATACCTGGCGGATTGGGTGCCGGCAGTCCGGAGCTAATCTCCCGGACTCATTCGCCGGGCATATATTGCTCCTCAAATTCACGGTATTCTTCTATGTCCTGCCTGTTTTTTAACACTTCTATGTTCTGTTCGCTGATCACCATGAACGTGTATTTGCCCGCGGGTAGCCAGGGGATGATCCGGGTTGCCGCCACAGCCTTCACTGTTTCGAGATATTCAAGGGCTGCGGCCGCATTCTCAAATCCTGTCATCACTACCAGCTTGAGGGTATCGTTCAGCGATATGTGATTGATGGGGATGGATTTATTATAATATTTTTCCTGGTTGTACCGGTTGAAAGCATTCCGCGACTCCGTTACGTACACGGGATCCACTTTATTGAGCACGATCATCACCGCGTGTGAGGCTTCTACGTGGAAGGTATAATAGGCAGAAGGAGCGGTTGCAGTACTGTCAGTTGCGCCGGGTGGGGGTGGCATTTCGATTGCCGGGATCGTTGTCTGCACCGTGTCGATGGCCCGCTGGTGGATAGGCTGGATGGTGGTGGGATCCTGTTCCATCGGGGTGCCGATCTGTTCCCGGAGCTGGGGGTAGGCCCCGGCCATATACACGGTATCTTCCTCTCTTACTATTTCCAGCTTGGTAAGATAGTCTTCGATCTCTTTTCTGCGTCCCAGCACTTCGAGAATAAGCTTCGCCTTCTCGGCCATGGGGTCGCCGGGATACGTGCGGATCATATCCTGCAAAACTTTTTTTGCTGCCTCGTCGTTGCGCGACTGCAGATGATACACTGCTTCGATATACAGAAGCTGGGGTGTCCAATAGCTGGAGCCGTACATGCTGTCGCTGGTTTGTTTGCGCCGGAGCGCTTCGTCAAAGCTGCCTTCTATAAAGAGGGTATAGATGTCTTCGTAGTCGCGGGTGGCTTTTTCTTTTATCTGTTGGCCCTCACCCGTTTGGGCATCATGCACCTTTTTCTGGGAAGGCGTTCCGGAGTATTTTTGTTTCAGTTGGCCGTCGATGGCGGTGGCATCGGCGTCTCTGCCTGCCTGCCGGTAGGCATTATACAGATACAGGAGCGCCTCGGGCATGCGGCTGCTGTACTGGTATTTTTCCACGAAGATCTCGAGCGTGTCGATGGCGGCGGGATATTCTTCGAACTGGTCGATATACAAGATGGCAAGGTCGAGCATGGCATTCTGCACGGAGTCTTCCGACAATTCAAGCTGTTCGGGGTTGAGCGGAATATTCTTCAGCAGTGCTTCGTAGGTGAAAGCACTGGCAGTGGTGGCGGAGTCGTTGGCCGTTGCGGAGGGCCCTGAGCCCGGTTGCCGGCCTGCTGTCGGGACAGCGCCGGCGACTGCCGCCTGACGCCGCCAGTTGTCGCTATTTGGCCTGTTACCCCATTCCTGCCGGAATGTCGTAAATCCTTTTGATTTCAGGGAGGGGTTGTTAAAATACCAGTCTCCTTTGGTGTTGGCCGCAAACAGGTCGGTAGCTGCCTTACCGGCGTTGTTCATGCCCACAGCCGCATTCCCGGAGGTCACCGCCTCTTCTTCTTTTAGTCCATGCGATCGCCTGAGTTGCCGGACCATTCTTTTCAGTATTTTTTCACGTTCGTCGCCGGGCATGGCTGCCAGATGCTGGAGGCTATCCTGGCGGCTGATAATATCGAGCTGGTGTACGGCCAGGTGGAGCATTTCTTTCCTTTTCTCGAAGGCGATGGGGTCGGGTATGCCCGGATCGTTGTTATTGACGGAGTCGGAGAATCTTCGGGCGTCCCTGTAGTTCTTTTCGCTGAATGAAAGATCGGCCAACAGGAGGAAAGATTGGGTACGCTGCCCGGGATTGAGGTGCGTAACCGAAGCCCGGGTCGATTTCAGCAGCATTTCCTTTGCGCCCGCCGGGTTGTTTCTTTCCAGTTCGATCCGTGCAGCGGTATAATAAATTACGTCGCGATAGGCTGAATAGCTGTCTTTCCGGCCCATTTTCCTGAGGGTTTGCAGACTGGCGCTGATTGCGGCCGAATCGGAGGCCTGTTGTTTGATCGAATTCAGGATAGCATACACTTCCAGCACGGGGTCCAGCGTGTGGCGTTTCGCTCTTTCATAAAATGCCAGCGCCTGCTCCGGCTGATTCGAGCGCTCGTGGAGTTGTGCGATCAGGAATTCCCAGCGGGAGGTTTCCAGCCGGTTGGCTGCGTTGCCCAGCGCCTGTTCGAGGTACGCTGCCGCGCTGTCGTAGATATTTTGCCGGTAGAACCATAGCGCCTGTAGTTCGGCCAGATCGGTAGTAAGGCGGCCCGGGAAAACCGGATCGTTCTTCAGGGTCTCGATCAGTGCCGCTGCCTCCTGCATTTCGTTTTGTGCTATATAGGTGCGGATCTGCCAGAGAAAGGACTCATTCCGGTTCGGGGGAGTGGAAAAAGCCTTTTTAATGATATTATTCTTTTCTTTGGTAGATACAGAAAGGGCGTTGGTGCCTTCATTGGCGTTGCTGCCGATCGGCATGTCGTATCCGTCCGGCTCCTTGGGAGAAAAGGCGTAATTAATGTATTGAAAAGTGAGATATGCGGAATCGAGCGCGTTGCGGAAATAATATGCTTTGCCCATCAGCATGAACAGGTTGTCGATCCACGCGTTGCGTAGGTCGTGGATCAGGATGCCCATGTTGGCTTTGTAGATAACGGAATCCAGTTCCGCTTTATCGGCTGCAGTGCTTTCGATGCTGAAATTATAAAAGGGCAGTAATTGTGTGAAGTCGTCCCGATGAGCAAGTTTGGCCCTTTCTATGATAGCTTCCAGTTTGTTGTTGGCGTTGAAGTACCAGTTGTAGTGGGTGACGGTGTTTTGAATGAACCGGCGGGGTGTGCCAAATTTCTTGCCGGCCGACTTCTCCGCTCCCAGCAACTTGTTCTCGTACTTTTCAGGCTTTTTCAGGTCTGAGGGCAGCACGGGCTGGGCCGCCGCCGGTGGCAGGAGCCCGACCATACAATAAAGCACCACAAATGTCTGGAATAGAACCTTTAGCATCTCCGGAACAAACTAAGTCTTAATAACTGATTTTCAGGAAATTTATTTCAAAAATATACTTATTTTTCGGCCGCTGAATGTATACCTTTAACGCCTGTTAGTCCGTTATTTTAAACATTATGGCCAAATTCGATGCCAACTCTACACTAAAGCGCCTTCAAAACCGTTACCGTTTGGTAGTGATGAATGACGACACGTATGAGGAGGTCGTCACCTTTAAGCTGTCGAGAATGAGCGTATATGTGACACTTAGCACGCTTTTTGTGCTTTTAACCGGCCTCACTGTGGCTTTGATCGTCTTCACTCCGTTGCGGATGTACATCCCGGGATATGGTGATATCAATACTACAAAGGAGCTGCGGGAGTTGAAGATGAAGACCGATTCTTTGGAGCAGGCCATGCACTATAAGCAGCAGTACCTGGATAATATCCGGAACGTACTGCAGGGGAATGTGCCACTTTCGCTGGATACCAACACGATAGAGGTGCCCAAACCGGAAAATGTAGAAGATTAAAACCAAATATCTATGTTCAATCCAAAATCAAAATCTGAAACATCTGCAGATGTTCCAGCTCCCCAGGGAGGAGCCACTATTATTGCTGCTACCACCACTTTCAAAGGAGATATCAACAGCAACGGCGATATCCGGATAGATGGTAACCTGCAGGGGAATGTGCACTGCACCGCCAAAGTGGTGATTGGAGCCAACGGAATAGTCGAAGGCGATATCACCGGTCAGCAGGCCGATATCATGGGCAGGGTGAGCGGCACCATCAAGGTGAAGGAATTGCTCCAGCTCAAGGGTGGCTGCAACGTGAACGGTAATATTCATGCTGCAAAGCTGCAAATCGAGACCAGCGCGAATTTTAACGGGCAGTGCCATATGACAGGCAGTCCTTCGGCAGCGACCGCTTCGCCAAGTGCCGTTTCGCTGAACAGGAGCGCCAAGCCTGTAGCCAGTCCTTCTTTTTCATAATCCATAAAAACAGCGTAGCACCGGTAGAATGGGAAAAGTAAATACCGCAAAGGCATTCCTGCCACTTGTCATCGTCTTCATTGTTACTACCCTGATACTGGTTGTTGTGCCTTCGCTCGACTTTTTGTGGAATATGGACAGGGGAGTGATGATTACCGGCAACACCGTTCTGTTTGCAGCCACTTCCCTTTCTTTTTATTTGTTCCGGCAATCGTTGAAAAATAACCGCCCCCACGTTTTTCTACGGATGATTTACGGCGGGATGTTTGCCAAGATGATGGTCTGTCTGATCGCTGCCCTGATTTACATTATGATGGCAGGGAAAGATATCAGCAAGGGTGCGATCTTTGGCTGCATGTTCCTGTACTTTGTGTATAGCTTTGTTGAAATTTCAATCATTCTGAAACTCGGCAGAAAGCAACAACATGTCCAAGACAGAAGCGCCTCTTGAGCAGATCAGCAGGTATATTCCCCCGGCGGCCGCGTCGATGGTACTGGACCATCTTGTCAGGCACGGGGTGCATCTGACCATTACGCGCGAGCGGCGCACCGTGCTGGGCGATTACCGCCATGCCACCTCTTCGCGGGCGCATCGCATCAGCGTGAACGGCAACCTGAACCCATATAGTTTCCTGATCACCCTCGTCCACGAACTGGCCCATCTGCTCACCTTCAACTCCTTCGGCAACAGGGTGGATCCCCACGGAAGGGAATGGAAGAATACGTATGCTTTCCTGTTAAAGGATTTTTTGTCCGAAACGGTTTTTCCCGTTGATCTGCTCCAGGCGCTCCGGGCTTCCCTGCACGACCTGCCTGCCAGCAGTTGCGCCGACGAAAAGCTGATGCGGGTGCTGAAACGGTACGATGCGCCACAGGACGGCCGGCTAATGGTGGAGCAACTGGCGGAGGGCGCAGTATTCGATGCAGGAAAAGGGAAATTATTCCGGCGGGGGAAAAAGCTGCGGAAAAGATACCAGTGTGCGGAACTGGCTACGGGAAAAATCTATCTTTTTAGTCCGGTTTATGAAGTAAAACCGGTAGCAGACCAATGCTCAGCTACCTAACAGTGCGATCAGGCTGTACAGCAATACATACGAAAGAAAGGTGATCACCAGAAATCCTTTGTGGGCGTTCTTCATACGGTTGAATTTTCTAAGTTTTATAACGTTGCAGCGTGGCAGATAGTATGTGCGGAACCAGTTTTTCAGGCAGGGCGCCCTTGTTTCCGCTATATGCTCATGAATCCGCCGGTGAAGCCGGGTGGGTGATGGTCGGATATCCCTGGCACCCCTGTTTCTGCCATATGCTCATGAATCCGCTGGTGAAACCGAGGGGCAGTTTTGCTGCCAGCCTGCAATCCAACCGCTGCAGGGCGGTACTCCTGCGGGTCAGCAATGAAATGGGGAACACCTGTTCGATGAAGTTGGTGCTTTCGATCCGGACCATGCGGAAACCGGTCGCTCCGGCCAGGGCCCGGAGTTGCGGCGCCGTAAAGAACTGGATATGGGTCAGGTCTGCGGCGTTCGACTGAACGGTTGTACCGCTGTATCCCATCCCGCGTTTTAGCCGGTCCAGCAGATGCGCGGCCCATCCACCGTTTCGGTGCAACCATTGTACGGGCCGGGTTACCAGCAGTTCGCGGGGGCCTCGCCCGTTCGGAACCGTTACGATCAATATCCCGTCGTCTTTCAAGGACATATGGATCATTTGAAGAAGTGCCGCGGGCTGGTGCAGGTGTTCCAGCACTTCGCTGCAAATGACAGCGTGATATCTCCCGGGTTCGGGTTTCCACTCGTCTGCGGCAACCGTCTCAAATACTACGTTCGGTAAATTATTATGAAGGCGGGCATTGTGGATTGTCTCCCTGCTCACGTCGATACCCCTGACCTGGTAGCCGAGCTCGCCGATGGCCCTGCTGATGAGCCCGTTGCCGCATCCGATATCGAGGATCGCTGCTCCGGACGGGATGGCCGCTGCGACGGCAGTGGTGATAAACTCGGCCCGTTTCCGGTCGGCTATTCTTGTGAATTTCATGTCGGCGAACCAATAAATTCCGCTGTCATCCGTTATGATGGCAGCCCGTTTTTTCGATCCCGGTTACCCTCAGGTGGCCTCTGCTATCTGTCTGGTCCTAAGCAGCGGTCACAGCCTTGTTCACCAGGGCTGCGGCCTCGCTTAGCAGGATGGCCGACTGAACCTTCAGTCCGCTTTCCTCGATCAGTTTTTTTGCTTCTGCTGCATTCGTGCCCTGGAGGCGAACGATGATCGGAACTTCTATGTTGCCGATCTTCTTGTAGGCGTCTATCACGCCCTGAGCTACGCGGTCGCAGCGTACGATGCCCCCGAATATATTGATGAGGATGGCCTTTACTTTTGGGTCTTTCAGGATGATGCGAAAGCCGGCTTCCACGGTTTCGGCATTGGCGGTACCCCCCACGTCGAGGAAGTTAGCGGGTTCCCCGCCGTTTAGCTTGATCATATCCATCGTGGCCATGGCAAGTCCGGCGCCGTTCACCATGCAGCCTACGTTACCGTCGAGCTTTACGAAATTCAGGTTATACCTGCCCGCTTCCACTTCGGTAGGATCCTCTTCGCTCACGTCGCGGAGGGTTTCCAGTTCTGAGTGGCGGATCAGCGCATTATCGTCGATATTCATCTTGCAGTCTACCGCGAGGATCTTCTCGTCGGAGGTCTTGAACAGGGGGTTGATCTCCACCATGCTGCAATCCAGGCCGGTATAAGCGCTATAGAGATTGGTGACGAATTTTACGCAGTTCTTGAACGCCTCACCCCTGAGCCCCAGGTTAAAAGCGATCTTCCTGGCCTGGAAGGGCTGCAGCCCGCCGGAAGGGTGTATCCATTCCTTGAATATTTTGTCGGGCGTATCGTGCGCTACCTGTTCAATGTCCATCCCGCCCTCTGTGCTGTACATCACTACATTGCATCCCCTGGTGCGGTCCACCAGTATCGAAAGATAAAATTCCTTGACAGGGTTTTGTCCTTCATAGTACACATCCTGGGCAACCAGCACCCTGTTCACGACCTTCCCCGCAGGGCCGGTCTGTATCGTCACCAGGGTACCTCCCAATATATTGCTGGCTATTTCTTTGATCTGCTCGGCACTTTTGCCTACGGCCACTCCCCGCTGCTCGCTGCCTTTTATCTTTCCTTTGCCGCGCCCGCCGGCGTGTATCTGGGCCTTCACCACCGCAAAATTATTACCAAACTGCACTTTCAGGTTCCGGTAGGCTTCTTCTGCGGCCCCTGCAGAATCTACAGGATAGCCTTCCTGCACGGGAACATTGTATCTCTTTAATAATTCTTTCGACTGGTATTCGTGAAGGTTCATGTGGTTGATTTTCTGTTTAAAAACGTTGCGAAAATAGCTGATTTTTGGTATATAGTGCTATGTCGGTGCTATACTGAAATAAACGAACAACTGTTAGTTTATTCGTCGAATACCTTATTTTTGCGCCTTCTCATTTAAAACCTAACACCTATGTTTTTCGATCTGACTGAAGAACAACAAATGATCCGCGACGCGGCGCGCGATTTTGCGGTACGTGAATGCCTTCCCGGGGTGATCGGGCGGGATGAGCGGCAGCAGTTCCCCCGGGAACAGATAGAGCAGTTGGCAACGCTGGGCTTTATGGGTATGATGGTCGACCCCCGGTACGGCGGTTCCGGATTGGATACGGTGAGCTATGTACTGGCCATTGAAGAGATCAGCAAGATCGACGCCAGCGTGGCTGTGTGCATGAGCGTGAACAATTCACTGGTATGCTGGGGGCTTGAGGAGCTGGGTTCCGAAACCCAGAAACAGCAATATCTTACGCCGCTTGCCCGCGGCACCAGGGATGGAGAGCTTTACATCGGTGCTTTCCTGTTGAGCGAGCCGGAAGCGGGGAGTGACGCCGCTGCCCAGCACACGATCGCCGAAGATAAGGGCGATCACTACCTGCTGAACGGCGTCAAGAACTGGATCACAAATGCCAACTCGGCGTCGGTGTATATCGTGATGGCACAATCGGATCCCGCGCGTGGCGCCAAGGGCATCAATGTTTTCATCGTGGAAAAACACTGGCCGGGAATAACGGTGGGCCCGAAAGAAAATAAGCTGGGGATCAGGGGTAGCGACACGCACAGTGTTTCTTTTCAGGACGTGAAGATTCCCAAAGAGAATAGGGTGGGGGAAGATGGCTCCGGATTTTCCTACGCCATGAGAACCCTTTCTGGGGGAAGGTTGGGTATTGCATCGCAGGCGCTGGGCATCGCTTCCGGGGCATACGAGCTTGCCCTGGCCTATGCCAAGCAGCGGAAGGCATTTGGAAAAGAGATTGCGGGTCACCAGGCTATACAATTTAAGCTGGCCGATATGGCCACGCGTATTGACGCAGCAAGGCTGCTGTGTTTTCGTGCAGCCTGGGAGAAAGATAACGGCCGCGATTACAGCGTCAGCTCTTCCATGGCAAAAGTATATGCTTCGGAAACGGCGATGTGGACGGCCACCGAGGCCGTGCAGGTACACGGGGGTTACGGATACGTGAAGGAATATCATGTGGAACGTATGATGCGTGATGCCAAGATCACGCAGATATACGAAGGCACGAGCGAAATACAACGCCTGATTATCAGCCGGGCGGTGCTGAAAGAGGAAAAATTCTAAGCAATGTGCTGGTTTGTCAGGCCCGCCGGCCTTGGGTTGCGCCGGGAGTAGCAAACTTTAAGACTGTCGCAACACCCAACGGGGCGGGCAAGCTTTCGGTATTGATTATCTTTGCGCAAATGCAAGAGGAACAATATCGGCAAATACTGGGATCTATCGGCAGGCAAACAACACTTGTTGCGGTTTCAAAAATGCAGCGTGTGGAATCGATCCTGCAGTTGTATCGCCTGGGGCATCGTGATTTCGGGGAGAACTATGTGCAGGAGCTCATCGAAAAACAACTCCTTCTTCCCAAGGATATACGCTGGCATTATATCGGCCACCTGCAGTCGAACAAGATCAAATACATTGCACCATTCATTCATCTTATTCAAAGTGTAGATAGTTTTAAGCTGCTCGCGGAGATCGACCGGCAGGGAAGAAAAAACGACCGGGTGATCAGTTGTCTTTTGCAGGTGCATATCGCTTTGGAGAGTACCAAGTTCGGGCTGCATGCCGATGAACTGGCGGAGCTGGTGGAAGGTCTGGTAAAGGCGGGAGAGCTGAACGAATTCCGAAATATCAAAGTAGTGGGCCTGATGGGCATGGCTTCTTTTTCCGACGATACCGCCCGCATCGACGCGGAGTTCAAATACCTGGCGGCTTTGTATGACCGGTATGCGGCTATCAAAACACCCTCTTTTCATCTCAGGCATCTGTCGATGGGAATGAGCGGGGATTATAAACAAGCCCTGCAGGCAGGAAGCAATATGGTGCGGATCGGCAGCCTGCTCTTCGGTGAAAGGGACAGGATCTGAGAAGATGATCCGCAATGCGCGAGCCTGCTCTTCTCTCCTCGTAAAGAGAAAATTTAACTGCCTTTCCGGCTCAAATGAACTAAATTACGCCGCCGTTTCGACGTTAAATTAAATCTAAGATATTCTCTCATGGTTGTATTGATTTTTTTTGTGATTCATTGGTATCTTTCGCTCTTTGCTCAAACTTTTTTCCTTCACCGTTATGCTGCCCACGGCGCATTTAAGATGAGCCGGGGCTGGGAAAAGTTCTTTTATATCTTTACGTTCGTAACCCAGGGCTCTTCGTATATGAGTGCGCGTACCTACGCCTTGCTGCACCGCCTGCATCACGCCTATACCGACACGGAAGACGATCCCCATTCCCCTTCTTTTTCCCGCAACGCCTTCGACCTGATGAACCAGACGCGTAAAAAATATGCCGATATCTTCAATGGCAGGCTGGTTGTAGAGGAGAAATTCCTGAAAAACCTGCCCGACTGGCCGGCGTTTGAGAAGATCGCCCATCCCTGGATCACCCGGCTGCTCTGGATTGTAGTCTATACCCTGTTTTATTTGTACTATGCCAGCTCTCCCTGGTTGTTCCTGCTGCTGCCGCTCACCATCGCCATCGGGCCCGTTCATGGTGGCATCATCAACTGGTTTGCGCACAAATATGGCACCACCAATTTCGCAATGAATAACACTTCAAAAAATCTTTTCTATATCGACGTGCTGATGCTGGGTGAAGCCTATCATAATAATCATCATAAGTTCCCTTCAGGCATCAATTTCGGCGTGAAAAAAAACGAGATAGATCCCATTTATTTTGTTATCTTATTATTTAATAGAATGGGTATTATCCGCCTGAACAAAGCAGAGAGAAAGATAATGGAGAAAGAAAAGACCAGCATCTATTTAAACGAACAGATGCGAAAAATTTCATAACTGTAATGTAATAACCTGCCTTTTATGATGGACACAGTGAAAAAAGGGAGTTTATTGTTGATTGGGGCCATCTGCTTCTGCAGCCTGCTATCCCGTGCTCAGGTGCAGCCCTATGATTCATTACTGAATATACTGGACACGCGTTATCCCCAGGAAAAGATATACCTGCATTTTGATAAATCATACTATAATCCCGGAGAAACGATCTGGTTCAAAGCCTATCTGTTTAGCGGCAATATGCCTTCGCAGATCAGCAAAACATTGTATGCGGAGCTGATCGATGAGAGCGGAAAAGTGCTGGATCGTAAGGTCGCCCCGGTGGTGGTATCGGGAGCTGCCGCGGCTTTCGATCTTCCGGAGAATATAGACCCGTCTACCGTGTATGTGAGAGCGTATACCGACTGGATGCAGAACTTCGATTCATCATTGCTTTATCAGCGGGCCATCTCCGTGGTGCCGGAGCGGGTGGAAACAAAAACGGTTGTTGCGGCGCCTGCATACACTCTTCAGTTTTTTCCGGAAAGCGGCGACCTGGTGGGCGGTGTGGAGTCGCGGGTCGCCTTTAAGGGAACGGATGCAACAGGCATCCCGTTTCCGGTGGCAGGCAGGGTGGTGGATAGCAAAGGAAAAGAAGTGGTGACGTTTTCGAGTGTGCACGACGGCATGGGCTATTTTACGCTTACTCCCGACCTGAACGAGAAATACCGGGCTGAGTGGAAGGATGCCGCCGGTAAACAACACAAGACGGACCTGCCCGCTGCGAAAAAAGATGGGTTGGTTTTGCGGTTAGACCAGGACGCCACCAGCATACATTTCGCACTTTCCCGACCGGGCCCCGAAGAGGTGCCCGGTACTGCAGTTTATCTCGTGGGGCAAATGCAGCAGCAGATGGTGTACATGGCAACGGCCAATGTTTCGAAAACCCAAACGGTCAGAGGCAGCATACCGGTTGAAAATCTACCGGCGGGGATTCTACAGTTGACCGTTTTCTCTCAGCAGCATCAGCCGTTGGCTGAAAGGATTGTTTTTGTGAACCAACTGGAATACTATTTTATCACCGACCTGAACATGGCGTTGAAGGGTGTTGAGAAACGGCGGAAAAACGTGGTACAAATAGACGTGCCCGATACTATTCTTACAAATCTTTCCGTATCGGTGACAGACGCCGACGTAAACCCCCGCCAGAAAGGAGAACAGGATATTTTTTCCCAGGTGCTGCTCACCAGCGATATCAAGGGATACGTGCACAATCCCGGCTACTATTTCTCCAGCGACGTGGATTCGGTGCTCAGGCACCGCGACCTCGTGATGATGACGCATGGGTGGCGGAGGTTTGTCTGGAAAGAAGTGCTTGCGGGGAAATTTCCGCAGATCACCAAACTGCCTTCCGACTACATCGCGATCAACGGCCGGATCAGCGGCCTCACCCGCTCGCAGTTGACGCAGAAAGAGCTGACCGGTATCCTGGAGATAGACAAAAAACAGCAGTTTATCAATATACCGGTGGATCCGTCCGGAACTTTCAGTGTGCCCGGCCTTGTTTTTTTTGATACAGCCCGGCTGTTCTACCAGTTCAATAACGACAAGGATAAAATATTGACTGCTACAGCGGCATTCGATATTAAGAACAATCTTTTCCATGGTTACGCAACAGTGAAACCCGACACCTTCCTGTCGCACCATACGCTGTTGCCCGACAGGGTGGCCCTGGCCCGGAACAGCGACCTGTCTAAAAAATTCGCGGAAGTACAGGACGCCCGCAGGAAAGTACAAACCCTGGAAACAGTCACCGTTACCGCCCGGCAAAAATCCAAACAACAGTTGATGGATGAGGAATATACTTCTGGTTTGTTCTCCGGGGGAGATGGCTATACATTTATAATGGACGATGACGTCGCGGCCCGGTCGGCGATCTCCGTACTGAACTACCTGCAAGGCCGCGTGGCGGGCCTGCAGATAGCAGGAAACGGCTCGCAGATGTCTCTGGCGTGGAGGGGTGGTTCCCCTACTTTGTTTCTCAACGAAATGCAAAGTGATGTCAGCATGATCCAGTCGATATCCATGAACGATGTGGCTATGATCAAGGTATTCAGGCCACCATTTTTCGGCGCGCCCGGAGGAGGAAGTGGCGGAGCCATTGCCGTTTATACCAAAAAAGGTGCGGCCATGAACTCCGATCAGGTGAAGGGGCTCGACTTTGCCAATATCCCCGGATATTCCGTGGTCAAAGAATTCTATTCTCCCGACTATTCCAAATACGACGAGCGCCATACCGACGGAGATTTCCGATCTACCCTCTACTGGAACCCCTTCATCTTAACGGGTAAGGACAGTCGGCGCGTTTTTTTTACCTTCTATAATAATGACATCACCAAAAGATTCCGGATAGTGGTCGAAGGTTGCGATGCCGACGGTAAACTCACACGAATAGAGAAAGTGTTCGAATGATAGTAAAAGATTGCCGATTGGTAACGATGGATCGGGTAACCACAGGGCGCAATCCCCATCTGTTATTATCAGCTTCCTCTTGTGCCACCGGTTTTAACGGGTTTTTTGCTGAACCCCGCCGGTTTGGACTGCTGTTTGATGAACTTGGAACCCTGCGCGGCGCCTTTTAATTTATTAGCAGCTTTTTTGTCTGTCTTGCTGTTTTTCGGTGTAAGTAAGCCCATAAGGATGATTTTTCATTGTAAATATACTGTTTGTATCTTCGTCGCCCAATAATAACGGACGCATGAGCGAAGAAAAAAGCCTTAATTTCCTTGAAGTCATCATAGAGGAGCACCTGAAAGAAGGAAAGTATGAAGAGATCGTTACCCGTTTCCCGCCCGAGCCCAACGGTTATCTGCATATCGGTCATGCAAAGAGTATCTGCCTTAATTTCGGCCTCACCGAAAAATACGGCGGCTATACCAATCTGCGATTCGACGACACCAACCCGGCGACGGAAGAGGTAGAATACGTAGATAGTATAAAAGAGGATGTCCATTGGCTGGGATTTAAATGGAAACAGGAACTATACGCTTCAGACTATTTTGATCAGCTCTATGAGTTTGCCGTGACCCTGATCAGAAAGGGCCTGGCATATGTGGACGATTCCAGCTCGGAGGAGATCGCAGCCATGAAGGGCACCCCTACGGAGCCCGGCCGCAATAGCCCGTTCCGGGACAGATCCGTGGAAGAGAACCTGGATCTATTCGCCCGTATGAAAGCAGGTGAATTTGAAGACGGGTCCCATACCCTTCGGGCCAGGATCGATATGGCCGCTCCCAATATGCACCTCCGCGATCCGGTGATGTATCGCATAAAAAAAGCGCGTCACCATCGCACCGGAACCGACTGGTCCATCTACCCCATGTACGATTTTGCCCATGGGCAAAGCGATAGCATCGAAAAAGTGACCCACTCCATTTGTACCTTAGAATTTGTGCCGCACCGGCCGCTGTACAACTGGTATATTCAGCAGCTTGGTATCTTCCCCTCCCACCAGTATGAAATGGCCCGGCTTAATCTCAGCTATACGGTGATGAGCAAACGAAAACTCCTGCAACTGGTAAATGAAAAATACGTGGAGGGCTGGGACGACCCCCGGATGCCCACCATCAGCGCCTACCGGAGAAGGGGCTACACGCCCGAAAGCATCCGCAATTTCTGCGAGCGTGTGGGAGTGGCACGAAGGGATAACCTGATCGATATCGGCCTGCTGGAATTTTTTGCCCGGGAGCATCTTAACAAGATCGCCCAGCGTAGAATGGTGGTTTTTGAACCGCTTAAAGTAGTCATCACCAATTACCCCGAACATCAGACCGAACTCCTCCATACGGAGAATAATCCGGAAGATCCCCAAGCGGGACACCGGGATATTCCTTTTAGCCGGGAATTATATATCGAACAGGAGGATTTTATGGAAGATCCGCCGAAAAAATATTTCAGACTGGCCCCCGGCAAGATGGTGCGACTTAAAAGCGCTTATATCATTCGCTGTGATGAGGTAGTGAAAAATGGCCTCGGCGCAGTTCAGGAGCTTCATTGCAGCTATATACCGGAGAGCCACAGTGGTTCCGACACTTCGGGGATCAACGTAAAGGGAACACTTCACTGGGTGAGCGCCGAACACGCCGCTCCTGTCGAGCTACGGTTGTACGACCGGCTGTTCGGGGTGGAAGACCCTTCCGCAGCGGGCGACTTTAAAGACTATATCAATCCGCATTCGCTGCAGGTAATCCGTCATGCCCTGGCCGAGCCGGATCTGCAGCAGGCAACCACCGGTCAGCGCTACCAGTTTCTCAGAAAGGGTTATTTCTATCCCGATCGCGAATCTTCCCCGAACCGGCTGGTGTTTAACCGGACGGTCACGCTTCGCGATACCTGGGCCAAAGAAGTGAAAAAGTCCTGATTTTTGCGCAGATCTGCCAGAACAGTGGCACTCCATCTGGATGGGAACAATACACCAGGCAGGGTGATAACCTCCTATCGGCAGTTAACGGTATTCCCCGTACACTTCCCGCAGGGTGTCGGCGATCTCGCCGAGCGTAATCCTGTTCTCCACGGCTTCCAGCACCACGGGCATGAGGTTCTCGTCGCCCGCGGCGGCATCATTGAGCGACTGCAATAAGGAATCTACTTTTGCCGGATCGCGACGGGTTTTCAGGGAATTGATCTTGTCGATCTGTACCTGCCGTATGGAATCGTCTATTTTGAAGACGGGGATGCCGGCATGCTCCTCGGACTGGAATTTGTTTACCCCCACGATGATCTTTTCGCCCGTTTCAATCTTTTGCTGATAACGATAGGCGCTCGCGGCGATCTCGTCCTGGATAAAGCCCTGTTCAATGGCACCCACGCTCCCGCCCATTGCGTCTATCTGGCTTATCAGGGACAGGGCTTCGCGTTCTACCTCGTTGGTGAGGGATTCTACATAATAGCTGCCGGCGAGCGGATCGGCGGTCTGCACAGCCCCGCTTTCCATCGCCACGATCTGTTGCGTCCGGAGGGCGATGGCGGCAGCTTCTTCGGTAGGCAGGCTAAGGGCCTCGTCGTATCCGTTGGTGTGGAGCGACTGGGTTCCGCCCAGCACGGCAGCCAGTGTCTGGATCGTGACCCGCGCAATATTATTCAGGGGTTGCTGGGCGGTGAGTGTGCTTCCGCCGGTCTGTGCGTGAAACCGCAGCATCATGGCTTTGGGGTCAGTGGCGCCCATCTCCTTCATCATTCCCGCCCAGATCCTCCTTGCCGCCCTGAATTTGGCGACTTCTTCGAAGAGGTTGTTGTGGGAGTTAAAGAAGAAAGAAAGCCGTTTCCCAAAAAGATTGATATCCAGGCCTTTCTCCACGGCAGCTTTTACGTATGCTTTCCCGTTGCTCAGCGTAAAGGCGACCTCCTGTACCGCGGTGCTCCCTGCCTCCCGGATATGATATCCGGAGATAGAAATAGTGTTCCAGCGGGGCAGCTCCTCACCGCACCATTGGAAGATATCGGTGATGATGCGCATGGAGGGCTGGGGAGGATAGATGTAGGTTCCGCGGGCAGCGTATTCTTTCAGGATATCATTCTGGACAGTACCCGACAGCTTGTGCAGGTTTGCACCCTGCTGCCGCGCCACCGCTACGTACATCGCCAGCAGAATAAAAGCGGTGGAATTGATGGTCATCGAAGCAGAAATATCTTCCAGCCGGATATTGTGGAAGAGGGTTTGCATGTCTTCAATGCTGTCGATGGCCACGCCCGCCTTGCCCACCTCGCCCTCGGCAAGCCTGTGATCGCTGTTGTAGCCGATCTGCGTCGGAAGGTCGAAAGCCACACTCAGGCCGGTTACGCCCTGCGACAACAGGTAGTGATAGCGGCGGTTGCTTTCTTCAGCCGTACTGAAGCCGGCATACTGCCGCATGGTCCAAAGACGCCCCCGGTACATATCGCGCTGTACACCGCGTGTAAAGGGGAAATCCCCTGGGGCTTCTTCAGGCGGCTGGTAATCGGGTGACGACGCCGTATAGCATTTCTGGATCTCAATGCCGGAATCATTCAACAAAGGACGGTCGTCTGCCATATGAGTAAAATTAAATGAATAGGGGCTCAGGAGCCCAGCAATTTCTTGACCTCAAAGCTGAGCACCTCCGCTACTACCGGGTGCAGCGAAACTTTCGGGTTTTCCGCGATCATTTCCAGCAATTGTTTGTTCAGCATGGTGCCTGACACATCCGGGGGCAGATAGGAAGCCACCTGGTTGATGATGTGGATATTCTGCTCTTTCAGGTTGCGTACCGCATTCCAGGCATCGGTGGTAACATACAACTGTTGCGTGATATTATGATCGAATTCCTGTTTGATCGTTTGGGTCAGCATCATTTGCATGTCCGGCCCGGAAATACCCGGCTCGTTGACGCGGCTGATAAGGTTGGGGAGGGCGATCCTTTCGGCCAGCAGGATCAGCCGCTCGTATGCCTGTAACTGCAAATGCAGGGGTGATACCTGGTGTTCGTTGCGGGGAGGCGGAGCTGTTGCGGCTGCTTTTTTAGCCTTTTTGTTCTCCCTCCAGAAAATAAAGGCCAGGGTTCCGCCCAGTACCAGCGCGATCAACAGGGCGACAGCCATTTCGGTATTTGTCATGGTGCAATTTGTTTCCCGACAAATGTAGGGAAAAGCCTTTTGCGGGTTCTTCGTATCTTTGCAGTATGGAAACAACAACTGTGTCTGCTTCGCCACTGGGGTTCACAGCCAATGCGATCGCAGAGATCAGCCGGCTCATGAATGAGGCCGGCTTCGACCACTCAAAGTTGCTGCGGGTGGGGGTCAAAGGCGGAGGCTGTTCGGGCCTCAGCTATGTGCTGGGTTTTGACGACAAAACGGAGAACGACGAACAATACGAAGTGGGAGGAGTAACCTATATTATGAATAAATCGCACGCCATCTATCTTATGGGGATGGAGGTCGACTGGCACGGAGGGCTGAACGCCAGGGGCTTCACCTTCACCAATCCGAATGCAAGCAAAACCTGCGGTTGCGGGACTTCCTTTGCCGTGTAGCCCGGTTTCCTGATCCCCCGCTTCCCGGCCGTTCATCCGGTACTTTTGTCCGATAGGATCGGAACCTTATTTTCAAATGGGACCGAAATCCGCCAGACAGCGACCTGCATTTATCCGGGCTTCACCTGTTCCTCGTGCACGGCGCAACCGGGAATCCTTTACCTTTGCGACCGCATTTATGAAATACGCAAACGAGATCAGCAGGCGGCGGACCTTCGCCATCATTTCCCACCCCGATGCGGGGAAAACCACCCTTACGGAAAAATTCCTGCTATTTGGAGGAGCGATCCAGACGGCGGGGGCTGTCAAGAACAATAAGATTAAAAAGCACGCCACGAGCGACTTCATGGAAATTGAGCGCCAGCGCGGTATCTCAGTGGCCACGAGTGTGATGAGTTTTGAATACAACGGGATCCTGATCAACCTGCTCGATACACCGGGGCACAAGGATTTTGCCGAGGATACGTTCCGCACACTAACAGCGGTAGACAGCGTGATCCTTGTGATAGACAGTGTCAACGGCGTGGAGGCGCAAACCAGGCGTTTGATGGAGGTGTGCACCATGCGGGATACGCCGGTGATCGTGTTTGTCAACAAAATGGATCGCGACGGAAAAAACCGTTTCGACCTGCTGGAGGAGATCGAGAAGGAGCTGAAGATATCCCTGCACCCGATGACCTGGCCCATCAACAGCGGAAAAGAATTTAAAGGAGTGTACAATCTGTACAACAAGAACCTGCTGCTGTTCACCGCCAATACAAAGGCAGAAGAAGGCTCTCTTACATTTGACGATCTCGGTGATAAGAAGCTGGATGAGAAGATCGGTGAGAATGACGCTTCCATCCTGCGGGAAGACATTGAGCTGATCGATGGCGTGTACGGCCCGCTGAATGTGGATGGATACCTGGCCGGAAAGATCGCCCCCGTCTTTTTCGGCAGCGCGATCAACAATTTTGGGGTGAAGGAAATGCTGGACAATTTTATCCGTATCGCACCGCGCCCCCAACCCCGCGAAACCTCCGCCCGGACGGTGGAACCCGGAGAGGACCGGTTCAGCGGCTTTGTTTTTAAGATACATGCCAACCTGGATCCCCGGCATCGCGACCGGATCGCATTTCTGCGGGTTTGCTCGGGACGATTTGAAAGAAACAAGTATTATCATCACGTGCGGTTGAACAAAGACGTGAGATTCAGCAACCCCTACACATTTCTTGCGCGGGATAAGGACATTATCGATACCGCCTATCCCGGCGACGTGGTGGGGCTGTTTGATACCGGCAATTTCAAGATCGGTGATGCCCTCACCGAAGGCGAGGACTTTTATTTTCTGGGCATTCCTTCCTTCTCGCCGGAGATATTTAAGGAAGTAGTGAACAAGGATCCGATGAAGACCAAACAACTGGAGAAGGGTTTGCTGCAACTGACCGACGAAGGGGTGGCACAGCTATTTACCCAGTACGGAGGCAATAAAAAGATCATCGGCTGCGTGGGTGAACTACAGTTTGAAGTGATCCAGTACCGGCTGCTACACGAATATGGCGCTTCGGTTCAGCTTAACACCGTGCCGTTCTATAAAGCCTGCTGGATAACCAGCGGGAAACCCGAAAAGCTGAATGATTTCACCCGGTTTAAGTCGTCCAATATCGCCACAGATAAGGACGGACACCTGGTATACCTGGCCCAAAGCGAATGGTTTCTCAATACAGAACGTACCAACAACCCCGATATCGAGTTTCATTTCACCAGCGAGATCCACAAGGAGGCGGTTTAACAAAACCGGGTCTTTACCGGTAGCGTTAACGGCCTGTTGAATCGTTAACACGCCCCGATAAGTAACCAATTCGAGGAAAGTTTTATTACAGGGGTGACCGCCCGTCGCAAATAGTATTCTGCAAAGTTGGCGAAGGGTGGTAGAGCAGTTCAGACCGGTCTAGAAAATGGGGTGAGTGCCGGTGTAGGAATAGGGGGTGATCTTTTTCAGCTCCTTTTTCACGGGTGTGCTGATCTTCAGCGAATCGATGAAGCTGTGCAGCGTTTCCTTGTTGATGCCTGCTTTCCCTCTTGTCAGCGTTTTCAGCGCCTCATAGGGCTCGGGGAAATTTTCCCTTCGCAGGATGGTCTGGATGGCTTCCGCCACCACCGCCCAGTTATTGTCCAGGTCTTCCTCTATCCGGGCCGCATTCAGCACGAGTTTGCTCAAACCTTTCTCTATCGAGCGGAACGCGAGGATCGTATGTGCAAACGGCATCCCGATGTTCCGCAGCACGGTGGAGTCGGTAAGGTCGCGCTGCAACCGGGAAACCGGCAGCTTATTGGCGAGGTGTTCAAACAGTGCGTTGGCCACCCCCAGGTTGCCTTCGGCGTTTTCAAAATCGATCGGGTTCACCTTATGGGGCATGGCCGAAGAACCCACTTCATTCTTAAGCGTCTTCTGCTTAAAATAGTCCATGGAAATATAGGTCCAGATATCCCGGCAAAAATCGAGGAGGATATTATTGATACGTCGCATACCATCGAAGTGCGCGGCGAGATTATCATAGTGTTCGATCTGAGTGGTATACTGTTGTCTCACCAGCCCCAGCGTTTTTGTAACGAATTCATCTGCCAGCCTCACCCAGTCTTTTTTGGGAAAAGCGACATGGTGTGCATTAAAATTACCGGTAGCACCCCCGAACTTTGCGGTGAAAGGTATCTGGAGCACGAGCTCGATCTGATTGCCGAGCCGTTCTACGAATACCATGATCTCCTTGCCCAATATCGTGGGACTTGCAGGCTGGCCATGCGTACGTGCCAGCAGCGGCACCAGCTTCCATTCATTTGCCAGAATATCGAGCTGGCGGTTCAGATTCAGCAGGGAGGGCAGGTATTCAAATTCCATCGCGTGTTTCCACAACAAGGGAACCGAAGTATTATTGATGTCTTGCGAAGTTAGCCCGAAATGTACCCATTCTTTGAGATGGCCGGCTTTGGCTTCCTCCAGCCTGGTTTTCAGAAAGTATTCAACAGCTTTCACGTCGTGATTGGTGGTTTTCTCCACCAACTTAATCTCTTTGGCGTCGTCTTCCGAAAATTCCTGATAGGCTTTGCGGACCGCTTTTTTGCCTTCTGCAGGTAGTTGAAAAAATCTTTTGGCATTGAGGAACAGAAAATACTCGGCTTCAACCGTTACGCGGTATTTCATCAGGGCGTATTCCGAAAAATATTCATCGAGGTGATGGAGCTGTTGACGGTAGCGGCCGTCGATGGGTGAAATAGCAGTAAGACTGTTGAGTTCCATATTGGTGACGATTGGCTGCAGTGTTTTAACTTTGCGTTGTAAAATTAAACTAATTGAGGAAGATAAAGGTTGGAATAGTCAACTATCTGAATGCAGCTCCTTTGATTTTTGGACTGGAAAACTCAGTGGTCCGGGAACGGATCGAACTTGTGCCCGATTATCCGGCCAACCTGGCCCGTGACCTGCGGGAGGGCAGGATCGATATGGGTTTGGTACCGGTAGCGGTGATACCTGAATTGGAACATTGGTTCCTGGTGGGCAACCATTGTATTGCAAGTGACGGGCCGGTGGCTTCGGTGTGCATTTTTAGTGAAACACCGATTGAAAAAATAGAAAGGGTGTACCTCGACTATCAGAGTCGTACTTCCGTGGAACTGGCCAGGATCCTGTTAAGAGATTACTGGAAGGTGGATCCGGAGCTGATACCCGCTGCAGCCGGTTACCGGGAGAATATCCGGGGTGCTACTGCAGGGCTGGTGATTGGCGACAGGTCATTGGAACAACGCAGCCAGTCTCCTTTTATTTACGATCTTGGCGAGGCCTGGAAGGCCCACACCGGTTTGCCCTTTGTTTTTGCGGCCTGGGTCAGCAACCATCTGTTACCGGATGATTTTATCCGGACTTTCGATGAAGCGAATGCCTATGGCCTGTCGCGGTTATCCGAGGTAGTGGCCCTGCATCCTTTCGAATCGTTCGACCTGCACGAGTACTATACGAAAAATGTGAGCTATCATTTTGATGAGCGGAAAAAGGAGGGGCTGCAGAAATTCCTGGAGCTACAGAAAAAACCGGTCAACGGATAAGTCCGGTTTCGTCCCTGTGTAAAAGTCCCCGGGCGGCGGCCTTGCATATGCTACTTGCGCGATGGATCCGGGCGCATTGGGATTCTCTGCATGTTAATACCTGATCCTGTTTGCATGGTGTGATGCGCGGTATGCCGCCTGCCTAGCGGATAAGTGTGAGGGTGCCCTTCCGGAGCACTTCTCCGCAGAGGGTCTTCGCTTTGATGATATAGATGTACACACCTCCTGCCTGCGGTTTGCCGGCAAAACTACCGTCCCAGCACTGGCCGGGGTCTTTGGACTGGAACACCAACTGTCCCCACCTGTTATAAACGGAGAATTGTTCAACGATCGTATTCCCCCAGCGCTGGATACCGAAGCAGTCGTTCCGCCCATCGCCGTTGGGGGTAAATGCATTGGGCACCACAAATCGCGGGACGCCGCTCTGATCCACTTTTACCGTGATGGAAGAGGTGGAAGTGCAACCGTGTTCGTTAATACCTGTTACCATAAAAGTAGTGGTTGTATCGGGCGATGCAAGCGGACTGGCTGTGGAGGGGTCTTTCAGGCTGTGGCTGGGTGCCCAGGAATAGCTGAGCGCGCCGCTGGCGCTTAGCAGGGCTGTTGGCGTATTGCAGTTAACATCATTGGACTTATCGATAACTATCGCCGGCAGCGGATTGACTGTAACGGTGGTGTAGAGCACGGTATCGAACTGGCAGGTGCTTTCGGCGATGTTCACCGTGTAGATGGTGGTGGCCTGGGGTGTTGCGGTGGGAGCGGCCGAGAAAGGATCATCCAGGGAAAAGTCGGGTGACCATTGGAAAAGGTCGCCGCCCGTTGCCTGCAGCGTAACGGAACTGCCCCGGCATATGGCCCTGTCGGCCGATACTGTGAATGTGGGGTAGGGGAAGACGTTCACGGCTACGGAATCCTCATTAGTACATTGGTTGGCATCTGTAACGGTTACCGTGTATACGATATTGCTGTCGGAGCGGGCGACCGGGTTGGCGATATAGGGGTTGTCCAATCCTGCGGCGGGGTGCCAGCGATAGCTGATACCTCCCGAGGCCTCCAGTTGTGCCGGGCTGTTGCGGCAGACAATCGTGTCGCGGCTGAGCGTAACCGATGGGGCCGGCAGAACGGTCACTTCCACGGTGTCGTTGGCTGAGCAGCCCCTGGCCGAGATGCCGGTCACGATATAAGCTGTGGTTTGCAATACGGTGGCCACGGGGGCAGGCGTGTCGGAGCCGTCCAGACCTGTGGCGGGCGACCAGGAATAGGTTTGCGCGCCGGAAGCGTGGAGGGGAACGGCTGACCCGGGGCAGACGGTGGTGTCGGGCGTTGCCACAACAGCCGGTTTTTCGACGTACACCGTGATGCTGTCTCTCACGGTATGGAGGGGGGCGAAGGAAATATCGTCGAGTGCAAAATCATTTCCGTTCGCGACCGTATTTTTATTGATGATAGAGATCGTGATGGTGGTATGGGTGCCGGAATTCCACAACGTGTAGAACTGCGACCAGTTGCAGGTGGTAGCAGGAGCCTGGATCAGGCTCCCCAGGGGGTTGTCGTTGATGGAGAACTGGAGCAGGGCGGGGTTGGCGCCGGAGATCGATTGTATCCAGGTCGAAAAAGCATAGTTGGTGTGGGGTGCCACCGTGAGGGTGGTGCTCCAAACGGTCAGTCCTTCCGTTGCTGACCCGTTCACCATCATCATATTCCCCGAGCCGCTCGTGTGATCTCCGCAGCCGCTCAATGCGCTGTTCCATTGATTCGGATTCACACCAATAAAATATTGTCCTTCGGGGATACCGTCGGGGTTATACGTATACGCTGAAGTAAACCCGCTATTTCCGGCGGAAAAATCTCCGTTGGTGATGAGGTTTTCCTTTGTGACGCTTGCGTTTAGGTAGTAGGTGATATTGTGTGGCGTGTGAGTAATGGGGTTGGGCGACCGGGGATCATCTAGATAGGTGGCTGGCGACCAGCAGGCGTCCAATACACCAGGCGAAGTGCGCAATTTTCCCGAAGTGCCTTCGCAGATGGTGGTGTCGGGAGTCAGGATAACGGCCTCGTCAGTAATATCTATGCCGATGGTCTTGGACATCGCGCAGGCGTTGTCGCCCTCCAGTTCAACCAGATAGGTTCCTGTGCCGGAATAAGTGTGGGTAATCTCGGACGAGGCCACCGCAGTATTGCCGTCCCCGAACCTCCACCGGGCGTTCAAAATATCCGCCGGTGTAGCCCGGAATTCAGCGGTAAGCGGCATACAAATCTCCTGCGTAAACGAGAAGTCCGCCTGCGGGAGAACAACCACCTGTTTGCAAATAGAGGTCTGTGTGGGCAGACCATCATCAATCGTCAGGTTAATGGAGTAGGTTCCGGGTTGATTATACACAATCGATCCTGGTTCTGCATCAAACGAACTTGGGAGACTGGGATCGGCACACCCTGAATATTGAATGCGCGTCAGCGTATTGTCGGTGACATTAGTGACAAAACCGTAAATATTCTCCTTTACTCTGAATAGTTTGGAAATAGAATGTGGGAATCGCAGATTACCGGTGTTGCCCAATGATGCGGCTTGCGGGGGGGTGGTTAGATCATTGTCGAAGTTCAGTCTCACAATATCGTTAACGCCTTCTTCCCCATTCACGATAAAAGCGATTGTTTCACCACAGGAATTTACTATTGTAATGTCTCTGGGTTGCCTCAGCACGTTTCCCGGATTACCGATGTTTGTTGCAATAGGTGTGTTAAGCAAGGAGTTTCCGAAATCCAGCCGCGTAAGGGACGAGTTGGAAGATGTGCCGGAGTTGTCGCCACAATTGGTAATGAACACTCGCCAATATCCGTCATCATTTACGGCATAGATGCCGGTCGGATATGCAATGCCGCCAATGCTGCCAAGATTTACCGCCGTCGGGGTATTATCAAAGTTGTCAGTGAAATTGAATCTTACAATGGTGTTATTCTCTGCATTAACTGTGAATCCGTACCAGTTACCGCTTTGATTAAAAACGTGCAGGTCAATGGGTTGATTCATATTACCTAAATTCCCCCAGTTAGTTGCGGTTGGTGTCGGGTTCGCCAGATCCGCTCCGAAGTCGACCTTCAGTATTCTAGGCTTTGATGCCTGGTTAGCGTGGCCACCCACTATGATAGCATACCATTTGTCGTTGTTTTGGACGATTTGAATACCCTCGGACCCGTATTCCGTCGGAATAATTCCACCAAAGTTTCCCAGGTTTACGGCAACAGGCATATTTAGAAGACTGTTTCCGAAGTCGAGCCGGATAAGCCCACCGGGATGATGATTCATCACGAATCCGTAATAGTTGGTTCCATCAAAAGCAAAGTCCATGAATACCGGTTGCGAAAGTGCCCCGGAAATATTACCAAGATTGGTTCCCACAGGTGAAGCTACCGTAAGGTTGGCGGAACAAAAGTTCCAGAAATACGTCGACGCATTGACAGAGTGGTTCGTGATAGCAACGGCCGAGTTCACGCAGACTGTATCCGGAATGCTAAAATCAGCGATTACAGGGGGAGGGGGTGTAAACTGCTGTGCTAAAATAGGGGTTTGACCCAACACCTTCTTGCCCGGGTTTGGGGCATGAGTAATAAAACTGGTAAAGATTTTGTCAGGGTCGCGCTGAGCATAAAGACCTAAACCGGATCCCAATAGTATTATCGGCCAAAACAAATAGAAAGCGATTCTCATCTCTTGGTTGGGTCGGAGCTTCAGAGAAGCCGCCTAAGACTGATTAAATCTGGTATATGTAAGATAATCAATAGATTGGATATTTTCTAAAAACGAAATATAGTATCTTTATCCAACTTTGCGAAATAATATGAAGACAGTTATTTTTGCCGGTGGGCTGGGGACAAGGCTTTCTGAGGAAACCGGAACAAGGCCCAAACCGATGGTCGACATAGGTGGGAAGCCCATCTTATGGCATATAATGAAGATATATAGTCAGTATGGCTATGATGATTTTATCATCTGTCTGGGGTACAAGGGTTATTTGATAAAAGAATACTTTATGCACTATTTTTTGCATAATTCAGATATCACTATTGAAGTGGGCAATAACCGGGTTGAAGTTCATAGCTCTAACACAGAGTCCTTTAAGGTCACACTTGTGGATACGGGTCTGCATACCAAAACAGCCGGTAGGCTGAAGCAAGTGCAGAAATTCATTGGAGATGAGCCTTTTATGTTGACTTATGGAGATGGGTTAGCCGATATTGATATAGCAGGGTTAGTCAGGTTTCACCGGGAACATAACAAGACCGCCACTGTTACCGCGATACAGCCTGAAGCCCGGTTTGGAGGAATGGTGGTGGAAGACGATGGCACGGTTAGGCGTTTCAAAGAGAAGCCGGCCGGAGACGGAAGGTGGATAAACGGCGGTTTTTTTGTGCTGAATCCAGATGTCTTCGAATACCTGGAGGGGGATATGCAGCAAGTGATGTGGGAGGATTCTCCCATGGAATCCTTATCCAGTCGTGGACAACTAGTGGCTTACCGTCATACGGGTTTTTGGAAGTGCATGGATGCAATGCGCGATAAAATCGAGTTAGAACATTTGTGGCAAAACAATGCGGCTGAATGGAAAGTTTGGTAAACGAGAGTATGCTTTTTCCCTTCTTTAAAGACAAGAAGGTTTTCATAACAGGACATACGGGTTTTAAGGGTTCCTGGCTCCTGGCCGTGATTCAGAAATTCGGTGGAGTGGTCAGGGGTTATTCCCTGGCGGCGCAGCCGAACGGCTTATTTAGCTATCTTCCGGTTGGTGATCTATGTGAAAACATTATAGACGATGTTCGTAACCGCGAAAGGCTTCGGAAGGAAATCAGCGAATTCCAGCCGGACATTGTTTTCCATCTTGCCGCTCAGGCCCTGGTGCGGGAATCCTATATAAAGCCGGTTGAAACCTTCGAGGTAAATATCATGGGAACCGCGCATCTCCTGGAAGCAGTCTTGGAGTTGGATAAGAAGTGCGCCGTTGTTGTAGTTACTACCGACAAGGTCTATTTCAACAGAGAAGAGAATGTGTTGTATAACGAGGACGAGAAGTTGGGAGGGTATGATCCGTACAGCGCGAGCAAAGCCTGTGCGGAATTGGTATCTGCTGCATTTCGAGATTCTTTCTTCAACAGTAATCAGGCTGCTGAGCAACGAAGATCGATTGCTACTGCGAGAGCAGGGAATGTAATCGGGGGCGGAGACTGGAACAAGGATCGCATTATTCCCGATGCGGTGAACGCTTTGCGTATGCACAAGGCGATATCTGTCCGTAATCCGTTGTCGGTGAGACCCTGGCAACACGTTCTTGAAGCGATTTCGGGTTATCTGTTACTTGCAATCAGGCTTTATGAGGAACCGGAAAAATTTTCCGATGCATATAATTTTGGCCCCCTCCCTGATGATCATTTTTCCGTGCAACAGTTAATCGAGCTGTTTATAGCTTGCTGGGGTGAAGGTTCCTGGGTAAACGTTTCTGATCCTGGTAACCCGCATGAGGCGGGATTGCTAAAGCTCGATATATCGAAAGCCGGCCGGGAACTGGGTTGGACGCCTAAACTAAGTGCCAAAGATGCTATCAGATGGACCGCAGAGTGGTATAAGGAACCCGAGGAAAAAATTGCTGCTTGCACTTTTCGCCAAATCCGAGAATATTTTAGCGCATGATCTTTATACCGCTTTTTCTGGAAGGAAGTTATGAGGTACAGCTTGAGCGGGTAACAGACGACCGCGGTTGGTTTGCCCGGAGCTATTGCCGGGAGGAGTTTGACCAATACGGGCTCAATATAAACTGGGTACAAATGAATCACTCATACACCGCGATAAAAGGCACCATACGGGGTATGCATTATCAGCTTCCTCCTTTTTCAGAAGTTAAGTTAGTGCGCTGTTTGCGGGGGCAAGTTTTTGACGTGATCGTAGACATCCGATCCGGATCGCCGACTTTTCTAAATTGGTACGGTCTTGAGTTGTCTGCAGAAAAAATGAATGCGTTGTATATTCCGCAGGGCTTTGCTCACGGTTTTCAAACGTTGACGGACGACGTCGAAATGATCTATTGTCATTCTGCTGCTTATGCCACCGGCTCAGAGGCCGGATTGAAGTATGATGATATTTCTATTGGTCTTAAATGGCCATTGCCGGTTTCTAAAATTTCATTGAGAGATGCTAGCCACCCGACTGTAAACGGTAATTTTAAAGGAATCTGATAATGAACTGTAGATATTGCAATATACTACTTACAGACGTCTTTATTGATTTGGGAAATGCTCCCCCTTCCAATTCTTTTTTGGATAGAGAGCAGCTAAACTGCCCTGAGACGTTTTATCCCTTGAAAGTTTTTGTGTGTCGTGAATGTTTTCTTGTTCAGGTAGATGAGTATAAAACTTCTGAATCAATATTCGGAAACGAATACGTGTATTTTTCTTCCTATTCAAGGAGTTGGTTACAGCACGCGTCCAACTACGTTGATAAGATGATGGAGCAGTTTCATCTGAATGAAAAGAGTCTGGTTGTGGAAGTTGCGTCCAATGACGGATACCTGCTGCAGTATTTTCAGAAAAAAAAAGTACCAGTTTTAGGGATTGAGCCTGCGGCAGGCACCGCAAAGGTTGCCCTTTCCCGCGGTATTAAAACCATGGTCGATTTTTTTGGAGCTGATATCGCCCGCAAACTTTCAGAAAAAGGAATACATGCCGATCTTCTCCTGGGAAATAACGTACTCGCTCATGTTCCGGATATCCGTGATTTTGTGAGTGGTATGAAAATACTACTGGAAAAGGACGGGATAATTACCATGGAATTTCCGCATCTGATGCAACTCGTGGAGAAGAATCAGTTTGACACGATATATCACGAACACTTCTCCTATCTGTCATTTTATACGGTTAAATCAATATTTGGATCCTTCGGTCTTGATATATTTGACGTAGAGGAGTTGGCTACTCATGGCGGCTCTTTGCGTATTTATGCTAAGCATAAGGACAATCTTTCAAAAACCGTAAGCGCGCGTGTGTCGGAACTTTTAGCGAAGGAGGAGTCCAGGGGCTTGAACACGCTTGGTTTTTACCAAAATTTCCAGAAAGCCGTTTTGAAGGTGAAAATAGATTTTGTTTCTTTTCTTTTACGACAAAAGGCTGAGGGCCGGAAGGTTGTAGGTTATGGAGCTGCAGCCAAGGGCAATACCCTGTTAAATTATTGCGGTATAAAAAATGACCTGATCGACTATGTGGTAGATGCAAATCCGCACAAACAGAATAAGTTTCTTCCGGCAAGTCATATTCCGGTCGAAAATGAGGAGAGGCTGAAGACGGACAAGCCGGATTTTGTAGTAATATTCCCCTGGAACCTGCGAGACGAGATTGTTTCGCAGCTTAGTTATATTAGGGGTTGGGGTGGAAAATTTGTGATTCCTATACCGAACCTGGAAATTTTTTAATGATGGCAGAAAAGGTGCTTGTAACGGGTGCAACCGGCTTTATCGGGAACTATGTTGTTAGGGCGCTTATTGCCCGCGGGGAAGACGTCGTAGCTACTTCCTGCGATAGTAGTAAGGCCCGTACATTTTCTTGGTACGACCGTGTCGAGTATAGAGATGTGGACATTAGCGCCTATGACAGCGGGTTAAATTATTATGATTATTTCGGCCGACCGGATAATGTAATTCATCTTGCCTGGTCAGGATTGTCGGACTATAAAGCGTTAACCCATTTTGAAGAAAACCTTTCCTGCCATTATCTATTTCTTAAGAATTTGATATCGAATGGATGCAGGAAGTTGACTGTGGCAGGCACTTGTCTCGAATATGGCCTTCACGAGGGTAAACTCGATGAGGATATGGATACTAATCCGACCACCGCTTACGGCCTGGCCAAAGATTCTTTGCGCAGATTCCTTTTTCAATTGAGGAGTAAGTATGATTTCTCTTTAATATGGACCAGACTTTTTTATCTGTATGGGGAAGGCCAAAATTTCAGATCTTTATTTTCTCAGCTTGACAGGGCTATTGAAGAAGGACTGGATACTTTTAATATGAGTGGCGGAGAGCAATTAAGAGACTACCTGCCGGTGGCTGTGGCGGCAGAAAACATTGTCAGGTGTTCTTTTCAGCAACGGGTGACGGGTATTGTGAATTGTTGCAGCGGCCGGCCCGTTTCAATACGCAGCCTGATCGAAGCGTATATTGCAGAAAGAGGGGTCTCCATTAAACTTAATTTTGGCTACTATCCATACCCCGACTACGAACCGATGAGGTTTTGGGGCGACAATCGTAAACTACAAAGCATTTTAAATGAAAATTAATCCCGTAGAAGAGTTTATCAAGGAACGACAGGAACGTATCCGGGATAATGGCGCTAACACTGATCTGAGAAAAGCGGCGGAACTGTTTAATCTGGAGTCTAATAAAGCCCAGTATTCCTATAATTTTTCCTGGATGGGTAGACCGATTATACAATATCCCCAAGATATGATGGCGATGCAGGAATTGATTTGGCAGATCCAGCCTGATTTGATCATAGAGACCGGCATTGCTCATGGTGGATCCCTGATATATTATGCCTCCTTGCTCGACTTGAACGGAAAAGGACGGGTGCTGGGAATTGATATTGATATTAGGGAGCACAATAGACGCGAAATAGAGGCTCATCCTATGTTTAAGCGTATATCCATGATCCAGGGTTCTTCTGTTGATGAGGCGATCGTTGGTCAGATAGCAAAAAGAATAGGAAATTCGGAAAAGGTGATAGTTTGTCTTGATTCGAATCATACGCACGATCATGTTCTGCGCGAACTGCAACTGTATGCTAATTTTGTATCCGTTGGTTCCTATCTGGTGGTGTTTGACACTATCGTGGATGATTTGCCGGAAGGTTATCTTCCGGGAAGGAATTGGGGCAGCGGCAATAATCCGAAGACGGCGGTAAAAGAATTTCTGGCCGGAAACGACCAGTTTGTGATTGATGGGGATATCGATAATAAACTGCTGCTGAGTGTTGCACCCGGCGGGTATTTGAAAAGAGTTAAATGATAGGATCAGGTTCTATGGAACAGCGTGAGAATATTAAAATGAATGTTGTTATTCCCACAAAGGATCGGGCTGATACGCTGGAGTGGGCACTAAAGACAGCACTTAATCAACGGTATCCCAATTACACGGTTTGGGTAAGCGATAATTTTAGCTCGGATAATACAAAAGAAGTTGTAGAGAGTTTTAAGGACGAACGGATTGTTTATATCAATCCCGGAAAAAGGCTTTCGATGAGCAGGCACTGGGAGTTCGCTTTAGACCATGTTTCTGAAGGGTACGTCATGGTTTTGGGGGATGATGACGGTCTATACCCTGATGCTGTGCAAATCGCTGCTGATCTGTTGGTCAAGGAAAATCTTAGGGCAATCGCCTGGAATACTTCATCTTATGAATGGCCCGGCATTGGCGATATATTTCGACAACCCTTGTCGGATTATTATCATATCCGGCAGTCAAAGGATGTATTAAATATTGCGAAGGATGATGTTACTAAAACGCGCTTTCTTCCAGGATTGTATTGGGGATTCATTGACGTGACCCTAATCAGGGAGATAAAGCGAAGAGACGGCTCGTTTTTTCATTCTTCTGTACCGGATTATTATTCCGCATCGGTTTTGTCCGGATCTATCGATAAATATATTTTCAGTGCCGCGCCTTTGAGTATAAGCGGTGCTTCATTGAATAGTACGGGTGGGGCATTCATTTTTCCGGAGAAATATACAAAGAAGCCTGAAGTAGGATTTATCGAGGAAAGTGATATTCCCGTCCATTCATCCATAGTTTTGGGAACGGATGGCATTACCGTGCTTGCTGATGCTTATTTAAATGCCGCCGATCGCTGCGCGGCCCTCCCCCCGCTTAACATGAATAAATTTATCGGGTTGACCTTTCAGATACTTGCAACATGCAGTAGCAGGGTGAAATACGAGAGCAACCTGCCGGTATTAAAGAAAATAGCGGAGTTGAATTCTTTAGACGAAGCCTATCAAATGTTTAATGAGCGATATCCGTTCATAGAACATAAAAGAAAAACGAGATCCGGCGCCTATAGTCCGGTCTTGAACGCTATTCGTTTTTTCCCGTCAGATTATAATATTGAGAATGTCTTTCAGGTGAGTTTGCTTGGATCAGAATTCTCCGCGTCGAGGCTTAAGCGGTCTGCTGTTCCGGACAAGGTTCAGTATATGCTGTCAAGAATAGCTGGCTGCCTGGTATTGATTAAGGCTTGTTTATTCAAAAACGAGGGGAAGCCCCTCAGAAAACGATTCTGGCGATCATTTGTGGGTAAATAATATTTTGCTATGCTAGTTAAGGTGGGTATTTTGGTTTCTTACGACTATGATTTTATCAAATCCTCCCTACCTCTTTTGTATAATGATGCGGACCAGGTAACATTGGCTATTGATAAAAACAGGAGAACATGGAATGGCGAATTTTATACTATTGATAAAGGATTCTTTGACTGGGTATCGGCCATCGACGTGCAGTCGAAAATAAAGATTTATGAAGACGATTTTTATGTTTCCGAACTAACCACCATCGAAAATGACACGCGGGAGCGGATGATGCTGGCGGAATTTATGGGGTCGGGGGGATGGCATGTTCAGATTGACAGCGATGAGTACTTTGTTGATTTCGGTGGTTTTGTCCGGTATCTCAAAAGCCTGGATTATTATCTGAACGATCCTCAAAAAACACCTGTAGATATCTGCGTTTTCTGGACCGTGCTATATAAAAGAGTTGCCAACGGGTTTTTGTATATCAGGGATAACCAGGAGATATGCTTTGCCGCTACGAATTTTCCCAACTACGCGGTCGCACGGGCAGGAAATAACAGGCGGAAATTTGTTCCGTTTTCGGTGTTACACCAGACTTGGGCACGGGGTGAGGACGAGATCAAAATGAAGTTTAGGAATTGGAGCCACAATATAGATTTCGATACCTCGATATACTATCAGAAGTGGAAGGATGCTGACGAGCATAATTACCATATGTTTCATAATTTACATCCCTTAAAACCCGCTCAATGGAAAGGACTGGGGTTTGTGCCGGGTGGGGATGTGCAGGAAGTAGTGAAGCAACTTGGCAGTTCGGGAGAGTTAAGGGTTCCCGGATGGGTGTTGTTTAAGTACAGGCTCAAAGACCTGAAAAGGCGAATTGGTATGTATTTCAATTTTTTTATATGACTAATGTGCTGAAGAAAATTAAGAATAGATTATTCCATTGGGGCATTTATAGGCGGGAGAAGATAACTCCAGCGGATGCCGCTCTTCTTCGCGGATTATTAGACACCGGGAGGCGTTTGCATCTCGGATGCGGGGATGTGAGCATACCAGGCTTTATCAATATGGATTACAGACAGACGCTTGCAACCGATATCGTTGCTGATTGTTCGGATATAAGCTTCTTTCCCGAGTCTTCGTTGGAATTGGTCTTTTCGCACGCATTCTTTGAGCATCTTTATAGGTTGGATAGGATTAAAAATATTAAGAGCGTTTTCAGGTCTTTAAAAGCCGACGGAACAGCCGCATACATAGGGTTTCCGGATTTCAGGAAAGTGGCCGAGGCTTATTTGGGCCAGGAAGCGGGAGTAATGGGTGGGAAATTTGACCTTTTTAATGTTTACCGGTATACGCATGGTGATCCTGAACATGTAAAGGGGTGGTGGCTTGAGCAATTGCATAAATCGCTGTTCGATACCGAAACCGTCGACGGTCTCCTTTCTGAGGCAGGTTTCAGGCACTACCTTGTATTTAATTACTGTTTTAAACAAGAACACCTTCCTCTTAATATGGGATTTGTGGCTTTCAGGCAGAAACCTGGGTTTGATGTTTCCAGAGAATGGTTGTCGGAATATTTGAAGAATCTTACTGATGTCGTCAATGCGGATTCACTGACCATTGTACTGAGTAAAATTTCTTAGGTGTATGCATTCGGAGCTGAGTATTATTATCGTCAACTATAAGACGCCCGAAATGGTTGTCGACTGTTTGAGAACGATATACAACCAGCCGGAAGAGTACTTGTTTGAGGTTATCGTTATCGATAATGCTTCCGGCGATGATAGCCGACAGATTATTACCGGATCATTTCCACAGATTCGTTGGATCCAAATGAATTATAATGCTGGTTTTGCGAGAGCTAATAACGAGGGTATTAGGAATTCCTCTGCTGAAATTGTTCTTTTGCTGAATTCCGATACACTCATTGAGGACAATGCAATCAACCTGTGCTTCCGCTTATTTAAACGTTCTTCCTATGTGGCATGCGGGGTACAGTTGCTGAATATCGATGGAACTCCTCAGATATCCGGGAACTTTTTTATGACAGGCGGCGTCAACAACCTGTTGCCGTTGCCTTATGTGGGCTCTATACTTAAATTCACGGGCAATCTGCTGAAAGTCAAGCTGCCCAATGTGCCAAATGCTGATCAAACGATAGAGGTCGACTGGATCAACGGAGCGTTTCTGATGGTAAAAAAAGATGCTATTGAAAAAGTGGGCCTGATGGACGAAGACTTTTTCTTATACGCTGAGGAAGCGGAGTGGTGCTCCCGTCTGGGCAAAGTTGGAAAGCTTGCTATTTATGGCCAGTGTAACGTGGTTCATCTGCAGGGCGAAACCGCTAACATTGCCTTCCGGTCTGCAGGTAGAGGGTACTATAATGTATATGATCAAAAAGGAATGCAGATCATGCTTTCGAATTTTGTCCGGATTAGAAAGCAGTTCGGTGCTGTCTGGTTTCTTTTTCATCTTTTCGTATATACTATTTCCGTTCCGATATATATGGTTGTCAATTCGTTTAAAATTCTGCTAACCTGGAAGGACACACGGGGAGAAATTAGATTTATGCGCGGTTTTAGCCGTAACGTGCTCCGCCTCTGGGGATATGTGATACCAATTTTAAAAGGGAAGCCTTTTTTTTATAAAACGCTTTGAATACCTTTATACAAACTTTTATATATGAAAAAAAACGTGTACTGGCTTTTAGCCCTATCTATGAGTTTGTTTTCCTTTACCTGTGAAAAAGGCAATGATCAGGAAATTGACCCCGATAAATTTGAAGCTGAAGAGCTGATTTTGCAACCAGGACCGGGTGAAGGGCAGGATTGTTTGGTAGCCTATAGGCAGACGGACGGCGGATTTTACGCCGCCGAAAATCATATACTGAATCCGGATATTACCGCTATCTCCTGGACTTACGATGAAGTAGACGCTGGAAAGGGAGTTAACAGGACGTACTTAAAATTCACGGAATTATCAGAAGTACCTCGGACCGCTGATATTCTTTATGCCCGTTTATCCCTCTATGGAGTGACGGCAGGCGTAGCTGCTCCTCTGGGCAATTCATTTTATCCGGGTTCTCCCTATGAGCCTTACGGGTCAAATGCTGCCTGGCTAAAGATGGTACTCTCGGATTGGGCTGATACTACCATCACCTGGAACAACAAACCCGAAACCTCCGATGAGTATCAGGCAGCTATCCCTGCTTCTACGGCGCAGTGGAATTTTGACGTGACGGATATAGACGTTACTAATATGGTACGTAAGATGATAAAATCGGAGCAGAACTATGGTTTTTGCCTGCAATTACAAAGCGAACAAATTTATCGGTCTATTTTATTTGGAAGCAGTGAAGCGGAAGATCCGGCGAAGCGACCTAAACTGGTTGTTCAGTACGTGGTGACGCATTGACCGGCTAACGTGGCAGCCGTAGCCTTCACAATATTCCCCCAGTAATAGTATTCAAAGAATACTGGAGGGATTTGGTCGTTGCGGGCGGCGGCGGCGATCACCAGGTTGCCGAATTTTTTCCATTCACCCGCCTTTACCACCTGGAGTTTCGCACCGCAGACCAGCCGGTTGATGCCCATCGCGCCAAGCTCGGTGGATACCACTGTGCAGTTCATGGACAAGGCCTCAATTGCCTTTGTTTTGACCCCGCCACCCGTTAATATCGGGTTCAGGAATACATCGGCAGCCTTGAAATACAGGGAAATATCGTCTACGAAACCGGCATATATTACATTTTTCCCGGCGTGGTCGCGGAGCTCGTTGAAAGAGGGGGGCAGGTCTTTGCCGCATACTACGATCTTGTACCGGAAAGATCCTTCCGCGAGCAGTAAGGGGTTGATCTCCTTCAGGATAATGTTCAGCGCTTCATAGTTGGTGGAATGATAAAGGGCGCCGTTGAAGAGGAGGATCTTTTCGTCGCCTCCAATGCCATGAATAGCCCGCAGTTGCTCCCTGCTGCTCTCTATATCGTCCGGAGCGCCCTGCTGTTCTACCCCGTAGGTGGCGATGAACGATTTGGAAGGGTCTAGCCGGAAGGTGCGGATCGCATGCTGCCGGTCGTCTTCTGAAATGAAAAATGTGCTGTCAGCCTGCCGGTACACCCACCCTTCATACCATTGCAGAAGTTTCCACCAACGGCGTCCGATAGAACGGGAACGCATGTATTCGATATTGTGCGAATGTACCACCCATTTTACCGGGAGGGTCTTTCGAAGGAGCCAGGCCAGCCAGCCGTAATAAGGATGCTCTATCAGCAAATGGGTCGCTTTTTCCGCAATGAGTATTTTGCGGAGGCGGAAATAAAGGAATACATTAAAATAACGCGATCTCCGGTTAGACAGGATATTGAGCAGCCGGTATCCTTTCGCATAGGCGGTTGCGTTATTTTGGGTGCCGACGCCCACCAGCGGCACTTCCCGCACCAGGTATTCGTTAAAAATGGCGATATTTTTTTCTCCCCCGAGCTTTGCCGGCAGAAATCGGTAGGGAATAAGGCTTACAATCTTAGCCGGTACCTTTTCCATTCTCTTTGGTCTTTTTGGCGATCACAAATATAGCAGTGGAAAGAAACGGAAAAGAAGTGGTATTGCCGCGAAAGATATACCGTACCAGAAAACGTTTCAGCGGGCCGTCTTTCAGCACATCCAGCGGCGCTGTAATATACCGGTGCTCCACGATCTCGAAGCCGTGTTTTTCCAGCAGCCGGATAATCCTCCCCCTGGTGTATATCCGGGCATTGGCATAACGTTCATGGATAGGTCGGGGCAACCAGGAAAAAAATGGCACACGATTCCAGGGCAGGAGCGGCAGCTTTGCCCCGTGTGTTTCGAATATCCACCATTTATTGGGTACCGTGATGGCCGCCAGCCCCCCCGTTTTTAATACCTGATTATAAGCAGCAACGCTGTTTTCGTCCTTAAGGTGCTCAATCACTTCAAAACTGATCAGCCGGTCGAAGGGGCCGTCTTCAGGTAATTCCTGCTCCAGGTCCATTTTCCGGAATTCCGCACGGGGCAACTGGCAGCGTTCTTTCTGCCTGTTAAAGGCTTCCGCGTAATCGTATATGTCCAGACCGACAGCCCTGGCGAACCTGTTGGCTACCCGTGTGAGCGTAGCGCCCGTTCCACAGCCCACTTCGATACAACTCAACGACTCGCCGAAGAACAACGGGTAATCGTTCAGCACGTCTATTCTCCGGCTCACGATCCTGTCGTCGTCCGCTGCCGGCTTGCCCAGGTAATGTTCCGCATCAAAAAGGTTCTTGTCTATTCTTTTGGTGTTAGCCATATCAAATGCTTCAGCTTCATTCGGTGTTGGGGCTGGCTTGAATCGCCCCGGACGCAAAGTTGCCGCCGTGCGAAGGGCCGGAGCCATGTGTAAGACCGGCAGCCGACACAGGGACAGCATCATACGCCAGCGGTGTTGTGATCACGTATATAAAGGGTGCCAGCCGCATGGCCGTTTTCCCGCCTTTTTTTATGATGTGGTTCAATATTTTTCCCAGCCGGTTCATGGCGGCGCTGGGATAATGGGTATCCCAGAAACCAGGGGAAAAGCTGATCTTGAATTGTGCTTCGTTGATGAGTTTCCGGTATGTTTCCTGATTGAGAAGGTGTTCGGCCCATACACCGTTAGAGGGCTCGCAGGTGTTGCTGGCGTGTACCCGGGGATCGGGGAGTTGCCCCGACTGGCGGTAGGTTTCTACGGCTTCCTGCAGGTCCGCCGCTGCCAGTCCCCGGGTGGAGCGAACCAGCCTTTTCATCTTGGTGGCCGTCAAACCGGGCGCCAGGCGTTCGATCACCACCTGCCGCATGCCCGCATACACTTTTTCCCATTTCCGGTGCCAGCGCAGGTGTTTAATCACCGCCGCGGGATTACTGATATTGGCGGTGGTGGATGAAAAAACGATAGCTTCGGGCTGCTGCTGGTGAATGGTTGCATAGAATACATCCAGCTTATAGATGTGCTCGATCACGTTCCGCGAGGTGATCAGGTCACACCGCAGGTTGAATCCCCCCAACCGGCTCAGGCAGTCCCCGATATCGCCTACGATATAGTGATCGATGTGTATATCGATCGCTTCTGCGATCAGTTGTGCACTTTTTTTCCAGTCTTCCAGGTGATCGTTGTACACCACCTGTTTGCATTCGATCATCCTGGCCAGCAGGTAAAGCGTACCCACGCCGGCGCCGTAGTCCATCACGATGGCCTCGTCCGGCCTCTTTCCTGTCATTTTCAGGCCCCTGTACAACAGGTGAGCGCTGGTTTCTATGGAGAAGAACAGGCGGTTGGAGTGACTGCTTTTATAGTAGTGAAGGCAATGATAAGGCAGGCCAAGCGCTTCCACGTCAAGTTTTTGCAGTTTTCGGTACAGTTCGCCCGCCCGTTGATCTATTGTATCGGCCAGTTCATCTCTATAAGGCAGAAATCTGTCCATGGCTTAGGATTTATTTCCCTGAACGGTTTTCCTGTAATTACCGATCAGCACCACCAGTCCATACAGCAAGATCAGGATCGAAACAATTCCTACGCCGATCGAAATCCGGTTGCCCCATATATAGGAGGCCGGCTCGAAGCGGAATTCGATCTGGTGTTCGCCGGCGGGAATGGAAAGACCCCGCAGCACATAGTTCACTCTCACGATCGGCACCTCTTTTTCGTCGACGAATGCTTTCCATCCATTAGGATAATAGATTTCACTGAATACCACGAAGCCGTTCTGTTGTGCGGACGACTGATAGGTGATCCTGTCGTTGAGATTTTCGACCAGCCGGACGCTGGCACTGGAATCGGGCTGCGCTTCAAACGCGATTTTGGGCTGTTCCCGCTCCTCGATGATGGCAGTATCGGCAGGGTGAAAATTGTCCATCGCACGCATTTCTTCGTTCGCGTCAGCTACATACCGGATAGCGCTGACATACCATGCCGGGCCGAGGGCGTCGAGGTTCTGCTGCACCATGGGTTGCCCGTTCGTGGGATTTGCAACGATAAAATACTTTGTGTTCAGCATATTGAACACCTGCCGGTTGCCCTTTATGAGCTGTTCCTTGATCAGATCGTCGTACAATCCCAGCTTTGCGGGATGGTATCCCCCAACTGAATTATGCAGATAGGAGGTGCGGGAGGTAGCCCCCGACAACTGGAAGGGATCGCCCAGGGATTGGTTGAACACGCGGTAGTAAGAAGTATCTTTCATCACTTCCAGATCCGCGGCGGTTGGGGTGAAAGCGTCTTCAAATTCTTCTTTCTCCACGTAATTTTTAGCGCTCAGATAACGAAGATCCACACCAATAAGGTCTACAAACACCAGCAGGGTCAATCCAATAGCAAGCGTTTTCCCGGCCAGCTTATTACGCGTGAAGAGATACAGCAGCGCCAGGGCCAGCGCCATAAAAGCCAGTGACCGAACCAGGTCGGCCCCATACAGCGAGCGCCGGTCTTCTTTGAGCGCATTGGTAACCGCGCGGCCGAAATCCTGGGCCTGCTGCACCATTTCAGGAGCCGGTTGCTGCCCCTGCGACATTCCCTGCAGCAGGCTGTTACTAAGTTGATCCCGGATCATACCATCGTTTTCGCCTCTGTAGTCGAGCATAAGGTACATCACTGCCAATGCGGCGGCTACAACACCCGCGACGATAGCAGCCCGCCTGAATTTTTTCCTTATCTCGGCGGTGCTGACGTTTTTTTCGAGGAACTGGTTCAATCCCAATGCCGCCAGCAGCGGTATCGTGAGCTGGGGTATCACCAGGGCCATGGAGGGCGCCCGGAATTTGTTATAGAAGGGTAGGTAGTCGAATAGGAAGTAGTTAAAAGCCGGAAAACTTTTCCCCCATGCCAGCAGTATCCCCAGCAGTGTGGCTGCCAGGATCCAGTTACGATGCCAGCCTGTATAGAAGAAGATTCCGAAAATAAACAGGATGCAGATCACGGCCCCGAAATACACGGCCCCCGAAGTGCCTAGTTGTGGCCCCCAATAGGCTGGCATACCCTGGGCGTACTGGTTGGCCTGTTCTTCTCCCATTCCCGTTTTCTCCATAAAAACCCCTGCTGTTTTTGACCCCGGCTGCATTTCGCTGCTGCTGCCGCCATACAGGCGCGGCACGATGATGGTCATCACCTCCGTGAGGCCGTAGCTGTAGGCAAAAGCGTAGTCCTTATTAAGCCCCCCCTTGGATTTATTGGAGGCGTCCTGCCCGGTGGTGAGCTCCGAACGGCCGCCACGCATCGTTTCCTTTGCGTAGTCGTAGGTGGGAAAAAGCACCACCGCGTACGACAGCATCCCCAGGAGACCCGCCACCACGGCCAACCCCGCAGTTTTCAGCAGATGTCCGCCCTCCTTTCTTTTTAAAGCATGTACGGCATAGCCGATACCCAGGCAAACCGCGATCAGCAATGTGTAATACACGATCTGGACGTGATTCTGATAAAATAGCTGGGTGGTGAAGATCAGTGTCGTGACAAAGCCGAGAAGATATCTTCGTTGGGTCAGCAATACCAACCCTGCCAGCACGGCCGGCGCATATCCCATTGAAGCGAACTTTGTAGTATGGCCCACCGCAACGATCACGGCATTATAAGATGCGAAAGCGTAACCCAGGGAGGCCATGATAGCCACCCAGTTACGGACTCCCAATGAAATGCAGAGCAGGTAAAACCCCAGGCAGGCCAGAAAAAACAGGCCGGCGGGTGAGGGGAGGAACAGGATAAATACATGATGGAGCCACGCGAGCGTAATGTTCGCGGTGGCCCCGATCGCCACCTGGAAAGCAGGCATGCCGCCAAAGATACTGTTGGTCCACAGGGGATACTGACCGTATTTTTCGCGGAATTCAATTGATTGCTGGGCCATACCCCTCCAGCCCTCCACGTCGTGCTGTGCCACCACCAGTCCGGTTAACGCGGGGAAGCAGTAGAGACAGGAAACAACGAAAAAGATTCCTATTGCAATAGCGTGGGGCTGCGCCCGTTGCCATAATGACTTATTCATTATCAAACGGTTATTGATGAGGCAAAGTAAGAAAAAAAACGGCTAGTTCCCGCAGTGCACCTATAAAGCGGAGTTTTTATAATTTTACGCTCATTCTTCGTTGATCCTTCGTTCAATCTTCGTTTATGCTACGATTATAATCCTAGAATAAACGTAATATCTACCTAAAATGAACCTATATTAAACGGATTATTATATATTTAGTTCTCAGCGAGTTTTCGCCCGGTTTCCGGCAGATTCCCAATTAGTTGTAAGTAGTGGTAGTAAGCCTTCTTTTCAAACCGGTTCCTTTTAGGGTCGGCCCGGTCGGGTAAATTTTGGGCCAGGTATCCGTCCCCGTTCGACCAATAGTGATATATTTATAGGATTGATTTATGATTTTGTTCCTCGCGCGCGTGTCGCTGATCTGTAATAGCTGTTTTGTACTGGCCTTTGGTTTACGATACTTGCCATCCTTGCCAGAAGGCAGTCTTATGGCCACTGTGCTGGTGATGGGTAATATCATATCCATTGTAGCCAATGTGCTGCTTCACCTGTTCTATTTTTTGTTTGTGCTGGCGGGCCGGCAGTTGAGTCGACATATTCCGCAATGGCTGCTGGGGATTAACTTTATCATCTTAATTTTTCAGGGTATAGTTTTGTTTACATGATCCATAATATCATCCGCGACCGGCCGACGAGGCTGTTCATCATACTGGGAGGTTTTTTTATTGCCAATGCGCTGATCGCCGAGATCATCGGCGTGAAAGTATTTTCGTTGGAAGACACCCTCAATATTGAACGAGCGGATTTTTCGCTACTCAATGCCGAGCACCTTTCATTCAGCCTGACAGTAGGCGTGCTGCCCTGGCCGGTAGTATTTGTGCTTACCGATATTGTAAACGAATATTACGGTGTAAAGGGTGTGCGATTTCTTTCGGTACTCACCGCGGTGCTGATCGCCTTTGCTTTCCTCGTTTTTTTTGTAGCGATCAGGGTGGCTCCGGATACCGCCTGGTGGCAGCATTCGGGAGTAGAGGAGGGGGTGCCCGACATGCAGGCGGCTTTTGCTTCCATCTTCGGGCAGGGGATGAATATCATTATAGGATCGCTCATCGCCTTTTTGCTGGGCCAGATCATTGATGCATTTGTTTTCAGGCGTATAAAGTTTGTCACGGGAGAAAATAAAATATGGATGCGGGCTACGCTGAGCACACTTGTGTCGCAGTTCATCGACAGCTTTGTTGTGATCTATATTGCGTTCTATATTTTTAAGGGAGTGAACTTCGGCCAGTGTACCGCCTGGGCGCTCACGGCTTATACGTATAAATTTCTCATCGCGATTTTATTCACTCCCGTCGTCTATCTTATCCACGGCGCAGCCGAACGGTACCTGGGTAAAGAGCAAGCTGCAGCAATGAAAAAAGCGGCTATGAAAGGATACTAAAAAATAGCGGCTTACCGGCTGGGTTAATCACGATTAACAATTGGACCATGTACACTGCCTACACCGTAAATTCCACATTGCGAAGGGTAGATTTTCTATTGGCCATCTTTCCCAATCGTCCTAATTTTAACATTCGATCTATGACTCAGATCCGAACTTGTTTGAAATTAATAGACTAACTATGAAAACCGCCCGGGATTAGAATGTGATTAAAGGATTGCCCCGATGAAATAATAAACCAGTCATCCGGGTAATCCTTTTCTTATCATCAGGCCCGCGACTTTAGCATCAGGCGGCTTTATCCCGGTAGATCCGTTTTCTGCTACCCAGATACTTTTCATGGATCACCTCGCTCATCGGCTTGTTATACACCTTGCTCTCCACCCACGAAATGATGTCAAGATAGGCGAAGGCCCTTGTCTCAAACCGGTTCTTTTCAAGGTGTTTGATCTGCTGGAGGAATGCCGCGAGCTCCTGCCTTATTCTGTGCCGGGAAAATTGCAGGGAATTGCGCAGGAACCGGAACATCTCTTCTTCTACCACGGTGAGGTTCTCCATCTTTGCCATAAACCGGAACACCGATTTGGTAAGCGGTTCCATCAGGGTAAAATTACCGAGCTCGTAGTGCGACAACAGGTGTAGCAGCCGTGCATAGCATTGCAGGTCGCCCCGCAGGTCCGAGGGTTCGTTAATGATCCGTTGCACGTAGTCGATACAGGTATTATAGTTACCGCTCCCGAAGTACAGTGATGCAATTTTATAATTGAACACCAGGATACGGTGTTTGTCGAGAAACAGGGAAAATTCTTCCAGCTTCTCTTCCAGTGGGGCTACAAGCGCCAGGCCTTCTTTAAAAGTGCCTCTCATAAAATGACGGTTGATCTTTGCCTGTTGAATGGATACAAAAGCCTGCACCCGGAAATTATCATGGTGTTCGATCACCGGCGAAGGCGCGAAGCGCTCAAACTCTTCCAGTACAACGTCGAGCTGCTGGTGATTGCGCAGGTCGAAATGTGCGTTCATCAGGTTATGCATGCCCTTTATATAGTGGCCGGTTTCCACCTTGATCATCTCGGAATTTTCCCGGAACAGGTCTACCCATTTCTGGGCGTAGCGATAATACTGAATAAAGTCCTGCCGTATAAAAGCATACCATCCATAGCTCTGGAAAAGATAAAGCCGCTCGTAAAATCCTTTCAGCAGATGTGCATCCGGCGGAAGTTGCCGGCGAAAAAAAGCTTTAACCCCCGACTCATCCTTTTCATTTCGGGCGTGTCCATATTTCACGTACCAGCTGTACATCTGCAGCGCCAGGTTCGACAACTGCGTGATCTTTCTTCTCCTGTCCTGTACCTCCACTGCTTCCACTGCAAGGTGATCCACTTTATCGCGGTAGCTCCGCGTGATGTGAAGTGTCTCGATTTTTTTCTGCAGGGAGATCACCTGCGTCAGTATGGTATCCTGATGATATTGAACGGCAGTCTCCTTCACCTTATCCAGGATGCGCAGGCTTTGAATGTATAGCCCTTTATAGTAAAGGATGCGTGCATAATCGAGCTGCTCGTTCAGGTCGAGGTCGAGGTTTTCAGACCGTTTCAGCAACCGCAATCCCGCCAGCACCTGGCGGTAAAGGTGTGATTTAAGGTTGGAAAGTTGCGGTTTTTCGATGTCCCTGAGCTTCTTAAGTAGCTGTTTTTCATCGTATTCCAGCATTTTGTCCATTGCGTCGAAAAGCTGGACGATCTTGAGGTCCTCCTTTGCGGAACTTCGTTTAATGTAAAGCTTGAAATGTCGTTTTTCCGCTTTGGTAAGCGAATGGATCAATTGAAATAAAGCATCTGAATAGCGGCTGGACATCATTAAAAAGTTCAGCGCGAATGTACGACAGCAAAGGGTTTCCACCATGACGTTCTGTTTTTGACGTCATAATCTGGCCCAATACTTGAAAAAAATGCTGTAAGATCCCGGATTATATTTGTGGGGTAATACGGTTGATGATCATACAGCAGGCAATCGTTAAAAGCAAGAATCGAAGAGGCTCAAAATTATAGTAAGCTGTGACACTCAGCACAAAACGTACTATGTAAGATTTTCATATGGCAAGCAATCGTTAGAGGCCGTCCTAGTCTTAGGATGGCTTTTTTTTGTGGCCGTGAAGTTAATGAATTATTAATATTCGCAAAATATTTTTGGTTTTTTCTGAATCACTTTTCTGCCTAACTCCTTCGTTCTTAATTGGTGGATTCCGTTTTTGGATTTACATTTGCAGCCGGCAGGTCTTACACGACCAGCTCCTGCTGAACTCCCCCAGGATCGGAAGATAGCAAGGGTAGGCGGTTGTAGCGGTGCGATGTAAGTAATCTGCCGATTTTTTTTTAAAATAACAATCATGAAATTCTTTATTGACACTGCGAATCTCGATCAGATCAGGGAAGCACACGATCTGGGCATTTTAGACGGGGTGACTACCAACCCGTCCCTTATGGCAAAAGAGGGTATTAAGACAGAAGAAGGAGTGATTGAACACTATAAAAAGATATGTGAATTAGTGGATGGCGATGTGAGTGCGGAAGTTATCGCCACCACATTCCAGGAGATGGTGGAAGAAGGAAAAAAGCTGGCTGCCATTCATCCGAAGATCGTAGTGAAAGTGCCGATGATCAAAGACGGCGTGAAAGCATTGAAATGGTTTTCGGACAATGGCATCAAAACCAACTGTACACTGGTATTCTCCGCCGGGCAGGCTATCCTGGCGGCTAAGGCGGGTGCGAACTATGTGTCGCCCTTTATCGGCAGAATCGATGACGGCAACTGGGACGGCACTGAGCTGATCGGCCAGATTGCTCATATCTACCAGCTGCAGGGATACAAAACCCAGATACTGGCTGCATCCATTCGCAGCTCCCTGCACATTGTGAAATGTGCGGAAGCCGGCGCCGATGTCTGTACCTGTCCGCTGGAACCCATCCTTGGCCTGCTCAAACACCCGCTAACCGATATCGGCCTGGCTAAATTCCTCGATGACGCAAAAAAGATGCGCGCGGCCATGACAAAGGCCTGAGCCGAAAACGGGGCCGCCTGAGGTCCGGAACAAAAAAAACAACAAGATACCGGGGGTGATTTATCATCCCCTTTTTTTGGGCGTTTTAGACCGGCGCGGAGCTGTCTTGCCCTGGTTGTTATTGAGGATCTCCTCCATAGTAGGAAGCCGTTCGTTATCAGGGCTTTGTTTGATATAGATCTCGATTCGCTGCCGGAGCCCCGGCTGCTTAACAGGCACCACTTCCACGGAAACCTTCTTTCCGGTAAAAGCACTGTCGAGATACAGGCTGTTGCCCTTGAATTCACCGGAAGAGGCAGAAAACTTCAGGTCTTTCTGCCCCAGGGGCCGGTACCGCCCATCGCTGTATCGTCCCTCCACATTGATATAATTATAGGTACCCAGTTTCAAACTGTCGGTATACAGGTTGAAAAAGATCGTATCCAGCGCCTGGGCAGATAGGCTCCCCGCAGTAGCCAATATCGATATGGTGAGTAATGCAGCTCTCATGCTGAATGTAAAACAAGACAAAAAATACGGCCCTAGGGTTGTTTTGCTGTTAAAATAGTCCAGATCTGTTAAAAAAATTTTTGTTAAACCGGAATAGCCTTTATTTTTGCGCAACAAATGAAATATTCACTGCACATACACCACCATCATACTTACCTTCCGAGGTAGGCCGATGTTGTTTGTGCAGTTACAGCATATGATAAGGGCTTACTTACGTGAGCCCTTATTTTTTGTG
>CAZUWX010000006.1:0-36950 GCA_964624205.1 uncultured Chitinophagaceae bacterium
AACCGGGATCGGACTTTCTACAAAAACCAGTCCATTAAGAATGATGACATCAAGCGTGCAGAGTAACTGCTCAGGGTTGTTTTTATGCCTTGGTGACGTATCAGTTACTTTTCGGTATATTTAGTGTACCATTTACCATTTTAAATTCTAGACGGCATGGAAATTTTAAAGGTGTTATTGCCGCTATTCATCGTTGCTCTCACATATTTTATCGTCCGGTTTTTTGGGGGGAAGAATCTGGGATCGGACAGTTTTAATAAGGTTCGGGTGCTGCTAGGAGGCGCGGGAGCAGGCTTCTTTTGTTGTTTGGCAATACAACAACCTGGCCTTCGGCAGGGTCTTTCATTGGGTCTTCTTTCTATTGTTTTATTATTAGGCGCAATACTGTTGCAACGGAGATATTTTCATTGAGTAGCATAAAAACAGAAAATGATGGAAGGCGAGTGCTAGTCAGTATTTCCACAGATGCTTTCGACTCTTAAAATTAAAACTTTATGGCAAAAACGAACAGACGGAAGTTTGTAGCGCTGAGCACGGCGATCACCGCAGGAATGCTGTCCGGGACGGCGGTCGTAGGGGCCGGTCAAAAGAAGTCTGATGTGCTCCACCAGGTGTATTTCTGGCTCAAACATCCCGATTCCGAAGCCGACAAGGCCAAACTAATAGCGGGCCTCAAGGGGCTGGTCAGTATTAAGCTGATTAAGAAACTGTATGTTGGTCTGCCGGCCCAGACGGAAAAACGAAGCATAGTGGATAGTAGCTGGGATGTTTCGCTCCTAACGGTCTTTGCCGATGTGGAATCAGAGGCAGCCTATGTAAAACACCCTGTACACCAGGAATTTCTTAAGAACCACAGTGATCTATGGGCGAAGGTTCAGGTGTATGACACGCTGGAGGTGTGAGGCTACATTATAATTAAATGGAAGAAGTATACTACAGCTTGAGAATAGCAACAAGCGAGGGGCAAGATAAAGTGGTCTCTGAGATCCCGTTACATTTACACTTCCGTCAGCACGATCGGTCTTCCACCAGTGACCACGATCGTATGCTCGTGCTAATACATTTTTTATCAAAGCAAACCATCCAACTCATCCATGATCTCCCGGTACACGTTGTTGCGCTTGTCCCTATTTTTGTCTTCCTTCTTTTTCTGTGGCACAAAGATGATACAGGCATAGCCTTTTCGGGTGTCGATATAAGGCCAGCCGCCCGAAAGCCCCGGACTGGTGTAGATCGTATGCCCCCCGCTGTTGTCAATCCAATTGCCCAACCCATACGCAAAATCCTTTGTTGCGGCGGGCACAAACTCAATGGTGGCCTCCCCGGTTTGGATTTGCTGCATTTCCGCAACAGCGTCTTCGGTCAACACCTGCTTGCCCATAAAGCTGCCCTTGTTGAGCAACATGATCTGGAAGTTCAGGAAATCGGCCGGTGTGGTGATCAGCCCGGAGAAGGGGTCGGTGGCCGTTTCGTAAGAGAACCGCGATTTTCTCATCCTCAACGGCCGGAAGATCCTTTCCTGCATCAGCCGGTCGAAACTCCGCTTGCCCACCACCTCCAGCACGCGCCCCACGATGTTTGTGCCGATATTGTTGTAAGAAAAAGAAACCCCGGGATTGTGCAGGATCTCCCGCCCCGAGGCAAAAGAGTTCACCTGCTCCTCCAACATCGAAAACCGGGTTTTCTGGAAAAATTTCTCGATCCCGCCCTTTTCTCCCTGCAGGCCCGTAACATTGGCCAGGCAATGCCGGATGGTGAGATAACTCTTCGCATAGGTGGCAAAAATGGGTAAATAATCACTCACGGGATCGTCCAGGGATATCTTGCCCTGGTCCACAAAGGTCATCGCCAGCGCAGCCGTCATCCAGGCGCTCGAACAGCCCACCGGCTCCTGCGTCTGGATCGTAAAATCGCCCGTGGCCTTCTGATACAGCAGCGAATCTTTCCATACCATCACGGCCATCTGCCCATCGAACAATGATTTCCGCTGCTCGATCAACTGATCTAGCCCACTGAGATCCTGGGCGCGCGGCGCCTGTAATATTAGCAGGAAAAACAGGCTGGATATGCTTTTTAGACAGGTGGAACAGAGTTTGTATGACATGGTTGCCGGTAATTTTCCTTTGGAGTATGATTTGATGCCCTATCAGCGATCAAGCAATTTATCAATATTTCGGGGGATGCCCAATCCCCCACCCATACCTTAACAGTTTAACGTATGAACCTGAATAATTTTACCATAAAAGCCCAGGAGACGATTGCGCAGGCGCAACAGCTCGCCTACAATAATGGCAACCCCAATATTGAGACAGAACACCTGCTCAAGGCCCTGTTGAGCGACCCGGATTCGGCCATCGGCTTTCTATTGAAAAAAAATGACGTGAACACCAGCTTCGTCGAGTCCAAGCTTGATGAGGCGATCGGCCGCCTGCCCAAGGTGCAGAGCGGAGAACCGGCACAGACGGTAAGCCGCGACCTCAACAACGTGATCCTGCGCACGGGCACCCTGCCCAAAACCTTCGGAGACGAGTTCGTGACCGTGGAGCACCTGCTGCTGGCGATCCTCCAGGGAAATGATAATGCCTCCAAATTGCTGAAAGACAGCGGGCTGACCGAAAAGAACCTGGTGGCGGCAGTTAAAGAGCTGAGAAAAGGGTCGACCGTGTCGTCCCAGACCTCCGACACCACTTTTAATGCACTGAATAAATACGCCCGGAACCTCAACGAGATGGCCCGGGTGGGTAAGCTCGACCCGGTGATCGGCCGCGACGAGGAGATTCGCAGAACCCTGCACATCCTGTCGCGCCGCACCAAAAACAACCCCATCCTCGTCGGGGAGCCCGGCGTGGGTAAAACGGCCATCGCCGAAGGCCTGGCCCACCGCATCGTGAACGGCGACGTGCCCGAGAACCTGAAGTCGAAAGTGATCTACGCGCTCGATATGGGGCAGCTAATTGCCGGTGCAAAGTACAAGGGTGAGTTTGAAGAACGACTGAAATCAGTGGTGAAAGAAGTTTCCGAAAGTAACGGGCAGATCATCCTCTTTATCGACGAAATCCACACGCTGGTGGGCGCCGGGGGAGGCGAGGGCGCCATGGACGCAGCCAATATCCTGAAACCGGCCCTGGCAAGAGGAGAGCTCCGCGCAATCGGAGCCACCACCCTCAACGAGTACCAGAAATTTTTTGAGAAGGATAAAGCGCTGGAACGCCGGTTCCAGCGGGTCGCGATCGACGAGCCGAACGTCGAAGATGCCATCTCCATCCTGCGCGGCCTGAAAGACCGCTACGAGACCCACCACCATGTCCGCATCAAAGATGAGGCGATCATCGCTGCCGTGGAACTATCCCATCGCTATATCACCGACAGGTTCCTGCCAGACAAGGCTATCGACCTGATCGACGAGAGCGCCGCCAAGCTGCGCCTGGAAATGAATTCCATGCCGGCGGAGCTGGACGAACTGGAGAGAAAGATCCGGCAGTTGGAGATCGAGCGCGAAGCCATTAAAAGAGAGAACGACGAGACAAAATTAAAAGAGCTCAACACGGAACTCTCCAACCAGGCCGTACAGCGCGACACACTCAAAGCAAAATGGCAACAGGAGAAAGACATCGTGGAAAAACTGCAGGGCGCCAAGGCTGAAATTGAAAATCTCAAACAACAGGCCGAACAGGCGGAACGTAACGGCGAATACGGCAGGGTGGCGGAGATCCGCTACGGGAAGATCCAGGAGCAGGAGCAGTTGATCGCCGGACTTACAGACCAGTTGGCCGGATTGAACGAGAAAAGGCTCCTTAAAGAAGAAGTAGACGGAGAAGATATCGCGGAAGCAGTTGCCAAAGCCACCGGCATCCCCGTTTCCCGGATGCTGCAGAGCGAACGCGAAAAACTGCTCAACCTCGAAGAGCACCTTCATGAGCGCGTGGTGGGACAGGACGAAGCCATCACCGCCGTGGCCGATGCCATTCGCAGAAGCCGGGCAGGCCTGCAGGACCCTAAAAAACCCATCGGCTCGTTCATTTTCCTCGGCACCACCGGCGTCGGTAAAACGGAACTCGCCAAGGCGCTGGCTGAATACCTGTTCGACGACGAAAGTATGATGACGCGGATCGACATGAGCGAATACCAGGAAAAACACACTGTAAGCCGGCTGATCGGCGCGCCCCCGGGATATGTGGGGTACGACGAAGGCGGGCAACTCACCGAAGCAGTGCGCCGCAAACCCTACAGCGTGATCCTGCTCGACGAGATCGAAAAAGCCAACCCCGACGTGTTCAACGTGCTGCTGCAGGTGCTGGACGACGGGCGGCTTACCGATAATAAGGGTAGGGTGGTGAATTTCAAGAATACCATTATCATCATGACCAGCAATATGGGCAGCGAGATCATTCAGGCCAGCTTTGAGAATATCGACGAGAATAACAAAGAAGAAGTAGTGGAACGTACTAAACGGGAAGTTATCAATCTGTTAAAACAGACCATCCGCCCCGAATTTCTAAACCGGATCGATGAGGTGATCATGTTCCAGCCGCTGCTGAAAAAGGAAATAAAGGGCATTATCCGGATCCAGCTCCAGCAACTCCGGCAACTGGTGTGGGAAGCGGGTATCCGCCTGGAATACAGCGATTACCTGCTGGATTTCCTGGCCGAGAACGGGTTTGACCCCCAGTTTGGGGCCCGTCCGCTTAAACGACTGATCCAGAAAGAGATAGTGAATATGTTGAGTAAAAAGATACTCGCAGGGGATATCGACAAATCCAGGCCGGTGCTGGTGGATGTGTTCGACAATACGGTCGTATTCCGGAATGAAATTCCGGAGGCAGAAAAGACGAATAGGGAAAAAATTGACTAATCTTGCAGAATACCGCCCGGTATAAGCCGGGCTATGAATCAAAGGAGGATTATTATGGCAATAAAGACACCGATTGAGATCATTTCACCAAAGGAATTCTGGGTAGGCGATAAGAAGGCAGTGGTTTCGCTTGTGGAGTTTGGCGACTATGAAAGCGAATCCTGTGCGAAGGCCAACGAAGTGGTTAAAAAATTACTCGTGGAGTTTGAAGGAAAGCTAAAGTTCAATTTCAGGCATTTTCCGCTAACCAAGATACACCAACGTTCCATGAAGGCTGCGGAAGCCTCCGTGGCCGCAGGCCAGGAAGGAAAGTTCTGGGAAATGCACAATATCCTTTTTGCCCAACGCCGGCAACTGGGAACGATCAGCCTCAAGATATACGCCAAAGAGGTGGGCGTGGAGAATAAACGCCTGCTCACTGAGCTGGTGGATTCCGTCTACGGCTGGTCGGTGCGCAACGACCTGCTCGAAGGCCTGGCCAAGGGCGTCCGCGACGTACCTACCTTTTTTATCAACGACGAGCTGTACACCGGCCGCGTTACCTTTGAGGGTATGAAAAGAACCATCGCTGAAGTGATCCGCCTGCACAAGGCCCCTGCAAAGAAAAGAGCCTGACCATCGGGCAACAGAACTCCCTATTGAATTGTTTCAATTGCAGGGTAGAATTGCGGCGGTCCGGACGCAGGACAGGTACTATTCCGGTATTGCATTTGCATTTGAAATAACGTGTACCACAGCATCCGGCGCCCATACCGCTTCGCATTCATCCCCTGCCTGGGTTTTTTGTTCCTGTTTTTGTGGCCCTCCGGCCTGAAAGCGGAGCCTGTTCATTTTGCATTTAAAGCCGTCAATGACACGCTCCCCGAAACCATAAGCGATACACTGCCCAAACCTGCCAACGACAGCTTTTTTCTCCTGAAGTCGAAGGGCTTGCTGGGCAAGCTAGCCCGTAGCATCGTCACCGATACCTCGGAGAGCGACCTGGTCCGGATTGACGTTCTGTATCAGGCTTATACCGGTCGCATTATCCGCAACATCCAGGTCAGGCGGCTCGATTTCGGGGTTCCGCTGGATGATACCAGCCGCAGTGTCAAAAATATACTTACCCGGTGGGCGGATGTCCTTCACCATACCACACGCGAGCAGGTGATCCGCAACAACCTGTTTTTTGTGAAGAACGACACCCTGCTGCCGATCCTGCTTGCCGATAATGAACGGCATCTCCGTGAGCAACCCTACCTGAACGATGTTCGGATACTCGTGGACGCGGTGCCTGGCACCGCCGACTCTGTAGATATCACCGTGCTCACTAAAGACGTGTTATCGATCGGCGGGAAGTTTAAAATGAGCTCCTGGAATAAAGTGGAGACCGCACTGAAAGACGATAATTTTATGGGGCTGGGCGACCGGCTGCAGGGCTCGGTGTTCTACGATCAGGTGCGCCGGAAACGGGTGGGTTTCGGAGGTGAATACGCAGTGCGCAACATCGCTGGCTCCTTTGTAGATGGTTACCTGGGTTTCCAGGATTTTGCGTCCACATTCAACAGCTTCCACAAACAGGAACGCACACTCTACGCCAGCTTCGTCCGGCCCCTGGTGAATCCCTATATAAAATGGACCTATGCCCTGGAAAGCGCCTGGCACCAGAATTCCAATATGTACCTGCCTGATTCACTGTATCGCACCGAAAACCAGTACAGCTATTTTAATGTCGATGCCTGGGGCGGTTTCAATATCGGCGCCACACGCGGCGAGCGCGGCAATGACCGCCTCCGAACCCTGGTTGCGGCGCGGATCATTCACCAGGATTTTCAGCAGGTGCCCGAAAAATACGAGCAGGAGTATTTTTATCAGTATGCAGACCTCACCGCGGTGCTGGGTTCGATCTCCATATTCCGGCAGGATTTTTATAAAACGCAATATGTGTACGGGTTCGGAAGAAATGAAGACGTGCCCGAAGGACTGGATGTGTCGGTAACCACCGGCTGGACAAATAAACACGACCGGGTGCGCCCCTATATGGGCTTCGACGTCGAGTTTAACCATTTTAACCGGAAAGACGACTACTTTCACTATACGTTGCGCGTAGGCGGATACTCCCACAAAAAGAAATACGAAGACATCAGTGTGCTCGGTAACCTGGAATATTTCAGCCGGCTCCGGCAGTTGGGCCGGAGATGGTGGCAACGCACTTTTGTTACCGCCGGCATCGCCACCCAGCTTAAAAGGCAGCTAAATGAACCTTTATTGCTGGAAAGCCAGTACGGCCTTCCCGAATATGAAAATGTCAACCTCGGCGGCAACCTGCGCTTTACGCTCAAGGCCGAATCTGTGTTCTTTAGCAACTGGTCGCTCCTGTCTTTCCGCTTCGCCCCCTTCGTGTTCGGCAATGCCACCCTGCTTACCCCGCAAGACAGGCCCCTGCTGAAGACCAATCTCTACAACACCCTGGGCGCCGGAATAAGATCGCGGAACGAAAGCCTGATATTCGGCACCTTTGAGCTGCGCGGCTATTTTTTCCCTGGCCGGAATTTTAACGGCGATAGTTTCCGGGTGGACTTCAGCACGAACGTGCGATTTAAATACAACAGCCAGTTGGTGCGCCGCCCCGAGTTCATCGTGGTGAACTGAGCCCACAAATGAATCATCCTTTGGGATAGTGTGACTTTAAAGGTAAATTAATGCGAAACGGACAACGTTAAAATATATTGGTTCATCCGCCGTTATTAGTTATTCAGATAATTTTGCCCCTTATTCAATATAAAATGAAACTTCCTTTAGCGATCACCCTTACGGCAGGCATTGCGGTTTGTTCCCTTATCTCCTGCATGTCGCAGGACAGCGCCCATGCCGAGACCATTTTGTCTCAAACGGATTCCCCGCAACCACCGGGGGATACCCCGGTTGCAGTAGCCCCCGTTACGCTGGATACGGCCCTATACGATAAAATGATCGGGCAGATGGTGAACGGCGACAGCTCCGGCTACTGGCCGGTAAAAGCTCCCTATCCGCTGCCTGGCGCCATCCTCCCCTTTAAAACGGTGATCGCCTACTACGGGAATCTCTATTCAAAACAAATGGGTATCCTCGGCGAATACCCGCGTAAGCAAATGCTCGCTAAACTGGATTCGCAGATCGCAAAATGGAAAGCGGCCGACTCAACCCTCGAAATTCAGCCGGCGCTTCATTATATAGCCGTCACCGCGCAGCAGCTTCCCGGCAAGGCGGGGAAATACCGGCTGCGGATGCCGTTCCACCAGATCGATTCGGTGCTGAGCATGGCCAGGGAGATAGATGCCATCGTATTCCTAGACATCCAGGTGGGACTGAGCACGATCCAGGCCGAATTGCCGGAATTTGAAGAATATCTCAAACTGCCCAACGTACATATCGGGATCGACCCGGAATTTTCCATGAAGTCCGGCCACGCCCCCGGTAAGGCGGTAGGCGTCTATGATGCCGCTGATATCAACTTTGCCACTGAATACATGGCAAAAATTGTCAGAGAGCATAACCTGCCCCCCAAAATACTCGTTGTACATCGCTTTACACAGCGAATGGTCACTAATTACGACCAGATCAAAACCCGCCCAGAGGTGCAGGTCGTGATGCATATGGACGGCTGGGGCGCTCCGGCACGAAAGGTGAACACATACAAGATGTTCATCCACCGCGAACCCGTTCAGTTCACGGGCTTCAAATTGTTTTACAAGAACGACGTGATCCGGTCGAACGCCAGACTGATGCAGCCGGAAGAATTGCTGAAATTGAAGCCAAAGCCGGTGTACATCCAATACCAATAATTTTGCATTAAAGGGGAGGGTAGTCAGCGGCGCGGCTGACGAAGCGGTAGAAATATCCCGTTGATACCGCGGTGTGTGTTTCCGATTATTGCATACGCCGCGCTACAGCCTATTACCATAGCGGTGCTTATAGCCGGTCGAGCAGGAGCAGGAAAACGACGGCAGCCAAAGCCAGGATAAAGAGCACGGCAATATAAAGCCAGGTGTTTTTGTAAAACAGGAAAGTTCTTTCCCTTTTCTTTTTTTTCTGCTGAAGGAATTTTTGCAATTGTTTGTTCAGGTGGTCGACCGTTGACTGGAGTTTTTTTTCATCGCCGGCCTGCTGCAGGCCTTCGAGGGCTTCGCTGTAAAAGGGATTCTCCGCCAGTTGTGCCTCCAGCTCGTGTTTTTGTTCTTCCGACAATTTCCCGGCGAGGTAATCCATCAACCGCTGGTTGTCGATATCTTTATTGCTTTCGGATAATATGTGGAGCAGGTCTTCGCGCATACGTATTGAATGTCAGGTGCCGGTGATTTTTTGTTCAAGCAGTTTTTTCAGATTCCTCTTTCCGTTCTGGATATAACTTTTGACCTGCATCACCGAGTATCCGGTATGTTCTGCTATTTGCTGATAGGATCTTTTCTCCAGGTAAAATAAAGTTACACATTGTTTCTGCTCCTCGTTCAATTCTTCCAGGCTATGCCCCAGCAATTCCAGTTTACGATCCTTTTCGATATGGTGGAGAAGGGGAACGGGGGGCTCGCCGGCGATATTCTCGTCGCGTATTTCTTCGGCGATCCTGCCCTGCGTGGTACGCAGCCGCATCAGGCATTGGTTGCGGGCCACCGTGTACAGCCACGACTTAAAGTATTGCACCGGGTATCTGTTTAGTTCGGTGATGGCTTTCAGGTACACCTGCTGTACGCAGTCTTTTGCGTCCTCCTCGTTTTTCAGGTATTTCATGCACAGGCCGAACAGCAGCAGGGTGTACCGTTCGAAAAGGATGCCCAGCCATTGACCGTTCCTGTCCCTGCTGTAATTGTCCAGCAACTCCCGGTCGGTCATATGATCAGGGCTGCCGGCCACTTATGAAAAGATTTGCTTCAGCCATTTAATGAACAGGGCATCCCAGCCCAGTAAGTTGATACCGGTGTAGAACAGCACCACAGAAAATATTTTCTTGAGCAGGTCCTCGTCTATTTTCAACGCGATCTTACTTCCGAGAAAGCCGCCAACCATAAAAGCGAGGGCTGTTATCAGGATCACCTTAAATTCAATGGGGGTACCCATCTCCCGGCAATCTTTATAGTAAGAGAAAAAGGCAAGGGCTACCACGGGAAGGCTCAGGATGCCGAGGGAGCTGCCCTGGGCCTGGTGTTGATTGTAATGAAGAAAAAAGGCAAAAGCCGGCACCAGCACTACGCCGCCACCTACACCTACCAGTCCGCTCAGGCATCCCGCCGCAAGTCCGATCATGATCAGCGTGAATAAAACAGAGGTATCCATAGGCGTAGTTTTCATGATTTTTTTCGAAAGGTCTCGTTATAGTGGTCGATCGCATGCTCAATCACATGCAGTGCGGTGGCTTTGTCTCCCAGCTCATCCACTTTCACTGTTTTGTTCTCCAGCTTTTTGTACTCCTCAAAAAAGTGCCGGAGTTCATCGAAGAAATGTTTGGGCAACTCTTCTATGTTGTTATAATGTTTTACGCTCGGATCGTTTGCCGCAACGGCGATGATCTTGTCATCCGCGTCGCCGCTGTCCACCATGTGCATCACGCCCACCACCTTGGCTTCCATCAGGCACATGGCCTGCACCGGCAGGGAAGTGATCACCAGGATATCCAGTGGATCCTTGTCTTCTCCATAGGTTTGTGGGATAAATCCGTAGTTACAGGGGTAGTAGAAGGAAGAGTAGATGATCCGGTCCAGCTTCAGGAGTCCGCTGTCTTTGTCTATTTCGTATTTTGCCCTTGATCCCTGCGGGATCTCGATGATGGCGTTCACTACGCGGGGCGCATTGGCGCCATAGTGTACTCCATGCCATGGATGTGCAACTGTCAGCATGTTGCAAAGTAAGTCAAAAAATTGATGTTGCTATGGCTCGAAGATCGACTTGAGGTCTACCAACCACTCCCCGTTCACCCGTACAATGGTGATGGTAGTGGTGTCTTGCGGGTTATAGGTATTAAGATACCTGTACGTGGTCACCGAGTCGTTCACCCGGTGAATATTCAGGGGGCGGATGGACGATTGCATATGGTTGACGCGTTCTTCGGCGTTCAGTTGAGCGTAGTGTTTTTGCTGCTGCTGCATCAGCAGCAGATTAGTTGAATCTTCCAGCAGGTAGAACCTGGCTTTTTTATAGTCGCCGTCGAGTGAGGCGCGGATAAATTCACGTCCCGCATCCTGGGCATTCTCCGCTTTTTCGTAGCGCCCTTCCATTTTGCAGGCAGCGAGCAGCACCAGTGTCAGCACCAGCCATGTTCCCAGGCTGCTGACAGGTTTATTAGGTAGTCCGCTCATGTTTGTCGGGTTGACTGTGTAAATGGCTGTCTTTGTCGTAGGCTTTAATAATGGCTTTCACCAACCGGTGCCGCACCACATCTTCTTCATTCAGTTCAACGTGGCCGATGCCGTCGATATTTTTCAGGATCCGGGTGGCTTTTTCCAGTCCGCTTTTCTGGTTTTTGGGAAGGTCCACCTGGGTGATATCGCCGGTGATGATCGCCTTGGCGTTGGCCCCGATCCGCGTCAGGAACATCTTGATCTGCAGGTCGGTGGCGTTCTGCGCCTCATCCAGGATGATGAATGCATTGTCGAGCGTGCGTCCCCGCATATAGGCCAGGGGTGCGATCTCGATCACACGGGTGCTCATATAATAGCCGAGTTTATCGGCCGGGATCATATCGTCCAGGGCATCATACAACGGCCGCAGATAAGGATCGATCTTTTCTTTCAGGTCGCCCGGCAGAAAACCCAGACTTTCTCCGGCTTCCACCGCCGGCCGGGTGAGGATGATCTTCTTTACGTGCTTGTTTTTGAGGGCGCGTACGGCCAGGGCCACGGCGGTAAACGTTTTTCCGGTTCCGGCTGGTCCGATGGCAAATACGATGTCATTCTTTTCGGCCATGCTCACCAGTTTTTTCTGGTTGGCGGTACGGGCGCGGACAGACTTGCCATGCGGGCCGAACACCAGCACTTCGTGCGGGTTCTTGACCGCAAACTGGTCGACCGTCTCGGCGTCGTCACCTCCCAAGATCTGCTCGAAATAATTCTCACTCATGTGGCCGTTCCGCTGGAGGTACTGTACGATCAGTCCGATCTTCTCCCGGGCCGAATCCACCTGTTCGGGCGCTCCGCTGAGCTTTATCTGGCTGCCCCTGGAAAGGATCTTTAAGAGAGGGAATTTTTTCTTCAGGATATCAAACTTACCATTGTTAACGCCAAAGAATTCAATCGGGTTAACCGTTTCGAGGTTAATTATAGTTTCTGTCAAGGATTTCTGTTTAATGAACAATCACAAATTTGCTGCCATTCCTCTATTTCCCCGGCATTTATGACAAGTTAACGAAATACCGGGAATATGCCTGTCAATTAGATTTCAACAAATCGTTAATAACTGCGGTGCATCAGGCTGTTGGACCATGAAGGGTTTTCGCATCCATATCTTATCATGCTTCGTTTCATTCGCTTATCTTTGGCCCGCTAAGCAAGATCGTACTTATGTTAAAAGTTGGCGTTTTCGGTGTCGGGCATCTTGGTAAATTTCATCTCAACAACTGGCAGCAGATAGAAGGAGTGGAGTTGGTGGGGTTTTATGACCCGGGAGACACTTCTGCCAAGCAGGTGAGCGAAAAGTTTCAATTGGCCAGGTTCCTGGATGCCGACCGGCTGATGGATGCTGTGGACGCCGTCGATATTGTAGCGCCTACAACAGCCCATTTTGAGCTCTGCCGTAAGGCTATTCGCAAGGGGCGCCACGTGTTTGTGGAAAAACCCCTCGCGCATACCATGGCGGAGGCGGCGGAACTGGTGAAGCTGGCCCGCGAATCCAATATCAAGGTGCAGGTAGGTCATGTGGAGCGGTTCAATCCTGCCTTTCTGGCGCTGGAAGGCCTGCATCTTTCCCCCATGTTTATCGAGGTGCACCGGCTCGCCCAGTTTAATCCCCGGGGAACGGAAGTGAGCGTGATCCTCGACCTGATGATCCACGATATAGACATCATTCTGAGCATTGTAAAAAGCGAAGTGAAATCAATTGCCGCCAACGGGGTGGCCGTGATGACCGAAACGCCCGATATAGCGAACGTCCGCATGGAATTCAACAATGGCTGCGTGGCCAATCTCACTTCGAGCCGGATCTCCATGAAAAAGATGCGGAAGATGCGGCTTTTTCAAAAGGATGCCTACATAGGCGTGGATTTTCTGGATAAAAAAGCGGAAGTGATCCGGCTGGAGACGCCGGACGACCTAGGTGCATTTACTTTTGATCTGGACACGCCCTCGGGCGAGACTAAAACCATTGCGGTGTCCAGCCCGCCCGCTCCCGCCATCAATGCTATTAAACTGGAGCTGGAGAAGTTCCGCGATGCCATCCTCACGAATACGCCGACCGTCGTTTCCGAAATGGATGGCTACCGGGCGATGGACGTGGCTCATCAGATCCTTCAGAAAATACAAAACAGCAGTAGCAGTGCCTTTAGCAACTAACAGGATCCTGATATCTCCCTGGTTAAGCTTCGTAAAACGGTTGGTCGACATTGTCATTTCCCTCGCAGGCCTGTTCCTGCTTTCTCCCCTGATCGTCTACACGGCTTTGCGGGTGAAGTTTTCTTCACCCGGCCCGGTGCTGTACCTGCAGGAACGGGTGGGCCGCGACGGCAAAAAGTTCTATATCCACAAGTTTCGCTCCATGTACCAGGATGCCGAGCGGGAGGGTCCGCGCCTCTCCGCTGACAATGATGAGCGGGTGACCGGCTGGGGCCGTACTATGCGCAAATGGAAGCTGGATGAGCTGCCGCAGCTCTGGAACGTGCTGGTGGGGGAAATGAGTATTGTAGGGCCCCGTCCAGAGCGGGAGTTCTATATCCGGCAGATCGGAGCGCTGCAGCAGGATTTTACCCCCTTGCTGCAGGTGCGGCCGGGTCTTACTTCACTGGGCATGGTCCGGTTCGGCTACGCCGCAAGTGTACAGGCAATGATCCGGCGGATGAAATATGACCTCCTGTACCTGGAACGTATTTCCCTGCGGCTCGACTTTGCCATCATGCTCCAAACCATTCGTATTATTTTCCGGGGAAAAGGGGTATAAGACTTGACCAGCGGCAAGGTGCAATAAACCCTGTTGAAACAGGTCGGGATGAGTTCCGGTACCAAACAGGGTAAGTTTATTCAGCAGCCTTGCCTCCCGGGGGCTCCGGACTTTCGGAAAAAGAACGCCGGCTTTGCAGGATCGCGGCTGCTATGGCCAGATCGGTCGGACGGGTGATCTTGATATTTGCAGCTTCTCCCTCCACCAACTGTATCCGGATGCCGGCGTGTTCGGCCACCGCCGCGTCGTCGGTAAACCCCTCCCCGGAGGCCAGGGCATATGCCTGTTTGAGAAGGTTGGAGTGGAAGGTCTGCGGAGTCTGAACCAGTCGCACGCCTTGCCGGTCAACCGATTCGTTCCCCGTGGCCGTCATTATTCTTACGCTGTCGGTGGCGGTCACCGCAGGAACAGCATTACCCTTTGTAAGAGCAACGGCATAACAATTGCGGATCAGGTTTTGGCTGAGCAGGCACCGTACCCCATCGTGCACAAAAACGATGGAATCTTTTTCCACCAGGTCCAGCCCCAGCTTTACCGAAGCGAACCGGGTGGCGCCCCCCGGCACAAGCGCTGTGGTAAAAGGGCAGAAACGCCCGAGTGCTTCGCGGGCCGCCCCGAGGTGATCGGGATGCATCACCAGGATGAGGTGAATATCGGGAAAAACCGCTGCAAAAGTCAGCAGGCTATGACAGAACAGTGGCTTGCCTTCCAGTTCCAGGAACTGTTTGGGGAGGTTACTACCCATACGCCGGCCTTCTCCAGCGGCTACTATGATGGCATATTTTTTCAATTACGGCAATGGTGTTTGGTTATCTAACTCGCGTTCGATCTCTTCCATTTGAACGATATCCATGGCCTCGCTCTCGGTAGGTGTGTAATTCAGCAGGTCGAGTAGATCAGCCTTGTCCAGGAATTGTTTTATTTCGGCCCTCATTGCACAGATCACAAAGGAGGCGTTTTGTTCGTAAAAGCCCTGCTGGGCTGCTAACAACTGTTCGGCAGCAGCTTTATCCAGATTCTCGATGTCTTTCATATTGATAATAACGTTTTTGACGTTATTGTCTTGCAACCGGGAGCCGAGTTTTTCCATCTCTTCTGTCATATTAGCAGGAAGAGAAGACTCAAGGATCGTAATGACATGGAATTTTTCTCTGGTATCAATTTTGACCTTCATAAGTTGCTTTGATAAATACTTGAAAATGTTAACAGTAGTTTAGTTATCAGGGCAATAGAAGTCAAAAATATTTGTTATTATTGTATCAACCCAACAAACTAGAAAAATGGATAATAATTTTTCAGCCCAGGTAAAGGAGATCATTTCATTTAGCAGGGAGGAGGCACTACGGTTGGGGAATGATTTTATCGGTACAGAACATTTGCTGCTCGGGGTGATCCGGGAAGGCGATAACACCGCCGTAAGGATACTCAAGAGTTTCAATATAGATCTGTATGAACTTAGAAAGGAGGTGGAACTTGCCGTAAAGGACAAGACCGGTAAAAACATTGCCAATATAAACAGTCTGCCCTTAACCAAACAGGCAGAAAAGGTTATAAGAGTCACCGTGCTGGAAGCAAAAGCCTTAAAAAGCCCCACCGTGGAAACGGAGCACCTGATGCTCTCCATTCTCAAGAATAAAGAAAACATTGCTACTCAAATTTTAAATCAGTTTGACGTGGACTACGATTTATTCAGAAACGAATTAGGCGTGGTAAAAAGCAACGATGTTCGCAGTGAATATGCCGAGGAGAATGACGACGATTTTGATGAAGAGAAAAAATATTCGCAGCAGAAATCCCGCGCCAGTGGCACTGCCAAAAGCAAAACGCCGGTTCTCGATAATTTCGGAAGGGATATCACGCGACTCGCGGAAAGCGGGGCGCTCGATCCCATTGTAGGGCGGGAAAGTGAAATTGAGCGGGTATCGCAGATACTCTCCCGGAGGAAAAAGAATAATCCGATCCTGATAGGAGAACCAGGGGTAGGTAAAACGGCTATCGTGGAAGGACTAGCCCTGCGCATCGTGCAGCGGAAAGTGTCGAGGGTGCTCTTTGATAAAAGAGTGATCTCGCTCGATCTTGCGGCGCTTGTGGCAGGCACCAAATACCGCGGCCAGTTCGAAGAGCGGATGAAAGCCATTATGAATGAGCTGGAGAAGAACAGAGACGTGATCCTGTTTATCGACGAGATACATACCATCGTGGGTGCAGGTGGCGCCAGCGGATCGCTGGATGCTTCCAATATCTTTAAGCCCGCCCTTGCGCGCGGCGAACTTCAGTGCATCGGCGCTTCTACGCTGGACGAATACAGAATGTACATTGAGAAGGATGGGGCGTTGGACCGGCGTTTCCAGAAAGTAGTAGTAGAGCCGCCCAGCATGGAAGAAACCATCCTGATCCTGAACAATATTAAATCCAAATACGAAGATTATCATAACGTCACCTATAACGACGAAGCCATCGATGCCTGTGTGAAGCTGAGCGACCGGTATATCACCGACCGTCTGCTGCCCGATAAGGCGATTGACGTGCTGGACGAAGTGGGGGCGAGGGTGCACCTGAAGAACATCAATGTTCCGAAGGAGATACTCGATCTGGAGAAAAAGATAGAAGACGTCAAGGTAGAGAAGAACAAAGTGGTGAAGAGCCAGAAGTTTGAGGAAGCGGCTTCTCTGCGCGACACGGAAAAGCGCCTACAGGAAGACCTCGAGAAGGCCAAGAATCTCTGGGAGGAAGAAAGCAAGCACAAACGTTATCCGATAGACGAAGAAGCAATCGCCGAAGTGGTGAGCATGATGACCGGTATTCCGGTGAAGAGAATGGTACAGGCCGAAAGTGATAAGCTGCGGAAGATGTCGGACGAAATGCGTAGCATGGTAGTAGGCCAGGATGAGGCGCTGAAGAAGGTGGTGAAAGCGATCCAGCGGAACAGGGTAGGGCTGAAGGATCCCAAGAAACCCATTGGTACGTTTATATTCCTGGGCCCTACAGGAGTAGGGAAAACGGAACTGGCGCGAGCGTTAGCCCGGTATATGTTCGATTCAGAGGATGCGCTGATCCGTATCGATATGAGTGAATACATGGAGAAATTCACGGTGAGCCGTCTTATCGGTGCGCCTCCGGGATACGTGGGTTATGAAGAGGGCGGTCAGCTTACCGAGCGCGTTCGCAGAAAACCCTATTCGGTGATCCTGTTGGACGAGATCGAAAAAGCGCATCCGGATATTTACAATATCCTGCTGCAGGTGCTGGACGACGGCCAGTTGACTGATGGCCTCGGGCGGAAAGTGGATTTCAAAAACACCACCATCATTATGACCTCCAATATAGGCGTGCGTCAGTTGAAGGATTTCGGGGAAGGAGTAGGTTTTGCCACCAATGCGAGATCGCAGAGCAGTGAAGAGAACAACAAAGCGGTGATTGAAAAGGCGCTCAAGAGAACGTTCTCTCCAGAGTTCCTTAACCGTATCGACGACGTGATCATCTTCAATTCCCTCACCAAGGAAAATATCTTCCAGATCATCGATATCCTGATGAAGGATGTGATGAAAAGGTTGAGTGCTTTAGGATTCACACTGGAGCTTTCGGAAGAGGCAAGAAGCTTTATTGCGGAGAAGGGATACGATGTTCAGTTCGGTGCCCGTCCGCTGCACAGGGCCATTCAGAAATACCTGGAAGATCCGCTTGCAGAGGAGATCCTGAGTATGAATATCAAACAGGGAGATGCGATGCTCGCAGACCTCAGTCCTGAAAAGGATAAAATATTCTTCACGTTGAAGGAGCCCTCCAGGGAGCCTTCCGAAGCGTAGCGATATAAAAGAAGATATTTGTAAAACCGGGAGTTGATCACTTCCGGTTTTTTTATGCATTTTTGCGGTATGTCGTCTGCAAAAAAGATCATTATCACCATTGATGGCTGGTCGTCCTGTGGTAAAAGCACCCTGGCGAAGCAGCTTGCAAAGGAGCTGGCCTATATTTATGTCGATAGCGGCGCCATGTATCGCGCCATTACCCTGTTCTTTTTACGTAATCATATCGATTGGACCGATCCGGTATCGGTGGCAGGCGCACTACAGGATATATCTATTGGGTTCGTGTATAACGACAGGAGTCAACAGAGCGAAACCTGCCTGAACGGAGAAAATGTAGAGTACCTGATCCGCGATCTGGTGGTGGCGGAGAAAGTGAGCGATGTTGCGGCGATCCGGGAGGTGCGTGAATTTGCCGTGGCTCAACAGCAGGCCATGGGAGATGACAAAGGCATCGTGATGGACGGCAGGGATATAGGGACGGTGGTATTCCCCATGGCAGAGCTGAAAATATTTATGACGGCGGATAACGCCGTGCGGGTGGAGAGAAGGTTTAAAGAACTTTTTGAAAAGAACCCGAATGTGACCGTCGAGGAGGTGAAAGCCAACCTGGAAATGCGCGACTATATCGATTCGCACCGGGAGGCGAGCCCGCTTCGCCAGGCGGAAGATGCGCTGGTGCTGGATAATTCAAATCTTTCGATGCAGCAGCAACTGGATATTGCACTCAAATGGGCCAGGGAACGGATCGCAGAGGCGGGATAGTATCTATTCCGGCAGCCCGGCTAATTCTTCTCAAACTGCGTCTGCCCCGGCCTGATGACGTGCTGCCGGCCTATTCCCGCAGGGCAAGACTATTCTTTCGCAGATTATGCGTATACCGGTCTGATGATGCACTTATCATCGATCTATCCCGGAAGGGCCAGGCTTTTCCGGATCCCCAGCTCCAGCCCCCGCAACTCGGCCAGCCCCCGCAGTCTTCCGATTGCAGAATAACCGGGGTAGGTTTTCTTGTGGAGGTCGTCCAGCATCTGGTGGCCGTGATCGGGCCGCATGGGAATGGAAACTTTCCGGCGTTGCATCAGCTCCACAATTTCCCGCACCACAGCATACATGTCCACGTCGCCGTCCAGATGATCCGCTTCATAAAAATTGCCTGCGCCGTCGCGGCGCGTGCTGCGCAGATGCAGGAAATGGATGTGGTCGCCCAGCCTCCTTACCATACCCGGCAGATCGTTGTCGGCCCGCACCCCGTAAGAACCGGTGCAGAAACAGAGGCCGTTGGCGGGCGAGGGTGCGGCGGCTATCAGTTCCATTGCGTCCTGTTCGGTGCTCACGATCCTGGGTAACCCAAGGATAGGAAAGGGGGGATCGTCGGGGTGGATCGCCATCTTCAGTCCGTGTTCTTCCGCCACGGGCACAACCTGCTGCAGGAAATAGAAGAGGTGTTGTTTTAATTTGGCTGCATCGATAGCGGCATACCGCTTCAGGTTAGCCAGTATTTCTTCCTGGGTGAACCGTTCGTCGCTTCCGGGCAAACCCTGCAAGGTGGTCTTGAACAGGTCATCTTTCTGTTCTTCGGTCATGGATGCCAGATGCCGCTCTGCATTGGCCAGCTCTTCTGATGTGTATTGTTCTGCTGCGCCGGGCCTTTGCAGCAGAAGCACATCAAACGCAATGAAGGCCGCTTTTTCGAAACGCAGCGCCTTGCTTCCGTCCGCAACCGTGAAGCTAAGGTCGGTACGCATCCAGTCGAGGATGGGCATAAAATTATACGTGACCACTTTTAGTCCGCACTTCGCAACATTGCGCAGACTCTCCTGGTAGTTGGCGATATGTGTTTTGAAGTTGCCGGTTTGGGTTTTAATATCCTCGTGAATAGGAAGACTTTCGATCACCTCCCAGTCCAGTCCGCCCGCCGCAGCTTCTGCCTTTCTTTTATTGATCTCATCGACGGTCCATACTTCTCCTATCGGAATGTGGTGAAGTGCCGTCACTACTCCCGAGCAGCCCGCCTGGCGGATATCGCTCAGGCTTACGGGATCGTTCGGGCCGTACCATCTCATAGTCTGCACCATGCTGTTCATAGCTTTAATTATTTTAGCGTGAATATAAACGGAATTTGTAAAAGTTGAACCAAGAGTTAGCTTTTTCCTCATTTAGTAGTACTTTAGTCGGCAATTTTGTTATCTCAACAAGCTATATGAAATTAAATCTTAAGATGTTACGCAACGCGTTTGTCGCTGCGGCGGTTATTCTGTTGGCCGCATCCTGTAACAGTGGGGACGATAACGTGCTCCAATTAAAGAAAGACGCACGTATCATCCTGATCGGTAATAATCTCGGTTCAAGGATGATGGAATTCGGTTATTTCGAAACCGAACTGCAGCTTCGCTATCCCGATAGCCTGCTGTATATCCGCAACATGTGCGATCCCGGTGAAACACCGGGCTTCAGGCCGCATCCGGGCCGCAAAACACCCTGGGCGTTTCCCGGCGCAGAGCAGTTCCAGACCGAACTCGCCCGGCCTTCAGGTAGCCAGGGCTTTTTTGAAACCCCCGACGAATGGCTCACGCGTCACAAAGCGGATGTCGTTGTCGCGTTTTTTGGCTTCAACGAATCTTTCCAGGGGCCGGACGGGTTGGAAAACTACAAGGCTGAACTGGACGCCTTTATCAAACATACTTTAAACCAACATTATAACGGAAGCTCGCCACCGCAGCTCGCCATTGTTTCTCCCATCGCATTCCAGAACGTGTCCGGAAAATACGACCTGCCGGATGGTAAAAAGGAGAATGTGAACCTTTCCCTGTACGCGGAAGGGATGCGGGAAGTGGCGGCACAGAACAACGTACTTTTTATAGACGTGTTTACGCCAACAAAAAAATGGTTCAACTCCAAAACACCGCTGACAATAGATGGCTCCCAGCTCAACGATGAAGGCTATGCGAAGTTTTCTCCCCTGCTGGCAGACAAGCTGTTCGGCAAAACAAAGTCCAGGGCCGAATCACACCGGGATGCGGTACATGCGGCCGTGATGGAAAAGAACTGGATGTGGCATAACGACTATAAGATACCCAATGGGGTGCATGTGTATGGCCGCCGCTACAATCCTTTCGGCCCCAACAACTACCCGGCGGAGTTGAAAAAGATCCGGGAAATGACCGAGCTACGCGACCAGGCCATCTGGAAAGCCGCAAAGGGAGAATGGATGGATCTTGCGGAAGCTGATAAAAAGACTTCGCCGCTTCCGGAGGTGGAGACAAATTATGACACGGTTAAGAGAGGAAGTCCGCGATATCTGTATGGCGAGGAAGCCTTGTCTACGATCCATGTGCCCGAAGGATATAAGGTTGAACTCTTTGCTTCCGAAGTGGAGTTTAAAGACCTTGCCAACCCCGTTCAATTGTCGTTCGATAATAAAGGGCGGTTATGGGTGGCCGTAATGCCGACCTATCCGCACTGGAGGCCCGGAGATCCCAAGCCCAATGACAAGCTGATCATTCTCGAAGACACCGATGGCGACGGGAAAGCCGATAAACAAACAACTTTTGCCGACAGCCTGCATCTTCCCATCGGTTTTGAATTTGCCCCGGAGGGAGTATACCTTTCCCAGGGCATCAACATGGTGCTGCTGACCGATACTGACGGGGACGACAAGGCCGACAAGCGGGAGATCGTGCTGAGCGGCTTTGACGACCACGATACCCATCATGCGCACAGCGCGTATACCATGGATCCCTCGGGTGCCATTTATATGGGAGAGGGCGTGTTCCTGCATACCGACGTGGAAACCTCCTATGGCCCTGTGCGGGGTACAAACGGAGGCTTTTACCGCTATACACCCCAACGGCGCAAGCTGGAAAGGGTGGCACAGCTTGCCATTCCCAACCCCTGGGGGATCGCGTTCGACGAATGGGGAGAAGATTTTTTTGCAGAGACCTCCGGCCCCGATATGCGTTGGATGATGCCGGGAGAAGTGAAGCCAAGATACGGTGTGGCCACTCCTAAATCCCGCAACCTGATAGAAGACAAGCACCGTGTACGACCCACCTCCGGCCTGGAGTTTGTCTCCAGCCGCCATTTTCCTGACAGCGTGCAGGGCGACCTGCTGATCAATAATACGATCGGGTTCCTGGGTACCAAGCAGCACGTGATGGAAGACGATGGTACGGGCTACAAGAGTCGTCACCGCCAGGATCTTATCCGCTCCGACGATCCTAATTTCCGGCCGGTGGATATGGAATTTGCACCCGACGGATCGCTATACGTGGTGGACTGGCACAATGTGCTGATCGGCCATATGCAGCACAATGCCCGCGATCCGCTGCGCGATCACGTTCATGGACGTATTTATCGCATCACATATCCGTCCCGTCCTTTGTTGAAGCCAGCAAAGATCGACGGTGCGACGATCGATGAACTGCTGGATAATCTCAAACTGCCCGAGTATCGCGCCCGCGCCCGTACCCGCAGTGAACTCAGGGGACGCAATGCCGACGAGGTGCTCAAGCATATCAAGACCTGGGTGTCTAAGCTCGATAAGAACGACAGCCGGTACGAACACCACGTGTTGGAAGCAATGTGGGTAAGCTGGGGATTGGACCGAATAGATCAGGATCTACTCCGTCAATTACTTCAGGCAAAAGACTACCGGGCTCGTGCAGCCGCCGTACGGGCACTTCGTTATAACGAACACCAGGTGGCCGATCAGACTGCACTGCTGATGAAAGCTGCTGACGACGAACACGGTCGTGTACGACTGGAAGCCATCGTAGCAGCTTCCTGGCTCGGAAAGGATGTGGGGCTGCCTATAGTTGAGGAGGCTGGAAAACATCAGCTTGACGACTGGATGGTGAACGCATACGATGCGGCGGTGGCTCATCTCAACGGCCACGCGCTGGACGAGAAAAAAGAACCTCCCGTGAAAACGACGCTCACCGGTGCACAGGAAACCGCTTTCCTCAAAGGCAAGGAGATATATGAACGGGATGGATTCTGCAGTACCTGCCATCAGCCCGATGGTAGAGGACTGGACGCCTCCGGATTCCCTCCGCTAAAAGGAACCAAATGGGTGCTGGGTAATGAAGACCGTTTGATCAAAGTTGTGCTCAACGGCATGCAGGGACCTATCGAAGTGCTCGGTAAAAAATATCCGGGGCAAGTGCCCATGACTCCTTTCGGCGGTCTGTTGAAAGACGATGAGATTGCCGCGGTGCTCACTTATGTAAGAAATTCATTTGGGAACAGCGCCCCCGCGATCATGGCAGAGAAAGTAGCGCAGGTAAGGGCGGCCACCAAAGATAAAACAGGGTTCTACTCACCGGAAGAACTGTTACAACAGCATCCGCTGGAGAAATAGTCACTGTATTGCATACGCTCGTATGAGCGGACGCACAAATAAAAAAGAGGATGTCTCCCATTTTTGAGACATCCTCTTTTTTGATAATAGTGGTGGGTTTGTATTATTTTCGGTACTTGAACTGATTTTCCTTCATGCCATGCTGTTATATTATGAAGTCTGCGAGAAAAAATTTACGGTATTTAATAGTACTCTCCACCGTCATCTCATTTTTCCTGTTTGCAGGGATGCGTGAAGCTGACCGGCACACGCGTCTTCCGGGTTCAGGGAGCGAGGACGCTGGTGCATTACAACAAGATGTTTCGTTTATTGACCAGGCTGCGGCGATCAACCTGAACAATCCGTACAAAAATGTTGACTGGAGCCGGTTCGGACGTTATAAGGCTAACTTACACGCGCATACGCTTCAAAGCGATGGTTATCATAAGGTCGATGCGGTAATACATGCTTATCATAACGCAGGGTATTCCATTCTTGCTTTGACTGATCACGATTGGAACTGGCCCAATGCGAGAATTACCTGGGGGCACGTGGCTGTGGAAGATGCAAGTCCTTATCCCATCGGCCCCTTGCCCCGGAACTATCCGGCAAATACCACCTGGCCCTGGAAGGCTTACGGTGGGCCCGCCCCGGAAGACCTGGGAATGGTGGGCATTCAAGCGGGAGAACTGACCTTCCGGCATCATATCAACAGCTTTTTTTCGGACTACGGCGTATGGTATGAGAGAACGGGCGATAAAGCACCCTATGGAGGCATTGTCGATAAAGACGGCAACGAGATATGGGAAGACGACCAGTTGCTGAATATCCGTAGCAAGGGGGGATTGGCAATCCTTAATCATCCAGGCATCAGCAACGAACATAGCTGGTGGGATCGCAAATCTCTACATTGGTATGTAGAGCGGTTTAAGATGCATGCCTCCGATTATTTGATAGGAATGGAAGTTGCCAACAATACTTCGGAAACGGAAAAATATGATGAGGGGCTGTGGGACCAGTTACTTGCGAGGTTCATGCCCGACAGGCCGATCTGGGGATTTGGCAACGATGATATGCATACTTTTCAACCTAACGGCGAGGGTGACCATGAAGGCAGTAAAAATGTTTTTACTGTATTCCTGTTGGATTCATTGACAACGACCGCTGTGCGGGCTGCAATGGAGAAGGGGCAATTCTATTTTTGTAAGTCGAGTCACCAGGTGAACCTTCAGCAAGATGATTTTGATATATTTCCGTTGATCGAATCAATAGCGGTGGATGAAAAAAGCGGTACGATTACTATCAAAGCGTCAAATTATGATCGTATTCGGTGGATATCTTCTCCGGAATCACTCGAGCCGATTGCCGATTATGCCACAAGCAATCAGCCATGGCCGCTAGGCCGGATTGTTCATAACGGGTTATCCCTGAACTATAGAAAGACTGCCGGAGTAAAGAACTACGTGCGCATAGAACTGGAGAGAACCGTAGACGGTCATTCTTACAGAACCTTTACAAATCCCATCGGTATTGCGAAGGCAAAATGATCATTCCACCTTCATCACCCCGTTCATGCTCAGGTAGTGCCCCGGATAGGTGCACACATACGGATAATCGCCCGCTTTTTCGGGAGCAGTGAAATAAATGCTTTGGGAACTATTGGGCTGCAGCAGGCAGGTATTGAATAGTACGTCATCCGAAGCCGGGATATAACCGAGCTCGGATCCATCAAGGCCAAGCTGGGCGGCGGCCACACCGGTGGCTTTTAATTTCCCGGGTTTAACGATGAGCAGGTTGTGCAGCATGTCGTCCGTATTATTGAAAGTGAGCTGAACCCTGCTGCCGGCCTTCACGGTGAATTCCTGCCTGTCGTATTTCAGATTCGGCTGTGTGGCGATATTAATGGTAATATCTGGGCCGTTTTTCCAGTCGGCAGGCTGAATGGAAACATTTTTAGAAGGGTCGTCTCCGCATGCCGTTACACGTTCCCCGTTTCCTGCAACATGCTGCTGATGCGCTGTGCTCATGGCTGTTCCGTTGGACACGGCAGGAAGATGATTGAGCGTATAGTATCCGAAATCATGCAGCAGCGGGCTACCCGAAGCGGATCGGATATCCTGGATTCTTATCTCGTGGATGTATCCTTCTCTGAGCCCTTTGGTATGTAGCTTTGCCTTCAGACCATCTGCCGAGATCTCTACCTTTTCTATCTCGCAGTTCTGTTTATTGATGATGGGACTACCATATTGTTTGTGATATATATAGGTGAAGCCGGTTATTTTATATGCACTGTTTTTTGAAGCCATTGTTTTGTTTACAGGCATTGTAAATTCTACCTCGAAGCCATCGGGAATAGCCCTGACCGCTTTCATCTCGAAAGGTGTTTTGCCCGTCCATGTCAGTTTTTGCAGCCCATAGGGCGACTTACCCGTGGAGCCCCACCCGCGGCTGGTCATTCCTACAAAAAGGCTGGCATCACGTCCCCAGGCCATTCGTAGCACCCCCGATGAAAATCCCTCGCGTAAGGGAAAGCAGATACCCTGGTATTCTCCGTTCACCTTCTCCAGAAATACGCGCATCACCTTACTTTGCCCCTGGTCGCCCACCAACAACTGATCTTTAAAAGGACCGAAGCCGGCGGGATCAATATTCAGGATGCCAGAAGTGGATATTCCCATGATCCCCTGAGGAAACCACACGGAAGGAGGTTTTAACCCGGGGTGTTTTTTGGCAAATTCGTACATCAGCCCCACCGAATCAGGAAATAATTCGTCTGGCAGTGGAGTTACAGGCGACTCGGGCTCTGATGCCCAAACCAGCCCGGCTGGGTTACCAGTGAAATCACCTTTTTCAATATGGGTGATCCAACCCGATCCGATCCATCCGCCCTGGTTCTCACCATAAAAAAGATCACCCGCTGCATTTAAACCAAAGCCGGCGGGAGATCGCATCCCCGTGGCGTACGGATGGATCCGGCCGTCAGGATCTATCAGGAGGGTCCAGCCACGCCATTTGGCCGCGCTACGCATTCCTCCGCCGATCCACGCAAGGTTTAGGGTGACCGCCATTTGTCCGTTCGGCAGCAGGAGCGGGCCATAGGAGTATTCGTGATAGTTTCCCGTCAGTGGCCAGGAGGAAACGGTATTGAAAAGATCAGCCCTTCCATCGCCGTCGGTGTCGGTTATTTTGGTCAGTTCCCCGCGCTGTGCAGTATAGTAGGAGCCTTCATGAAAGGCGAGGCCCAGTGCTTCATGCAGGCCTCGTGCAAAACGGGTGTAGCGCGGGCGCTTTGAAGTATAAGGGTCGTCAATGAGCCAGATCTCTCCCTGCCGGGTCGCGACTGCCAGTTGACCCTTATCGTTAAAGGCCAGACCGCCGACCTCAAGCACGATACTATCCGGGATATACACATCCGTTAGCGTGTAATAAAGATTTTCTTTTTTGGAAAGCGGGTCTTCCTGCGCGGGCAGCGTAGTAACAAAGATGATCAGCGAGAGGGCGGCGACTATGATTTTACGAAAACAATACATGAGCGTCATTTAACAGGTATTAAACTAGTTCTTACCAGATGATATTATACCGGAGGGTAGTCACCTGACCGGTTGGAGTAATTGTTGTCACGAGGGCGTAGCCGTTTTCTGTTTTTATGATTTCCGGCGTGCAGCCGTTGCAGTTGATGTCATCTACGTAATACCCGTAGTCGTTCACGACGTAACTGCCATCGTCCAGTTGCCTGACCTTGCTACCATCAGCTATTACACAACGGAATGGGGTTGCGTCTGAGGAAAAGCTGAATTCGAGCTCTCTTGTCAGCGATCGTTTGTCGGCTGCCGGATGAATATAATCACGAACTGCAGTCCCTCTGAAAGTATAAAAAAAGACGGGCTCCTGATTTTTTGTCAGAGAATAGCCGCTACTCGTGAAGGTGCTGTCGCCGGGAGTCACGGCCAGCCGCCAGCCGCCCTTTTCTTTTGCCGGTGCCTGTAAGGTGGGCGTTGCGGTTAAGGCTATCAGTGCTCCCAACGGGTGTTCGAGCTGTGGTTCACCCCTGTCTCTCCACATCTCTGCTGCGTCCACAAAGCTGCCGTGCCATGCATTGAGCAGGCTGAAATTGCTGAGGCTGTAGCCATAGTTGACACCCCCCGGGAAGCCTACCGCTATGGCGTGCGTTCGTTTCGCCGTATCGTGCATCATAAAACCCCGCTGCACAATGGCCTCATTCCCCACCTCAATGATATAGGGTTTAGTCGCCGGCCTTACCCACCCCGAATTCACGGTGGTGAGGAAGGTAAAAGGTATTTGCGCCGATTCGTAACCCAGGTCCATACTGTTGTATCGTTTATTATAGATCAGTGTGAACGGATGCGCACCGGCTTCCAGGTGAATGGTTCCGTACTTGATATTATTATAGTTGTCTGTGGTGTCATTATTCAGAAAGGCGACTGAGTTGATCGTTAGCCAGGTGGGGCCACCCCCACGGAGCATGAAGGAATACTCTCCCGCAACGGGTACGATCATCTTACCCGTGTGTACTGCCTGTTCGGATGATTCGTAAGACAACTGGGAGAGCGTGTCTACCGCCAGCACCCTGTCCGGACTAAGTTTCTTCAGCGTATCGACATTTGGATAGAAGCTCTTGTAAACTTTCACCTGCATATCCGCTAAGGCAATTCTTTCACTGACATAGCTCCTGTATTTGATGTTGCGGAAGGCTGCAGCACCATGGCTGCCCTGTATTACCACCGGCCCGGTCGGCTTTTCGTCGCTGAAGACAGCGGAGCGGGTAGGGCCGCCGATTTCCGCATCCTGTTGCACGAGGGTACCATTGAGGTATACTTCTTTAAAGCGGGCGTTCTCGGTTTTATTACCGGCCGCATCGAAACGGGGAGCGCGGAAACGGATCTTAAGATGCTGCCACAGTCCCGGGGCTTTGCTGGCATTGGCAAGAGGTGGATGACCGTCCTGCAGCACGTTATCAACCATTCTCGCATAGATACCACCGTTATCTCCGAATTCCACCGGATCTTTCTGCCAGCTATCCAACAACTGCAGTTCGTATCTTCCCTGCAGGTAGATGCCCGAATTGGAATTTTTGGCCATCATAAAATCAAGTTCGAGATCGAGGTCGCCGTGCTCAAAGCGGCTTAGCAACTCGGCGTGGTTGACGGAATCGGGATGATTAACCAGGATCCCGGAGCCGGGCGACCATTCGATGTGACCTTCCTGATTTCTGTTTGCATATACTTCGCCGGCTATCGACCAGTTGGTATGCTGCGGATCGCTAAACGTAAAATCGTCGGTGGTGTTCAGCTTCAGAATGGTGGGAGGAAATCTTTCGCCTGATGACTGGGTGTCTCCCTGTTTGGCGCCTTCCCGACAACCTGCAAATAACGCAAGTAATAATATGAGCAGAGAGGTTGAGGATTTCACGTGTTGTGGTGATTTAAAATATGAGAGAATTGTGCAACGTATCTGTGTTGGAGGGGCTGCCCGGTTGCAATATCTATTAAAGGGGCCTGATTCACTTGTTCTCCTTATAAGCCGGGTTAGGTGTAGGGAATCTGGCGCCCGTTTTCTTTAGGTAGTTTTCCAACTCTTTTTTCATCTGGGCCAGTTTTTTCGGGTGGCGGTTGCCCAGCTCCTGCTTTTCAGATATATCAGCATTTACATTGAATAATTCGTACTGATCGCCGTTCAGGCCGTACCACTTGATCAGTTTCCAGTTGCCCTTCATGATGCAACTTGCGGGAGGCCCACCCTGGTTGCTGTAGTGGGGATAGTGCCAGAACAGGGTTCTTTCCCGTTGACGGGCTCCTTTCAGTATGGGGCCGAGCGCCTGACCGTCCACCCCTGCGGAACGTTTCACCGGGCGCCCCGTGAGTGTAAGGATCGTGCTGAAAAAATCCGGGGAACTGACCAATGCACTGCTGGTGGATCCGGGGGATGTAACGCCGGGTACGCGGATGATCAGGGGCTCCCTGATCCCGCCCTCGTACATCCAGCCTTTTCCCGCGCGTAACGGCAGGTTGCTGGTAGAATGGCCTTCCGCGGTGGACAGTCCCCCGTTGTCTGAGGTGACGATAATCAAGGTATGGTCGTACAATCCCTCTTCTTTCAAAGTGCGGACGATGGTTCCTATTACATTGTCCAGTTCCTCTATCATAGCTGCATAAACGGGCTTGGACTGGACCAGCCGCACCTGGTTGTTGCCTTCCTTTCCGAATTCGTCCTTTAGTCCGAGCCGCTCTGCTTTCTGCTGGTATTTCTCAATCAGGGCAATCCGGGCGCGCAAGGGCGTGTGGGCCAGGTAGAGGGAATGATAGATAAAGAAAGTGGTGTCCTTGTTTTCCCGGATGAACCGGGCCGTTTCGTTGGCCAGGCGTTCGGGAAGGTATTCTCCTTCGGGGCCGTCAGGCAGCCGCGGATTTTTGTAGGGCACGAACCACGACGCCGGCTGCCCAGCAGTATAGCCGCCTTTGTTGATATCGAAACCCTGGTGTTCGGGCCAATGGGTTTCGCCGCCGAGATGCCATTTGCCGGCAAAATAGGTAAGATAGCCTGCAGACTTCATCGTTTCTGCGAGGGTGGTTTCAGTCAGTGCCAATTGTTCCTGATAGGGTGCCGGCAACAGGGGAGTGTTGCGGGTCCAGTTTTCCGGTTGGTTGGCACTTCGCATGTTGATATAGTCTGTGATACCTACGCGGTGTGGGTATTTGCCGGTCATGATCGAAGCGCGCGAGGGGCTGCATACCGGATTGGCGGCATAGGCTCGTGTAAACCGCATGCCGTCTGCCGCCAGCGCATCTAGATGCGGCGTTTCGTGGAAATCACTTCCGTAACAGCCAAAATCCTTCCATCCCACATCATCTGCCAGCACAAAAACCACGTTTAGTTTTTTGCCGGCTGATGTACCCTGCTGGGCGTTCAGAAGAACACCCGTGAAGAGCAGGAGCAAACTGTATACAAATTTTGCAACCATAGTCGAGTATTTGGCACAGACGGTGTTTACGGAAGGATCTTATCAAGTGTCTGGCAGATAGGCTCAGACAACATGCGATATCCCTCTTCTGTATAATGCACGTCTTTGTTTCCTTTACCTTCTTTTTTATGGATCCTTCGTGATTTTCCGAAAATATCATTTATCCGGATACCATTGTCCTTCATTATTTTTTTGGCAATGGCATTATATAGTTGGGGATCACGAGATTGTCTGCCGGGCTCGTCTTCCGGAACATAAGTAGTGGTTACGAAAACTAATTTTGCACCTGTTTTTTTCAGTATGCCCACCAGCAGGTTCAGATTATTAGCATACTCTTCAGGGGTATAAGTAACCTTGCCATTCACCTTGTCTCGTTGCCCCGGTTTTTTTGAGCTCGGATCCCGGTAGGCTATATCCCATAATCCCCAGTTAAACTGTATGACATCCCATTTTTCGTTTTCGAGCCAACCGTGTATTTTCTGAAGTCCCGTTCCGGTGTGCTGGGCATTCCCCGGGTTATGTACTACTATAGCTTTGTTGTTAAAGTGTTCCTGCACAAAGGGAAAATATCCGATGGAGATGGAATCACCGATGATCAGGATGCGCGGTTTCGGCGTGCTGAAGCCGCAAAACAGGAAAATGAGCGCGGCCAGGGGCAGGGATCGTTTCATATTTGTCTTACTCGTATTTACTGGCGAATGTTTTCGCATATACCTCAATCGCCTCATCACTGAGCGCCGGTCCGGAGTGAATGATCACCCGGTATTTAAAAGTAATCGATTGACCGGCGGGCAGTTGATAATTCAGTGTTTTTTTACCGTTGGTGAATTCTTTCACGCCCAGGGGATTTGCGGCAAACAGACCGTAGCCCCGGGCATGCCAGTAAGTGGGATAGCTCAGGTTATCCGGGTGATCGCAGATCACCAGTGATATCTTTTCATTGCCGATGGTGCTGGAAAGCTCCATCCATTTTGCCCGGGTGCCCCAGACCGCTTCACCGCTGATTCCTTCACTGCTGCGATAGTTGCCGCTTACCCCCTCGTTCGATAGCTGTTTGACTTCGGTGGGGATGCCGCGGTCGTCAGTTAAGGTGATGGCTTCCCGGGACGGTAACTCCAGTTGGCGGGCAACCCGTATCGCCAGTAGTCCTTCTTTGGAATCGCCGAAGCTGACAACGGAATCACCGGCCGTCAATGTAGTGATGCGGTCGATGATTCGAACGCTGTCGCGCGCGATGAAATGATATTCCGTCTTTTCCTTCATGATCTCCCTGCCATGGGGGCCGATCCAGCTTTCGTGTGTCAGCATGGTTCCCTCGCCAGCGCCGGGGCTGAGGCGATCCACACCGCCGTGAACGATGCGTCCGTACGATTGACTACGTTGGGCTTCGGGGATTGCAGGAGAATTGTTCCAGAAGTCGTAGCCGTCAATATTGCCGTAGTTGAACCACAGGCCTACATGGTGAGGATGATCCACCCGCTCCCCCTGGCGTGGGGCGATGGGAAAACCACGGCTGATGGCGGTGCCCTTAGCCGTGAGCAGCGGATAAAGCACCGGTTTCATGACATCCGCTGGCCAGCGATAAGATGTGAATAGCTGACCACCAGCCATGATATCGATCCTCCGGTCTGCATTGTGCCGTATGAAATCCACCCTGGGTGTAATTGATCCCGCCTGCTGCATCTGCTGCGAGGGTCCGCATGAAACGAGCACTGCGAGCAACAGCCACTTAAAGATAGTTGAGTGGTATGGCATGGTAGTGTATGATCTTGACAACGTTATGATGCAACTGTGATTTAATGAAGATTAGAGATTTATTAATGTTGTTTCATGTTTATACTTCAGCTTATATCATACCTCATTGGGCACGATATAAGGCCGGCGATAGTTCCTTGTCAACAGTATGTTTGCTTCCGTGTCATTCACAAATCTTTCGGTGTCGAAGTCACCTCCCATGAACTGCAGCTCCCTTTTCAGGCGGTAGGAAATATTTGCCAGCAGCGGGAGCGCGGTGGAATAGAATCCTTCGTGAATATCGCAGGTCAGGACGCCAGCATCCTTTGTACGTAGGGCATGTATAAAGTTTCCATAATGTCCTTCGCCTCCGGGGGCGGCGCGGAAACTGGGGTCGGCAGGTTGCTGGGCGGCAGACTCATTGCTTGCGAAAGGTTCTTTTTCGCGCTTCCGGAAGGCCTTCCAGGTGCTCCCGTTCAGCTCCAGATAACCTTCGGTGCCGTAGAAGATGTTCCCGATGCGGATGCCCAGGCTCGACTCATCATTGGAATAATGGCCTCTGGTTTCAAACTGGAGTACCGAGCCGTCTTTGTATTTGATCAGCGAGGTTTGGGTGTCAGGGGTCTCCTGGGCGCAGACGTCTGGCGTCCACCCGTAGATGCCGCCGGTAGAGAAAACCGACACCGGGTGCTCGTTCTTGTTAAGTCCCCAGCGGGCGATATCGAACTGGTGCGGACCCTGATTACCCGTGTCGCCGTTGCCTGTATCCCAGAACCAGTGCCAGTTATAGTGACTCCGTTTTTCGTTGTATGGCCGGTAGGAGGCGGGCCCGAGCCAGTTATCATAGTGGAAGCCTGCAGGTGGCTGGCTGTCTTTGGCAATTCCGAACGGTTCGCGGGGTTTAACGCATAGCCCGCGTGCCATATACACTTTTCCTATGCCTCCGTCGTGCAGGAACTTCATTGCAGCCATCACGTTGGGAATGGACCTGTTCTGAAATCCTACCTGCACGATCCGGTTGTATTTACGTGCAGCCCTGATCATCTGCCGGCCTTCCCACACGTTATGGCTGCAGGGCTTTTCCACGTACACGTGTTTGCCTGCCTGGCAGGCCCAGATAGAACCCAGTGCGTGCCAGTGGTTAGGGGTGGCGAAAGACACGGCGTGAATATCCTTGTCATCAAACACTTTGCGCATGTCCCATGCTGTTACAGGCTTTTTTCCGGTTTTGTTCGTCACCGCTTTGATTCCTTCTGCCCATTCATTTTCATCCACGTCACAGAGCGTTTTCAACACGACGTCCTTCATTCCGCACCAACTGCTGATATGGTCTTTGCCGCGTCCCCGGATCCCGATCACGGCTATATTGATGCGTTCGTTGGCTCCCAGGATGGATGCATAGGATCTTGAGCTGAAGCCCATCCCCCCAATTGCTACCCCGGCGGCACCCATCAGGCTCTTTTTAATGAAATCTCTTCTTTGTGTCATGTTGAATAGTTTTTAATTCAAAATAGCAGGCATTTGAGGTCCCGGATAAAATGGGCCGGGGCCTGAAAAAATGTTTTAAGATACAAAAAAATACTGCTGTGTCGCATGATGAGCTGCCGGAGATGGTGATTATTTCCGAATAGGCAAAACGTTCAGCATTATTTTTCGAGATAATTCTTTTTCCAGATGTCCACCTCCACATCATTCTGCTGGGGCTGGCCGGGTGTACTGCGACCGTTAGCCACCCACTGCTCAAGCAGGGTGGTCAGGTGTTGAACGATATCGGGATGTGCCGCTTCCAGGTTTTGTTTTTCGGAGACATCGGCTTCCATATCATACAGTTGCACCAGCGGCAATCCATCTTTATAGGCTTTTTTATTCCTCGGTGCAGCCCAGCCGCCGGAGCCGGGAGCCAGTATCAGTTTCCATTTGCCTTCCTGGATCGAAAAGTTACCATCTATAGATGCGTACACAACAGCGGGACGACCTGCTTTTGTGCCGGGTTGCTCCAGTGCGGGCAGCAGGCTGTAGCTGTCCACGGCTGCATTGGCAGGTAGTTCCACATTCAACAGGTCTGCGCAGGTTGCCATAAAATCGGTCATGGAAACGGGGTCTGTGTAGGTTCCCCCTGCTTTGATCCCTGCCGGCCAGCGGACGATAAAGGGGATCCGGTGTCCGCCCTCCCAACTATCTGCTTTATAGCCGCGGAGGTTATAGCTGGGAAAATGACCGAGTGCTTCCACGTTGAAGTTGTTCAGTACGTATGGGGCGAAACCGTTATCGCTGCCGAAAAATAGTATGGTATTGTCTGCTATGCCTAATGAATCCAGTGTTTTCATCACTTCGCCTACTGCCCAATCTGTGGCCATCACAAAATCCCCATATTCGGTCAGACCGCTCTTGCCTTTAAACTGATCGTGTGGCACAACGGGGGTATGGGGTGAGGTGAGCGGAAAGTAGAGGAAGAAGGGTTGTTGATTGCCCGACCTTTCTGTAAGCCATTGTTTCGCTTTATGCGTGAGAGCCGGTAACACGTCGACTGCTTCAAAGTCTTGCGCCGCTACGCCTTCGCGTACAAATTTTTTGGTTACAGTGGGTATGCCAACCGTACGGTCATTTTCGATATAAACAAAGGGGGGCATATCGAGCGATGCGCTGATGCCGTAGAAATAGTCGAATCCCCTGGTCACCGGCCCTCCTGTTATCGGCTGCTCGTAGTCGATTTCCCAGCCGCTCTCTGCTTTTTCGAATCCTTCTTTCAACGGCCAGTTCAGGCCGAGGTGCCATTTGCCGATACAACCTGTATAGTAGCCGTGCTGCTGCAGGAGCCGGCCTACCGTAAGCTGGCTGGAATCTACCAGGGGCGGGGAGTAGCCCCACAGCACACCGTTCTGAAGATGGGTTCTCCACGGGTATCGTCCCGTGAGGATACTGTAACGCGAGGGGGTGCAGACGGCGGAACTGGAATGTGCACTAGTGAACCTGAGGCCTTCGGCTGCCAGCCTGTTGAGATAGGGGGTTGGGATCTTGCCTTCCGGATTATAGGCTTGTACGTCGCCGTAGCCAAGGTCGTCCGCCAGGATAAAAATAATGTTGGGGGTCTTGGTCTGGTTGCTGTTTCGCGCTGCCTTATTACTGTTCACCCCGCAGGCGGTAAGCAGGATCAGCGCGGCGGACAGGTATCCCAAGTGGCATTTTTTAATCATATCAGTTTTTTAGGAGGCTAAAGATAGCCTATTCTTCGCTGGATGTTACCTGCACCTGCCTGTTTTACAAGCGCCCCTGCGGGCGAGAGAAGCTCACGGGGTGAGGGCCCCAGGGCCGGGATCGGTTGGTATTTGGTGAGCGGTTTTTGGCCGCAGCGGCAGGATTTTTTCCATTGTCCGCCAATTTACCGTATTTCTACGGGAGGTTTTTGTCTGCAGGCGTTGTACTTTTAGGGTAGTGGTCGTTCCGGCATGCTTCCTCCCTTATGATACGCAATCCGACCCTTCCCGCTATTCGAAACTCCAAAACCTCGACTATGGGAAAAAAAGATTCATCCGGTCCAGCCCTTATCTATCCCGGAATTGAGTTCCGGCCGCTGACCGGCATCCCCGTAAGGGAAAAGATCGATAAGGTTCAATTACTTCCCGCCCCGTTTAAACACTTGGCATTGGCCGATGCTGTGATCAGCTTCAGAACGTATGATTTTGGTGCGATCTTCTCGCAGCAGGTGCAAGTGCGGCGGCAGCATGTTTTTTGGTATCATTTCTTTAGCATCAGTAAAGACGTTTCTCTGCAACAGGTAACCGAAGATCCGCTTGTGGTGCTCCGTTATATGCTACAGGGTGGTGTGTCTTATGAAACGGATAATAGAAAACTGCGTGTGGCGGCGCGTAGCTACGGTATGCAAACATTCGGGGCAGGCCGGCGCATGCAGGTGGATTTTTCACCGGGAAAGTTTGCCTGGTTTGATCTTGCTGTGCCACCAGATCTTTTTTCCGGTATTCCGGCGGAGCGCGGCCCTCAGGATTCGGAGGGAGCTCCCGCACTGTTGCGCGACCGGGCAGACAATCCGCGCGTCCTGAATATTTCTTCGACGATCCGGGAACGTATCGATACAATACTTTTTCATAAACATTCCGGCTCACCAGGCAACGCGGATGCGCGGATTATACGGGAAGAACAGATCGGGGCGCTGCTTAATCAGTATATGGAAGATAGCGTTCTCTACCGAAGGCACGGCCGCGAGGCTGGGGAACTGGGGCTGAACGGTCTCAAGAACTATGTATTGCTGCATCTTGCCGACGATCGCAGCCAGGGATTTTATCCGCTCGATATCCGCCATGTATTGCGCGGAATGCAGTTGTCGGAATTCCACTTTCGTATAATGATGCAGCAGGGGTATCATGCCACCTGGAAAAAATTTGTTTTGCGTGTTCGTATGGAACGAGCGGCAGAGCTGCTGATCAAAAGACCGTATATACCGATGGCCGATATATCCGCCCTGCTGGGATACAGTGAACGCACCCATTTTACGCGTGCCTTTCATAACTATTACGGGCTGACGCCAAAAAAATACCGGTTGCTGCATGCCTAATCGCCGGTCGCCATTTTTTAGCAATTGATCAATGATCTCCTTTTCTCAGCAAATGGTTCTTTTTTCAGAAAACCGGGGTCTAAATTTAATACCGTTTACCCCGAGTGGCTGTCTTGTTGCAACCCGGCACCTGCCTTCCGGAAGCAGGAGCTCCGCCCGGTACCGGCGGATGGGTACCATGCTGGATCGGGGATAGGAATAGATTTTGGCAGGCAGCATCCTGACATGCGCATGCCTGACTGCGCCGCTCCGCGGGCGGAATGCAGACAGAAGGGGCTGCAGTAAAGCCGAAGCACAAAGGGAGATTATATCCATGGACACAGGCTGGATCAATTGCGGGCCTCCGGCTGCCCTTGCCGTAAAAGCATAAAGCCGTTTTTTTTTTACCATTCAAATTAAAAAACATGAAAAACATACACAAAAAGGTGGCGCCCCTATTGGCGCTGATCGCGCTGGTCACAGTGGTTTTTGCCGCGCGCGGGATAAAAACAGAGAATACGCATCAATCGGCTGAGGCGCCTACCGCCACGGCGTATTTTCGATTGAACTCGACTTCGATTGCGGACGAAAAT